>NZ_CP009279.1:1845240-2460321 GCF_000758545.1 Paenibacillus sp. FSL H7-0737 | reverse complement strand
AGAGCAGATCGCTGGTGAATTAAACATCGATAAATATTATCTTAGTCACCTGTTCAAGCAGCAGACAGGAGGAACGATCTACCGGTACGTCCTGCTTAAAAAAATCGCTTTATCCAAACAGCTCCTATCCTCCGGAAACTCCGTATCCGAAACCTGTTATCTATCCGGCTTCAATGACTATGCCAATTTCATACGTACTTTCAAGAACATCACGGGCATTCCACCTGGAAAATACGGCAAAAAAAGCTGACATTGCCACTTATCGACGCCTCGCAATTGTATAAACCCTTCTTTGAACTTATAAAAAAACCTGGCACCCGCTAAATGCAGCTGCCAGGTTCATGGAAGTGCGGCTTACAAATATCCCAGCAGATTGGCGATGACTTGCGCACTTTCGGCACGGGTCATCATCTCTTGCGGTGCGAATTGCATATTGCCGCGTCCTTTTATCAGCCCTGCCTGCTCAGCGAAACTTGCTGATTTCTGTGCCCAGACATGAATCAGGGAATAATCACTGAACGAGCCTGCTGAAACTTCATTTACCTTGCTGCCTTGTATATATTCATAAGCCCTAACGATCATTACGGCCATTTCCTCGCGGGTAATGCTGCGGTCCGGTGCGAATGAATCCGAACTACGTCCGAGCACTATGCCCGCTTTGCTTACGGCTGCAACGTACTCTGCATACCAAGCTTTGGAGTCCACATCAATAAACGTTGAATGACTTCCCGCCTCTAAGCCTAGCGCTCTTGCAATCATGGTCGCGAATTGTGCTCTTGTCACTTTCCCTTGCGGATTAAACTCAGTATCGGAAATACCTTGGATAATATGTTTAGCCGCCATTGTCTTAATAACATCCCTCGCCCAGCTATCCGTACTGACATCCAAGAATGTCTTGTCATATTCCAGGACTGCAAACTGGCTGAAACGCTGTATTTCCGTACTCCATTTTCCATCAGCTAGCGTTCCGCCCATAAATTCAAGAGCTCCGTTCCCGGCTATATTGTAGATGCCCAGCAAATTAGGATTGGAATCTGAATCTAATATGAAGGTAAGCGTGAGTGGCTTATCAAAACGGGTTACCGGTACGGCAGTGCCATTCGTACTAATAACTTCCAAACTGAAGTTAATTACATCACTTGCAGCAGATAACTGAACCGAGCCGTTGACAGCTGGGTTATTCATAAGCTGTTCCACGGCAACTCTGGATGCCTTCACGGCCGACAGTTTGATTCGTGCTCCATCCACTTGACCTCCTGCAGCTTTCTCCTGGATACTCTTTAGCGCTTCTGGGGTCAGTTGGATAGCAAATGTATTCCATACGAGACGCAGCGTGTTCACTCCGATAATATTTGACACTCCCACAGGAAGCAGTACGGAATCAGTAGCATCTGTGAGCTGAACTGTTATTCCCCCTCCAACCGGAGCCGTGAAATCGTCACTGTTAAGAATCCGCATGGTCTGCGGCAGCAGTGTTGGTGTTGGCGATACTGTCGGTGCTGTGGTCGATACCGGCCCTGAGGTTACTTCAGGTACAGGTGTTGGTGTAGGATTTGCTGTGGGTTCAACTGTCGGTGTTGGTTCTACCGTTGGTGTTGAAGTCGGCGGTTGCTGCGCTTCTCCCACTGTAACTATTCTTATAACTTCAACAGCCGTATTGCCCGCGGAATCACTCACATTATAATGATAAATGTAAGTGCCTGCTGATGAGGTATCTAGCGTCTCCGTATGATTTCCATCCTTCGTAATCGTCGCCACAATACGTTCTGTAATATCGCCATCGCGGTTATCCATTGCGGTGGCTCCGGCATCTGTATAGCTTGCGCCATTGTCCAGTTGAACAGATGGTTCACCAAGCAGTGTAATGACCGGCTTCAGTACATCTGGATCTTCCGATACGATTACTTTTCGGGTGACTTCCGCAGCCTTGTTGCCTGCGGCATCGCTGACATTGTAATGGAAGGTGTAGATATCCGCTTGCGCTGTATCTAACTCCGTCAGACCATACACTTCACTGCTGACCGTTGTATTGATGCGGTCTGTGATATCACCGTCTTGGTCGTCATACGCAGTGGCTCCTGCATCCGTATATTCAGAACCGATCTGCAGATTGACTATGGCTTCACCTATCAAGGTAATCTCCGGCTGCTTCATATCTGGCTCCGATAGCTTAATCGTTCCGCTGGCCGCAGCTTCTGCCTTCGCCTCGCCCTTGTTCAGTAATACTGTGAAGCTGAAGCTGCCGGCTGTGTCATCAGTAGCTTCCTGGAACGAAGATAGGGTGATATCACCCATCGTAACCCCCGTATCACTGAACCCGATTAAACCGTTCATCGTTTGGAGCAGCCAGGTCCGGACTCCATCTTCGCTGTTAGCTGTTTCCTTCTGCACGCTATATGCAGCACCTTCTATAATACTTTTAGCCTCGTTTACAGCCTGCTCATTGACAATGCTGACCCTGTCCTTCGCCACTGCTAAGTAACTGATCACAGATGCCTGACTATTCGTATTGTTTATCGAATATTTCACGACGCCGCTCACCGGCAGCGTAAAGTTATGAGTGATCGTGACGCCATTAGGACCTGCGAGTACACCGGTCTTGACCGTTTCGTTCACTGTCTTCCCTTCAGCATTAGTGTAGCTAAGCGTGATATCCATCGTGCGGTTGCTCATATTCCACCAGTCCCGATGGAACGATGTAATCGTGTACTTTCCTGCGCTCAGAGGGAGGGTGTAGATCAGAGGTGTATTCTTTGTATTCGAGCTGTAGACACCTGTCTGAGTTTTATCCGTGATAACCACGGCACCGCCAAGCCCTTTGAGATTATAATTTGCCCCTGTATTGATATGACCCCACACAGCGCCTGTTGATAGTTGATCCGCGGTGCTATTCAGAAGGCTGTCGCCCACGAAATTCTTGATCACCGTATAGGGTGGTGTGACGACATCCGCCGAAACACCGACATCCAAAAAGTACACGAGACCTTCTGGCACTACTTCCACATTAGCAGTGGTTTTTAGATTGCCATAAGTGCCGGTTACAGCTACTCTTTCATAGGGTGTATTGAAGCTGACCGCGTCTAAATTCCACTTCACAGACACCTGCAATTTGGATCCATCTTCTCGGATAGCCTCCAACTTATCTGGAAGATTCGGCAATTTCCCGACATAAGTGGCAATATCCTGAGGAGAAGCAAGCTCCCGTATATCCCCTGTTGTCAATTGGTTCTGGGCAGAGATCAGACGTACCGCGAGTTGCACAGCTCCTTCCTGATCCAGTCTGAAATCAGCAGCATTGTCTAGTGCTTCTTGGGCGGTGTTCTGTGCAGCTGCAAAAAGCTGCCAGTCTCTATCCGAATATTCATCCAGTTTGGTAACTTCTTTCGCTGCTATTACCGCTGATTGAAGAGCAGTTGTATCCACAGCACCCTTTACTTCACCGGAAACAACCGCTACCGCGTCCACTACCAAAGTACCGCTTAATACCTTTATCTGAACGTTATGTTGTCCATATTTAAGTCCGCGAAGCGTGTACGTTTGGTAGAGTTCTTTAGAGGCCATCGTATCGGCTGACAGTGTGACAATTTCATCATCAACAGTCACTTCTAACTTAGCCGATCCATTATTCGGTCCCAGAATATCTAACCCGGTGCCTTCAAAAGAATATTCCATCGTAGCAGCTGCACCTTGACTGGTAGATAGGGAACGTTGATAAATATACATACCAGCCCCGTTTTGATGACTCCACAAACCGCCGTATTTTAATTTAGGGTTTGGTGTAGCAGCCAGATCATACATTTCAAGATTATCCAGTAATTCGGAATAGTATGGCGTATAGCCGTCAATCGTCTCGACCTTCAGATTATCGAAACGAACATGATAATATCCACTGGCTAAATCTACCCGACCAGACAATTTAGGGTTCGGATCAGTATAAGAAGCCAGTTTCACATCGTCCAAATAGGCAGTCACTTTATCACCTGCAACCTGAATGGCAATGTTATGCCAGGCATCATGTGCGGTGTTAAATCCATCCAGCTTTACTCCACCGGAACCGCTCACTACATTGCCACTCGCTACTGCGCTATTATTGACCAGCAGCTGCCAACCTCCGTCAAACCAGAACTTCAGTACATAAGGTGTGCCGTTTATAGTGTGAGAGCTGCCGCCTCCTTGATACCGTGCGCCAATCGCAGCATAGTTAGCTCCGCCCTGCGTACTGTTCGTCTCGAACGAAACATCTACACTGGCCTTGTAATTCGTCCACCGGTTATCACCGATAGCCGTTACGGGATCTCCACCGTTCCAAGTACCACCCAGCCCCATAATTTCCGTATCCAGCTGTTGGCGCAGAACATAGTTGTCAGACCCGTCCGGAAGATACGCCTCAAATGCACCGTTGCGGTCGTGCGTATACCGTGGTATCACACTTTTGGAACCGCCGCGGGATTCAATATAGCTTTGGGTGCCAGCATTCTGCCCACCTGCCCCGATCTTCACAACGGATTGATTGGAGTAGTCAAAATCATCGGCGTACAGGATATTGTCCGCTGTATTTTGAATCCTCCCTGTGGCGTCGGTATCAAGCACGATGCGGTCGCCTTCTACAGGTAACGGTGTTTGATACGCCTCATTGTCCTTGTTCTTCAGAGTGGTCACAGTCAATGTCGAATATGGTTTGACATGAATGGTATAAACCCCACTGCCATCAACAGCGACATCCCCGAGATATTTCATATAATTGCTGTTGAAAGCTTCGCCCGCGTCTGCCGCACGAGTCTCCCATACTTCCAATGAGGGATTACCCACAAAGTTCATATTTACCGTCTGAAGCTTATAGGTTTTGGCATATTCACTATCGTTCACGATAACGGTTGAAAAATCGCTTCTGTCAGGTGAAGCAAGCGTCATATAGCTAGGAGAACCGTTGCGACCGCTAACAGGGTTAGTGCCTGTTGCTCCCGTGGAGCTAGCCTTAGGAACTGCTCTCCAAATCCCTGCCGTATTATCCTCGTTCTCCCAGCCCACATTGGCGAACCAGCTGTAATGCTGCAGAGCAACAAGACCTGCATCATAATGAATCCATCCCGACCACGGATCACGTGCGCTAAGTAGTTCCTTAAACGAATATTGTCCACCTTCGTAGAAGGAGCCGATTGCCGGCTGATAAATAAAGTGCGTCCGGCGGGAATTGACGAATCCTTTAATAATCGTATTGCTCATCTCCAGTGGACTGCCAACACCGCCGATGCCGGTTCCTTCCACTGTAGGGTCCTTCACATTATTGTTGGGACGGAAGGCGGAGTTACTGAAGGTGGACTGTGCCTCACTGTTCCATACTTCAATATCATATTGTTCCGCGAGCTTTTTGAAATTCCCTGCGCTGTCGTCGTCAGTGTTATAGTGATATCCGGCGATCGGAGCCGCATCCCTTAGAGAAGCGTCGCTTACCATACTGCCGCCAAATGAACCAATCCCTACTTCATCAGAGATCACAACTTTGATCTGGTTATAGAGCGCTTGCTCTTCTGGGCTTGTAAAACCTTCGTTATCTGTTTTAACACGCTCAGCGTACTGCTTGGTCCAGGTCAAATCAGGCGTATGCTCGTTGATATGAGGATTGACGTAGTCGACCATATAGCCATACTCACGGTAAGCATCAAGAATTGTATCTTTATACCAGGTATAGATTTTATCGTTGTTGCTTGCCCAGGCCGGAGCACTCCATCGCAGGATGCTGACCTTGAGATCCGGATTCGTAGCCTTGGCGTCAGCCGCAAGCTGGAATCCGGGATGCCTAGTGACATTGGCTTCTTCATCGGCCGTACGCATAGTAGCCGGGTCCGGGCCGGTAGAGTTGTTACGGTCATTGCCCATCTCGATTTTCACATGCGTCATAATGGGATGCTCTCCACCGAACAGAATCCGCAACATTTCTGCGTAAGCTTCCGGATGCTCAGCCTTATAATCCATCAACAGGGCACTGGTGCTGTTGGCACTTAGTACGCCAAATCCCTTGAACGTTAGGCCGTTGACATTGTCCGCTTTAATATCGTTGCCGTCGAGTAGAACCTTGACCATAGAAGCTGCGTTCTGCCGAGCATCTTCGATCTCTTTTTGAATCCCGCCCTTGGCAACGGCGAACCAGCTCAAGATTGGCTTCTCACCGGAAACATAGGCATAGGTCAATGTCATAGGGCTACTAGCGTCGATATCACCGGGAATAGTGAATTCGCCGGAAATAAGCGGAGTCACATTAGTATTGAATTGTGCAAACGAGATCGTCTTTGTTGCACCATTTGTATCCTTATATTCGATCTGAGGCTGTATTACTCGAGTGCGGCTGCCATACCAATCATGGAAACCACTACTGAGTGTATAGGTTCCAGCTTCTGGAGCCATTAATTTATATACAATATGATTGCTAGTAGGGTCGGCACGAAGTCCTACTGTCCATATGGATGGATCAGTTGCAGGATCAGTAAGTCCTCCGTCTTTGGAGTTCTTCACCTTGTTTATGGAATCATCAAATCCCCAGGCAGTCGTTCCGGTGACATATTTCTGATCTGGTGACGGGTTGAGCAACGTGCTACCGGACAGCGTTTTGACTGCTTCGTACAGTGGCGAAGAAGTAGGACCATTACCTACGGAATCGCCCCCCCTGCCGCTATCCACAAAGTAAACCAATGGATTCCTTGAAGGTGGAATAACTTCTACATTGGCAACAACCGGCCCACCATTCGCTGTACCCGTGACTGTCACTGTGTCATAAGGAACGGCAAAGGTATCTTCACCTATATTCCATTTCACAGTTGCAGACTGGCCTCCAATGTCAATGCTAGCAGGCAAAGTAGTGTCAGCAGATGTCTTCGCCCCCATATAGGCGGCTGCGAAGATAGTATCCACCGTAGCCGCAGATACAGACGGCATATGGAGTGCCGGAAACATTCCAACTACAAGCGCAGTGGTCATCATCATTGAGAATAGCTTTTTTCTAACGGAGTGTTTTCTGCTCATTCTTTAATCCTCCTTTTGCTATAAATGGTCTCTCGACATGTTTCATGCTTGATTTGACTTTATCGCCCAGCAAACAAAGAAAGCGCATTCATTTCATTGATAAGCTAAAAAAACTGGCAGCATGCGAAAACTGCAACTGCCAGGTTCAAACCTGTCTAGCCTTTAATACCAGATGCTGCGACGCCTTGAACGAAGTACTTCTGAAGTGCCAAGAAAACAATCACAACCGGAATAATGGAAACCACACTTGCAGCCATTATCAGACCGTACTCGGCGGAATATTGCGAAATGAACATTCGTAGTCCAATCTGTATAGTCTTGAGTTTCGTATCCGTCAAATAAATCATCGGCCCCAAGAAGTCATTCCAAGTGGCAACAAAGGTAAAAATCGTCAAGGTGGACAAAGCCGGCTTGGATAGTGGCAGCATAATTCTCGCCCAAATCCCATATTCGCTCAAGCCATCGATTCGGGCCGCCTCGCATAATTCATCTGGGACACCCTGATAGAACTGGCGCATCAGAAATACTCCGAAAGCCGAGAATGCCTGCAATAGAATGATTGCCAGATGGGTATTGTTAAGTCCCATGTAACGCATCAAGATAAATTGCGGCACCATATATGCCTGCCAAGGAATCGCGATCGTAGCAATATATCCAAGGAATAAAACATTTTTCCCTCTGAATTGCAGTTTGGAGAATGCGTACGCAGCAAAACTTGAAGTCAATAGCTGCAAAATCGTTACGATAATTGATAATTTCGCCGTGTTATAAATGAAGCGGTCCAGTGGAATACGGGTCCAGATATCCACGAAATTTCCCCAGCGCGGATTCGCCGGAATCCATTGCATCGGGAACGAGAACACATCCTTGTTCAGCTTGAGCGAAGATGACAACATCCATATATACGGAACAAGCATACAGAGCACCGTAGCAAACAACAAAATATACACTAGCACCATCGTGCCGATTCTAATTCCTTTATTTGTACCCACCATATCTTTTGAATCCTCCTATTGTCCGTATTTCTTCTCGCCGCGGAACTGGACGATGGTGATGCCAAGTACCAGCAGAAACAATACAATGGCCATGGCACTGGCATATCCGTAATCAAGCGAACGGAACGCCGTATTGTAGATTTGATAAACCATAACCCTTGTAGAATCGTTCAACTGGTTATCAGCGCCGGCAAATAGGTTGATAAAAATATCGTAGACTTTGAACGAATTGATGACTAGAATCATCAGCACAAAGAAGGATGTAGGCGCCAGTTGAGGGATCGTCACATTGCGGAATCTTCTCCAGGCGTTAGCACCATCAAGTTCAGCAGCCTCATACAACTCAGGGTTGATCCCCTGTAGACCTGCCAAGTAAATGACCATGTAATAACCCATGTTTTTCCACACAGTGAACAGTATTACTGTGAACATCGCCCAGTGTTTATCCGCCGCCCATCGGGGAAGATCCTCTAGTGGGATACCGGTAAGGGTATGCAAAATATTGTTGATCGGCCCCATCGTAGGGCTGAAGATAAAGTTCCATACGGCAGCAACGGCTACCAAGGATGCCACATATGGGAAAAAGAATACGGTTCTCATGAAATTGCGGGCCATGATCTTCTGATTAAGCAAAATCGCCAGCGCCAGCGCAACAATCATGGTGAACGGTACTACGCCAATAGTGTAAACAATGGTATTCCATAATGCTTTATGAAATGTTGTATCTTTAATAAGCCGGGTGAAATTGTCCAATCCGATATATTTCATTGGATTGGCCCCATCCCATTTCACAAAAGCTAGGATAAAGGCAAAAAACATGGGTACTAGTGTAAACACGGCAAATCCGATAAAGTTCGGCGCAATGAAGCTGTACGCTACCAGGTTTTCCCGGACACCTTTTGACAAATGACGTTTAGGGATTTTTTTTGTATCCAATATGGTTTCGTTCTGCATTCTTTCTCCTCCAAACCTTTCTATAAAAGGCGGGCTTTCACCCGCCCTTAGAATTCACCAACTCTCTTCAGGTTAATTGTTCAAGAGCTGCTGTACGCGCGTATTCATATCCTTCAAGCCTTCGTCGATCGAAGCGTTTTTGGTCATAATGTTATCGTGGGCTTCGTTCAGGATTACTTCAATGTCCGCACTCTTTTCATGCATTGGCATTTCCAAATACGTCTGAACCGTAGTCAGTGCCGCTTTGCTGTTATCATCCGTAGGGAAACCGTCAATGGAAGTAATGGAACTGATAACTTCATCGTTCTTAATCGCTGGAATGGTTCCGGTGGAAGCAATGACCTTAGCACCTTCTTCACCAGTCACAAAGTTCATGAAATCAAGTGCCGCTTCTTTATTTTTGGATTTCTGATTTACAGCCAGGGAAGTAATTGTACCCAGTGTTGTACCGGCTTCCACACCATCCGGGTGAGGGTATTTCACAATTCCCCAGTTGGTTGATTTAGACTCGCCGCTCTTCACCTTTTCAATTTGAGTCGCTATAAACCAGCTGCCCATGTTCATCATCGCAACGGAATTGTTGTAGAACACACCGGAATAATGCGTGCTTGAAGTCTTTAGTGTGGCGTAATCCATAACGATACCATCTTCCTGTTCTTTCAAGATCCGTTCATAGGTTGGCTTCAGGAAATCGTAGTTTCCACCGACAACGTTGTTCTTACCGTCAAGAATACCGAACAATTGAACCGCGCTCCGCCAAGTATGATAATGGGCTCCGTATACTTTTTCAGAACCGCTGCCGGAGGTCATTTTTCTAGCAAGTTCATCATATTGGTCGAATGTCATATCATTACTTGGATACTCCACTCCCGCTTTATCGAACAAGTCCTTATTATAGTAGACAACCCAGAAATCACTCCGGAAAGGAAGCGCATACACTTCATCGTTCACTTCAATCTGTTCTACAGTACCGCCATAGACGGATGGATCAATGTTTTTGTCTCCCATGAATCCCTTGAGCGGCTCCAAGTGATTTTGTTTCACGAGGTTTGAGTATCCAGGAATATCCTTAATCGTGAGAACATCCAGATCTGCACCACCGGACAACTGTGTACTTAACATTGTCATATAGTCAGTGGAACCAAGATCGACATATTCGATCGTTACATTCGGATGCTCAGCTTTATAGGCATCGATCAACGGCTGATAGTATGCTGTGGCTTCCCAATCCCACAATGCCCATTTCAAGGTCACAGGGTCCTGTTTCGGTTCAGCGGAAGCGTTTGCAGTATTTCCCGTTTCTGGAGCAGCTGTTGCAGCACTGCCTTCGTTGTTGTTATTACCGGAACATCCGGCTAGCGCACTTAGGGAGAGTATTGTGGCAAAAGTCATGCCATAGAATCTTTTTAATTTCATATAAAAATCCCCTTTTCCTTCTGATTGTTTACACTGATCGGCTCATCCGATCTATTTCAAAGTTTAAGACTTTCCCATCTAGAATGGCATGTATTTTCAAACTCAGTTCATTCACTTTTCTTTGTTCTTCTCTTCCTCCTCGCTTCAAACCTGTAAAATCCTATTTAAAACATGTAATTTTCTCAGCTCCTCTGCCGTCCACTGTATGGAATCACAGGAATATGCTATGGTGTTAATATGGATATCGGTAAACTAGTTAAGCATATTATAAATAGAAGATTAGCTTTGAACATGCATTAATTGAAAGATATTTTTGAAACCGCTTTATATTTTTTCTGCATTTTGTAGAGGAGTGTTCAATACGGTAAGAAAATCAACCATTAAGAGCCGCATTATTCTGATCATGACCATCTTTGCGCTACTGATCGCCGCTCTGCTATCCTTTTTCAGCTATGAATTGATTACCTATTATCAGCGTAAAACAACCATCCAGGCGACTGAGTTCAACCTGCAGCTAGTTTCCCATATTATTGAACAAGATTTGATTAATCTCTCCTCATTAGCGATGACCAATAGCACCAACTCGTCCACCAATACATTACTCACTGATTATTTTGTATCTCCAAAGGCAAGCGCCAAGGATGCTGTTAATGTATTTAACTCCATGCAGGAGGACTTTCGGATCAATCGCTCCAATAGCTATGTCCGCCGCTTGATTGTTACGGGTAACAACGGAAAGTTCCTGCAGGTGGATAATTCCGTCAGCACTTCAATTCCACTTACTGTGCACAATATCGGTCAAATTCCCGGACTAAATAAAGATGCTGTGGAGCAGTGGGAACAAGTAATTAAGGACCCGCTCTCCACCACGAACGGAATTCCTTTTGTTCTACCTATTTACGGAGATGGGGCTGCCCGGATTGGAACGGTCTACTTACTCGCCAATACTTCCTTAATTACCGACAAGTTGAAGGGGTATTCCCTGCCTAAGAATTCCCGAATGCTGTTGACGCTCGGCAATCATCATTATCAGCTCATTGGCGATAAAGTGACTGCAATGACTACGCCGTATGAACCTGTGGCCTATACCGATGATAAGCCTGTCGGTCCACAAACCGAGCTGTCCATGATCAAGCTGGAGGATGAAGAAAGCCAAATTGTGGTCTCTTATCCCGTGCGGAGTGGAGTGATTCTGTCGCAGACCTTATCCAATGATCAATTCGCTCCCAAAGCAAATATATGGATTCTGGTAATGCTTGGCGTTTGTTTACTTGTCATCGTCTTAAGCGGCATTATTACTTTGTACTTAACCCGTAACATCAGTCTCCCGGTAGAGAAATTAAAGAAGCGAATTGATAAGATTGCCCAGGGCAACTTCTTGCTGGACCGCAATATCGAATGGAACAGTGAACTAGGTGATGTTGGTCGAGGTATCAACCGCCTATCACAGGACATTGTTGCGCTCATGGATAGCCGGCTCGCTGACGAGAAGCAGAAACAGGAGCTAGAGTACAGGATGCTGCAAAGTCAGATCAATCCCCACTTCTTGTACAACACACTGAATTCGATCAAATGGATGGCTACGATTCAGAATGCTACCGGTATTGCAGAAATGACTACTTCACTCTCCAGACTGCTGCGGAGCATCGCCAAAGACAACCGGAGACTAATGCCACTGAAAGATGAGTTAAGCCTGCTCGATGACTATTTTCTGATTCAGAAATACCGGTATGGCAGTACAGTCTCGATGGTGAAGGAAATTGAAGATGAGGAACTGCTCTCCGGCCTGATTCCCCGTTTCACGTTACAACCTCTGGTTGAGAATGCTATCTTCCATGGCATCGAGCCCAAAGGTAGAGGAGATATTCTCATCACGGTGAAAAAAAGCGGATTTGCCGATATTCTGGTCACGATTGAAGACAACGGTGTAGGCATGATGGAAGAACAAATCTCCACCATTCTGTGTGAATCGGAGGATGGAACTAAGGGAGTTTTTGAGAACGTTGGACTCCATAGTGTAAATGAGCGTTTACGGCTAGCCTTTGGGGAGAATTACGGTCTTTCGATTGAGAGTGAAATGGGCCAGTATACTCTAATGAAAATCCTTCTACCATTTATACAAAAAGAGTAGAATGGAAAATCTAGCAAGGATGTGGTCAAATTGATTAAATTATTAATTGCCGACGACGAAGCTCTTGTCTGTATCGGCTTGCAGTCTATGCTGAAATGGGAGCAATATAATATAGAGATTGTCGGTATCGCGCACAACGGTGCTCAAGAAGAAGAGATGATTGACACTCTCCGCCCGGACATCGTAATCAGCGATATCAAAATGCCAATTAAGAGCGGTTTAGAGGTTGCCGCTTCAATACGTCAAAAATATGGTCGACTTCCGCTCTTCATTATGTTGACTAGTTATGAAGAATTTCAATACGCACGCGCAGCTATAGAGGTGCAGGCCACGGATTATCTAGTAAAGCTGGAACTTACTCCGGAAGCACTGGCCGAATCCATCCGAAAGGCCATTTCCTTTCTAGAGAGTTACCAGACGATGGAAAGCTACCCAAAGCTTGTTCACCGCGGCAACCTTCAGGCGCAGCGTGATAAATTCTTCATTCGTCTGTTCAATAACCTGTTCGAGAATAAGAACCAGTATCTCCTGCAGAAAGAGGATTTGGCGTTAGAGTTTTCCGAGCCCGCCTACCTGGTCTGTACTTGCCGCATTCTAGGCCCAGACACTGTCCCTCCCCGTGGAGATAAGCTGGTTGCCTTATGCTCAAGCACTGTACAAATGGCAAAGGACACGCTTACTTCTATACAACCCTGCTATGTCACCAGTCTTGACTTACGTAATTTCGCCGTTGCTCTACCTGTCCCCGAAGTCAATCCCCGTCACTGGATGTCTGACATTGAGAAGCAACTTACCGACATGGCATCCGTATTACATAACTATTTCAATGTAACGATTATTGGTGCCATAGGGTTTGCCGTCGAGGACCCTTATTTAATGCGGGAGAGCTACCTAGCAGCTCGAAAGGCATTGCCAGTTGCCGTGCAAGAACGGTCTTTTGTTTTCTTCGATGAGAATGAACCTCTAGAGCAGGAGCATCTGTTGTTTGATTTCTCTGAATCTCGTTCGGAAATCCGCCGTGCTTTTGAAGAACTAGATACCCTTGCTTTATACACCATCATCTCCAAGATGATTGAAATCTTCGAAGACCGACCTGACTTACTGGTGCCCGCCACCGATGCTGCCTGCAATATTCTGTATATGGCCACTTCGCTTCTTGCGGATGGAGAAAACATTGTAGAGCATATCTTCGAAAATGAGCCAGAAGGCTACCGGGCCATCTATCAGATGCATACGATTGAAGAGATCGCCGGCTGGTTGATTCAGTTCCGTGATGGCTGCTCGGAAATTCTCTCTACTCGAAGACAAAGCTATAAAGAACAAATCGTCAAAAATGTCCAGGAATATATCAAAAGAAATCTCGGCACTAAGCTTTCACTGAATCAAGTAGCAGATGTCTTCAATTTTAGTCCAAACTATTTAAGCCATCTGTTCTCCAAAGTCGCTAAGGTCAATTATGTAGAATATATCACGGAGACTAAAATCACTGTGGCCAAGGAAATGATGATGCGCGGTGAAGGTCGTATTTACGAAATTTCCCAAAAACTCGGTTATGAAAGTGCCTTCTATTTCAGTAAGGTCTTCAAGAAAGTGACGGGGATTTCACCCAGAGAATATATGCAACAAATTGAAGCAGGCTGATAGTGATCGCCGGCCCCTCCAAAAAGCAACAGCATTCTTTAGCAATAATAGTGACACTCCGGTCCGACAACAAAAAATCTCGTTTCCAAGACAAATGTCTAGGAAACGAGATTTTTTCGTAGTACCATCCCTTTTCGGCAAGCTATCACTAGGGACAAGCACCAGTAACTATTTCATTTGAGCTTGTTCTTCTCGAGTAGGACCAATTACGCCAGGTACACGAAGACCTGCTTGACGTAAGAGAACAGTCATTTGACCACGATGATGTGTCTGGTGATCTATAAGCGATCTAAGCATTGCACCACGAGGCATTAATCCAGCAAAGGTCTGTACACTCTCAACCATTTGCTCGTCCGTTAATTTCTCAACCTCAGAAGCAATATTAGCCGCAATATTCTTATACGCTTCAACAATCACAGCCGCATGAGCCGGAACTTCCTTCGGATTGCCTACTGGAGTAAGTGTTAACCCTACCTGACCACCAAAAAACATCGGACAGGTTGCCAAGTGCCAACCTAACCATCCCAATGAGTTGTGACCTTCAACAATTACCTGATCTAATTTGTCATCGGTAAGTGATTCAAGAACGCGAATTGTCCCTGCAGAAGCGCTTGCCCATTCTCCTAGAAAATCTTGAACTGTTCTGTACATTTGAAATCCCCTTTATTGGTCGTTAAATAACGATTACTTAGTCATACCAATTAAATTATAACCTGTCACAGGGCCTGTTACAAATAAAGGACCATCATATTTTTCACTTAACTTGAGAAAAAGGGGACTTTCGGAGTATTCATGATTTTCGCATAATAAAATCTGGTCTATGGTTTGGGATGCTACATTTCTACTCGATTATATCGCAATCTGAAAGTATTTCCGGTTTATGGCGCATGCTATCCTGATTGGTTATTTTACGGATCACCTTACACGGTACACCTGCAGCAAAAGAATTTTCTGGAATGTCCTGAGTCACGACACTACCTGCACCTATTACGCATCGATCACCAATCGTAACACCTCCACATACAGTTACATTTGCTGAGAGCCAAACATCGTTACCAATGCTAACAGGCTTAGCATAGCATAAAGACGCAGCCTCACCATTTTGATCAAGCATTTGTCTACGCTCGGAGGCAACGAATGGGTGAATAGGCGTAACGATGGTTACATTAGGTCCAATACTCACATGATCACCTATCGTAACCTGTGCATCATCCTGGACTGTAAGGTTATAGTTTCCAAAAAAATGATCACCAATTTTTGTATGAACACCATAATGAAAAAAAATGGGACCCTGGATAAAACAATGCTCCCCTATGCTATCAAGTAACTGTGACAATATCGCTTCCCGCTCCTCTGTCTGATCCTCAAATGTTCGGCTATATTGACTACTCAAATTGTGGGCGAGAAGCTTTTTACGCTTTAGCTCTATGTTACCTGGATTGTATAATATCCCTTTGAATATTCGTTCTTCTTCTGTCAAATTGTTCACCTCTTTTAGTTTTTAGACAGTAAGTTCAATTTGAATATTTTCTGGCCCTAAAATACTGCTTTCATAATATCCGTCACCTGTGGTCCGTGGTCCACTTAACGTTCTAAATCCCGCTTCTGCCAATTGCTTGGTCAGCAGATCGACTTGTTCCTTACTGCCTAAGCTGAAAGCTAAATGAGTTAAGCCCGTCCGCAAGAGATCATGAACTCCTTCTACCATATCCGGTCTGCTCATAATCTCCAATCTCGCGCCGCCCTCAAACGTGAGAAAATAGGTTCTTAATCCCGTTTTGGGATTATGGTATTGTCGATTTGACTTCGCATTAAAGAATTGACTATAAAATTGTCTGCAGCTTTCTAAATCTTGTACATACATAGCAATATGTTCAATTTTCATAAAAATCTCCTTTCCGTCCCTACATGTATTAGTTTTGAACATAATTCCTCGTAATATCGTTAAGCCATTTAAATTTAAAATAACGCATTAAGGCAATCGGGGCTTTAATAACCTCGTCTAAATTGATGATAATAAATATCGTTAGAGGGGAGAGATGCCACACAAACGCACTCATGTATCCTAATGGTAATATGATGCCCCACATTACAATCGTGTCACACCAAAAGCCAAATCTAGAATCTCCTCCAGCAACAAATATTCCTCCAATCGTCGTGGAGTTTATCGATTTCGGAATACAACAATAAGCACAGACAAGAAGCATTCCACTCAAATATATTTGTGCTTGATCATCCAAATTAACAAGTAGAAACACTATAGGCTTCAGTAATAGCAAAGTAATACCTGCAACAATGCCAAACAAAATAGCATATACATTTAATATTTTCCCAGCTCTTTTAGCCATTTCAATTTCGCCATTGCCTAGATATTTACCAACAAGTACGGAGCCACCACTTGCAATACCTCCACATAATACAATGACCAGATTCTTAACGACCGAGGCAACTGAATTTGCAGCGACCATATCTGCATTGATATGTCCAATAATTGCAGATGTCACAGTTAATGCGCATCCCCAAACAATATAATTTCCTTGGACGGGTAGTGTATACCTCAAAAAATCCTTAATCAAATTACGCTGAACCATGTCACGTAAAGGTAACCTAAACTTTATATTTGATTTGATCGAGTGGATGATACAGCAACCAAATTCAACGATACGTGCCAAAACTGTAGAGAAAGCAACTGCCACTATAGCCTTTTCTGAATTACCCGGATAAAGTATGAAAATACTTATTACATTCAAGAGAATGTTCAATATAAGACACATAGAACTGATCCAGGCACTCACACGGGCATTTTCCATGCTTCTAATGACACTAAAGTACATTTGAGATATTCCGCTTATCAGATAGGAGAACGAGATCACTCGCAAGAAACTCGATCCATATTGAATTAACTCGACGTCATTTGTGAAAAATCGCATTAATTGATCCGGCATCAACAGCGATATCCCAAAAAAGATAGCGGATATAATAATAGACATCGTACATCCAATACTAAAGACTCGTTCAATTGTCATTAAATCTTTCTTTCCCCAATACTGTGCAGTCAAAATCCCTACACCTGCTGCCAATCCCATGTAAAACAGTGTTAAAACAAATGTAATTTGCCCAGCCAACGATACAGCAGACATTGTAGACTGGTTAATAAAACCTAACATGAATATATCTATTGTCACGGCTAACGATGAAATGAGGTTTTGTAAAGCAATCGGAATGACCAAATTAAGCAATTGACGATTGAAATGCTTATCTCTCATCTCAAGCGTGCTTCTTCATCCAGATCTTCCTTAGTGATCTCTTTGTCTTTGTAATAGTATTTTTGGTCGTGTTCATTAATGGTGCGCATCACCCTGCATGGATTACCAACAGCAATAGAGTTAGCCGGGATATCTTTTGTTACAACACTGCCGGCACCAATAACGGTATTTTCTCCAATTGTGACTCCTGGACAAATTGTAACATTCGCCCCGATCCAACAATTGTTCTCAATTTTCACCGGATCAGCATACATATATCCTCTGTAATCTGGATGGATTGGATGTCCTACTGTAGCAATCGTTACAGATGGACCAAACATAACATTTTTTCCGATAATAATTTTAGTGTCGTCAACAAAATTACAATTAAAATTGATGTACGTTCCATCTCCAATCTCAATGTTCGTACCATAGCAAAAGTAAAAGGGCGGCTCGATCCACACCTTCGTTTCTTTACCAAATATCTCTTGCATGAGTTGTGTACGTTTTTCTAGATTATCTGGCGCTGTTATATTAAAGGCATGCATTCTTCTTTTTGCCTGTAGTCTGTCTTCAGGCAGTCCCTCACAGTAATCAGTAAATAGTTTACCGGAGGCAATTCGTTCTCTCATCGTCATATTCCTGGCTCCTTATAATATCTTTTGGATTTTGTATTATTGTCGAGCAATATCAAAATTGTATAATTTCTTAGTAGTCCTATCCACCGAAATCAAATATAATTCTATTAAAATCGTATATTGTTTGAGGGAGATGTGATTGTGAGTGCAGAGCTGGAAGTATTCTCTGATTTATCGGAAGAACTAAATTATAATCTTCCTGATTTTCCGCTATACGTACGAAAAGGAGCACTTAATCATTTCGATAAATATGCAGCAGCATGCCATTGGCATCCGGACTTGGAATTTATTTTAGTGCTAGATGGGGAGATGGAGTATTTTGTAAACGGAGAAATTGTACTGATTGAACGAGGTAACGGAATATTCGTTAATAGCAAGCGTATGCATTATGGTTTCTCCACCAATAAATTGGATTGTACATTCATCGTCGTTGCTGTTCATCCTTCACTACTCGGAATAAACACACATGTAGGCAAAGTATATTGGGATGAGAAATTCGGTTCTAATACTGAAGACTATATTATGATTACTTCGCAAAGCACGTGGGGAAAGGAAATCCTGCATTCCTTACATCGGATTTATGAAGAAATGAACAGCATTCCTTGCAACCCACTACGCCTTCTTTCACTGGCTACATCACTTTGTGCAGACGTCGGAGATCATATACAGAGGGTTCCTGGGCAGATAAATGATGACCAGTCATGGATTGCCGTTTGGAAAATGACGGGATATATTCATCATCATTTTGACCTTAGAGTAACCCTGAATGACATCGCTACCGCTGGGTCTGTTTGCAGGAGCAGATGTTGCGAGTTGTTTGGCACATACATTGGCCAAACGCCTAATACTTACCTAGTGCGATATCGTATTCAAAAGAGCTCCGAGATGCTGGTAGGAACTAATCGATCGATTAGTGAAATTGCGTTGAACTGCGGATTTCAAAGTGCGAGCTATTTTTCATCAGTTTTTCGTAATGAGACTGGATTGACGCCTCAGAATTACCGAAAGAAATCTCGTACACCTTCCCGTTCATATTAGCTTGTTGACGGGTGCTTCCCAAGATCATTCCGATATTTAATTTATCATTTCCCATTATTTTCTCCTCTATTTGGTTTATCAAAGCGAATGCCAAAGAAGCCAATAAGTCCAAAGATATCTTGGGTTATTGGCTTCTTTTATTATAATTAAGATACAACGTATGATTCACCTAAAACACGCTTAATACTGTATGACCCCTCTATCATTTCCGTGGCTATAAATGACTCCATATCACTAGATTCAATATCATACAACACTTCAATTTCCTTGGAGAACAAAATGTTTCCTTCCTTGATAAGTTCAGAGAGAGGTGGAACATTTTCAGCTTTTACATCTCCATTGTAAACTTGTTGAAGTCCGTCGACATAGGCTTCTAATGATCGTGCCCCCACAATTTTAACACCTTTATTTTCTTCATTCACCATGATAATGGTTGGAAATCCACGTACACCAAGTCTGCCTGCTAACTCAAAATCCTGCTCTAACAAATCTTGTGCCGATCCAAGAGCAGCATCCGCCACTATTTCTTCGCCATTTAGCCCAATGTTGTTGACTATATCAACTAATGTTTTCTCCTCTCCAATATTCTGATTGAAGGCGAATACAGCTTCTCTTGCCTGACGCAAAAACTCATTTTCTTTACCCGGATATATATTTTGTATAACCTTGTATACTCTAGATGGCGGGTACGAAGAAAGAATCGGATTGTTTTTCCACAAAGAACCATCGATAGGCATACGTGAATGTAAACCGACTTCTCTCCAATGCTCCGCAACATCTGAAGGCTGTTGAATGCCATTGGAGACATCTGCAAAACCATGCCAGCTAGAAAGCAAACCACCCAAAATCGTCTTCACGTTAAAATATTGACCATACTGCAGAATAAAACGATTGAGTACCGGCTCAAGCGCCCAACAGTGGGAACAGATCGGATCTGTTGCATAGTAAAGTGTGATTTTGGGGGACTGTAGATTAAAGTCGATCATTTCCATTTGCTCTTCATCCCCTGGCCCACAGACACCGGTTTTAACGTCACACATCATATTTGAATTATTCATATATAAATCACCTTTCGCTGGAGAATCAAAGAAAGTGCCCTCTTGTAGAAGTTCTTTGTATGGGAGTATTATAATACCAATACAAATTCAAACAAGTACGTTTATTTTTAATACTAAGTATCTTTAATAATACTATTGGACAGGAGTTATGTATGAAATACGAATTTAGACTTGATCAATTATGTCCTGCAACCTTTGCATTCCATGTAATCAGCGGAAAGTGGAACCTCCCGATCCTAGCCATTCTAAGTGAGAACGACAACATACGCTATAACGAGTTAAAAAGAAGACTGCATGGAATAACAGGGACTACCTTAACCAACTCACTGAGGGATCTTATAGAATATGGAATCATTCATCGGGAGCAGTATAACGAAGTGCCACCAAGAGTTGAGTATTCTCTGACTTCATCTGGAAAAGAATTAGTGCCTTTAATTGAATCCGTTGTTGAATGGGGACAAAGAAATATTGGGGTGAAGGATAATTCCTAGAATGCTTTCTCACTCCTATTCCTGAATCTCCAAATGCATATACGAAGGCGCTTCATCCCAAGGAACGCTATATCCCGCTCCCTTTGCACAGAACATAGAGCTGGAGGTGTACTCAGGATCAGCGCTGCGGTCGTATCCAATCCTTGCGATGACCTGTTCCGGGTTATGACATGGCTGATAACCGCCTAACTTCATCGAGATTGCTCCCTTGCCCTTCGTGAATGAAGCAAGCTCTACTGCATAATGCATGAACGTCGCGACAGGCGCACGTCCCTGAATAAACATCGATTCACCTAGCATTTCTGGCGGGTCAAATTCACCATGGGCCAGCTGTATATCAGACATTACGCGTCCGATCAGCTCTGCATCGACTTTGATTTTGAATTGATAATAGGGTTCCAGTAGAATCTTGTTCGCTTGCTCCAATCCCTGCCGCAGTGCCCGCAGTGTCGCCTCCCGAAAGTCACCGCCATGAGTGTGCTTCTGATGCGCTGCCCCGGTTAAAAGCGTTATATACAGATCGGTGACGGGAGAGCCGGTAAGAACTCCACGATGGTCCTTTTCAAGTAAATGCTGACCGACGAGATGCTGATACCCTGTGCTGAGCTGCTCCACATGGCATGTACTGCGATATGTAATTCCCTCACCACGTTTCGCAGGCGCAAGCCGGAGATGCACCTCTGCATAATGCTTAAGAGGTTCGAAATGCCCACAACCAATCACAATGTCTGCGATCGTCTCTTTGTATAATATCTCTGGCTTGGAGAATGATACCTTGAGCTGGAAACGGTCTAACACCACCTGCTGAAGTACCTCTAGCTGGATCATTCCCATCACATGAACATGAATCTCCTCCAGCTTGTCCTCCCATGTCACTTGCAGCGTAGGGTCTTCGGCTTGCAGGATCATGAAATAGCGTAGCACTTCTCTGGATGATATCCCCAAATTGAATACAACTTTGGATTTCAACGCTGACACAAGACGGGATTCTACTCGATCTGAATGATTACCTATACCCAGTCCAATGGCTGCATCAGTTAGGCCCGTAACGGCAACAAGCTGTCCCGCGGAAGCTTCATCGCATGAAGTATATTTCCCCCCATGATAGATACGAATAGAAGTGATTTTCTGGCTTAACTCCTCATGTTCTGAAGTTCTATAGCAGAGATCCTCCCGTACCCGTAATTTTCCAGCTAATATCTTCATAAAAGTCAGTCGTGTGCCTTGCAGCTCATGACGCACCTTATATACTCGTGCCTCGAATACTGCGTTTACTTCATAAGTCGATTCCATTAGTAGTTGCATCGTCTGCATCCATTCCGCAATCCCCTGATCCAATAGAGCTGCTCCACTCATAACGGGAAAAACCACCCGTTCTTTAACCATTTGTTTCAGCGTAGCCAATACCTGCCCAGGATCAATGTTGTCTTCGAAATATGCCTCCATCAAGGCTTCATCTCGCTCAGCAACGGCGGTAATGACCTCTTCAGGCAGCATGCTCTGATCTAGACCTTTTGCCAAATACAACATATCCGGCGAAAATTGCTGTCTTAACGCTTTTAGCACACGCTGGACGTCAGCACCGGTACGATCTATTTTGTTAATAAATATAAAAGTGGGTATGCCATATTCCTGTAGCAATTGCCAGACCGTCTCAGTATGCCCTTCAATGCCCTCCACAGCACTTAAGATGACTACCGCATAATCCATGACCTGTAAAGCGCGCTCCATCTCAGCTGAAAAATCGACATGCCCCGGTGTGTCAATGAGCTGATACGATTGTTCGTTATATTTCATCACCGCCTGGTCAGCAAAAATCGTTATCCCCCGTGCCCGCTCCATCTCATGACTATCCAAAAAGGCATCCTGATGATCGACTCTCCCCCGAGTCTTAATTCCGGAAGCATGGTATAGGAGCTGCTCTGCGAAGGTGGTTTTGCCTGCATCAACATGTGCTAGCAGTCCGATGGTGATTGGTGATGCTTCTGACAGTTTACAATACATATTTCTACCATCCATTCAGTCAATCTGTTATATAAGAATCGTAGCCGAAATCTAGTAGCTTGTACAGAATCTCTCACCACCGACAGCATGCGGTAACGCCCGAAGATCCATATTATCCAATGACATAACCATCCTCGATGAAGGATTTAGCTAGAATAATATGCAAGAAAGACACTAGACAAGCTATTGAGATGATGATCATGTCCCTATTAACTTATAAAAAACCGGTAACCCTTAACAGAAAGGATTACCGGCTCAATGAATAGTTAGTTTTGTGGTTTTTCATTTTAAACGAGAATTCACTGTTAGAAAATTCAATGCGATAACGTTAATATTTCTAATCTCCTTAAAACAATTAATCATCTACTCTCTAGACTCAACAGCTTTTTATCTAGAAATGCCTTTACATCTTTAGCAAGCTGAATGGATGCTTCAATTTCCAACTTAGTTGTTGAAACACTTTCAATGCTGCATCCAATTGGAATTCCCTTCTCCATCCCGAACTCAAATAGTTCTTCAAATATTTTTTGAGATAGCTGAATGGATTTATCCAAAATATCGTTCGAGTATTTCAACTCGTTTTCTAACCATCCCGGGATACTGATCCCCAACCATTTCATAAATTGTAGTGTTTTCGCTGTGCCACATGGTGCAAGATTAAATAAAATAGGAACCATTTCAAAACCCTTATTTGTATTGTAATAATATAAATCAGACAATAAATTCTTTGATGCCTCTACATTATAAGTTGCCTGAGTGATAAAAAAGCTGCACCCATTGTTAATCTTTTCGACAATCCGTGTATGCTCATCATTCTTTTTTATATGTCTTTCAGGAATGACAACTCCTCCAAAATTCAAATTACTATTTAACTGTTTGCTTAGCTTATAAGCATCTGGTAAATTCAATTTCACCTCTTGCTTACTTGACGAAGCGCCCACATACACGGAAAATCTGTCTTCACTTTCGTCAGTCTTAATCCAATCCGCGAACGAAGCTCTTGTATCATTACCGACGCACCGATAAATTATTTTCGGGACCTCCACTTGTCTTAAATATTTATCACCATAGACAGCCGGATCAATCGTTGGTAAATATGGGTAAGGTCTTTCATGATCAACTCTTTCTGCTTCCTCCTGGACGTCGTAAAGAATTAAAGCATCTAAATCAACGTTTTTAAGTCTTTCAACCTGTTTCTGTGCAATTTCTGATATCTTTTCTGGTGAATGGCTTGCCTTCGGTGGTGTCATCCCATATGTTAAAATACCAGGTTTCTTGCTCAATATTTTTTGTTTAAATGTACTCTCTGCCGCTCCCAAAATAAAAAACTCCTCTACACGTCTCTTTTAAGTTAAGGCTACCATGGCAGGCTTAATATGTATAACTTATATTTACTATATCTAGTTATATTTTAAAGCTATGATTCCCTATTGGTACTTATCGAGTAGTACATCATGGAAGCGGAACTTCTAGATTTTAATGTTGACAACCATTTGGTCTGACTATAATATTAGAAGTCCTGCCAACCTTAAAGTTGGCGATAAGGGGACCGAAAGGTTCATTCTTATTTAAAAAGGGTGAGTATTATGAATAAAGAAGAATTAATGGAAAGCGCACGTAACACAAAGAAAGCTGCTTATGCCCCTTATTCTAAATTTCCAGTTGGAGCAGCCTTATTACTTAAAGATGGAAATGTTATTAATGGAGTAAATGTAGAAAATGTATCTTTTGGTGCTACTAACTGTGCAGAGAGAACAGCAATCTTCACAGCTATTACAAAGGGCTATACTAAAGGTGATTTTCAGGCTATAGCTGTAGCAGGTGACACAATGGATTTTCTGCCGCCATGCAGTATCTGCAGACAAGTATTATCGGAATTCTGTTTGCCCGACATGCCTGTCTATTTAACCAATGAGAAAAAAGAAATCTTAGAGCTGAGTTTAAGGGATTTATCGCCTTACGCATTCAAAAATTTAGATATGTAAAAATAATACCTACCATAGTGGAATATCAAAAACACGCGTACCTGTGTTAGACAAGTACGCGTGTTTTTGTGTTTAAAAGCTTATTTACCTTTATCATTTCCAAAGCATTTCTTACCCTAAATTCAATAAATTCTTTATCATAGTCTGTATGTAGTTCTATAGTATCTAAATTATCAAGCAAAATAAGGAATTCACTTTCCAGTTTTTCTATTCCTTCATCAAATGCAAAAATATTCGTATTCTTTAAAGAATATATTAACTCACATCCGAGTTCACTAATTAAATCATTTCCCCAGAGAGTTTTTCTGCATGATTCGAAACCAAACAAATTATTATGTGGCGCGGGTACCTGCTCCTCCAAAAAATTAGTATCTACAATTATACTTCCCTTTTGAATTACACTAATTATCAAACTCATATAGTTAAAAACCTCTCAATGATTATCTATAATTTTGAAAAAAAACAAGCGATCCATTGAGATAAAAGGTTAACACTTCCTCTCGATGATCGCTTGCTTTTAGTAGCTATGCATAGTCACATTTCTAGTTTTCCCATAAAACATTTATTGGCTCTACCGTTTACCCGCAACGACTATACCCACAGTTCCCGCAAGTCTTACAACCCTCAATATTAATCAGCGAAGCGCCGCCGCAGGAGGGGCAAAGGTCACGGGAAGCCGTAGCGTGGTTATGCGCACCATGACTATCATCGGTAGACGTTGCCGCAGCAACACTCGCTTTCAACTCCGCATTTAAAGCTTCATTGAAATCTTCTAGCTCCAAAGTTGCTGCAATTGGTGCAGGCAAATGATCATCATGAGCGTTATTCAGTACATGAGTCTCCAATGCCTTAGCTACAGCATCTGCAATGGATTCTACTCGATTCGCACCGAAGCCGATTGCACCTGATCCGCCGATACCTTTCAGATGTTTGATCAATAATTCTACCTTCTCACCATGATCTCCATAACGGAGGAACAAGGAGCAGACACGACCGAGTGCTTCTGCCATCGCAAAGACATCAGAACCTGCTTTACCTACATTCAGGAAGATTTCTGCCGGTGTGCCATCAAGATCATTGATCGTAATATATGCCATGCCAAAAGGTGTGTTGATTTTATAGGTTGCGCCGCGCAGAACCTGCGGACGTTTTTTGTATTGTTTATCCAGCTCTTTAGTAGGAGCTTGAGGTGCTGGGCTTGCCGTTACAACATTTGCTTCAGGAGTCGTTGCAACTTCAACTGCTGGAGCTACCTCTTCTGCTGCATCTTCCTTCTTCGAGGTTTGCAGAACTTGTACATCACGGCTACCATCACGGTAGATCGTAACGCCTTTACAGCCCAAATCGAAAGCCATTTCATATAGCTCAGCCGTCTCTTCTACTGTGAAGTCAGACGGGCAGTTGGCTGTCTTGGAAATCGAGCTATCTACCCAGCGTTGAATCGCTGCTTGCGCACGAATATGATCCTTAGCTGATAAATCCATCGAAGTCACGAAATAATCTGGCAGCTCTTCACCTGGATGAGCTTCAAGCCATTCTTGGGCGATTGGAACGAACTGCTCATCGTAGCCAAGGCGACTTTGACGGAAATATTTAAAGGCGAAATAAGGCTCAATACCTGTCGAGGTGCCTACCATTGTACCTGTGCTACCTGTAGGTGCTTGTGTTATCACTGTAACGTTACGCATGCCATGTTTACGAATCGCTTCACCAACCTCTGGATACGTTTCGAGCATATTTTTCATAAAACCGCTCATTAAATATTTCTCTGTGTCAAAAGCTAGGAAAGATCCCTTCTCCCCAGCAATCTCTGCAGAAGCAAGGTATGCTTCACGAGCCATAAAGCCGTAAAGCTTGTCCAGAAACGCCAAAGATTCCGGGCTACCGTAACGGATGTTCAATTTGATCATCAGCTCAGCAAGACCCATCGTTCCGAGACCCACACGGCGTTCGTTTTTCTGATTCGCTTCATTTTCCGGGAAATGATAAGGCGTCTTATCAATGACATTGTCCAAGAAACGTACGGAATAACGCGTCGTAGTCGCGAGATCTTCCCAGTCTACATCATGATTCTTCTCATCGTAGAATTTGGACAGGTTCACAGCGGACAAATTGCAGACTCCCCAGCCTGGCAGTCCTTGCTCCCCACATGGGTTCGTACAAATGATCGGATTAAAATACCAGCTGTTGGACATCTGATTGTAGTATTCCATGAACACAACGCCTGGCTCAGCGGATTTCCAAGCGGATTCAATAATGGTGCGCCACACATCACGCGCTTTAACGGTGCGATAATGAATAACGTTTTTGCCTGCAGCCTTCCACTTGTCTAGATCGCCATCCCACACATCGTTGTACTCTGGATCTGTAGTATCCGGAAATACGAGATCCCAATCCAGATTTTCTTTTACAGCCTTCATAAAGCTATTGCTCACACATACCGAAAGGTTCGCATTCGTAACTTGACCCATCGTTTGCTTTACGGTAATGAAGTCCTCCACATCTGGATGCCAGTCATTAATCATGAGCATAAGTGCACCACGTCGGCTACCGCCTTGTTCAATTAATCCAGTGGTATAGCTAAACAGACCGCCCCAAGATACAGAACCACTGGAAGAACCATTAACACCTCTCACAATTGCCCGGCGTGGACGTAGAGAGGATAGGTTAATCCCTACACCGCCACCACGAGCCATAATTTCTGTCATTTCAGCCAACGTCTGCATAATGCCGCCACGGCTATCTTTTGGAGAAGGAATTACATAACAGTTGAACAGGGTTAGTTCTTCACTAGCGCCTGCACCAGCAGCAATTCGACCACCCGGTACGAGCTTCCAATCATCCAGAATCGAACGGAATTTACCCGCCCATTCTTCTTGAAGCTCAGGCGTCTTCTCCACAGAAGCCATAGCTGTAGACAGACGATCCCACATTTCCTCTGGTGTTTTTTCAATATTAAGCGTCAGCTTTTCAACATCTGATTTCACAAGTTCGCCGCTGCGCGTCTTCACGGTTACGATTCTGCCGTTACGTTCTACGATCTCTCCGACTTCCTTCGTGGGAAACTTCGGATCATCTTTTGTTAGAACGAGTACAACATCGCCCACTTTAGCATTATTGCTGTCGGCATCCTTCCAAGCATAACGATCCAAAAATATTTTTTCACTTAGCCCTTCAAGGCGTTGCTTACGTTCCACTTTACCCAATAGAAAAACCTCCCGCAATGTAGTAAATATTAGTTCCAGTTCAGGTGTGGGCGTACATTTTGTGACCCACAACAAAAACTTCCTTACACTTATCTTCCGTCTTACGGGTGTATGTAGGAAGTTCATCTTGTCAATAACAAATAGCAGCTACGCACTTTAAAAAAATAACATTTTCATGCTTTTGTCACAATATATTGTGTGCGTCAGCTTTTAAACTATACCACATATTGTATCGAAGGTCTTTTTCGAAAATAGAGTTAAGCAGCCGAAATATCGCAAACCTTGCCGCGTTTTCTCGCTTTTACTCTCTTTTTTAAAGGCTATCAAGAAAAATAGAAGGTTATGAATTCTCTTGTTTAAGAGCATACTACTCCTACGAATGATGATATGAAATAGCACCTGAGGAGGCTGTACCATGACGCAATTATTCCGTAATTCTCTACCTCACAAAGGTGGAAAGTCAGCGCCTATACTGCCTGTTCCTCTTTCTTTTGACCGGAATTGGCTGCAGGATCTAGAACTCAAACTAGATAAAGGTGGTCCATGGGGAGACTACCGTCTGTCCAAGCTTGCTGTGCAAGGTGAACAAACGGGTCTAGTAACCAGCTTCGATGAGCTGCAATGCATGAAGCATTTATCCGGATTATCCCCGCTTCCTCATCAGCTCGATACCGCGCATAAGGTTTTGTTTGAGATGTCGGGCCGCGCGATTCTTGCAGATGAGGTTGGACTAGGAAAGACGATTGAAGCAGGACTTGTACTCAAGGAATATCTTGTCCGCGGTCTAGTCTCTAAAGTGCTTATTCTGGTACCCGCTTCCCTCGTATTGCAGTGGGTCCGCGAGCTGAATGCCAAGTTTGGCATCTCTGCTGTTGCACAGAAAAAAGCATATTCCTGGGGGAATGCGATTGTCGTCGCATCTATGGATACCGCGAAGCGCGATCCTCATAAAGAGATGCTGCTGGAAAATGAATATGACATGTTGATTATTGATGAAGCGCATAAGCTAAAGAACAAGAAATCGACCAATTATCTATTTGTACAGCAATTACGCAAAAAATATTGCCTGCTCCTAACCGCTACTCCCGTTCAGAATGATCTGGGCGAACTATTTAATTTGATCACTTTACTGAAACCGGGGCAACTAGGAAATCAGGGTGATTTTGCTTCGAATTTCGTCGTTGATAAACGCCAACCTAAGAATGAAGGTCAGCTAAGGGACGAGCTATCGAAGGTGATGATCCGCAATCGGCGTGGCGAAGGTCCAGTTAACTTTACGAAACGAAAAGTCCGTAATATTCCGCTAGTTCTTTCACAGGAAGAGAGAGTATTATATGACGCTGTCACTTCTTTTGTTAAAGATCAGTATCAGGAATCAGGCGGCAATCTTAGCAGCATGCTTTCCTTGGTAACGCTTCAGCGTGAGGTGTGCAGCAGTAGGGATGCCGTCTTCATCACTTTAGTTAATCTGATCAAGAAGCTGCCTGCTGATTCGCCGAAACGCGATCGGATGATGGAGCTATTGCAGACACTTCGTACGGTCAAGACCAATACCAAAGCCGAAACAACACTATCTCTCATTCAAGAAATGAATGAAAAGGTCATCGTTTTTACGGAGTATCGCGCGACTCAAGAATATTTGCTTCAGTATTTCCGCGAACATGGGCTAATGTGTGTTTCTTATTCCGGCGGGATGAATCGTGGTAAAAAGGACTGGATGATGGACCTCTTCCGCGGTCGTGCTCAAGTCATGATCGCTACTGAGGCGGGTGGTGAGGGCATTAACCTGCAGTTCTGTCACCACATGATCAACTTCGATCTGCCTTGGAATCCCATGAGAGTAGAACAACGGATTGGGCGGGTGCACCGGTTAGGTCAGGAAAATGACGTGGTTATCTATAATTTGTCCACGCAGGGCACGATTGAAGAACATATTCTGCATCTGCTACACGAGAAGATCAATATGTTCGAAATGGTCATTGGCGGGCTGGATGTGATTCTGGAGCGCTTTGAGAAGAAAGAATCGCTGGAGAAAAGTTTATACAAAATCATGCTCGAATCCCGCTCCGATGAAGAGTTGCGAAATGAGCTTGATCATATCGGTGAATCCCTAAGTGAGTTGACTCAGGGTATTAAAAAGGAAAGTGAGACTTCGACATGACCCTCAACTCACAGGAAGTACGCAAACATGTTATGGATTATCTGGAGGCGACAGAATGCTCCATTATTGAAGTATCGCCCATTCACGTAACTGTAAAGCTATCGCCAAGAGCTGACAGAATGCTTACAGATCGACCTTATTATTGGGGATTCGTGGAGCGTACTGGTGTTGATCCGGAGACACTCTCCTTCACTTTTGTATTTGATCCGGAAAAATACGATAGCCAGGCAGCTATAGAAGTTCCGCCAACGGTAAATCGCAGCATCGGAGCATTGAATCCGCCAATTACCGGAAACCCAGCGATGGGCGCCACAACAGATGCTGAGGCTAGCGCAGATCTATTGAATCCAACATCACCTGAATCTAATGTGGTTCATGTCCCCTCCTCAAATCCAGAAGATAGCATCCTAGCCCGCTACTTCGGTATTGTACCTGCATTGCCCCGAATTGGGCCCGGTATGATAAGACGTGAAGATATCATCTATGGTAGCAAGCGCCTGCAGCAAATTTGGAGTGCGGCGCAAGATGAAGGGAAATGCCTTTACTTATTTGAAGATCCCGGTAGCAGGCAGCGGAATACACTCTTCTCTGCAGCTTATGAACCGTGGCTCGGCGTCTGCTATAAAGTGGAGATGAGCTGCGATTTGAAACGGGAAGAACTGCATTATCTTGGAATATCGCTGACAAAAGGGACCATCATTGATGACTTTAACACTAAGATAGCCTCGCGGGAGATGATCCCCCGTTTACCAGAAAACGTCCATATTCAGCCTTATGAATTAACAGTGACTGCCGCTACAGATTTATTAGAGGCTCATCTTACCTCTCATCTTGCCGAACTCGATTACACTTGGGCAGAACAGGCCCGTGAGCGTCTTAGAATCGAGCTGGCTATCATTGATATTTATTACGGAGAGCTGCTGAAAGAGCCTGATGAAGAAAAACGTTTAGGCACTCAAGAGCAGTATAACCGTCGTCGACAGGAGACCATTTGGCAATATGAGCCGCAAATTGCAGTTTCTGCGATAACCTACGGACTGTTTCATCTGCGAAGCCTATAGAATGCGACCCTACTCGCTAAAAGCAGGCAAAAAAACAAGAGAACTTCCGCCTTCAAGCGCGACAGCAAGCAACAGCCTTTTTATAGCCTGTCCACTACAATAGAGTAAAGCTTAACTTTCCTGACATTTCTTAACAAAGAAAGGTGATCGACGCCATGAAAATAAGTTTGCGGCGGAGGCTGAAACTTGCGGGTCAAGGATGCCTCCTCCTGCTTCTAAGCTTTGGACTGTTTGTATCCAGTTCTGGTTCTCCTTCAGCGCTGGCGCTGGCCAGAGTAAGTGTGATCCAGTCAGTCACGCAGGATGCAATTCCTGTATTGAAGATGAGTACCTTACCTTCACCCAGTACGGTCCAAGAATTCGCTAAGGCTACACTGAACAAGCTCGCTGCAGAAGCTCCATTTACAGCCTGGAAGGATGCAAGGATAGAATATTATCCCCTTGGTCCAGGTACACATGGCTGGCTTGTAAATGTAATGAAAGGCGAAGAGCGGATCGGATACATGATCATTTCCGCCACCGATACAGGCGGATATATGCTAAGTGAATATGGAGCCGGCACTTACGGACTCCCATACAGTTTAAATGATCTGCGCCAGTTTTTGGTGCAGAAAGGTCTCATTACATCATCTTTTTCAGGAACAATAAACCTTACTGCTTTATATGCACCACTTCTACCGGTCTGGAAAATAACCATTGACGAAAAGACGGTTTACATCAATGCTTCCGTACCGCAAATTTTACCTTGGACACTGAGCAAGGCGGAAGAAGTCCTTAAAGAGCAGCCTCCAGCAACAGATGTAATTACTAATCTTAATCCTGACGTATCACCGTTATCGGCCTTCAATAGTGGAGGGTCAGATGATCCTTACGAAGATATCCTATGGCTGACTGCTCCTAAACTAACTACAGTGAGCGGCGACAATATCGCACTTCTGATCAGACCTAAGGAAAGCATCGCTTATCAAGCTGCTGGGCGAAACGACCTTGTCGGGGCACCGTTTATGATTACAGGCTATCAGAGCTGGCAGTCTTCTCAAGGTCAAGCTGAGAACAATAAAACTACCGTATACGCGGCCTCAGGCCCTGAAGGAAAACGATACTTACCACTCACTGCACTACAAAATAATGGAACACTGCATAAGCTGCCAGACAGAACGACCAAAGCACTCGGATATAATCGTTAACACAAGCATAAACGCCTTCGGCGTCCTTATGAGGACGGTAAGTGTTTATGCGAGAAATAGAAGGATAATTTATAACGTAAGCATATAAATTCTTATATTTAAACAAATGCAAATAACCTTCCACTGCACCCATGAATAATGGCACTGGAAGGTTATTTGCTATTTAACCTTTAGTCTTTTTTATCATGACTCCACTTGCTTCGCCAGATAGACCACCCAAGCGGGAGCATGCCAAACCATTTCTGTGACCACGGCTGCTTCGTAGCCGCTCTACGAGCATGAATGGCACGCGGATCCTCGATATATACGACTACCTTCTCCGTTATATACTTTACAAGCTCATCGCCACCGGAAGCCATTTTAACACCTCCTAAAATGTAAGTGAATTCAGATTATCAGCATCCGTTCCATGGTCTTAGTGTGCACCACTCCACTTGGATCTAAACTACAGACTTCTGATTTGTCGAATAGGTTTACCTATTAAAGCACAATCTAACAAAGAATCCAGAAGACGTTATTCACTTGCAAGGAGGCGTTTCACTTGAACAACTGGAGAAAACAATCCTTTTCCAGAACAGCAGCTGCTCTATGTGGCTTTCGAATCACTCTAACTACCCTAGGACTACTAATGTTGTTTATGGGCAGCTCCTTAGCCTCTGCGACACCAGAGAAACCTGTGATGAAGGATGACCGTCAGCATTTATTAGGTCACGGACATCGTATGATCCTAATTGATGCGGGACACGGAGGCATCGACGGTGGAACTTCCTACGGTAATATTCTTGAAAAAGATATCACCTTAGATATCTCACGTCGATTATTTCTACTTCTGGGTAGCGATGGCTTTGACGTTGCTTTAAATCGCAATGGAGATTATGCCCCAAGTGATGAGAACCGCTGGCTGCGTAGTAAATCTCGACATCTTCGGGATCTTGCACAGCGTAAAGAGCTCGCTGAGACATTACCTGCTACTGTAGTGGTAAGCATCCATATTAACTGGGCGCCTTCCCCTTCCAAACATGGTCCACTTGTATTGTACCGTCAAGAGGGCCGTAGCTTCATGCTTGCTAAGTCCATTCAGCATCAGCTAAACAATCTTTACGATGTCGAGGCTCATCCAAGACCAGGCAAGCCCTTTTATTTACTCAACAAAATAACCGCCACAACTGTTATCGTTGAGGCGGGTTTTGTAAGCAGTCCGACTGACCGCGCAAAGTTATGCACCCCTAAAGGGCAGCAACAAATCGCTGAAGCCATCGCTGATGGTATTGTAGCTTATCTTATGGAAGTTTAAGTTGGGAGCTCCATTTCATCTCGTTTTTAACCAGATCAGAAATCCCTATAAACTCAACATTGTCTTTCATCTGTTCAATACCGCTGCGGATTCCTGCGGCGGTCTCTTTCCCAAATACACCAACATGACCAATCGTTACACAAAATCGTTGATCCTTCGCCATGTCTTTGACGAGACCCATTTGTTTCAGAACATGACTTGCTGTATGTGTGTCATCTAAAAAGATATGGTTCTCTACGCGTGGCAACCCCATACGATAAGCCATATTGCCAGCAACGGAACGGTAGTTGGTCTTGCTGTCTACAAAAAATAATCCTCGTTCTTTGCATACAGATAAGATTACTGCCATAATCCGCTCATCTCCGGTAATTTTCGAACCCATATGGTTATTTATCCCGATCGCATAAGGAACATTATCGAGTGCTGCCTCAACCTTTTGTCGTACTTCCTCATCGGACATTTTGGCCAATATGGCTCCTGGTCCAAGCCATTTAGGATTACCTTGGCGCGGCTCCATCGGCAAATGAACCAGAACATCATCTCCGCGTTCATGGGCGCGGGTGGCATCCTTTACGGATGTAGGTAAAAAAGGCATGACGGCTACAGTAAGCTTTATCGGTAACGAGAACATTTCGTCTGTCCCCTTCATGCCATTGCCGAAATCGTCAATAATGATAGCGACCTTATCACGTTTGGGTGCACTCTCTTCAAGCTGCGTATTTGTAGCGTTGTCTTTAGACGTGGCAGCAGAGACAGCCGGCGTAGCCGGAACAATTGTGGTAATCAATACTGCAGCAACAGCAAACCAATTCAGTAAGTAACGTTTAACCTTTCGACTGTCCTTCATCAAGAGGAACTCCTCCTTCGTCTTAAACAATTGTTCTCATTGTTTGGTTCAAGAAGGTTAAATATGTACGGGGAGGGTTCGCAATAATTTACAATAGAGCTGTTGCTAATACCCGCGCTTGTCTGTGGCAAGGATTGCTTCCAGCACATCCACAGATTGAACTTCAAATGGCATATTCTTCATTGGGCTATCCTGGGAGCAGCTAGCTTCTGCAACCACCATTAATTTATCCATATCGCTACTGGTGATCCCAAGCTCCTTAAGTGTAACGGGAAGGCTGACTTTTTTGCAGAAAGCAATGACCTGAGCGATCTCATCTTCTGAAGCCTTCTCCAAGACCAACTGCACGATCGTAGCAAAGGCAACCTTCTCACCATATAACACATTCCTGCATTCCTCATGCAGGGTCAGTCCGTTATGAATAGCATGGGCTGCAGCAAGCCCACCGCTCTCAAACCCAACGCCGCTCAAGTAAATATTAGCTTCAACAATATGTTCCACTGCAGAAGAGGTGCTCCCCTGTTTAACATCCAGGAGTGCGGATTCACCTTCAGCAAGAAGTGTGTCCAGACAAGCACGTGCTAAAGAGAATGCTGCGATTGTGCTAGTCCCGCCTGCATGAGTAACCGCTCCAGATTCACGGCAAGCTCTTGCTTCGTAATAGGTGGACAAAGCATCACCCATTCCAGCCGCCAGCAATCTTGCAGGGGCTTTAGCGATGATATCTATATCTGCGATCACCATATCAGGATTTCTTTTTAATGGAAGATAACAGTCGAAGTCACCTTCGTCCGTATACAACACTGATATTGCGCTGCAAGGTGCATCCGTCGAGGCCACTGTGGGTACAATAACTACCGGGAGATCCGCCATGTGGCTTACTGCTTTTGCCGTATCTAGGGTCTTACCGCCACCGATTCCTAAGATAACTTCAGCATCCTTCAGGCCAAGTTCTAGCACTATCTCAACCACCTGATTACGGCTGCACTCACCCTTGAATTCGCGCATCATAAGGGGAATATCGTTCACTTCAAAGCTGTGTAAGATATCCTCCTTGTACATGGAAAAAATATAAGGATCTACAATCGCAAAAGCTCTGTTCGATCCTAGCTGCAAACAATAATCTCCCAGCTTACGAATCTCGCCATACCCCTGAATATATTTAGTCGGTGAACATATGATCTGCGTCATGGTTTCACTCCTCTTTTTGTATATTCTTTTATTCTAAGGAGTGTTGCTTCAGACTGGCTATAAAAAAAGATGCTATAGACTTTTGTCTTAAATAAATCCGCCGTTCACACGAATCGTCTGGCCCGTAACCCACTGTGATTCCTTACTGGCTAGAAACAGTACTACACTCGAGATATCCTCAGGCTCACCTAAGCGTCCAAAAGAATTCATACTCCCAACATTCGTAATCTCTTCAGCTGACTTCCCAACTGTGAAAAGCTCCGTATTAACAGGACCTGGCGAAACCGCATTAATGGTGATTCCCTTTCGTCCAAATTCTTTAGCTAGCTGACGAGTGAATTGTTCCACTGCTCCCTTTGTTCCCGCATAAACGCTGTAGGTTGGGAACATCTGGCCTGTAACCGATGTCGAGAAATTAATGATCCGTCCGTTCTCACTCATATGTTTTGCCGCTTGCTGGCAAGCAAAAAAGGTACCCTTCACATTGATAGCGAACTGTTTGTCGAAGTCTTCTTCCGTCATACTTGCAATCGGCTTTGTGATCATAATGCCTGCGTTGTTAACGAGAATATCGATTTGTCCATAAGCTTCCAATGTGGCTTGGAATAATTGTTCTAGCTCTGCCACTTGGCTGATATCCGCTCGGATAGCGATAGCTTCTCCACCCTTTTGCTTAATTTCGTTCACAACTTCCTCTGCCTTGCTTGAACTGCTTGCATAATTAACAACAACCTTCGCACCATGTAACGCCAAGTTCTCCGCAATTTCCCGTCCCATACCTCTTGAAGCTCCAGTCACTAATGCAACTTTTCCATCCAAATTCTGATCCATCTTTTATTCCTCCTATTCGTTTACCTTTCTTGTTGGTCTGATTATAAATCTAACACTCGCAAATAACAAGTGACAATTATTATTTTTTGTCATTCAATATAATTGTTCTCCAGACGCAAAAAAACCTTCCGATCTTCATCAAAAGGTTTAGTCCATCATTTTTCTATTATGAAATATGCTATAACAATTTATGACGAAATTCCGGAAAGCATCAAATCCCAAACAGAGGCAAACTCCTGATCAATCGAACCCGACTGCCACTCTTTCGCATGAGCAGGATGATGAAATCGTGATGTTGCATTAAAAATAGCTCTTGCCGTAACCTCTGATTCCAATGCTTTAAACTCCCCGGTTTGTATACCTTTTTCAAGAATGCGTGCGAGTTGCCCAATTAATTGATCTATGTGTTGGGTAATCATATCTACGGCTTCTAAAGTTACGGAGGCGTACATAGCAAACATTTCGGAATCATCTACAGCATAGCTCCGTTTACTGTGAATTAGAGTATCTAACCACAGATGTAGCTGCTCTTTGGCATTCCCATCAAATTGCTCAGTAACGTCCTTTAATGGGGCTAAAATATTTTGATGCAACCATCTTTCGGTTACCGATTCGCGCAAAGCTGCTTTACTGGAAAAATGTCTATATAGCGTACCATGACTAACCTTCAGTACCCTCGCTACATCAACAACTGAAGTCTTATCCGGGCCAAAACGCCGGAGTACTTGTTCAGCCGCATCCAAAATGTTTTCTTTAGATAATGGAAGATCATTCGACATCGATATTTCCCCTCACTCTATTTCTGATGGTACTTATCATAGCATATAATATTCAAAAACGAACTGACAATAATATTACTTTGTCATTTGTAAAATCATTATCAGTATATACGTGCACAAACTTATCAAACTAAGATCCACATTTCAGTATCCAATTCTCATCAGCCGCTGAGTACTTACCATACCCCAACAACAAAAAACCTCCTTGATTTCTCAAGAAGGTTCATTTCTTTCATCTACTTACTCACTCGTCCAGCTTCGCCCTAACAAACTTACCAATCTTCGTAATCGCCTGCTCTGCTTCTGGGAGCATGTACGCTAAGAAATGAAAAACACTCCACATATTATCCCATATTTCCAGTTCCACATGAACACCCGCTCCTCTCGCCCGTTCAGCCAACCTCGTTGAATCGCTTAATAGCACCTCATGGTCGCCTACTTGAACAAGTAAATCAGGCAATCCCTGCAAACTCATTCTTAACGGCGATAATATTGAAGCCCACTCGGTTCGAGTACCTACATATGATTCAAGTATCCGTTTATTCCCTTCCAAGCTACCTGTCGGATCAAGCTCCGCACGACTATGATACGATTCACCATCCAAATGAACAAGATCTGTATGCGGCGAGATTAAAAAAGCACCTGCTGGTAACTCGCTCCCCTCATCTCTCAAACTAATCAGTGTCATCAGCGCAAGGCTGGCTCCAACAGAGTCTCCTCCAAACACGATATCACTGGCAGAATATCCGTTCGCAAGCAACCACCGGTAAGCCCCTATACAATCTTCATTAGCGGCGGGATAGATATACTCGGGTGCAAGGCGATACTCAATAATTAGCACTTTCATGCCACTCGCCTTTGCAATTCGTGCTGCTAGATCCCGATAAAACTCACAGGTTCCTGAAACAAAACCACCACCATGAAAATAAAGAATCACTTTATCATCAGGTGGAGCTGCTTCCACAGGAATGATCCACTCTCCGCTTAATGGCCCAACCCTGACCCGCTCGACTGTAACATCCGTATGACTGGGCATATTCGCAGCCGCCTCAACCATTTCTTGCCGGATATGCTCTACAGACTTACTTTCAAACCGATTGTTTTGTTTCAGGTAATCTTTGATCGCTGCAAGCTGTTCTATACTCGTCTTTTCCATATCGATAATCCCTCCTACAGGTCTTTTCAACTCAAAGTGTAAAGCCTGTAGGTGACTACAAGGTCAAGTTAAGATTCCATTTTCAGGATTTCTAGCGTTGACTGTACTCCAGGATGTTTATCCTTGGCTAATAAATTTGTTCTCAAGTCTGCGAGAGAAGCAAGCTTTATCTCCTGCTTTGCAATTTCATTGCGGACTCGATCCATTTTTTTATCTACAACTTTCACAAAATCATCTATGCTAATGCCACTGCTTTCCGATTTTAACAATGCCTTTTTAATTTCCTTTAGGGTGAATCCACATTGCTTAGCATTATGTATAAACGTAAGTCGACTTAGCGCTTCTTCAGAATAAAGACGGTAGCCGGCTTCCGAACGTAAAGGTGTACTAATTAGACCCAGTTCCTCATAATACCTCAGTGTTTCCATATTCACATTTGCCATCTTGGCCATTTGACCTCGCAAGTATTCCGTCATGATCTACGCCCCCTTGGAATTCCCTATATTATACCAAAATCCAGATAATACAGAGGGTATCAAAATAGAGCCAATAATTAATCGGGATCAATTTAAAACTCCTTATTTACACACAAAAAAACGGCATTTCTGCCGTTTCCCCATGTCTACTCTTCTACCTACAACACTTCACTTCGAATCGCATTTTTCTGTATTAGAGAAATCTGTCCGGCATGAATACCTGTGTGATACATAAGTCTTCCTACCGCTTCAAGCGGAGTAGATGTGCCAAAAGACGACTCTACGCTTACATGCCAAGCATCTTCCGGAAGCTCCCGCATCGCTGCAATCAGATTCTCGTTGGAAGCAGACAGCAGATCCACCAGTTCACTTAGTGTAGTATATGCTGCGTCATCGGCTTGAGGTTTAGGTCTACCAAAGAACCACTCTGCAAACATAAATTCTACCTCGGCATTATGAGAAATCAAACCTCCGATGGATGAATTCCCTAATTTAAGATTTAAATCTTCTTCCGGCAATGCCTTCACCATTTTATGAAATCGCTCTTGAACCGCTTGCCAGATGGGCAGTACTGAAGTAATAGTCATCGGCTATTTGCTCCCTTGTACAGCTGCTTCTTCGTCTTTCTTCTTATCAATAACAACGTGATTAAATACATTCGCATCTACATCAATATCGAACGCCAACCCAAAACCTACAACATAACGCCCCTTCAACGGAGTTAGTTCGAACAGTGAAAAATCCAGTCCGCGCAGCAATTTCAGCATGGCCTCACCATGGTCAGCATTGAACAATTCAAAGATATCCTCATATCCATCATTTCCGATATTGCTTGAAGTACAACTCCAGCGCACACGCTCAGTTGCAAATTTATTGTTTGTTTCAGACTCATCCGCAATTAGAAAGGCGTCCACATAATCATTATTTTCCATATAGCCATAGTGCTCTGCGATCTTACTAATATAGATATACAGCTTGCCGTCTTTCTTTACGAAAGGCGCATAACTAATAAAGGGCTTACCTTCATCATCGATCAAACTCAAAATCAAGTTCTTACGTTTATTAATAAATTGCAAGTAGTTTTCTTTATTTTTCTCCACATCTACAGGCTTCTTCATTTAAAATCCCTCCATGAATAGGTTGTGTCACACTATGAATCTATCGAACAGTACTCAACAAATGAATACGAGGTTTCTTCTCTGTGGGCACATACTGGACTTCCGCGTCCATCCGGTATATATCCCTTATCATATCAGTTGTCATGACTTCATTCGGTGTGCCATACATCGCCTTCTCACCTGCCTGCACTACAACGATACTATCGCTATACGTAGAAGCTTGATTGAGATCATGCAGCACCATTACTACGGTCATGCCCATGTCTTGATTTAACTCGCGAACAAGCTCAAGCACTTCATGCTGATGCGAAATATCCAAGTACGTGGTTGGTTCGTCAAGCAACATGATAAGTGGAAGCTGCGCTAAAGCCATTGCAATCCAGGCACGCTGTGATTCACCACCTGACAATGAAGCTACGGCTCGGTCCTTATACTCCATCAAATGTGTCTTTTCAAGGGCCCAATGAACAATGTCCATATCCTCTTGGTTCAATCTTTCAAACCACTTTTTGTGTGGATATCTGCCATACGAGACCAGATCGATCACAGTCATATCACTCGGTGCTTGATTCTTCTGGCTCAGCATGCACATTTTTCGTGCGACTTGTTTGGCGCTCATGGTCTTCAGATCCGTACCATCGAGTATGACCGTACCCGTGTGATAAGGAATTAGCCGTGATACCGCTTTGAGCAAAGTGGATTTGCCGGAGCCGTTCGGTCCTATGATGGAGACGATCTCACCCTTTTTTACGGAAAAAGAGAAGTTGTTAATCACGCTTTTCTGCTCATACCGAATCGAAATGGAATCGACAGTAAACATGTTAGAACGCCTTCTTTCTCATCAGGTATAGAAAATATGGTCCGCCAATCACAGCCATAAGGATACCCGCAGGGATATCTAGGGGTGCAAACAGGGTACGTCCACCTGTATCCGCAATTAACAGAACCAATGCACCAAGAGCCATACTCATCGGCAAAAGATATTTGTAATCTGAACCCACGAGCAATCTCGCCATATGAGGTACAACTAGACCGACAAATCCGATCATTCCAATGGCTGCTACAGAAATAGCCGCTAGAAATACTGCCAGCAAGGAGAGCAGGATACGAATTCGGTTCACATTTTCACCCAGATTCGAAGCCACCTGATCACCCAAACGAATGATATTTGCCTTACGAATGGCAAAGAACGATAGGATCCAACCTGCAATCGCATATGGGAAGACCATCATCAACGCATTATTCCCTTTTGCCGCAAGACTGCCGTTAAGCCATTGAACCGCTGCAGGGAGTCTATCGCTGTACATGATTGTTAATAGTCCAATGAGTCCTCCGCAAAGCGCATTCACAGCAACACCAGATAAAATAATAGTAATCGGTGAAATACCGGTTCGTCTCCAAGCTAATGCATATACAATACCAGCAGCAATTAGCCCTCCAACAAAAGCGGCAATCGGAATGAACTCAGTATACTGTGGTGCAGCAAGCATTATAACAAGAACACATGCAGCCGCGCCGCTAGTTACACCCGTCAATCCAGGATCAGCAAGTGGGTTACCCATCACAGCTTGCAGCAGTGCGCCCGAGATCGCTATATTCGCTCCGATGATCATCGCCAGTAACACACGTGGCAATCGAATATCCCATATGATGGTGGCATTCACCGCCTTAGACGATGAACCAAAGATCGTGCTTAGTATGTCTGATACCGGAATGAAAACAGAGCCTAATCCGATGGCAATAATCGCGGCAACGAGCGCTAATAGAACCGTTACAATAACAACTATTCTGCTACGAGATGTATTTATCACTTGCTGTCTCCTTTAATTATTCATAAAAGTATTTTGCGATTTCAGTTAGGGCTGTTTCTGCATTAATGATCGAGGTTACCCCGAACACACTGTAATCTAAAATCTGAATTTTGTCGTTTTTATAAGCAGAGAGCTTCGTCCAAGTTTCATTTTTCTCTATTTCTTTTTTAAATTTGTCCTTTGTCGCTCCGTGGTCACCTGAAGCCAATACGAGAATGACGTCAGGATCAGCGGCTACGACGTTCTCCATATTAATAGGAGAGTAAGTATCGGTAACTTTAAGTACAGAAGTAGCAATGTTATCAGCGCCAAGCTTTTTCACCAAACTACCTAGATAAGATTTCTCACTCATAACCATGAAGGAATCAGAGGTTCCAATAACGAGCATCACGCTCGGCAGTTCTTTTCCTGCGGCTAATTTACTTAGCTCATTTTCTTTATCCAATATCTTACTCAAAGCCGCATTCATCTCATCTTTTTTATTAAAATAAGTACCTAATACTTTAAGGCTAAGCTTTAAATCCTCGAAGGATTCTGTGCGTAGATACGCTTTTTGCAAATCCATGCCTTCCAGTGTCTTATCCAGCGTGCTTCGAAGCGATTCTGCTCCCAGCAGCAAGTCTGGCTCAAGCTTTGTTACTACTTCAAGATCCGGTGCCATTGGCGAACCAATTTTTTCTATCGATTCAAAATCAGCAGGGATTGGATTGGTGGAGGTTGGCACCCCAACTGGTGTGATTCCAAGCAAATAGAGCATTTCTGTTAATGGTACAGATGTAGTTACAATTCGCTGTGGAACTGTGGCTGGAAACTGGCTTAATGCTTCATTGAACAATGCTTCATCTACACCATCATTCTCCAGACTGTATTCCTTTCCAGCATCCGCTGTTTTCGCTGCTTCTGTTGTATTCGCTGCATTTGCTTCTTTCGTTTCATTAGCAGCTGTATTCGTTACGGCTTCATTCTTGGTTTGATTGTCCGCTGTATTGGTGGACGAACATGCAGTCATCGCAGTAAGCGCTGCAACAACCATAAGTACTAATAATTTCTTCAAAATCTATCCCTCCGAGTATGTATAATTATACGTTCCAAGTAGTGATAATGATTTTCATTTTCATCTACCACTCCTATGATAATGGTTATCATTAGGAAGTGTCAAGAATTTTATTTTAATTTTAAACTAGCAAAAATACCTTAAACATCCCATTAAAAAGGACAACCTTTCTTGTAGAAAAATAGGAATTCGGTGTCGTATGAACCCTTCACTTTCTTAAATCCACAAAAAAACCACATCCAAAGGACGTGGTTAATATGCATAATAAACCTAAATATTTAATTATAGACTGGAATAAATCTATCTCGATTATTAATAATGGAATCTTCTTCTGATTTCGCTTATAAATTTCCGGTCAGAAAAAATTATCATCCCAATAATGGTTAGGAGTGAGTATACGATAGAGAAAACACTGGTCCAAATGACATGAGACAAATTAAATACAAACAGAAGCATAGGACATAAATTAATAAAGAACATCGCTAAAATATAGCCTATATCATGACGCCATAATGATTTTTGAACAATTGCGAGCACAGTCATAATAAACGTAGCTGCCACTCCAAACAGTGGGATTGCATAGTTGGTAGACCATCCCCTAAAACCAACGAATATATCGATCACCAAAAGGAAAATGGACAACATGACATAGTGATATAAAATTTTCCTGCCAATATGTTTATTAGATAAAATGGTGTCTTTAACAACGATCCACGCATAGATAAGACCTGTACTTACGATAATTGACCATATTCTCGGATTGATATGATAGGTCAACGCATTAATTGTAATCGAAAGCACGATCGCAGATATAGTCAAAAAGAGGAACAATTTAGCTACCGTAAATGGTTTGGTTTCCTGATAGATCTCTTTATAGGACGGGTATTCTGTCGTGCTCTCTCCCCTGATCTTAAGTGGCTTGGAGCATAGTGGACAACGATAATGTTGATTATCAACCGTCACGTTGCAACGAATACATTTGGTCATTCGCTAATCCCCCAATCGTTTGAGTAGATTTTAACTTCAAGTCCAGCCTCACCCGCTAAGGTCGAAAAGAAATATTGCAATATATCGGATTCCACTATATTTCTGGTAAACGTGATCACCAGCTTATCATTGACTGAGCTGATCCCACAGTTCATAGGGCTTTTATTGGATGGATAGACTAATGCCTCGATTAGCTCTACGTGCTTGTACATTTGCTGTGGCAACATAATATTACCGATATTGGACAAGGTCAGTGTTCTTTTACTTTCCCCAAGCATATGAAACCCTAAATTCACGAACCAGTTCTTCAAAAATAACGGGACAAATAGCGTAGCTTTGTTCCGTTCAAGCGCCACATTATTGTAAATGATATTTTGCAAATTTTCTTTCCCCGTTTTATACTTCAGCATCTCATTCATTCTAAAAATTAATTCATCCAGTGTGGTATCTTCCGTAATTCGCGCGCCAAGATTAACTACGCCAAAGAAGTTACGAAGAGTACGTGAAGGGAATGCCTTGCGCAAGTTGACAGGCACTGCGATAACCACGGGAGCGTTACTTTTGCTATATTTGATTCTTGTTTGATAAATAGAATAACTCAGTAATGCGGATAAATAAGCAGTGATCGTACTACCTTTTTGCTTAGCGAGGGCATTCAATTGGGAGGCACTTACGACCCCGTGTACCACGTTATTTCCGAACTGTTCGAAAGCTGTACCTTTAATGTGGTACGCTCGGCTGTTTCTAACCGATTCAACATAACAATCCTTGTAGTATCTGCGAAAAGCATCCTCCATATCATGGATATCCACTCCTGAATCAGCGAGTAAAATCCGGTCCTCAGTGTCAATTTCATGTCCCATATACATTAGATAATAGTACAGCAGTGATTTTAAAAACTCGACAGCCCCATTACCATCCGTAAGCGCATGGAACACTTCAACAGAGACTCTATTTTTGTAGTATAAAACCTTAAATAAATATCCATTGTTTGTAGTTGGATCAATGTTGCGACAAGGATACTGCTGATCCTCAGCGATCACAATTTTATCCGTGCTAGACTCTAAATAATTCCAAAACACACCCCTGCGAAGCTTCACAGTGAACATCGGAAATCTGTCGAATACCGTATCGGCGGCTTGCTGTAACGCATCCACATCTACAGGATTTGTCAGAACAGCTGAGATCCGATAAACGGAAGTGTTTTTTGTGTTTGTAACGGATGGAAATAGTTTTGCTGCGTTATCAAGTTTGTACCACTTTTTCACTTCAAAACTCCTCTTTTATTCTGCTGTTACTGGTTGATACTCCACTTTTGCATTGTCTTCCTCAAACAAACATAGCTTACCACGACACAGATTATCTCTGCCACTACAAAGGAAAGCCATAAGCCGATGTTACCAAGCATTAAAGGAAGGATAAAGAAATTCCCCATCAACAAGACATACCGTAAAATCGCCAAAATCGCGGATGTTCTTGGATTGTTAATGGCTGTGTACAAAGCGTTAATTATAATATTGGCCCCTACAAAGATAAAATTAAAGCTATAAAATGTGATGATTTCACTTGATGTAGTCATGACCTGAAGATTGTCTTTTACAAAAAGAGAAATTAAGGGTGATTTAAAAATAATCAATATCGCTGTACAAACCACACCAACTAATGTCACTATTTTAATCGCCATGGTAATCAATTCCGTTATACGGCTATATTCCTTCGCTCCGTAATTCACGCTGCTAATGGCTCCTAACCCTCTCGACATGCCCATGATAACTGCATTAACTACAAGTGAGATATACTGAACTACCGCAAATGAAGATACCCCTATTTCACCAAATTTAGAGATCAAAATCCAGTTGAAGATCATAGAAGAAAAACCCGCACTGAATTGCGTAATCGCTTCCGAGGAACCGTTATAGATCATCCTTCCGATTGCTTTAAAATCCATTTTCCATCTACCCACTCTTAAAATGCTATCCTTTGAGATAAAATTAAAATTCGAGAAAAATAATATAAAAACAATCGTTGCACTGATCCCAGATGCCAAAGCAGCACCGGTAATCCCCATATCGAAAACGCAGATAAAAATTAAATCCAAGATGATATTCAAAACTACACTCAGTAAATTACCAACCATATAAAGCTGAGGTTTCCCCATAGATTGCAATGAAATACCAAGTAAAATATTAAAAATTACAGGCACGACAAATACACCAAAAGTCTGTATGTAATCAACAACCATAGGAAAAAGCACTGAATTTGCTCCAACTATTCTAGCCAGTACATGAGGAAAAAAAACTACCATTATGAAAATAACTATGGCTATCATGAGCAGTGTGTAAAAAGCATTATTGAAGTAGTGGTTGGCTTTCCCCTTGTTCTGCTTTCCCAGACTAATAGCGGTTAATGTATTTCCCCCAATGGCAATTAAGATCCCTATACACGAAATAATATTAAAAATCGGTGAAGCCATATTCACTGCAGCTAGCGCATTAGGTCCTACAAAACGTCCCAAAATGATTCCGTTAATAATTCCGTACAGACACATAGAAAGTGAAGCTACGATCCCGGGGATTGCATAACCGCGAAATAGTTTGGAAATTGGATCTTTTAATACATTGAGTTCTGTTGTCTTCATCTTGTCATTCTCCATTCACTGTTTTGAAATTTTAGATAAAAATCAGTACAATGAACACTATAATCTCTTGTGTAACACAAGAGTCAACGGGAGAACGATGCAATGAACAACTATTATTCTATTGGTGAAACAGCAAAACTAGCAGACACAACTATCGAAACCTTGCGGCATTATGACCGAATTCACTTGCTGAAGCCTGCTAAAGTAGATCCCTCCTCCGGTTATCGCTATTATTCAGATAAAGAGCTTATTTATCTTGATGTCATCAACTTCTGCAAAAAAAAGAATATGCCACTTCATAAGATTAAAGATGTTTTTACGAATGATAATCTTGATTATATTATTAATTTTCTTAAAACAAAGGACGATGAAATCGAACAAGAAATCAAGCAGCTGAATAAGACAAAATCACAGCTTAAAGCTTTACAAAAACAATATGAAAATCAAGCTTATTTATCCGATGTCCCTCTATCCCCCACCCATTTTTCAACTAAGGCTTTGGGAGAAAGAGCGATCGTAAAAATCCACTCCCTACAGAAACCCAGCCTCGAAAGTTTCCATCAACTGCAGAATGCGCTAAATCAACAGCTTGAAGATGAGCCAAGAGATGCATTCGCCTTTGATCTTCGTGCAAATATTATGACTACGTTGGAGCCCAGTGAGAATCCATCTGTCTTTTTTGTAGTTTGTGAGAAGTACCCTGAACAGGCCGGCTGTATTTCAATATTACCTAAAGGAATTTATCTCTATGGTTATTGCTCGGAGGAGCAGAGAATGGAAACGATGCAGAATATCGCTGCATATGCTAAAGCCGAATATAATACGGAGATTCCATTTGTCATCCAGACAGTCATTTTCACCGGAATGTTTCAGTGGGTGTATGAGATTCAAGTATGGTTAAAATCTGCATGATCTAAAATAAGACAAATAAAACAGCACGCGGCGATATAGGATCGACACGTGCTGTTTACTACAGAATTAAAGCTGATTTGTCCAAACTAAAATCTAGCGACAAAAAATTCACGGTCTGCTGGGACGTTAAAACTCTTCAAAACTACTCCATTCTCGTCTCTTATTGTCAGCAGGTAAGGTACTGAAGTTAATGTGCTAATCGTAGGAAATCTGACCACACCGAAATCATCGAACTCAGCGTTCACAGTAGTGGTACCATTTTTTAATGTAGCGTTCCAGCCCGAAGAATCTTTAGGTGTGCTATTCGTACCTAAACTTGTAGCGAGAACCACAAATCTGTCCAATGTCTGTCTGATTCTCCGTTTCTTCCGGGTTGCAGCTGCTTTCACTCTTTTTGCCGCGAGGGCTTTGGCCGCCATAACGGCTTGCTTATTGACTGGCTTCTTAATCATTGCCATTTACTTCACCACTTTCTTTTTAGGATACGATAGTAGATGCAAGATTTGGAATGCTTGACCTCACTTTTACCTACTATTCTAGAAATGTACTTTATTCCTAGATTCATAGATTCGTACCCACTGGATCAGTGGTGCATATAATGCACTTGTGAGGTGATCCATTAATAAATGAGCCGACAATTGTGGCTAGAGCAATATAGTTCAAGAATCCATAGCGCGCTAAGAAAAAGAATTCAACACTCCCAAGTCCGTCGCGGTACGTCCGCTAAAATTCCTATCATTATCAAATTCAAACAAAAAATGACCCCAGCACAGCTGAAGTCATTAAAAAAACATTTAGAATCACACGACTTTCCTATCAAACATCATCTCCCCATACTAAATTCTGTATCATCACGAGTTTCGATGAACTGTCTGAAACAGATGTGCAGTTGGCATGGAATCGATAAAATCTATGTTGACGGAATTAAAAAAACATCACTTTATATAGCGACACCATCCATCGGTTCTACATCCGTCCAAAAGAAACAGGGACTTACCGGAAAAGGAATCAACATTGCCATTCTTGACACAGGAGTGTATAGGCACCCTGATCTGATTCAGCCCTGTAACCGTATCGTAGCTTTTAAAGATTTTATCAATCACAGAAAACTTCCCTACGACGATAACGGCCATGGGACTCATATCGCAGGGGACGCGGCAGGCAACGGATGGATGAGTAAAGGAAAATATAAAAGCCCTGCTCCAAAGGCAGGGATCGTCGGTGTTAAAGTACTCGATAAAAATGGCGACGGATATGACTCCACGATTATTAAAGGAATTGAGTGGTGTATTGCGAATCGAAAGCGACTAAAAATACGTATCCTTTCGATGTCATTAGGGGGTACGGTAAATTCACCTTGTGCTGATGACCCGCTGTGCCAAGCCGTAGAAAAAGCAATAAAGGCTGGACTCACTGTTGTGATTGCAGCTGGAAATAGCGGCCCTGGACGCAGGACGATAGAATCTCCTGGTATTAGTCCTTCTGCAATTACCGTAGGTGCAGTGGATGACCGTCGCACGCTCACACAAAAGGACGACCGGATTACCTCGTATTCAAGCCGCGGACCTGCACCGGGAGGGCGAAAGAAACCAGACCTCGTAGCTCCTGGCGAAACCATTATCTCTCTTCGTGCGCCTCATTCCAAGCTAGATCGCGAGCTTCCTTACTTGCAGATCGCTAAAAATTACTTTGTGCTGTCCGGTACCAGTGTCTCAACACCTATAGTCTCTGGTGTCATTGCTCAATTGCTGCAGAGAAATCCCTCATTAACTCCTAAGCAAGTGAAATCCATACTAAAAAAGAACACATTCTCTCTGAAACTCCCCCCTAACACAGCGGGCTCTGGTGAGATCAATGCAAGATTCTTATTTTGATTTTGCTTCCTTCTTTAAAGCTGTGATAACAGAAACTGATAACACTTCAGTAAATTTACCCGTAGGCTCCATTTCTAATAAAGAAGATTTCAAATCCGCTTCGAATCGTTCTAAGTGATCTCCAAATAAGCGCTTTGAAGCATAGGATGTGGAATACAAATTGCCAAGAATCGAATCCACCGTCCATGTCACTGAATAACTCGGTAAAATCAATCTTTCCACATCCTTAAAACTAGATCGCGCAACAATATCCTCATGCCTTTCTTTAGGATGAGTATAGATGCTGTCTCCTGCTATTCTTTCGTTACCTAACCAGCGTTTCACTACTTCATTTACCTTAAGCTGCCAAGATAATGGCTCTTGCCCTACATTAAAAGTATCAATAATTGCTAGACCGCCATTATTGTCCGAACTGTGGTATAGGATTTCAAGAATAGACGATCTATCCATCCAGTGAAACGCTTTGGCTAGAATGGTAAGTCGGAAGGAACCCCAGACGTTCTGCAACTCTTCTGCTCTACCAAGCATCCAACTAACGTTATCAACCCTATGGATTTTTGATAGACGATTAGCCTCTTCCAACATTCCACTTTCCGTATCTACACCTATCATTTCTTCAAACCAATCACTAAATCTTAGTCCCAGCTGACCCGTACCACACCCTAAATCAAGCAGACGGCCTTCTCCGTTAAGCGAAAACTTCTGAATTAAGAACCGAATAAGGGATGAAGGATACTGCGGTCGATATTTTGAATAGTACACTGCCGTACCTTTAAATAAATCCGGACCATATTCATTCATAGTTTCACCCTTCTCTTGTTTTCTAATAGGACAAAATCATAGCAGACATCCAACTAAAATAAAAGGCAGTTCGGTGTGAATCCGAACTGCCTTTTTATTTATGCTGATACGCCAATTCACTGGATTTGGGCTCAAAGGATCAAAAAATCCACATAGTAATGATTGACAAATAGGTCTGTTGCATATATGGTTAATTACATAACTAACTAACCAATGAACATGGCGGTGAATACATGGGAAGCTTAATGGATGATACTCGACCGATATTTATGCAGATCGCCGAACGCATAGAAAATGACATCATCGAAGAAACACTCTTGGAGGAATCACAGGTTCCTTCAACAAATCAATTTGCTGTTTTTTACCAGATCAATCCGGCGACGGCTGCGAAAGGTGTGAATTTGCTTGTCGACCAAGGAATTTTATACAAAAAGCGAGGTATCGGCATGTTTGTAGCTTCTGGAGCGCGCACAGTATTGATGGAAAAGAGAAAAGAGCAATTTTATGAGCAATATGTTGTAACTATGATCCGTGAAGCAGAGAAATTAGGAATTACGTTGGATCAATTAACGAAGATGATTCAGAGGGGAGATAATCGGTCATGAATGAAATCGTTGAGATCAAGGGACTGACCAAGTCGTATGGAAAGGTAACCGTCATCCAAGACATTAGTTTTTCTTTAGAAAAGAACAAAATCTATGGTCTGCTTGGCAGAAATGGTGCGGGCAAAACAACGATCATGCACATGATTACAGCACAGTTATTTGCTACAAGCGGTGATTTAAAGGTGTTCGGGGAACATCCCTATGAGAATAACCGCGTACTCAATCAGATTTGCTTTATTAAGGAAAGCCAAAAGTATCCGGATACGTACCGTATTATCGATGTTCTAGAGGTATCCGAGTTATTCTTCCCTAACTTTGATCGGGACTACGCCCACTCCTTAATCAAGGACTTTAATCTCCCCTTAAAAAGAAGAATAAAGAAGCTGTCCAGAGGAATGCTCTCGGCGGTGGGCATTGTAGTAGGCCTGGCGAGCCGCGCTCCGCTGACTATTTTTGACGAACCTTATTTAGGTCTCGATGCTGTAGCAAGAAGCCTGTTTTACGATCGACTAATTGAGGATTATTCAGAATATCCGCGAACAGTTGTCTTGTCTACACACTTAATTGACGAGGTAAGCCAGCTATTAGAGCATGTCATTGTTATCGACAACGGTAAGCTGATTATCAATGAGGATGCTGAAGCTCTTCGCGGGCGAGCTGCTAAAGTTATCGGTGCGGCTGCGAAGGTCGAAGATTTAATCACCGGTAAAGAGATCATCTCTCGTGAATCCTTTGGCGGTTTACTTTCTGCCACTGTTATTGGCTTAAACTCAACAGATCTATCACGTGCTGAGATGCTTGGTCTGGAGATCTCCCCGATATCTTTACAACAGTTAGTTGTTCATCTTACAAACAGAAAATCCCAAGGGAAGGGAGTTGCAGTGCAATGAACCAGATGACAGGGATATTAAAAATGCACTACAAGGATAAATGGTTTTGGTTGTTTATGCCTTGGATTATATTATTGTCCAGCTTTTTGGTTAATCTTGTCATAGCTTTTTTCCTGCAAGAACCAATGTATACCGGCGGTCTAGTCTCAATCTTTATTTATATGTTTGTCATAGGTATCATCATTTTAGTACAGACTTTCCCCTTTGCCTTGGGCTTAAGCCTACGGAGGATAGATTATTTCTTCGGCACATCCTTGATGGCCGTTATAACAAGTGCCGGCTTCTCACTACTTCTGTTCCTGCTATCTATTATAGAAACCAAATTAACATCTGGATGGGGTGTGCAGCTACATTATTTTCACCTACCATACTTGAATGATGGTACCGTCCTAGAGCAGCTGTGGATCTATTTCATGATCTTGTTGCATATGTTTTATTGGGGATTTGTTATATCCAGCATCTTCCGTAGATTTGGTAGAAGCGGCCTATTCATTTTCGCGGCAGTCATGTTTATTCTGTACAGTGTCGCTGGATTGTTAATGACATATTATCAGTGGTGGGTAGATGTATTTAATTGGTTGGCTAGCCATACCGCATTTGAACTTGCCTTGTGGAGTATGCCCTTGACGGTCTTGTATGCACTCTTATCGTTCTGGATGCTTCGGAAGTCTACAGTATAAGACTCTGCCTGGAATATTGTTAATATTTATAGGGGGTACTGTATGGATTATGTGAGGGATTACGCCATGTATGCTTCTATATTCGGTATGTTTAGTTTTAGTTGGTTTGGTTGGGCACAAGAAAAACCCAGATCCAGCTGGCGAAAATATATTGGCATAGCTTCTGGTGTATCCCTTCTCGTCTGCTTGATTGGTGTCTATTTAAGTGTGACGAACTGGGATGCTCCCTCCGTATTAAATGACAAGACCTCCTTTGATAATTATCTAATTTCTGTCTATATTGAATTATTGTTGGCTGGTGCTGGAGCCTCTATATTGATGAAATGTAAGTATAATGATTATGTTGCTCCTTGGATTGCCTTTATAGTAGGGATTCATTTTATTGGCTTAAAAAGTGTGTTTAACGATTTCAGTTTATACCTTTTAGCAGCACTTCTAGTTGCAATCTCTATCGTATCACTGTTCATATCTAAAAAACTTAAGGTCGCAAACAGTGCAATTACAGGCATTGGTGCTGGGACAGTTTTGTTCGCCTTCGCTCTATTAGGGTTAATTCGATATTTATCAATCTAGATACGAGTATGCTAAAGTTACCTTCGATTAATTATATTCACAAAAAAAGAAACTCCCTTGTTTCTCAAGGGAGTTTCTTGTGATGCGGTCGAGAGGACTCGAACCTCCACGATATTGCTACCACACGGACCTGAACCGTGCGCGTCTGCCAATTCCGCCACGACCGCACATCATAATGACTACATATCAAACTTGCGGTCACAAGATAGATCATACCATGCTGAGATTAAAGCGTCAATATATTTTCCAGCTTTTCTTATCGATCATTATTTTATGGATAATTATTGCTTTTAATTCCGAATATAAGGTATAATGAGAACAAAAGTTCGCATAATATAAATGAGGTGATTTATAATGGCGACTACGAAGTTGAAGACATCCATTGTTGATGAAGATGTTACTAAAGAAGAACTGTCCCTTGTCAGAAGCTATTTGCTGCTAACGTTTATTCATAAAGTTTTCGAGCGTGACTGCCGTGTAATCAGCAAAAGTGGTCTATTTAAGACCCCTCAGCTTTATATGGAGCTCTTGTCTGGTGCCACTAAGAAAACCTCACTAATGCTTCAAGAGGTTACGCGTGAATTGAGCTCACATGATCTGAAGATCACAACCGTTCGCCAAGATCAACGAGGAGTCGAGGCCTTGTACTCCTGTAGAGGATATCAAGGTGAGATGAATATATTATGGCCAGGATTCCGTAGAGAGATGATGCTGCGAATGCGTGCGTATCTCGGACTGTCCACAGAGCTCTCCATACTCTCCAGAGAAGAAAGTGACTCCCAGCTAGCTTTAAGTATTTAATCCGTCAGAGGCATATATGTAAGCAGAACAGCTCCCCACCCAATTTGGGTAAGGAGCTGTTTTTGCTGCGGAAACTATATATTATCAGGTTCTTTCCTTGGTTCGCTGAAGGGTTGGAATAAATAATTCCGATCTAGCTTTACTACTCGTCTATTCTGACGACGTATCATCACCTGCGAATCATCCCAAGCCAGAACAATCCCTTTTACATCATTACTTTCTATGCCGTCCCGCACCACACGAATTTTCTCGCCGGAAATTCGGTATGCATCCAATTGTTCATCGCTAATCATCATGAATTCCTCCCTCTGTATAGCTTATCCTATTTTCATCCAGAAAAAAGACCCAAATGAAAAATCATCTGGGTCTCGTATAAGTAATTGACCAATTGCATGTCTACTAAAGCATTCTTATATCAGCGCTTCATTCTTCTCGAACCAGAAATCAAGAACTTTAGCGGACATCACACGTTGCTCCAGATACTCCACTTGGTTTGTTGTGAATTTCTCCCTCCAAGGGAAGGAAAGTTCCTCACATAAACCTTTGATTGTCAGAAGTTCTGACCAAGCTACATAGCGTTTGTACCAAAAAAACTGAGGATGTTCAATCATATAGGGATACAGATCGTCGAATTCCGTGTGTTTGCAATCCAGCGCACGCTCGAAGTGATCCTTGGCCTCGGTTAATTTATCAATAAAAAATTGCTCAGTCACCGGTTCTTTCCCCATTGTGACGCCTCCTCCCTATGTCTGATTTTATTATAAAGGAAAATCTATAGGGTGAAAAGCAGTTGTTTGAAAAATAGGCCTGTTCTTATCTCAAAAACGGGTTAATCCCCAAATTCAATGGTGCCTCCGCTAAGAGAAGTAATTCTTACGAGTGACTCCAGTCGGATGCCTTGTTCTTTGATCGTCCGGGCTCCAGCCTGAAAGCTTTTTTCCACTACAACGCCAAGACCTACCAGCTCAGCGCCAGAGCGCTCGATGATCTTAATCAATCCACGTGCTGCATCACCATTAGCAATAATATCATCGATAAAGAGGATTTTATCCTCTGGAGAGATGAATTGGCGAGACAACATAATGTCGGTAACAATACCTTTCGTAAAAGAAGGAACTCTTTCACAAAGTGCGTCCGGATCTGCTAACAGTGTTTTTTTGCGACGTGCAAAAACTAACGGCACCTTTAACTCATATGCGGTGGCAAATGCCACGGCAATGCCCGAGGATTCCACGGTCACAATACGTGTAATTCCGCAGTCCGCAAACCTCCCGGCAAACTCCCGTCCCATTTCCATCGTAAGCTGCGGATCTACCTGATGATTCAACAGTGCATCCAGCTTCAGCACTTCATCCGAAACGACGACACCTTCCTCCAAAATCCGCTGTTTCAACACTTCCATGACTTTGAACCTCCAATACCCTTTATAATCGCAGACGTTCCGTACAAATGAATCACGGAAGTCATGTCCTACTGATCCTCATCATAACCTGTACTATACAGAGTGCACAAGGCAATCCTGCATAGCACACATTATGATTTTTCTTTTGTTCTTAAAACTATTAGGAGGGGAGCCATGAAATCACATGTCCGAACATTACAGATCGCATTCACTTACATTGGCACCATTGTAGGAGCCGGATTCGCCACCGGACAAGAAATATTAAAATTCTTCACTCGTTACGGACACTGGGCAGTCCTGACCATCCTGCTCTCTACTATACTGTTTATATGGCTGGGTACGAAAATGATGGTCATCGCTCGGCGCATAGAAGCAGAGTCTTATGAAGACTTTAACCGACACCTCTTCGGCGACCAAGTCGGAAGCACCATCAGTTTGTTCACGATGGTCATCTTAATCGGTGTCAACAGTATTATGCTTGCAGGCGCGGGCGCTATTTTTCAAGAGCATCTTGGATTTCATTATCAAACAGGGCTAATACTCACGCTGGTTGGTTCTTATTTTCTGCTTAAACGGGGAATTTCCGGTATTCTGCAAATGAATAGTCTGATCGTCCCATTAATGCTTACGCTGTCACTCATCATTATTTTTAATACCTTTCAAATTCCAGGAGCTCAGCGGTTCTTATTCCTAGAAACGGATCGGACAATCTTTGGCGCTTGGATGTCGCCGCTGCTCTACACCGCCTTTAATCTAGGTATGGCTCAAGCCGTATTAGTTCCCATGGCTCGACATACGGATGAAGAAAAATCTCTTGTCTGGGGCGGTATTATTGGTGGTGCCGGAATTGGCTTTATGTTGATCGCCGCACATTTCGCGATGAGCTCCCAGATGCCTGATATTCTCCAATTTGAAATCCCTATGGGCAACATCGCCATCCGGTTGGGTACTGTAGTACAAACTATATATTTGTTGCTGATCTTTTTGGAGATCTTTAGCACTTTTGTCGCTGACATTTATGGTGTCACCATGCAGCTTAAACAACGAATTCCAGTTAAACCCGCATTGATTACGCCGATTCTGATGTTGGTCTGTTATTTACTGAGCCAATTTGGCTTTAGCTCTCTACTCTCCGTGTTCTACCCGATCTTCGGAGCTTTGTCGATGGTCTGGGCTGTCATGCTACTACGTACGCCATGGTCTACTCCACCACGTAGCGATTCCTCATCGGGTTCGAGTGGAAAAGGGAACAGCCTTGTATCCATAAAACCAGTTACACGGAAATAACTGCTGCTGTTGGAATGATTCGTGCTGCCGCTTCCGCCACATGCTTGTGACAGGTCATCATCACAATCTGGCGGGAGACCGACAGTTCACCAAGCAGTGAAAGCGCAGCATGAAGACGAGCCTCGTCAAAATTGACGAATAGATCATCGAATAGTAGTGGTAACGATACTTGCCGAGACATCGTCTCTGCAAGTGCCAAGCGGATGGAAAGGTACAACTGTTCTGCCGTCCCACGGCTGAGCAGACCGCTGTCCAGCAGTCCAGCATCTTTGTGTTCCGCTTTTAGTTCTTTATGACCTAGAGTCATAACTACTCTTTTGTATTCCCCTTCGGTCAGCTTGGAGAAATAGTCAGATGCAAGCAAAAGTACCTGCGGTTGCTTCTCCTGTTCATAAATACGGCGGGTTCTTCCGATTAATTCAGCAGTTAATGCTGCTACCGCATACTTATCAGCCACGATTCGCAGAGCAGCTCTCTGCTCTTCCAATTGCTGAATAACAGAGTCCTCCATACAACGCTCTTTCAAATACTCCCTTTCCTGAAGAAGCTTTCCTCGTTGCTCCAGCAGGGTGTTCCACAGTTCTTCTTCCCGTTCAGCTAGCTCTTCAGCTGCCGTACGTTCCTTCTGGAGTGCTGAAGCATCATGATGATCTAATAATAACTGCAAGGCGTTAACTCGCTCATCCTCCCAGCCTCCAAACATGGCTAGCTCCCACTGGCGAATGGATTTATTCAGCTCACTACGCCGCTGTACAGCAGCCGATCTCCTTAAGAAATCCTCCCCGCCTGTTGCTCCGCCTTCGTCCAACAGGTGGTCACGCTGTTCTCTTAACTCACCTAATACCCTATGGCTCTCCTTAAGCTCTTCCAGAAGCTCTTGTAACCGTGACTGAATGCCTTCCCGGCGAACCAGGTCCTTTTTCAGTTCATCCCAAGCTCTTTTTCGAAGTTCCAGCCAGCTTAGTAAAGTTAGTGCAGATCGTCGCTGTCCATCGTGCGGATCCATATCAAAGCTAGTTGCCGCTACGCCAGACTCGTCTAAAGGATCAGTACCTGATTCATAAATGAGAGCAAGCAGCTCCTCCTCGAACACGTGACACTCATCTTCCAGCTCTTTCAGACGTAAAGAGAGCTTATTCTCTTGGCGCAGCAGCTCGTTCCCCTGCTCCACCATAGCGAAGATATCCGGCAGCCCTTCCGGAGACAACCCTTCGGGCAATCTGCGCTCACGCAGCCATTCTTCATATTGCTCAGCAGTTTGCGTAAAAGCCGTCTCTGCCAGGCTCATTTCTTCCGCGAGCAGCTTCTCTTGGCCTGCCAGCGTCTCCAGCTCCGTGCGGCAGGCATCCCGCTCGGCGGCATAGCGTTCAATGCGCTGCCGCCAAGCGGACCAAGCCTCCATGAGCCTGCGAAGCTCCCTCATGGAGGCTTCCAGCCCGCCTGCGTCAGGGCTGGACCCCGGGGCGGCCGATCGCCGCCCCGGCATGGCGCTCTCCGGCTCCGCCCCGGAGAGCAGCTGCCCCCGCAGCCGCAGCATCTCGGCTGCGGCTGTGCCCACGTCCCCGCCATGCACTGGCGGGGACGCTTCCGGCCGGCGCGCTCCGCTGAGGCCGGCCCAAAGGGCCAGATCGGCCGCTCCAAGCAGGCCGATCGCGAGCACTGCGCTGACCGGCGGAGCACCGGTTAGCCACAGCGCTGTGGGCAGCAGCACGGTTAGTGCTGCCCCAGCCCACAGCAGGCGCCGGTAGAGCGCGGCCATGCGCTGCGCGCTAGGGCCGTCACTTCCGGCGCCTGGGCCGCGCTGCGGCCCTTCGCTGAGCTGCGCTTCGCGCCAGCGCTCGGCCGCCTGCTGCAGCTCGTCCCACAGTTGCAGCACTTCTCGGGCGCTGCGCGGAGCCAGCTGCGCAAATGATTCGGCGCCGGTTGCGTGTTCACGCGCCAGCGCCCGTTCTGCTGCCTGCAGCGAAGCTGAGGCAGCAGCCAAGCGGGAACGCAGCGTCTGCCGTGCTGCGCCCTCCGCTTCCATGCGGCGATCATAACTTGCGAACGCCGCCGCAAACCTCCGTGCAGCTTCACGATCCGCCGCTGCACCCGAAAATGCAGTCAGCTCTGCCGCGCTCCAGCTGACATCAATGCCTCGCAGAATTCGCTGCAAATGCTCATTCAGCGCGGTCAATTCACCTTCTAGCCGCTGTCTTTCCGCTCGCAGGTTTTCATAGCTGCTCCGATGGCGATCCAGCCGCTCCAGGGCAGGCCCCTGCGCTGTTAACAATGCATCCGGCGGATTCTGCACCAGCTCAGCCGTTAGCTCACTTTGCAGACGTTCATAACGAGTTACTGCTCCCTGAGCATTCCGAATTTCACCTTCAAGTGCCTGATAGCGAATCGCTCCATCTTCAGGAAAGGTTGTAATCTCTGGCAGGTCCTGTAGCTCGAGCTGCGCATCGCTCCATTTTAACCACAATTCACGAATATCCTGAGCTTTGCGAAGCATCACGAGCTTGTCTCCTGTAAGCTTACGTTGTTGTTCCAGTTGATCTAGCTCAGATTCCGTAACCTTTAATGCTGCTATATTACCGTTATAACGTGGAAGATAAGAGCGGCTCTCCGCCATCTGACGCTCTAATTTCTCAATAGCCTGAACGATTTTAGCAGCTTCCTGCAGCTTGCCCCGAGGTTTATACAGCTTCTCAGCTTCCTGTACCAATCGGCGTTCCGCCCGCATGATCGTTCCACCGCCGCCCATACCTGCGTGAAAGAGAAAGCTGCTCATCTCTTCTGATTGAAGCGCAGCAAGCTCCTGCAGTTCATCGAGAGAGACCGCGAACAATTGATGGAACATGCTCCTAGAGATACCACCAAGCAAAAGACGCTCCATTTCAGCTTGCCCTAGCTCTTGCGTTGTTCCATTCAGATGGTTAACCGTGATGTTCAGTTTCTCATTTCTTCCTGAGCCCTCACCACCAGCTGTATGGCGACGAATGGTCCACAGGGCACCATTACTATCACGTGCCTTCAGTATTCCCCCATGTAATCCGCCTTGCATAGGTTCATACCTCTCCGTAGGGTTACCACGACTTGGAATTCCAAACAGCATGGAGCGAATAAACTGTAACGTCGTGCTTTTTCCTGCTTCATTACGTCCATAGAGTATAGTAACTCCTTCCGATAGTTCAATCTCTCGGTTATGCAAACGTCCGAAGCCATGGATCTGCAAATGTTCAATTCTCATCTTCTGGAGCACCCTCCATTCCACCGAGCATTGTGATTCCCTGTTCTGCTGCACTACGAAGCCAACTTAACTTCTCCTCTTGACTTGTCACCGAGAGCAGCTGTCGCAGCTCCTGATTCTCCATGAGCGGCTTAAGCGCACTGTTTATTAATTCTTCAAGCGCTTCTGCTGAATGTTCCGTACGCTCTGTAATTCGCAGCATTTCTCCAAGAAAGCTATCCTCCTCTAATAACCGTTCACGGTCAATAGCTAACCCGGATTCTACAGCGAATCCTTCCACCCAGACAAGTCCTTTATAATCTTTACGCTCAGCCCGTACCGCCTCACGGCGCTGGAGTTCAGACAGCAGATCCTCTACCGCTCCTTTTTCAGCTAATACTTTATGTACGTCCCCGCGTCCAATCAGACGAAATCTGACCACTGACATCAGCTCCGGGAGTTCCTCCCTGATATCGTCAATCACCTGCTCCACCCTTTGTATCCATTCCGCTTCATGACTCAATCCCTCAATGGACAGATCCCGTACCTGCCAGCGAACATAATCAAGATCATGAAACTGGGGCGTGGCACTTCCAGCCTCATCAACATCCACAACATAACAACCTTTTGGTCCGGTTTCCTTAATGCTACGTCCTTGTATATTGCCCGGGTATATAATCGCCGGTTTTTCATGCAATACACTGCGTTTATGAATATGTCCAAGTGCCCAATAATCAAAACCCCGTTCGATTAGGTCCCTGCGACTGCAAGGAGAATACGTCTCGTGCAGCAAATCACCGTCTACATTCCCATGCAGCATAGCAATATGAAACAGACGGCTGCCAGGCTTTCGAGAAAAGGTCACTGCAGTGTTGTCCGTAACTTTCGCAGTCGGATAGGAGATTCCACTAACAATAGCTACTTCTTGACCATCTTTGCGACGGTAAGCCGTGGCGAGATCTGGCTTCTCTCCTCCAAACACGGTAACATGCCTGGGCATTTCTGTAGTCAGACGCAATCCGTCTAGTGGATCATGGTTGCCATGGATCAGAAACACGTGTATTCCTTGCTGACCCAGTTCCTTGAGTGCTTCCTGAAATCGCAGTTGGCCCTGTAAAGAAGCGTCAGAAACATCGTATACATCTCCACTGATGACGATAAAATCAACATTCTCTTGGATGGCAACGCGGACAAGCCGCCCAAGGGCGGCGAAGGTCGACTCACGTAAATAAGAACGAATGGCTGGCGAAATATGCGCCAGCCCAGCAAATCGGCTATCCAGATGTAAGTCAGCAGCATGTAGAAATCGAAATGGAATCATAGCTGCTCACCCCTTTGTTCCTGAGGGATACTGTAAGTATGTCTTTTTAAGTTCATTAGCGACACGAGTCAGCGAATACAAGCTTTTCGCTTTATCCCAAGCTGAACGAGAAAGCTCATAACGATAAGCCGGATCAGATATCACCTTCTCTAAAGCGTCAGCAAGAGCAATCTCATCATCAGGACTGACGAGCAGGCCATTCACACCATCTTCAATCTGCTCCGGTATCCCGCCTACATTCGTCCCAACTAAAGCCAAGCAGCTAAGCGCTGCTTCTGCAAACACCGATCCGAAGGCCTCCGCCCGAGAAGGCAGCACGAAAATATCAAAGAAAGGCATGAATTCTTCCGGATGGAGCGTATATCCATAAAAAATCGTTTCATTATAAATCCCTAATTGTTTAGCCATGTTTTCCAAATCCGCACGGGAAGGTCCATCTCCAATAATATGCAGTACATATTCATGGCCGCGATTTTTAAGCTCAGCACAGGCCTTGAGTAAAGTATCAATTCCTTTGGCTGGAACTAGACGAGTCACAGTCACTAGCTGTGGTACAGCGTTGTCATGCGGGACTGGCTTAAACCTTTTCTCATCAAAACCATTCGGTATTACTCCTATATTAGAAGGATCTAGAATATAAGGCGCCACATACTCTGCAAAAGCTTGCGACACAGTCATTAACCGATCACTAACATGCTCAAGTTCGCGGTATAGCGAAACTAGAAACTGATGTTCCAGCCCACCTTCAGAAATAGCTCCATTCAGAATCAGCTCTCGCTCATAACTGGAATGTAAGGTTTGAATTAACGGAGTATTTGGAAATACTTTTTTCATTGCTAAACCAGCAATTGGATGATGGGAATGGATAAGATCATATGTCTTGCTCATTCGTAGTTTAGTCCACCATAGATAATCACGGTAGGTCTGAATATATTTCTGAACGATCTGACTTTCCCCAAACTGGGTCCAATCAAAGGTCTCGAATATGACTTCTTCATGTCCCTTGTTGCGAATCCGCTTAGGTAACCAAAACAAATCCATCTCCCAGCGGCTTGAACGGAACCTTTCCTGAAGATAAGGGATCATGGATGATACACCACCGGGTTGCTCCGGCGGGAAGAAGAGCGCTTGCAGCAAATTCATATGGTACATCCCCTTTACAATTGCCTTACGTACAGTAAGACTTGGCAATTATGATATAGTTGTGTATATGTAGAATTTCAGGTACGATTACGTTCCCCATACCTTGATTTTATCGGTATAAACATGAAACAGCAACTAAGAAAAAGGAGAATGATCTATGAAGGAAGAACAGCTGCCTGCCTCTTACACCGCATATATACAAGAAATGCTGGGGCAAGAGGCAAATGCTTTTCTAGAAAGTTATTCAGCACCACGAACGCAAGGGCTTCGCTTTAATCCATTGAAAAGTATCTCGGATTCAGGTCAAGTCGCAGTAGAACGCACAGTCTCACAGTTTGATCTGAAACCTATCCCATGGTGCCCTGATGGTTATTATTATGAAGAGCCCGCTCGACCAGGCAGGCATCCTTACCATGCTGCTGGACTATATTATATTCAGGAGCCTTCCGCAATGTCCGCAGCTGAACTGCTGGCACCTAAACCCGGTGAAACCGTCCTCGACCTTGCAGCAGCCCCTGGAGGGAAAACTACGCATATCGCTGGTTTAATGCAAGGACAAGGCTTCTTAATTTCTAATGAAATCCATCCAGAGCGCGCAAAAATCCTTGCAGAGAACGTAGAACGTTTAGGCATTAAGAATACCCTCGTAACCTGTGCAACGCCAGAGCAGCTGTCTTCGCGCTTTCCACTTGCCTTTGACCGAATTATGCTAGATGCTCCTTGCTCAGGAGAAGGCATGTTTCGAAAAGATCCAAATGCCGTTCAAGAATGGTCTCCTGACCATGTGGTTATGTGTGCGGCGAGACAATGGGACATCCTGCAGGACGCCTACCTTATGCTTAAGCCTGGGGGTACTCTGGCCTATTCTACTTGCACCTTTAACCGTCAAGAGAATGAGGAGACCATTGCCCGATTGACGGATCGGTACCCCGATATGGAACTACTTACCTGCAAGCGCCTTTGGCCACATTTAGAAAAAGGCGAAGGCCACTTTGTTGCACTCCTACGTAAGCACAGTGTCACCGAAAACGATGTTAATGATGATGCCAAACGCAGCACCAGTAAACGTCGGAATAAAAACAACCCAAAAATTAATTCTTCCGTACGCGATGCGTACCAGTTATTCCAAGACTGGGCTTCGTTAGAGCTTCCTGGTTTCTCATATCAAGGCGTCCCTCTGCTGTTCGGAGAATCCCTATATTTACTGCCTGAATCCTTTAATGGCAACCTCCATACTGGGCTGCTGGATGGTTTGCGTATTCCTCGTGCCGGGCTACATATTGCCCATTTGAAGAAAAATCGGATTGAACCCGCTCACGCCCTAGCGATGGCGATTCAGCACACACAAGTAACACGTAGTTTTGATCTCAGTAGTGGGGGGCTGGAAATACATGCTTGGCTCCGGGGAGAAAGCTTACCAGTGCCGGTTGAATTACATGGATGGACACTTGTAACTTTAGATGGATTGCCGATAAGTTGGGGCAAAGCAAGTGCAGGCCAACTTAAGAATCATCTTCCTAAAGGACTTCGCATCTTAAAAGCCCATATTGACGAGCAATAGGCCATAGACCAGTACATCCAGTCCACTTTGGCATATGATGTCATTATCTCAGAAAGCTGCGACACCCGCCGTAGCAATGAGAATAAGACATACGTTAAGGAGGAATATATCATGGGTGAATTTCATGGAGGAGCCTTCACTTCAACTGGTGCGATCTTGGTACTCTTTATCTTGCTCGTAATCATTTCCCGTTCGTTGTTCGTTTAATACCATTCCGGCTAAATAGACGGTGAAATTAAAGCGGCTGTGTCGTCCTTTTTGGGGCGGTGCGGCCGCTTTATTTCTTTCCAGCATAACATTTCCATTTGTTGTTCTCGTGAATATTTACCGTTTGAAAGCCAGCTTTCCGAAATAAATGATCTATCTCTTCGTTCTTTGTATATTGTTTCATGTGATAATTAATTTTATAGACCTCAGAAATAATAACAAACGTTCCGCCTGCCTTCAGCACCCTATACACTTCACTTATATCATGTTCAAGATCGGGCCAGAAATAATGCGTCTGAATAGCCGTGATCGTCCCGATAAATCCATCATTGAACGGTAAAGCCGATACGTCTCCCTGACTAATCTTCACCCTACCTGCGGCAACAGCCTTATTGTTTTTTTGAATGGATGTCTCCACAGCTTGCTGAGAATAATCTAAGCCGTAGATTTTCTGATATTTATTATGTTTTGCAAGCGTATGTATAGTTTGACCGCCACCACAGCCTATGTCCAAAATAGGGGCGTTGTTCATCTTTTCTATTTTTTTAAGCCCCCACGTTGTTATGCTGGAATGTGCCTGGTTCATGATCTTGATCATGATATTCCCCACGAATCCTCTCGGGTTCTTGGCTTGATCGATCAGTGCATTCAATAATCCCATATTTGTACCTCCCAATCAATTGGACATACCAGCAGCCTGATCACTTGATATATGTTCCGTAAGATTTTCAGCTGTAACTACCCACATATCTGCTTGATACTCTATTTTATGAATACTTGTATATGAAGTCGGGAAATGGGCATTCTTATTGGTCCACGTTAGCCCTTTTAAAATATGATAAATAATATTAATTACGCCACCATGCGTTACCACAATTACATTTTCTTTTGGATCAGTACTCTCCAGTTCATTACATAGTTTTGAGAAACTTATATTAATTCGCGTAAAAAAATCCTGCGGACTTTCTCCTCCTGGAAATCTCTCATCCATTCTTAATTCTGAGAAATAGAGACCCGGGTATCGTTCATTTGCAATTTCATGGGGCATTCCAGCGATTACACCATTATTCGTTTCTCTCCAAGACTGACTGCTTTCAACAGGCAAGCTTAGCGCTCTGGCGATCTCATTTGCTGTATCTAACGCACGCTGCAAATCACTGCTAAGGATACGAGTGATGTTAAAGCTAGACTGATTTTCCTTAAGATAACAACCAAGTCGTTCGGCTTGTCTATAGCCCTCTACTACAAGTCCACGTTGACTCCAACCCCCACGATAGCCTTCATCATCTATTCCATGCCGTATAAAATATATAGCCATCGGTTGTACACCTCCAAAAAAGATTGTTATACATTTGCATTAAACTTCGAGATCGCTTGTTTTTGAAGTTGATCCCAATGGGGCGTCGCAATGTTTGCTTGTTGTTTCAACTTATCAAACGAATTAAACAAAGCTGCAATTTCGCTGAAAGAACCATCTACAAATTTCATAAAGGGTAATTTATGAATTATTTTCAGACCATAGTATACACCCTGTTTATGTTTTCGAATAAAGTCTACTTGACCTGCTGGAGTGATCGTATAGTCTAGCTTCTCCATCATTTGAAACCCTTCGTCCATTACTGAAATGGCTTGTTTTAATAGCTTCTTATCTTTAGATACCTTTTTCAAATCCCCGTCATGAAGATAATTAAGGGAGTTCAAAGCCACTATAGGCACGATATGACTTTTGAGCCAAGCATCCATATCCTCATGATAAGTTAGCTTATACTTAGCGTTCTCAAACGCTTTTTCCAGTAAGTGTTTTATTGGGATCTCACCGTCAAGACTGCCAAGTACCATTTGCCCACCTGCGTGTATTTTGATAACTCGACCGCTCGCTTCACGAATTCCTGCGCTAAGCTGAAATCCAAAGAGTATATTTTTTCTTACATCGCTCATTTCCTGAAGATTCTTTTGCATTTCGTGAGCATCGCCATTATTACCCACAAGAATTATATTCTGACTCTGATTTTTAGCTAAAATAGGTAATACGGCTGGAAAATCATTGTATTTCATAACAACAAAAATAAGATCATAGTGATCATCCGGTTGAAGCTCTGAGATGACTTTTACAGAATCCATAGTGTTTTTAAATTGAAAATAATGGCGAAGTACAAGACCATCTTTCGTCAATTGCTCTGCACGCTTCCCTCTGGCAAGCACTGTGACATCGTTTCCCCCACGCACCAGGACATGTGCAAGATAGCTGCCTAAAACTCCCGCTCCAAAAACTAATACTTTCATGTTCAACTCCTCTATCCCTTTTTAGACATTTGTTGAATTTCGATCAACTGTTCGATAAAATCAGATTATCACATCTCCGGTAGGGTTCAATCGTTAGTTTGATCGGTTTTGTTGATTTTTCAACAAAATACAATACATTGTTTAATAAAAAGGGAGTATTACCATGGATAGAAGAATTAAAAAAAACCAAACAGCCATCATGAATGCATTAATTCAACTAATGGCTGAAAAAGATTTTGAAAAAATAACGATTAACGAAATCGCAGAGCGCGCTGATGTAAACCGCGGAACGATTTATTCCCATTATGCAGATAAATATGATCTGATGGATAAATGCCTGGCGGCTCAGCTCCAGCAACTAATCGAAAGCTGCTCCGCTGTGGAGGATGAAACCGAACCCAATCCCTCTAAGGCGTCATTACTCCGCACGCTGGAACAATTGGAGGAGAATGCTCTCTTTTATAAGACTTTATTAAGAAACAAAGCTTTGCTCTCCTTTAGAAACCAATTACAAGATATGATAAATAATCAAATCAAAACACAATTCTTAGAAAACAATTTAAACCTAGATAAGTTAAGTAAGGATATATCCGTACAATTTTTGAGTTCGGCAACTGTCGGAGTGATTGAATGGTGGTTTACCCATAGTAATCCTTGCTCTGCAAAAGAAATTACTGAAAAGTTATGGTCAATGCTCGATCTGAATCTGCAAATGATCCGTTCCCAAGCTTGACAATGTTATCCCATATCCATCTCATAAATGGAGCTGATGATCTTTTCAATTTGGATCTCCTTAATGGATATATCAAGAATCTCTACCTTTTCGCTAAGAATATGAAGAAACTCACCCATTTTACACTGCTCGGTATCGATCTCTAATTCCACTTCGTAATCCGATATTCTTTCCGATATCAGAGTCCCAGGCAGGTCAATATCTCCAATCGTTGTAGCTGCAGAAAGCCTGACCACTTTTTTAGCGCCTAGATGAAGTCGAAGTTCGGAGAACTTATCGTCATATACTTTTTTACCTTGATGAATAATTAGTACTCTTTGCACCAAACGCTCCACATCTTCCAAGTCATGTGTCGTTAGAATAAATGTGGTGCCTTCCTGATTCATTTGCTTAATGAATTCTCTGATTCTTTGTTTAGCTATAACATCCAGCCCGATCGTCGGCTCATCCAAAAAAACCACTGGCGGAGAATGAAGCATTGCCATAATAAACTCGCATTTCATTCGTTCTCCCAGTGAAAGGGTGCGCGTAGGCTTAGTGATAATATCACCAATCTCAAACATACTTACAAATCGATCTAGTCTTGTACGAAAGTCATTCGTAGGAATATCATAAATTTCCTTGTTCATATAAAAGCTATCCAAAGGAGGAATGTCCCATATTAACTGCGATTTCTGTCCGAACAGTACTCCGATTTGTTTTACATATTGATTTTTCTGCTTATGAGGGTTGTATCCTAGAACATTTATCTCTCCCGATGTGGGATAGAGAACACCTGTCAGCATTTTAATAGTCGTAGATTTCCCCGCGCCGTTTGGGCCCAAAATGCCAATGATCTCTCCTTTTCCAACACTGAACGAAAGATCTTCTACAGAGGTGATAATCGATTTTTCACGGTGAAACAGACTTTTAAATACGCTTTTCGCATCTTGTCCACGGTGATACGTTTCATATTGCTTAGTTAAATTCTTGACGGTAATAATGTCCAATGTAATTCTCCTTCATACAAATTCATCCTCCGGCACTTTTGTAACTACGAAGCATGTACGTATAGAGCCAAATTCCGAAGGCAGCAAATAACACACAAGGGATAATCGCTATAAAAAAATAGGCTTCCCATCGTCCAATCAGAGTAGATGCTGGAAAATAAGCAATCATGGAAACCGGAAAAAGAAAAGAACTTACGGCTACGACTGCTTTAGGGAAAATCGTCCCTGGATAACGCCCAAAAGACTTAATGCTCTCAAACATCTCCGGCAAGCGGGAATTCGCTACCCATTTGAAGGAAATTGCTGCCACAATAAGCGCCACGCCGAACATAACAAGCAGCCCTGCGCCAAACAACAACAGGAACAAGAACCAAGAGCCGATGGTCATCCCATCGATTCCGCTAAGTGCGTATACGAACATGATTACTCCTCCACCTAAAAGCCCGATACTTTCGAACTCAAAAGATCTGGCCAACAGCAGAAAAAGGCTCGAGGTTGGTTTAATTAATACCACTTCCAAAGTCCCTTCTACTACATGAGACATTGTATTCCACATAATTCCGTTAAAAAAAATCCCGGCACAAGCCGTAGACAAAATGAACACAGATTGAATTAATAGTGCCTCTTTAAAGGTCCATCCTTCAAATGAAGCATTCGAATTATAGATGAACACCGTTACTAGGGGAAACAACACATTCCCTATGAGCATGATAAGGCTATTAAGAATAAAATTAACACGATAAGTGATAGCAGAAGCAATATTCGCCTTCATGCAGGTTTTATATATTTGATACATACGTTTCATGCGCCCACCCCCGTAAAATGCTTAAGCGATACCGCATACAGCACCCGGCAGACTATTCCGGCAATAATAACGGCTACAAGCTGCAACAACAAAACTTGGGGAATAGGTAAGGTTATATCAGCTAAAGTATAGCTACCTGTATAGACCATTGCAGGCAGAAAGGTCGTATATTGAAACGGTAAGAAAAAGGAAGCCAGCTGTAAGGATTTTGGGAAAAAGACCAATGGAATCAGTGATCCTGAGAATATCCCCTCGCAAAGACTGAAAAAGTTACGAATACTGGAGGATTGCACCATCCAAAATGCGACCATGCCAATACTATAATGGATGAAAAAGTTCATCATGAATGCCATAGCTATCGATAGCATTGCGTATAGTAAATTTGCGGGTAAAACATCAATATGAAAAATAAAGAAGAAGATCATAAAACAGGGTATAAATTCAAATAGAAGCCCAAGTACCCTATGCCCTGCCTTCTGAGACAATGCATAGAACATATGATTCATTGGTCTTAAAGAGAACGTAATGAATTTCCCGGTGCGAATGAGCATTTGTAAATTCCAATCGGCAAAATCCATGGTCAAGTAGTTGATCAACATCGTGGCACAAAAATAAGAGAGCATCTGAGAGAGCGACATCCCGTTAATAGAGGATTCTCCACTATAAACAGCGCTCCATATGTAATACTGCACCAAAAAATATACCGGGCCTACAAAAATAGAAACCATCGAATGCGTTCTGTACGCACTCCATTCCTTATAAGTAACAAAAGCAACCGCTCTCATAACGCGAAAGCGGTGCTTTATCTTCTCAAACATAAGTCACATCCTGCCTATCTTTGATATCTCACAACATATAATCTTATTCTTATTCGAGTCCGGACCAGATCACATTGTTTGTACCGAAAATCGCTCTACCGTCCCATATATTTTTATGAAAAGGGATATACCAAACGGCAATCAGCTGTTCAACCGGATCAACGACCAAAGAACAAGACCCCCATCCTTCATGAAAAAAAGTGCCTTCAGAATAAGATGTACTTTCATTATATCGAAGGTCTGGCCCAAGACCGTATGGTCTATCTGCTCCTCCATCTCCCCATGCGTAGTTTGGAAGTTTTTCAGAATTGAACCGCTTGGTCATTTTCTGAACAGCCATCCGACTTAAGATATGACCACCTTCGTATTCCCCATGGTTAAGCAGCATGATTCCGAACTTTTGTAGATCATTAACGGTTGAATACATTCCCCCACCAGTTCCGGGAGTCTTGATTTCTTCCTCAGACCTTTGTTCTTCATCCGTAATTTCCCCGTTTTGCAGCTTCTGAAGATATTCCTTGGCTTCTTCCGAACGAATAGCGATCCTACCAGCTTTCTCAGGCGGTATATCAAAGAAAGTATCTGTCATGCCTAACGGTTTTACAATGTTGTCCATTATGTAATCTTCTGCAATAACACCTGTTATTTTCTCGATAATTGCACCAAGAACCACGTATCCGAACGATGAATACATCCATTGAGTCCCTACCGGAAAACGAATACCATAGGAAAGTCCAGCTTTAATCCAGTTTTCTTTTCCAAGCTCTGATTCATAAATATACCACCATGCACTTTTATAGTAGGTATCACTTATAGTGCCATGATCAGGTGCGATGCCGGAGGTATGCGTCAGTAAATGAGCAATTGTAATCGGCTTAAAAGGATCGGCATCAAACTCCGGAAGAATAGAACTAACTGGCTGCCCCATAAAAATTTCACCATCATCTGCTAGCTGCCAGATCGCTGTTGCCGTAAACAGCTTAGTAATAGAAGCGATTCGAAATATTGTATCCGTTTTCAACTCTTGGTCGCTATCTTCTTCGTAACTGAAGCGTCCCCCCGCTCCATTAGCAAATATTTTTCCATAACGACTAAGAGAATAAATATAGCCATCGGCTACTTTCTTATTACAGAGATCCTCATAAAAATGATTAAGTGCCTCTAATCGGTCCTCCCTGTAATTCACTTCGTTCAGCTTGCTAAGCTCTGTGGATGATAACATTATTCGCACTCCCCCTATCAATCATTAAAAAGAATAGCAATTCTCAAAAATGTAAATTTAACCTAACTTATAATACCTTTTCAATATAATAGTTACAACATGATATTTCATACACTATTAAATTAATTCAGATTATTAATCACATAAATAGCATGTACTAAAATCCTAATAATTGGTAGGTCAATTTTATATTTATTTATTTTTTACATATCTCACTTCCTGTTGGCTACTGTCATGAATGGAGCAAAAAGCGCTGTTCTACTGAACAGCGCTTTTTACTCCATATGAAAACGACCTTATTATTCTAGTTCGGCGGGCTTTACAATGGTTGTACCTTTGTTATTCTTGGAATACTTAGCTTCGATTTTCGTGTTGTATGTATCCTTTTCTCCATCACTTATCAGCACATAACTCAGATCGACTGTCAGTTTTTCCGTCTGCCAGGTCTTAGTATTGACGAATAATTTCCACGTTACGCTTTTGGGTTGAACTGTCTCACCATCCCAGAGGTTCTCCTGGTCATAGAGCTTGATTATTCCCTTAGCTGCTGTCGGATCGGTTACCGTGAATTGCAGGACTGTCTGAGCACCAGCAGTGCTGACTTTCATAGATTTTTTATAATTTTTTACCGAATCAAGCATGGAAACAGGATCGTATTGACCTTTGGAGTAAAAAGAATCCCACTCCATCTTCTCCAGTCCAATCCAATACTGTGCATCAGGATCGATTGGCTCACCGTCATCGTCGTAACCTTCATCTTCAGATTCATCGATCAGTTCACTTCCGTCTACAAGATAGTAAAACTCCTTGTCATTGGCATATAGACTGTACGATGTTTCTAAAAGACTACTATCAACGGTGCCGGCTGCAGCAAAATTCGGCAGTCGATTAATATCCAGCTTCAGTGTGTTAGTGTTGCTGATACGTACCCCACCGCTCTGAATATCCTGTTTTTTGATCACATCTAAGTGAAAATTCTTTATTGCTTTAGAGGCTGCCGTTACTTTGCTAATCATTTGATCCGCGGTTACTGCTGTTGTGGTAGCGGCAGACACGACTTCAGGATTAGACATCCATCCGATCGTTCCGGACAGCAATAAAGCACCTACTGCCAAACTAGTGCCTATTGTTTTGAAAAAACTGTTCATGAACTTCCCCTTTCGGCCCCTTGCGATAATGTAACGCCGTATAGGTCGAAATAATAAAAGAGCTCAAAATTGACTACATATTCTTAGAGCTATCCTTTATGCTTCATAAGACATCCCTATGGCGGCCTGGCGATCATTTCCTTCTGTAGAAAGGCTTTAGACCCATGGCTTTGTGTCATCATCTTTCGATGATTTTACCTTTAACGCGGACATTCAATTAGTTTTAATTAGCTTACGGACGCATGACCCACCGCTAATTTTATCATGGTTATAATTACCTGTAAACGACTTATCTTCCATTTCTATTTACCTGTCGATTTACTCGTATCCTTATGTCAACGTAAAAAAAAAAGCATAAAACAGGACTCCAGTCCGCTTTATGCTTTGCATCTAAAATTATTTTACAGGATCAAAAAGATTAGGATAAACAATATTTAACCAGCGCATCACGCACACCATGCTCATTGTTCGAACCCGTAACAGCATTCGCTGCCGCTTTTACCTCTACAGGAGAATTATCCATCGCCACGCCCATCCCCGCATAGGTAAGCATAGAAATATCATTAAAATAATTACCGATTGAGAGGACTTCTTCTTGCGGAATTCCCAGCTTCACAGCGAGATTTCTTAATGCGTTTCCCTTAGAAGATTCGGGATGCATCAAATCAACGAAAAATTCACCACTCCGCAAAATATTGTACTCAGGAGCCCAAGTACGCCATTCACGTTCAGCTTCGTCAAGGATTTCTGGCTGTGTAAATACAGTAAACTTAACAACCGGTTCACGGAAATCTTCCCATGCGGGCAGCGTCGCTGGCACAATACGGAAGTGCTCATACATATAATTAGCTTCTTTAGTCAGATTCTCTACATTATCAACATACATATCAAAAGCAGTATTCACATCATAATGAATATTGTGCTTACGGCAATAGTCAATATAGGGGTCAAGACCACGTGCATCCATACCATATTGGTGCAGCACTTCTCGATCTTCCACTCGTACCGTCGCTGCTCCATTGTGACCAAGCACGTAACCAGTCAGCCCCATTTCCTCCATGAAAGGAATCGAGTTCTGTGGACTGCGTCCCGTACACAATACGATTTGACCGCCAAGACGTGTAACCTCAGCAATAGCTTCCTTATTCTCAGAGCTTAAGTGGTGATCATCATTTAATAGCGTACCGTCCACATCTAGTGCAATCAGTTTGTATCTCATACTCCACCATCCTTGTCTTTCTTTTTCTATATATAATTGAACTTGAGGCTTTTTGTGTTAAGTGTCAGTCGCAACTATGGTGAATGTTTGGACTTCCAGCCGCTGTTGTTTCCAGATTTCTTAATTTATACCGTTTAAAAGCGGATGAAATCCGGAAACAAAGGCGGTCGCTATCGCTCTTACAGTTCCAAAATTCCCCTCCGTCTCTCCCTTCTCTTATCCCAAGTTTCCAAATTCAATATATATATATCAATTTATATATCATTTTCTCTACTATCCTTCTGACCCATCTGCGCCTAAGAGTGCCAGTTCCTCTAACGTCAGTTCCCGACAAGCTCCAAGCGGCAGACTATCATCCAGCTTCAATTCTCCCATAGATACGCGTTTCAGAAAAGTGACTTTTTTGCCTACCGCCTGAAACATACGCTTCACCTGATGAAATTTCCCCTCAGTGATGATAAGTGAAATATGGGAAATCACTTTGCTGCCGCGCTCTCTTCCAAGAATGGTTAAGTGTGCAGGTAAAGTAAAGTAGCCATCTTCCAGCTCCACCCCTGCTGCAAAAGCCGCGACATCATCCGCGTCTACATCGCCCTCGATGGTTGCCTCGTACGTTTTCGGGACATGCTTACGTGGCGACAGCAATTCATGGGCAAGCTTCCCATCATTAGTGATCAGCAGCAGTCCCACAGTATCCTTATCTAGCCTTCCTACAGGAAACGGTTCAAACTGTGCATACTCATGCTTTAAAAGATCCAAAACCGTCCGATCCCGCTTGTCCTCCGTAGCTGACAGGACACCCGGGGGTTTGTTCATCATAAGATATATGAATTCACGGTAGGTAACAACCTCTCCCCCTACCTCTATTTTATCGGCATAAGGATCCACATGGAACCCACTATCTTTTACCACGGTCCCGTTCACCAATATTAAGCCTTGTTTAGCTTGTTTACGGATATCACTGCGCGACCCCACTCCAATATGGGACAACACTTTATCTAATCGTTGTTTTTTGGCGGGCTTACCTGATTGGCTCATTGTTACATCCACCTCCAGCCTGCGGGATATTCGTTCTTGAGTATGCCATCCTGCCACTTACCCCAGCCTGCGCTGTAGCCATCAATGCAGACCAGAACGTATCCCTTTTGGGCACTTCCTATTCTAATAGAGAGACGTTCTTGAGAAATCGACAACGTCTCTCCTTTAAGATAGGAAATAGCTTCATGATTCGTACTGGAGAGTGAGACACTTCGGCAGCTTTCTTCCTGATGCAAAGCTGTAGCCATTGGATGCCCTGGAATAAATCTTCCGTTACGGATTTGTCCTACATACCATCCCGGGCGGATCGTCTTTAATCCATTTAGTCTTTCCTTAGGAAGTGGAGAAATGTACAGATGGTCACCGAACAGAACCGGATATCCTTGCGGTTCCCAACCAAGCTGATCTCGCACAAAATTTCCATACGCAGTCAAAGCTTGCTCGTCACCTGAAACTTGCCGACCACGGTCAGCGCCACCAGTAGGTTTGTGAGAGGGTTTCCCTTCTTTCCCCCGTCTTCCTTCTGATTTATTGGATGATTTAACGTGTGCTGCACTTTTTGGAGTAGTAGTTCTTGCTCTTGCAGATTCGTTTAACTTGACCTCTAAGTGATCACGTTCCTCCATTGAGCGCTTAGTTCCCCCATGTTGCAATACAGCCATGAAATGTCCTTCGCCTTTCACCTTATGCGGCCACAGTCTTGCTGTTCCTGAGAGTTCTCCGAAGCCAGGAGCGAATGAGCCTGTACCTCCTACCGTCACCACTGAGAATTGTGGATGTTCAGAAATAAACTCGGCTATAATTTCCTCATTTTCTTCTGTAGCAAAGGTACAGGTGGAATAGACAAGTGTACCTCCCGGTGCCAATGCTGTTGCAGCAGAACGTAAAATATCCCGCTGCATGGAAGCATATTTGGCAGGTGTACCTGAATCCCACTGCTTCACCATGTCTTCATCTTTACGGAACATCCCTTCACCAGAGCAGGGAGCATCAATCAAGATCTTGTCAAAAAAAAGCGGGAATGCAGCCGCGATATGATCTGGACTTTCGTTCAGTACAATACCATTACGAACCCCATACAGCTCCAGATTTTTAGCTAGAGCTTTAGTCCGTTCTGGATGAAGATCATTACTAACCAGCAATCCTTTACCTAACAGCTTGGCTGAAATCTGCGTAGATTTCCCCCCAGGGGCGGCACATAAATCAAGTACACGATCACCTGGTTCAATATTAAGCAATTCCACAGGTGCCATCGCACTCGGCTCTTGAATGTAATATAAACCTGCGTGGTAGTGAGGATGTTTACCAGGTCTAGCCCCATTCTCTGTATAAAATCCTGTCGGACACCAAGGAATGGGTTCCAGTCCCAAAGTAGAAAGAGCCTTTAAGCTCTCCACGGAAATCTTCAAGGTGTTAACACGGACGCCTCCGTATGGGGTTTCCTTATAAGAATCCGCAAATTGATTATAATCTGTTCCCAGCATGTCCATCATACGCTCGCTGAAAGAACTGGGCAATTGTGCCGCCATGATGCCGTCCTCCTGATAGTATTGCAAAAATTTAGGTGTTTAAAGATTCAAGGAACACCCCTACGGGTGTCCCTTATACAATACTCATATATAGAGGATCTTTTACTTACGATGAAAGGATGTCGGTCTCTGAGGACCACGTCGTTGAGGATTATTCGGTGTGATAGCTACAGCTGCATTCTCCACTTGGTCCGCTAGACTCGGATCAACAATCTCTATGGTCAGATCGTAATAAGAAAATGGCCGCTCATCATATGATGCTAAGCGCCGAACATAATCTTTCACTTCCTCCACGAGTTTCGCCAGATTAATGCCGAGTGTCGCTGCTGGATATTCTTCCAGTTTGGCAGAAGCACCACTCAGCATAATAGCTGCACCGCGCACATTCTGATTGCGAAAATGGTATAACCCTACCGCTACTTGGAGAAGTGCTTTGTACAAAGGATCTCGTTCCTGGGCAAGCCACAGTTCTTCGAGTACCTCGTGACATTCGAAATAATCCCTGTCACGATTAAAGTACACTAGGTATTCCAAGTACAATGGTTCATAAGCCATCCGGCAAACTATCCTTTTTAGCTGCGGAAAGAAGTCCCCGCACATGATCTAGAAGTTCCTTCATCGCTTCCATATCCTGAACCTGCCATATTTCGTTAAAGCGAGCCTGCGTATCTATAGCCTCATTCACCAAGTGATAGAAATACAATTGATGAATGGCCTTGAGAATCTGAGTGGTCATATTCGAGTTTTCCTCGAATGTCTTCTGTGCTTCCAGAATCTCTTCCCGAATACTGGACATTTCACTGTCGAGGATCGATGCTGCTTCAGCTGCCGTCTTTAGTCGAACACGCATTTCATCGGGTAGACTCTCCCGATATTTATAGTTCAGGGAATGCTCTATGGTAGCCCAGAAATTCATAGCTAGCGTACGAATTTGGATCTCCGCGAGCACAATTTTCTGGCCAAGCGCTGTTTGCACAGGATATTTAATAATCATATGGAAGCTGCGGTAGCCGCTCTCTTTATAATTAGTGATGTAATCCTTCTCATAGAGTACTTCAAGATCCTTACGGGCCCGGATATATTCCGCCACTCTGCGGATATCCTCTACAAATTGGCACATGATCCGAATTCCTGCAATGTCTTCAATCCCCGTCTCCAGATCTTCCATCTTCACATTCAGCCGTTTAGCCTTTTCCAGAATGCTTGACAGCCGCTTTACACGCCCCGTTACGAATTCTATCGGCGTGTATTCCTCTCTTTTCTTCAACTCCGAACGCATTGTTTTGAATTTAACTTTCAATTCTTCCACAGTCTGTTCATATGGAAGCAAAAAAGTTCCCCAGTCCCTGCCGTCCATCGCCTTCGTCCTCCTGTCCTTTCGTCTCCTTCAGTGATGATCAGCGCCCACTGCTTCAGAGATATGACTGAATCCATCCCGCCGTAATAGCTGCCGTAATCCGGCATGCAATTTGCGGTTAACCTCCGGTCCTTCGTAAATGAGAGCTGTATAAATTTCGACCAGACTCGCACCTGCTCTTATCTTGTCATACGCATCCTGACTGGTGAAAATGCCGCCTGATCCTATGATCGGCATCTTCCCTTCCGTCTGGCGATAAATACTGCGAATGATCTCCGTTGAGCGGTCCCGCAGCGGTTTGCCGCTTAAGCCCCCCGTCTCATTAGCCTTTTCATGACTAAGTCCATCACGGTTCAATGTAGTATTCGTAGCAATAATACCATCCATACCAGCTTCTGTCAGTGTCTGAACCATATACTCCAGCTCTTCATCAGTTACGTCTGGTGCTATCTTAACCAACAAGCTTTTGGTAATCCCGGTCGCTTTACGCTGAATCTCCATTTCTTCCTTCACTTGAGCCAGCAGGAACGATAATTCACTGCCATGCTGGAGATTGCGAAGACCAGGTGTATTCGGCGAGCTGATATTGACCACAAAAAAATCACCGTACGGATAAAGCGTACGGATGCACTGACGATAGTCTTCATGAGCCGCTTCATTACTAGTTATCTTATTCCGGCCAATATTAACTGCTATAGGAATTCTCCGATTCTTTAATTTCTTCAGACGCTGTGCCATAGCATCAGCCCCTTCATTATTGAAGCCCATTCGATTAATCAGTGCTTCATCCGAAGGAAGACGGAACAAACGAGGGCTATCATTACCTGGTTGACCCTTAGGGGTAACCGTGCCCACTTCCATAAATCCAAACCCGATCGAAGAGAATCCGACTACCGCATCGGCATTTTTATCTAAACCTGCAGCAAGTCCAACTGGCGTCGGGAAATGCGTGCCAAACAGATCAACCGCTAAATCCGCCGTTTCAGGAACTCCGTACATTAAACGTAGCGCCGCGCTTCCACCTGGCACTGATGACGATTTATCCAATCCACCTATGACGAGATGGTGAGCCTTCTCGGGATCAATCTTGAAAAAAATTGGTTTACCAAAATTACGATACAACACCGTTCTCGCTCCTTAAGGGGTACTTCACTAATCCACGTGTCTACCCGTTTCTGTAGGTTTCTTCTTAATTTTAGCCTTTTCTTGAACAAAAGAAAAGTATTTTACAGTGCGAGTATGTTGAGTACATAACGCAGAGTATAGTAATTTTGTTGTAAACGCATTACAATATAGGTGTAATCAGCGATTAAGAGAGAAAGAAGGTATGCCCAATATGTCTACTAAACGTAAACCACCAACTTTGCAGCAAAAGAAAGAAGAAGTTAACCGTAAAGCGCTAATGTGGATTGGCGTCAGTTTAACTTTACTAATTCTTCTAATCATCGTTCTGTTTATCGTTGCAGGAAACTAATTCAGCCAGTGGTATACTTTGTGGGGGTTGGTCTGATCATGCTTAGCAGTAGAGCTGAAGCGTTTAGCCGGCACAAGCTGCTTTTCAGGCAGAACCCCTTTACTAATCACTACTGTTGTACCTTTAGGAATCAGCGCGAAGAGCTCCTCCACATCTTCTCGGCCCATTCGAATACATCCAAGGGATTCATCCTTACCAACACTGTCAGGCTCATTCGTGCCATGAATAGCATAATTACTGTCCGAAAGCTGAAGCCCTCTGCTACCGAAATCCCCATCATCTCGACCATTTGGATTGACGACTTTATCTGTAATCACGAAATTCCCCTCTGGTGTCTTATCTCCGCCAAGTCCTACCGCATAATTTCGTAGAATAATAGAACCGCTGACTACCGCCAACCGGTGATTTTGTTTATCCACAACGACCTTCAGCGGCTGATCAAAAAAAGGAACGTCTCTCGCAACACTTCCACTCACACTTAATGCTGTCGGTATAGTCCTCACACCATCGTTAGATGAGCTTGAAGGCTCCGCTATGTCTTCTGTTCCCGGTGCCATCTTGTTCTTAGCCACCGCTTTAAGAGGGCTGAATTCCCGCTTCATGACGGTTGTCGTCCCACCTATCCAGTTCTCAGGAAAAGATCCCGTCAAATCCGCTAATGTATCTGGAAGCTTCCCTTTAGCATCTTGATAAGCCCGGATTGCACTCCATAGTGTGGCAAGCTCCTCTTGGTCACCCTGCCATTCTGCTCCATCCTTGGCGAGTTGCCCATGCTCTGGCGGCTCACATGCACATGCCTTAGGATCGTAAGACTGATATACCATCCGTCCCTTTCCATTCTTTTGCAGTGTGAAATTTAGCGGAAGCTTCTCTTTCCAGAGCAGCCATTTTCCCTCTCGCTCCATCCCTAACACAGCAACTTCAAAAGGTTCTTTACGCATTAGCATTTTCGCCATTAACTTTCCTTGCGAAGCCTCAGTTCCATTTTCTTGCGCTGTATACATCACTTTTTTCGCCTCAATAACCGGCTCTTGGACGGAGTCTTTTGGATCTGGCAGATCTTTGACTTCTGGAGCTGCCGTGTCTTGAAGGACTTCTTGTTCTTCAGTAACACCAATACCCGGAGCCACTGCTGAAGGTACCATTAACAGTATAAGAAGCATTAGCGCCAGTGATATGTATCTCAATCTTTGTTGGCCGCGCTCACGCTGGCGACTCGCTTGCAGCAATCCATCTTCGTATTCGCGCAGCATTTCAGCAGGTACCTTACTATGCTCGAAAGCCTCATACACTTCACCAGCCTGATTGAAGCAATAATTAGCTTTTCCATGTTGACCGTTCTTATAGTATTCCTTCCCCAGCAAGTACCATGCCATTTTGTTATCTGGGTGCATCTGTACATATGCTTTGAGGTGCTGTGAGTTCTTCATCGGAACCTCCGAGAGTTTATAATTCCTACTTTATTAATATCGGTCAGACACAGCAAAAAAGACATCCCTAGCCGAACAAAATGTTCGCAGAAGATGTCTTTATCTGGTGTCGCACGTTACTCTTTATCGAGTAATTAACCTTCTTTGTTAAAAGGTTCGTCCGCAATTTTAATGGAGTCGGTTGGGCAACCATCACAGGAATCTTGGAGATCATCAAACAAATCGTCCGGAATCGCTGTCACACCGCAGTTTCTGTCATTTTCGTAAATAACTTCTGCCAAACCTTCGTCATCGTAATCAAAAATATCAGGAGCCGTTGCGCCACATGCACCACAAGCGATACAAGTGTCTTTTTCGACCCAAGTGTACTTAGCCATTTTTTTCTCTGCCTCCCGTTAAGCAATGCTGCGCTGTTGAACCAGCGTCTTATTTTTCTCATATTAATATAAAAAGAATACAATTTCAATTGATTTTCAATACGTTTGCATTTCTGACGCATTCTATAGTATCAATTTCGACACGTTTTATCAATCTTTATCTGACTCAACAGACAACAGATTATCCTTTTGCAGTGAGGTGCCTCGTTCCTTATGATTACGTAGCCTTGCAGAATGGGTGTCACTTAACATCCCAGCGGTCAAAACTGCATTTTCACCAAACTTATTGCGAAGCATATCCATGGCCTTGGTCAGTGACTCTTTCTTAGGCTGCTGTTCGTAATCGAACAAATCCAACTGTATTGCAGAATCCTCTTTAGCGATCAATCCTTGCAAGGTCACACCAAGCAGTCGAACAGGCTTCTCACCATTCCAATGTCGAACATAAAGATCACAGACAGACTTGTAGATATCTTCTCCACTCTCTGAAGGCGCCTCAAGCTGCCGCGAACGAGTAATGGTCTTCATATCCGGTGTCCGAATGGTAAGCTGCACACCTGAAGCCACAAGCCCTTGCTTTCGCAAGCGCCGCGCTACCTGATCACTTAGATTCAGCAAAATGGGGCGTACCTCAGCAAGGCCAATAACATCCCGCGGCAGTGTAGTGGTGTGTCCGATCGACTTACTTTGCTCTCGCTCAGGATTTACTATCCCATGATCGATGCCGTTCCCTGCACGCTTTAGCCATGAGCCCATAACTCCAAAATTCTCAACCAGCATTTTCTCATCAGACGCCGCTAATTGACCAATGCTGTAAATTCCCAGCTTACGGAGCTTCTCTGCCGTTTTTCCACCGATACCGAACATTTCATTACATGGCTTATCCCATAAAATCTTAGGTACATCCCGCAGCCGCAGCACCGAAATACCATTTGGCTTTTTTAAATCCGAAGCCATCTTCGCCAGGAGCTTATTTGGAGCAATACCAATGGAGCATGGCAAGCCCAATTCTTCCATTATACGGCGCTGAATAGTTTCCGCAATTTCCATAGGCGTACCGAATTGCCTGGAGCCAGTTATATCTAAGTAACATTCATCTATCGACACTGCTTCCAGTAATGGTGTATAGCTATAAGCAATCTGCATAAACGCATTAGAATATTTGCGGTATAAATGGAAGTCCGGCTTAATAACGATAAGCGATGGACAAATACGTAGCGCCTTCTGAACCTGCATACCCGTCGAGATCCCCAATCTGCGGGCGACATACGAACAAGTAACAATAATCCCTTTCCGTAATTCAACGCTACCCGCAACCGCAGTAGCCTTACCTCTGAATTGGTCAGGATCCTCTGCCTCATGTACCGAGCAATAAAAAGCATTCATATCCACATGCAGGATAACCCTGCCACTCGTTGGATAATACTGATCAACATTCTGCACAATATCTACCTTCTTATCCTCAGGGTCTCTATTGTCCAATTTAGAATACCTCTCCGCTGCGGTTAGGTCAACTTAAGAGGCTGTAAAGTTCTTTGTTACATTCCCGCGTAAAAATGCTATAATGTATAAATTCATTTCCCTTGCCAATGCTTCCGATGTGAGTTTTGCACGAAGTGAATCCGGAAGACGAAGCTTACAAAACTTTTAGGAGGACACTCATGTCTAAGTCCATCTCCATCTTCGATACTACATTACGCGACGGCACCCAAGGTGAAGGCATCAGTCTGTCGGCTGACGACAAGCTGAAGATTGCCAAGAAGCTCGATGATCTGGGTGTGCACTATATTGAAGGTGGCATCCCGGGAAGCAACAATAAAGACATTGAATTTTTTAAAAGAGTCAAGGAGCTTCATCTGAACGCCAAAATCACAGCGTTCGGCAGCACACGGCGGAAGAATTCCTTGGCCGAAAACGATGACAATTTAAAACGTATGATTGATGCAGGAGTTCCTGCTGCTACACTCGTCGGAAAGTCTTGGGATTTTCATGTACACACTGCATTACAGACTACGCTTGAGGAGAATCTCGCCATGATTGGCGACTCCATATCCTACTTGAAACGCAAAGGCCTTGAAGTAATTTTTGACGCCGAGCATTTCTTTGATGGATACAAGAACAATCCTGAATATGCAGCAGCCGTTCTGTCCAAAGCCCGGGAAGCCGGAGCAGATTGGCTTGTAATGTGCGATACCAACGGTGGAACATTGCCTTTTGAAATTCATGAGATTGTTACCGCTCTGGCTGGGCAGCTACCTGGAGCAAATCTCGGAATTCACACTCACAATGACTGTGAGCTGGCGGTAGCTAATACACTTAGCGCCATCGGTGCTGGAGCACGGCAAGTTCAAGGTACCATTAATGGTTACGGCGAACGATGCGGCAATGCCAACTTATGTTCCATCATCCCTACCCTTCAGCTCAAAATGGGATACCACTGTATTCCTGGTGATTCTTTACCGCAGCTTACGAACACAGCACGCTATATTAGTGAAGTTGCCAATGTTAATCTGCCGGTAAATCAACCTTATGTCGGAAATGCAGCTTTCGCACACAAAGGTGGAATCCATGTCTCCGCCATCATGCGTGATTCACGGACCTATGAGCACATCGCTCCTGAGCTTGTCGGGAATAAACAACGTGTGCTGGTCTCTGAACTGGCTGGACAGAGCAATGTGCTCTCCAAGGCGCAAGATATGGGTTTGAATTTGGATCCAAGCAGCGAGCAAGCTCGCCGGGTGATCGAGAAGATCAAAACGATGGAGCATCAGGGGTATCAATTCGAAGGTGCCGATGCCTCGCTGGAGCTATTACTTCGGGAAGCTACTGGCGAGATGAACGAAACCTTTACCTTTGAATCCTTCAAGATGTTAGTCGAAAAAACCGCAGAGCATCCAGTTGTATCTGAAGCCTTCGTTAAACTGAAGGTTGGCAATGAGAACCTTTATACAGCTGCTGAAGGTAACGGTCCGGTCAATGCACTCGACAACGCTCTTCGTAAAGCGCTGCAGACCTACTTCCCGCAATTGAAGGAAATGCATCTATCAGACTATAAAGTCCGTGTTATAGATGAACAGGATCAGACTGCTGCGAAAGTACGGGTATTGATTGAATCCAAGAACTTCACAGACACTTGGAGTACGGTAGGCGTCTCCAGTAACGTCATTGAAGCCAGCTGGGAAGCGCTTGTTGACAGTATGCGCTACGCACTTCTGAATCAACTCTCGCTGGAAAATGAACAGTCTGGAAGTACTGAACCTAGAGGCCTGGTGAATCATTAATTCATACCTTTCATAAGCATTCATATGACGAAGAACCCCCTTCAACAGTTTAACTGTAATGAAGGGGGCCTTTTATAATTCTTTGGTGTAGATCCTTTATGATTCGGTAAGCTTGATAATTTTTTTCTCCAGTTCTTCCGGACTAAGAATGCCCAGAATAATCTCTGAGATCACTCCATTCTTGTCAATAAGCACATTGGTAGGAAATACTGCTCCGTTATATTTGCTGTACACCTCATCTTTCACATCAAACATAACCGGGAACACAAGACCGTATTTCTTAATAAAACGTTCTGCATTGGGTTTATAATCCTGACTACTCACATTAATACCGTAAATATCTAGAACATCCTTATACTTAGTGGCCATGGTGTTAAGCTCCGGAGCTTCCTCCTTGCAGGGATCACACCATGAAGCCCAGAAATTAACGAGGACTGCCTTCTCTCGCGGTCCGTCAACTACATATGTAGCCCCATCCGTTCCTTGGAGTGAAAATGAGGGAGCGAGCAGTCCAGCCTTGGGTCCTATTTTCATTGGCGGCTCATCTTGTTGTCCAAAAACAGCGGTAGCCTTCGGCTCACGATTATGCCACACCGCAAACACAACTACACATACAATAAGAATCACTATCGTGATATTCAATTTATTTACTGCTTTCATAGGGATCTGTTCCTTTTCGAATGGAATAGTTTTCTACTATTGTACCCTCATTAACTTCAATTTCAAACCATCCATTTTTTAGACAAAAAGAAAAATAAAAAGAGGGTATCGTCAGCGACGAAACCCTAATGAAGAGAGAGGGGTGAACAAATGGCAGCATTACAGGGAAATGTCCAGCCTATAAGACTGAAATATTCCGTACAGCAAGCACTGGGGAAGCACTTGCTGTCCAGTTACCCGCATGAAGCATGCGGTGTCCTGCTGGGTGCTGCCGCAGCGGGTGGCATGCTCATCGATACTTACGTACCTATGCGCAACGTAGCGCCAGACCCGCTGCACACATTTGCTCCCCACCCTGAAGAGTGGATTCATGTTCTTTACAATGAGCCGACACTCATCGGTTTATTTCATTCCCACCCAAATTCAGAACCTGTACCTTCGGTTGCCGATTATAAAGGATTAGCAGCACTTGGATCTGAATTTAAGGTCTACCTTATTGGTTCTCCCAGAACTGAAGATGGCTGCTCTCCATTTCTGAATGGATTTTATATTGAGCGGTATTCTAATGAACAAGGAACATCTTTCCCTTTCCCTGAACTATCTCATGCCCCGCTTCACGTTCTACTTAAATAAGCATATAAATCGCCTAAGGTATCTACTTGGCCCCGCTCCGAAATTTCGCGAAGATAAGCCACCCACAGCCGGGCTGTCATTTTGGCATCCTCTAATGCATTGTGACGTCCATGAATCGGAATTTCATGGACAAATAACAGTTCATCGAGTGTATAGTTATTTCGCTGCGGCTCGAGCCAACGTGCAAGCATCATCGTGTCCAGCACCCGGTGTGTAAGCTGAACTTTAGAAGTTCTCCATAGCGCGGCATTGAGAAAAGCTTTATCATGCGAGCTTGCATGTGCCACTAGCACATTTTGCCCCACAAAGGACATGAAATTATGAAGGCCATCAATTAAGGAAGGAGCGGACCCAGTCATCTCTTCCGTTATCCCTGTTAACCTCGTAATATCTTCTGGAATTGCCGTCTGACAATTCACCAAGGTGTAAAAGCATTCATCTTCCTTAATTTCCTCTCCAACAACCTTAATTGCACCAAACGACATAATTTCATCTCCATGCTGATGAGAAAATCCCGTCGTCTCTAAATCAAATATAACCGTCTCCAGTTCAGACAGCGGAGTACGCAGCACCTCAGGACGACGCTTCTCACGCATGAGAGATCGGATATAGGCCATTTGCTGCGCAGTCTGATGAGCAGTTTCTCCCCCTCTCATCGAAGCGATTGCCGACGGCATTCCACCTTGTCTCAGGTTGTTCCAGAATCCTCCATTCTTGCTTGGCTCCCTCATGTTCGCCACCTTTCCGCTGAGCGGAGCTGACGCTGCAACGCCCGATGAAGGCGTCTAACAAGCAGCAGACTTTCACGCAGCTCAGACAATAGCTGCTTTTTCTTCAGTTCACTCTCAGCAATATAATCACTGCTGATTAACAAGCCATTCTGGACACTAAATGGCGTGTTCACTCGCATCCGCATCGCCAATAAGAAAGCTCGCCGAATATCATCCAGATGTTGATATTTGTGAAGTCTTTCAAGCTCTTCAATTCGCTCTAAGGTCGAGCTAGCTCTAATATGATGCAATAATGATAAGCGTCTAACAATGTTCACTACCGGGATATAGACTCCATACTTAATGTCAAATCCACCTGCATAATCCCCAAAGCGCTCTGTTAACACCTGTCCCAGCAGATTTAAAGTCGCTTTATGGCGGACTGTATTGCGAAGAACAGCCACAGACAACTCCTCATTGTCAATAAACCCCTCATAGAAAGCCTCTTGCCACAATGCTGATAACTCCGTACTTCCCGCAACATGACGCATATCTGAAGAAATGATAAGATACCGAATTGGCTCCCATTCCAACTGGGTTCTCCATTCCTTCAGCTGCTCCTTCCATTCCGATAACGTCTTCCTCCACATCCCTTGGGAGCACATTACTTTGCCTGCACATTTCTCATATCCCACTTCTTCAAGCAGATCGGATAACATCATTCCAAAAAATTCAAAGTATCTATTCTTCTCCCCATCCGGTTCACCCTCAACGATCAAACCATTATCCTGATCGCTCCACAGTGTAGCTTCCTGCCTTCCACTACTGCCAAACACAATAAAGGAATAAGCACAGGGAGGCGGGCCATAGCCCGCCTCTTTCATCTGCGCCTCACATATTAGTACTGCAGTCTCTGCAATAAGATCATGCATTGTATTCACACGAAACATCCATTCCTCAATCGGAAATACATTCAACTGTTCCAGTAGAATACTTTGGCAGGCAATTCGCCTCTCCCTAAGTTCCTGTGGCGAACCGGCTAAAACGATGGCCCTAAAGCTTTCTTCATCATACCCGTCTGTTAACTCCATCGAAGCCACACGGTCCGCCTCCCTATCTGAGGATTCATATTATTGTTTAAGGGTTTTGGATTCCGATTCTGCAATTAATTTCATTTGTTCAGGGTATCCGTAAGTACCATGCTCACTGATATCCAGACCCATCAATTCTTCTTCTTCCGTAACACGAAGTCCTGTTGTTACCTTCATTACATATAAGATAATGAATGAAAGCACGGCTACGAAAGCAAATGTTCCTACTACCCCAAGCACTTGAACACCCAGCTGGTGGAAACCTCCACCGTAGAACAATCCTGCTTCCCCTACCAAAGCACCTTTAGTAATAAGATCCGGTGCAGCGAATAGACCCGTGGAAACCGCGCCCCACATTCCCGCAATACCATGTACCGAGAAAGCATAGATTGGATCATCAAGTCCTGCACGTTCCAGCCATTGGGAAGTCATGAATGTGAACGCACCCGCTACTAAACCAATAATGATTGCCGCCCATGGTTCAACGTAAGCACATGCACCAGTGATCGCAACCAATGCAGCTAGAACACCATTCAGCATTGCTGGAATATCAGATTTACCAAAATACAACCAAGAAGCAATTAATGCCGCCAAACCGCCTGCTGCTGCTGCGATATTCGTTGTTAATGCTACGTGACCAAAGAAACCTCCCATTGGGGACAAAGCACTACCTGGATTAAATCCGAACCAACCAAACCAGAGGATAATCACACCGAGTACAGTAAATACTTGGTTATGACCTGGAATAATAACAGGTTTACCTTCTTTATTAAACTTACCAAGTCGTGGCTTAAGCAATATGGTTGCTACTACCGCTGCAGTGGCACCTGTAAGATGGACAACCGTGGAACCTGCATAATCTTGCATTCCCAGCTCAGCCAACCAGCCGCCGCCCCATACCCAGTGTGCTACGACAGGATAAATTACGATTGAGAATAAAATTCCGAATATAATGTACACACTGATCTTTGCACGTTCTGCCATGCCTCCAGATACGATAGCTAAGGAAACTGCTGCAAACGCCATTTGGAACAAGAATTTAACATTTAAAGTAACATCAGAAAATGCAAGTGATTCAAATGAAGATGCTGTTGAATCTCCGCCATACAAGAAGCCTGTAGTACCGAAGAAGCCGTTACCGTTACCGAAGCCAAGTCCAAAGCCAACGGCCCAGAAACATACACTCGCAATGGCTAGTGTCAGTACCGTCTTACCGGCTACGTGACCTGCATTCTTCATTCTAACTGATCCTGCTTCAAGCATCGCGAACCCTGCTTGCATAAAGAAAACTAAGATGAATGCCAGGAAGGTAAACGCAGTATCCAATCCGACCTGCAAATCTGCATTTGTTGGACCGTCCGCCGCAAAAGCACTTACCGGATAAACCATCAGCGTAATCATGGCCAGTAACATCATCAACCATTTCTTTTTCATTTTTACCCCACTCCCCAATGTTATATTTTCTAACAAAGCATGAAACTCTTAATGTCATTATAATCAGAAGTCAGGTAAATTGACAAGACTATTTTTGGGAATGTTTTTATTTTATTTTCACTAAACTCACAAATTCTCCATAGTACACTTGGACTATCTCAGTATTTTAGGCCCATACAGCTATGAATTTATTGAAATAACTACGTGAAGATCCACTCTAATATTACTTTTTTATCGAATTATCCTTACTGATCCTCCAATAAACATAACATTAAATGTCATGTTTATAGTTAGGATTTATTAATGAGCATAATCGGTTCAAATTTGATATCACATGGAGTTTGAGTGTATTGTATATAAACAACGCATTTCCTTTCATGAATTAACCTCTCTTTAATGCATATACTTTATGAAAGTATGACGTTTGACTGTATGGTTTCCAGTTTGTTATCATTACAGATAGCATAATAGAAACCACCAATATAGGAGACGACTATCCTTTATGGACAGTCGAATTCGATTAGTGAGGCGAGGTAGCATGGGGATATGATTCTATATCGAATTGGAGAATTAGCTAAGGCTGCTCACATCAGTGAGCGCACCATTGATTATTACACGAAATTGGGGTTAATCTCCCCAGAGTCAAGAAGCACCAAAAATTACCGACTTTACAGTCATGAAACCTTGGTCGACTTAGAACGTATTAATCAATTAAAGCATGACAAGTATTCATTGGAAGAAATCAAATCCATGATGAGCAAATGGAGCGAGGCTACTCCTGAAACTGACGTATCTGATAAATTAGTCGAGCTTGAGCAGCATATGCAACGACTAGAACGTGAAGTAAAGGCACTTGAACCCATTATAAGCGGTCTGAAGCCGGGACAGGCCAGACGCGCGCTCTCTAACTTACTCCCACAAGGAGTGGCCTGCATGGAGGCGATTCGGCTTCTATTGCTTACGCAAGGACCGCCAATGTAAATACCATATTTACAATACAGTGGAGGAATGCAGCTATGGGAATGTATCTATTAGTAATTATCGCTTTTATTTTTTCATTATGGGCCCAGTTCAGAGTTAAAGGGACATTCAGCAAATGGTCCAAGGTCGCCAACTTAAACGGTCTGACAGGATATGAAGCAGCTAGACGCATGCTCGACGCAAATGGACTTCACGATGTTCCGATTGAGCCTGTAAGAGGTACGCTTTCTGACCACTATGATCCGATTCACAGAGTTGTACGCTTATCAGAGCCTGTTTATTATGAGAGTTCTATCGCAGCAGTCTCAGTCGCTTGTCACGAAGTGGGTCACGCCATTCAGCATAAAGTAAGTTATCCTATGTTAACACTACGTCACCGGATGTTCCCAGTAGTTAATTTTGCATCAGGTATAGCACCATTCATGCTTATGGCAGGATTTATATTCGGTTACTTTAATCTTGTAGGCCTTGGTATCATTTTCTTCTCGGCCGCTGTTGCCTTCCAGCTTGTGACGCTCCCAGTTGAGTTCAATGCCAGCAACCGGGCACGTCAAGTCATGGTAGAGCAAGGCTACATTCGTAACGAAGAGGAACGCGGAGTAGCCAAAGTCCTAAACGCAGCTGCATTAACGTACGTTGCCGCGGCGCTAGTCTCCTTACTCGAACTGCTTCGTTTGATTACCGTCTTTTTAGGTAACCGCGACTAATACAAAAATTCAGCACAAAAAGAAACCCCGGAAGGCTAAGAGCCAACCGGGGTATTATTTTGTCTCGCTTTAAAATAGGATATCAAAAAAGTCCGAAACGAACGTGCAACCAGCGGCAACTTACTATCTGTTCGGTAAATCAAACCAACCGTCCTCGTCACAGCAGGCTCCACAACCCTTACCTGAGCTGGCTGGAGAGGATTTGTCTGATAGAACGCCATCTCCGGCAGAAGGCTTACACCCATCCCTGCCGCCACTAAACCACGTATGGTATCAGTCTCCCCGCCTTCGAATGCAATCTGTGGTTGAAATCCCGCCTGCAAGCACGCTTGCCAAACGATCGGTCTCAAAGAATAACCTTGACTGAATAGAACAAACTTTTCATTCTGAAGCTGTTCCAGTCGGATCTCAGATTCTCCTGCCAGCTGATGATTCTGAGGAAGTATTGCAAATAACTCTTCAGTCATAACAATATCTCCAGAGACATGCTCATCATTTTCCGGAAAAGGCGAAATAAATGTTAAATCCACCTCTCCAGATAATACGTCCTTTATCAGCGAAGGGTAAGAGCCCTGCTTAAAGCGAAACTTAACATGGGGATAGTGCTGGCGGAATTCTGCAACGATAGTCGGGATAAGATGAGTTCCAAGACTGTGAGGAAACCCTATACGAATCTCTCCACGTTCCGGATCTAGAAATTCATGCACTTCATTTACCGAATGTTCCAATTCCTTAAGAATACTATCCACCCGCTTGCAAAAGAGCTGTCCAACTGGCGTAAGCTGCAAATTACGCCCTTTTTGCATGAACAAGTCAACCCCAAGCTCTTGCTCCAATTGATGAATCTGGCGGCTTACCGCAGACTGCGCTACATGAAGTTCCTCCGCCGCTCTTGTCACATGTTCTTTTTGGGCTACCTTTAGAAAATATTGCAGCTGTCTTAGCTCCACTCCATCATCGCCCCTGTCTTAGGCTTTTTTTAAATATACGAATAATAAGTCCATATAGGAAAAAGCCAGAAACCAAGCCTCCGATATGCGCAACCCAATTCACCTTTGGTGTTGCAAACGACATAATAATCCCGATTACAAGCAAACCGTATAACGTCTTTCGCGAGCCTTCGTCCATCATCACCCGTTGAATAACAGCAATGTATAAAAATGCGCCATAGACGGCGTAGATTGCTCCAGAAGCACCTACCGAGACCGTACCTACCTCTAATACTGAGCGACTGCTGATTGCAATCGTTAGAAAATTCGCAAGAACTCCACCTACCACATAAAGAATTGCATATCGCCACCAGCCAAGCAGGCGCTCCAGAGGCGGTGCAAATACCAGTAGAGCGAAGCTATTAAAGAATAGATGGGAAAACCCATTATGTAAAAAAATAGCCGCCACATAACGCCACAGTTCCTCTTTATACGGGCTAACATCAACTATAGCACCAAAATCAACAAGTGTTTGTATATTGGTGGATCCACCATTGAACGCCATGAGCATAAACATAATCACATTAGCTACAATGAGAAGACATGTTACCGGGTAATACCGGAGATAACTTTTCCAATTTTCATACCGAATAAATATCATTACACCCATCCCTTTACATTTATATCTTGCTCTGTTGGACATCTCCCTGTAAATAAGATTATAATTTATTGTGGCAGTAAGAGCCAATATTACAATTCGAGGAGGAAAACAAGGATATGACGCAAGAAAGAACAGGCGTAGCTACTTTCAAAAGCAGCCCCATCACTCTCGTAGGACCCAAGCTTACAGCTGGTGATCCCGCTCCTGATTTTGTTCTAAGTAAGAATCTACTGGAAGAAGTGTCTCTTAGTGATTATGCCGGTAAAATCAAGCTGATCAGTGTTGTACCTTCTCTAGATACTGGTGTATGTGATGCACAGACCCGCCGGTTCAATAGCGAAGCTGCAGAGCTAGGTGACGATGTAGTTATCCTCACGGTAAGTATGGACCTACCATTTGCTCAAGCCCGCTGGTGTGGCGCTGCAGGGATCGATCGCGTAATCACTCTATCCGATCACAAAGCAGCCTCATTCGGACAAGCTTATGGCGTACTAATCAAAGAATTCCGGTTAGATATGCGTTCTATTTTTGTACTAGACAAGAACAACACACTCACCTATGTTGAATATTTGAGTGAAATGACCGAGCACCCTAATTACGAAGATGCTATAGCTGCTGTGAAGAGCTTGCTCTAATTCTCTAGAACAGTAAGTTAGCGGCCATTTTCGACAATACTTACTTATCACTGCAAGCATAAATGCCTTTGTCGTCCTTACAAGGGCGACAAAGTGTTTATGCGAGAAATATAAGACATAAAGTATAGGTGTAGAACTTATACTTTCTTATATTTTGAAAAAAGCGGAAGAAGGTCCATCCTTCTCCCGCTTTTTTTGTAATAGAAAGATTTATCGATAATATCCAGAGCAGTCAACATTTGCGTAAACGCATTCATACAATCCCTAAGTAAGAAGGTTTAGTAAGAATCTCTGAAAATTAGTCTGCTTTGTATTTTCCTAATTTTTTGTCCAAGGACGCATATAACCGCTGAATGACACGGTAATTAGCACCCAAATCACCTAGCGAACCTCTAGATGCAGAGTACATATCTACGCCACAACGTACAGGTGTGGTATTGAGCACAGAGACAGTAATGTCCAGTGTACGGCCGAATGCCGTTCTCTTCTCCAGAGTGATCTCACCTACTGACTCCACTTCATGAAGCACCTTGAATCCAGGAATCTTCTTAAGCGTTGATGAAACTTCCTCCCAAGCTTTGTCTTTCGTTAGATTGTAATAACGCGTTTTTAATGTCGGATCTTTTGCGCGGTCGCTTGTTCCATCATGACTACGGAATAAACCGACCAAGGTTCTTTTTAACGACAAAATTCTTCCCCCTCTACAAATCCCAAGTTCATTATTCTAAGTGTAACACTCTTGTCTCAGGAACAAAAGGGTATTACTCACTTTCTCCTTGTTCCAGACACACAAAAAAGCGCCCGTTCCCAACTTTCACGGGATACAGGGCGCTTTGGCCTAAACAATAGAAAACCCGCTTATGCCGTCCGGCTACAGTGTCTTCTGAACCTGCTAGAGCAGGTGGGTGATCGCAGAAAACGTTTTTGAATTCCCCAAGTCATATAGACAGGGCTGTTCAGCTGCGCTTCGTGTAGATCTCCCAAGACATTATCATTGGTTCAAAACAACGAGCAACCGTAACGAACATCGCAGGATTTGTTATTATTATATTGCGTTTTAACGAAAAAGTAAACCTGTATGCGCTTTATTTTACACTGGAATTAAATTACTGACGATTTCCGAGTGCTTAATACTCGTCTTTGTTAAATACGTTTTACATCTTTATCCTCAACATCATCTTCATAATCATCATCGTCATCGTCGTCATCCTCTTGATTGTTCAATGCAGCTTCTCGCTCTTCTTCCTCTTTCAGTTTCTTCTGCTCCACCTGCAATTGCAGTTTATTATAGGTAGCATAGAAGTTAAAGAAAGCAGCCATCGCAATCAACGTTGGAATACAGATGAAATACAGTGCTGGATATCTAAGACCAATATAAGCTAGCACTGCAGCTGCAATCAAAGTTGAGAACACGCGAATTGGACGTGCTATAGTCAGCAATATTGAGTTAGTCATCACTTGTTTAAAGCTCATTTGATAATGAACGACAATAGAAAAGAAGTTAAACATGGACACCGATAAAATAATCATGAGCACTAACATCAAAATACCAACAATTCTGAAGTTAGGCATTTGTGTCATGTAAACCGTTACATCGACGTACATAATAACGAACATCAATGTGTAGATAATTCCACCGAGCATACTTTTTAAATAATTCTCTTTATACCCCTGAAAAAACGTACGAAAAGTTCCTACATCCGTGTTCCCCATAACCCATTTGCGCACAACGGTAAATAAAGCCGCCGAAGCAGGAAATACTGTAAATGGCGCCAGAATCCCCATAGCCCAGTTCAATGTGAGCTGCTCATTTACTCCACCTGAGCTTGTCCCAAGCATCATCAATTTCATCAATCCAAAAAATAAAAACGGGGCGGAACATAGTGCCCATAAGATATTACTAGCTGCGATACGTGTAATCCATTCTGTGATGCGGTATAAACCACCCATTGCTCCTTTAAACTCCAATTCCCTTCCTCCTCTGTCTCTTGCATACTGCTTATCTTAACTATACCTCATTTGACCTACTCTTTTCCATAGCCCAACTTTCTGAATTCTAGGTCATCGTCTATACATTAAGTCTATAGAGTCCATATATTGGGATTGTGACCATAAGAATTTCCAAAATCACCACATTCTAAAGGAGGTTATTATATGTCCTCACCTGTTGGCTACGGCGGCTGGACTTCGACTGGTACGATCCTCGTATTGTTTATCCTGCTCGTTATCATCACTCGTACTTTCATTTAAATAAGCTGCTAATTCAATAAACACCCTTATATTTCAGCAAAAAGAAGACGAGAACCGCTATTCGGCATCTCGTCTTCTTTGTATTTTGATAAATCATCACCCGCGGGTTCTGATCAAGTATTAATTATCGAAATCTTCGCGTTTTGCTGGACGCGTGCTTGTGCTGCTTGGGCGAGTAGATGGTTTGCGGTCCGCACTGCGGTTCGCTCCACCATCACGGCCAGCTGCGCCATCACGGTTGCCTTTATAGCCACCGCCATAACCGCCACTGCCACTACCATAGTTACTGCCACCGCTGCTGTAGCCACCACGACTTCCGCCACCGTTGTTGTCACGGTTTCCACGGTATCCACCAGTGCTGCCACCGGAAGTACCACGGTTGCCACCATAACCACCATTAGGTTTGCGGCCACTGCGAATGTCGTTCTTACCACCACGACGTTTAGCACGGATTGGATCTTCAGGAGTCAATTCAATTGCAGAATCCTTCTTATCACCAGTCAGAAGCTTCATTGCAGCTGACAGCAATTGTACGGAATCATATTGCTCAAGCAATTGAATAGAAATACCTTTGTACTCATTCAATTCACCGTTCTCAACCATTTCAAGCAAGCGCTCTGCTGTTACGCGTTGTTTACCTTCAATAGCCTCAGCCATAGTTGGCAATGGTTTACGAGTAATACGGTGACGAGTAACGCGTTCGATCAAATGCAGGTGATCCATTTCGCGTGGAGTAACGAAAGACCAAGCTGTACCCTCTTTACCAGCGCGACCAGTACGACCGATACGGTGTACATAGCTTTCTGGATCTTGCGGCAAGTCAAAGTTAATTACATGAGTAACGCCAGATACGTCCAAACCACGAGCCGCTACGTCAGTAGCTACCAGCACATCAATGCTGCCATCACGGAATTTACGCATTACAGCATCACGTTGGTTCTGAGACAGGTCACCATGTAATCCATCAGCTGAGTATCCACGTTTTTGCAAAGCTTCTGCAAGCTCATCAACCCGGCGCTTTGTGCGTCCGAACACGATTGCAAGCTCAGGTGATTCCATATCAATCAAACGACTAAGCGCTTCGAACTTTTGACGTTCAGGTACTTCAACATATGCTTGATCAATCAGCGGAGCACTGATTTGTTTCGGAATAACGGAGACGTGTTGCGGGTTGTTCAGGAATTGCTGTGCAAGACGTTGAATGTTTGGAGGCATTGTAGCCGAGAACAACATAGTTTGACGTTCTTCAGGAACGAGCTTGAGGATTGTCTGAATATCTTCCATAAAGCCCATATCCAGCATTTCATCTGCTTCATCCAATACAACAGTTTGAACATCATCCAAACGAATGGTTTTACGGTTGATATGGTCAAGCAAACGTCCAGGTGTACCAATAATAATTTGTGGTTTCTTCTTAAGACCACGGATTTGGCGACCAATATCTTGTCCGCCATAAATTGCCAACGAACGAAGACCTTTAAAACGGCTTAGCTTACCGATTTCTTCTGATACTTGAATGGCCAACTCACGTGTTGGTGCCATGATAAGTGCCAGAATTTTTTCGTCTTCGCGATTAATCTTCGAAATGAGGGGGATACCAAAAGCAGCAGTCTTACCTGTACCAGTCTGTGCTTGACCGATCAGATCCGACCCAGTCAATGCCAATGGAATTGACTGCTCCTGTATCGGTGTTGCCTCCTCAAATCCTAACTCTGTGATTGCTTGTAGCACTTTTGGCTCCAAGCCAAATTCTGCGAATGTTTTCAAATTATTCATGCTCCTTCTATACAGTGGACATTCCACATGCTTGTCTGTATTCTTAAGTAGCGGTAAACACATTTATATGCTGTCCAATCATGCTCTTTTTTCTGCATGATATAGCGCTTTTGGGACGAAAAGCCTCCCTTTCATCAGGTACTTCATTGTACCTGAGCAACTGTAGCTTTACATCCGATGCAATGCAAAAATACCATTGTAACGTCCTACTCAAGAATATCCTGTACATTATATCACAACTCTAAGTAGGAATACCAGTGGGTTCCTTTCTTTTCATTGCATACATGGTTTATTTTTAAATTTATTTATAGAGGTGGATTTGCTTGTTAAGACAGATTTGGAATTGTATTGCAGTTATTTTTGGGGCAGCGTTGATCGCCAGTGGATTTAATCTTTTTCTAATCCCTCATCGCTTACTCAGCGGAGGAATATCCGGACTTTCGATGTTAGTGGGTTACTTTACACCACTAAACATAAGCCTCTTGTACTTACTCTTTAATATTCCATTGCTTGTAGCTGGTTGGTTCCAGCTAGGCCGGAGATTTATTATGCTAAGCATGTTATCCGTTGTGGCAACAACCTGGTTCTTGACGATCATTCCCGAATATTTGGTAGCTACTGATATGCTGCTTTCTTCTGTATTTGGTGGCGTGCTGGTTGGTATTGGCTGTGGCTTCAGCTTCCGTGCAGGTGGTTCATCCGGAGGTTTTGATATCCTGGGATCCATCATCACTAAATTCCGCGATTTCCCAGTTGGAAACGTGGTGGTTAGCTTAAACGGACTCGTTATTCTTGCCGCGGCATATTTTGATAACAACTGGAACTTGGCTCTTGCATCGATGGTATCTATATATGTAACTGGTAAGGTACTGGACATGATTCATATCAGCCATTTAAAGGTAACCGTATATATAGTAACAAATCGTACAGATGAGCTCCTTCAGCATCTAATGGGGCTTCAACGTGGTGTCACAAAGATTAAAACAGAAGGCGCTTATTCTCATGTTGAAAAGGACATGCTAATGACAGTAACAACCCGCTACGAACTTGCTGAACTGCAACGTATTATCCGCACGACAGATCCTCAAGCATTTGTAAATATTGTCGAGACAGTTGGTGTAATGGGCTCCTTCCGAAAAAGATAAAAACTGGCAATGAAAAGTATTAATTTGGAAAATGCACCAATCACAGAATTGTGATATATTATAATCACGCAGAACCCTAACAATTTCATAAAGATTGAGATTTACCCCTCTTTTTTCCAAGCACTTCGTTTTCCGATGATTACTGAATTCCATTCAGACCTATCGAAAAAGGAAAGGGTGATTTTTGTGGAAATGGAAACGGTAAAGCTGTCAGCAATCGTCATGAGGTGGTATCCTGATATGATGCCGTTTCTCAAACAGGACGAATTAAATTCCGTAATCGTTCTGCGTGACGGGCTTAGTATTCTGGAACCTGCAGATGCCATGGATATCATCCATTACAGTATCTGTGAACATCAGAATTCTGCGTATCTTCAATGAGTAAGCCGCAAGAGAAGTCTTGATAGTTGCCGCCTTAAGTTCGGCCATGTTGCCGTGTTGAGGCGGCATTTACTTTTTAACAATACGTTTAGAATCTGTGCGTCCCGGTTATATACATCAAGGATGGATTTTCAGACCCGATCTGAGCCAACATTATTACAACACTGTTCTTTTTAGAAGCAACCGTTCCTATATAATTTAGGAAATGTACATAAAGGGAGAGAATACGAATGAACATCACCTGGGCTCTACTGATGATGGCCTTGGGAAGTGTAGGCGTGCAACAGAATCAACATGACGCTGAAGTGGCAATTGCATTGAAGTCCGCCATGAATCCCCCCATCATCGCTACGCAAAATAATAATTCAAATGGTTCAACTCCAGCTCCAAGTGCTACAGCAGAAGCAAATGACTCACAAAGCATGCTACACGCAGATCCTCAGCCGGATGCGCCAAAAGTAAAAGGCATCTATGTTACCGCATACAGTGCCGGTGGAGAACGAATGGAAAAGCTTCTTTCTTTACTTGATCAGACGGAACTAAATTCTATGGTCATCGACATTAAGGATGATGCAGGTTACATCACTTATAAAACCGATAATCCTGAACTTCAGAAACTCGGTAATCCGCAGCCATTTATTGGCGACATCAACAAACTGATGGAAAGATTGAATAAACATGATGTATATCCTATCGCTCGAATTGTTGTCTTTAAGGACTCTATACTTGCCAAAAAGAATCCGCAATTATCCTTTGTTAATGCAGACGGCACAGTATGGAAGAATAAAGGCGGCGATAGCTTTGTTAATCCTTATAATGAAGATGTCTGGAAGTACAATGTCGATATCGCCAAAGAAGCTGTCAAACTCGGCTTTAAAGAAATTCAATTCGACTATGTGCGCTTTCCTGAAGGATTCGAAAAACGTGCAGACACACTTAAATACACCAAAACTAGCGATTCTCGCGTAGATATCATTTCTAATTTTGTGAAATACGCAAAAGCAGAGCTTGCTCCACTTGGTGTTCGTGTATCCGTAGATATTTTTGGATATGCGGCATCTGCTCCTGCTGAGGGCATAGGACAAGACTTCGTTAAAATATCCAAGAATGTGGATGTCATCAGCCCGATGATTTATCCGAGTCATTATTCAACGGGATGGTTTGGAGTGAAAGAGCCTGACTTAGATCCGTATGCTACCATTAAAGGCTCCATGGTTGATACCCATAAGAAGCTTGATCCTCTAGGCAGCTACAAACCTGTTATTCGTCCTTGGATTCAAGATTTTACAGCAAGCTGGCTCGGAAAAGGTCATTATATTAAATACGGTAAAAAACAGGTGGAGGATCAAATCCGCGCTTTAAAAGATGAAAATGTAGAGGAGTTTCTGCTCTGGAACGCCAATAACCGATATACCTCCGATGTCGATTATGAGAAATGATGTATATAGCCCTTATTATGTATAATTGAAATCAGGTATGATATATAAAGATAAAGACCCGGCATTTGCCGGGTCTTTTAATGGAGAAAAAGGGAACTTTTACTGTAATCAATAAAAACCAACAAAGAATGAGGCAAAGAACGATGATACAAACCACCTCTTTAAAACAAAAAGCAATACAATTCTTTCATATTTTATTTCCAATTCTGGTTACACAGATTGCTTTGTCAGCGATAACCTTCTTTGATACAAACATGTCAGGTAAGTTTAGTACAGCCGATCTGGCAGGTGTGGCGATAGGAACCAGTCTCTGGATCCCAATTCAAACGGGCTTAAGTGGAATCCTTATGGGGATTACCCCCATCGTCTCTCAGCTCATCGGAAGCAAAAAAGAAAAGGAAGTAGCCTATCAAGTCACACAGGGAATCTGGTTATCACTGATCGTCTCTGTAATTGTCTTACTAATCGGGAGCTTCGCCTTGTCACCTATCCTTAATTTTATGAATCTGGAGCCGACTGTAAGAGATGTTGCATTTCGTTTCCTAAGTGCGATCTCCTTCGGAATTATCCCGCTGTTTGGATATACAGTTCTCCGTAGTTGTATAGACGCTCTGGGACAAACACGAGTGTCCATGTTGATCACACTCATAGCCCTACCCGTGAATGTTGGTTTGAACTACTTACTAATCTTCGGAAAATTCGGGTTTCCTCGACTTGGTGGTGTTGGAGCTGGAGTGGCATCAGCTATCACCTACTGGGTAATTTTTTCGGTTGCCCTGCTGTTCATTTATCGGGTAGAACCCTTTGCAAGCCTTAGAATCTTCCGAAAGTTCTACTTTATATCGCTAAAAAGCTTCAAAGATCTACTGAAGATCGGTGTACCTATTGGCTTCTCGATTTTTTTTGAAACTGCAGTCTTCTCCGCTGTAACCTTGTTGATGAGTCGGTTCGATACTGTAACGATTGCAGCTCATCAAGCAGCCATTAATTTTGCAACTACGTTATATATGATTCCGCTCAGTATCTGTATGAGCCTTACCATTCTCGTCGGCTTCGAGACTGGATCCGGCAGGCAAAAGGATGCCCGTCAATATGCCATTATGGGAATTGGACTTGCGGCTATCCTCTCCCTGGCAACTGCACTCCTGCTCTTATTTGCCGGCCATCATGTAGCTGGTTTATACACTGATGAACCTGATGTCATATCATTAATTCAGCATTTCTTAATCTATGCGATCTTTTTCCAGATTTCCGATGCGATTGCAACACCTACACAAGGAGCACTTCGTGGCTATAAGGATGTTAATCCAGCCTTCATTATTTGCTTTATAGCTTATTGGATTATAGGGCTTCCTACAGGCTATGTACTTGCTACTTATACGGATCTAGGAGCTTATGGTTATTGGATCGGCTTGATCACCGGTCTTGCGATTGGGGCTACATTGCTCTTGACTCGGCTTGTTAAAGTTCAACGCCGTTATGCCACACAATATGCAGACGCTCAAGCACATCACTAATGATCAAAAGAATACAAAAAAAGGAACAGTGCGAAATTCGCAGCTGTTCCTTTTTTGTATGTTAATTATTGAGAAAGACGGGATGCAAGCTCGTACAACTCCACGTCAAAGTCTTTCTTCGTATTCACTACAAGATCGATATCTGTAAGGGTTAGTTCTCCCTTGATGATACCGCAACCTTTATCAGACTCACCTTCAATTAGTTTACGAACGGCAAAGTCACCAAGACGGCTAGCAAGGTTCCGGTCTCCAGGTGTTGGTGTTCCTCCCCGCTGAATATGTCCAAGTACAGTAACCCGTGCATCCAGAGAAGCATGACGATCTTTCAACGCTTGGGCCACATCTTCGCCTTTACCCACACCTTCTGCAACGATGACGATACTGTGACGTTTACCTCTGACAAAGTTGTCGCGCATACGATCCGCAACTTCATTCAAGTCATATGGCATTTCTGGCACGAGAATTGTTTCTGCTCCAGAAGCCAGACCTGCATGTAGTGCGATATCTCCACAATGACGTCCCATAACTTCTACAATGGAAGAACGCTCATGGGAGGACATCGTGTCACGCAGCTTGTTAATAGCATCTACAACGACACCAACTGCTGTATCAAACCCAATGGTGTAATCCGTGTAGGAAATATCATTATCAATAGTTCCCGGTAATGCCATCGTCTTGATACCGAGTTTACTTAGTTTATTAGCACCTTTATAAGAACCATCTCCACCTATAACTACTAGGCCATCGATGCCCATTTCATTAAGAATATCTGCACCCTTTTGCTGACCTTCTGGTTTTGTGAACTCCAGACATCTTGCAGATTGCAGAATGGTTCCCCCACGTTGAATAATGTCACCAACACTGCGAAGATCCATAGGGAAGATATCGCGATTCAGAAGACCTTGATATCCACGTTGAACTCCAAAAACTTCAATGCCATAATAAAGTGCGCTTCTTACAACCGCACGAACAGCGGCGTTCATACCTTGTGAATCTCCACCACTAGTCAGTACTGCAATTTTTTTGATTTTTGACATTCTGTTGTTCCTCCTTAAAGTTGTGCAATGCCCCATCCGTTGTATAGGTGAAGCTTCGCAGCCTTGTTACAAAAAACGATTGCGTATCCAGCGGCTATTAGCGAAGAAGAACAGCCTTGTAAGCGGACTTCCTCTCATCAGGCTTTTAGACACAGTGCGAACTTCCCGCTGTTCGCTAACTTTCGGATCAGATAAATAAAGTGCCAGCAATCCCTCAATCACCATACGATGCATAGATGATTCCGGAAGTTCACGTACATCCTTACGGGCCCACTCAACCATGGAAGCGATCCGACTTAACATGGTATCCGTGTCGTCATAATAATTGCAGAAATTAAGATCGCCGCCTGCTCGGTCCTCTTCCTGATCAATCAAATAATCCAGCATAATGTGCAATCCACAAACATGTGGAAAATATGCAGCTCGAATCGATTCCGAAGAAGACTTACTTAGCTTCGGATCACATGCAGATAGAAAAAGCATGAATACGCCTAAAGTAGAGCCCGTTGCAGCTGCAAACTCGTTCCAATGCAGATGCGGAGCACGGCTACCCTGCTGCTCCCACCATTCCTTCAGGGCTGTTTCCCTGAGTTCCGGGCGGATATGCTTATATACCTGCAAATCTGTATACAGCACAGCCAAATCACGAATCTCCGCTGCAGCAGCGGAATAACCTGGCAGCAAAGAGATCATCTCCTGGCATTTTCGAACTAGCCTATACAAGTACCCGCCGTCATTCTGTTCATCGCGAAGCGCATAATAATTGACAGGTTCAGCGTTTGGATCAATGGCATCCAGCATAGATTGATGCAGCAGCCTGAAATCTGCAGGATCAAGCGAAGTACTGCGATCACATAAGTTATCTAGATAATCACTGATAGTTTGATAAGCAACAATAAGCGGAATAAGTATATGTCTCATCGATAAATTGCCGGCGGCATAAATACCTCCACCTATGCAGTGAAACTCCTTTGTTTCAATGCTGGCAAGTGCTTGCTTCCGGAGCTCGGGATCGGGAATCCCATTCGCATCTTGGCGCCAGAAGTCCAGACTTTCTCTCACTTCTGGCAGCACGTACTTATAGACCCTGTTCATAAGCCCAATAGGGCCACGCGGGCTAAGGTAACGGCCTTGCTCTAATTCACTCAATGATAGTGCCTCCACATTGTTGTCTCCTTATCCAAATCACCACTTATTATAATATGATCAGACGTATTTGTACAAACAACAAAATCACTTTCGTAAAATTATGAAAGATTCAGAAATAACGCAATTCAAGAATAAAACACATAACCCTTCATTGCTTTATGCTATACTAGCCATATTTCAATCTCAGAGGAGTGCACTTTCATGTTTTCAAAACGGACCGGAAGCCCTTACAGCGATCAGAATTGGCTTCGTTCCTTTCTTTTTACGATTTATGGCACTAGCGTTCTTGTAGTATCCTACTTTCCTTTATTCTACACACATTTAGGGTTTAGCAGTTCTCAGGTGGGCTACTTGTATTCTCTCGGTCCCCTCATCTCCATCCTATCCAATCTCTTCTGGAGTATGATGAGCGATAAGCTAGGTACCATTCGAAAAATCATGTTTATTTTACTCGCGGGGCAATTAGTTACCGGACTTCTATTAGCCAGAGCGACCGAATTTTCTTCCGTTATGCTTATTTTGTCCTTTTTCTACTTCTTCTATTACCCAGTTTTTCCGCTTGCTGATACAATGGCCATCAAAATTGCGGAGCGACACGGACGAAACTTCATTACAATTCGTGTATTTGGCTCATTAGGCTATTCTTTCTTTGCTTTAACCGTCGGGTATGCGCTTAGAGCTTTAGGTGCTACTTGGAGTCTTACCTTATGTATTATTATCATTATAATCGCACTTCTAATTACAATTGGCCTAAAGGATGTCAAAAAAACTGTTCCAGAGCTCCCCAATCAGAAAGCTGTTACTACCAAACCAGGCAAGAAAGAGCATGGGCTTAAAGATATCCTTTTGCGAAAAGAAGTGCTGTGGTTCTTCGGATGTGTCTTTGTACTCGCACTGGGACATAGAATGAACGAAGCTTTTCTCACCATCAGTTTAAAGAACCTGGGCGCTGGTGAGGAAGTGATCGGCTGGGCATTACTTGCCTCAGCACTAAGTGAAATCCCTGTATTATTTATACTCGGCAAATACGGCGACAAATTTAAAGAACTGCCCTTATTAATTTTAGCCAGTCTCATGTATGCCCTTCGCTTTCTACTAATGGCGCTCGCCGATCACCCAGGCTCTATAATCGCGATTCAAGCCTTGCATAGCCTGACATTTGGCGTCTTTTTTGTAACATGTGTCCGCTATATCACTCGGATTATTCCTGATCGTCTCCGAGCAACCGGTCTTGCAATCTACACAGTTGTTTGGTCAAGTGCAACTGGACTTCTAAGTGGTACATTTGGTGGAATGATCTATCAGGAAGCAGGACGCTTCACCTTCTATATGGTAGCGGTTGGCTTCAGCCTTCTTGCTTTTGTAGGCTTTTTAGGACAGCATTTATTGGATACCCATCGAGATTCAATGCGTTATTTCAAGAATAAGAACAAAAAAGCTTCCCTATAATAGAACACTTCTGATACTCAAAAATATTAAAAGGTCTTTGCTATCCCTTCGCTTGGGAATGCAAAGACCTTTCATCTAAATTGATGTCTATTAGACGTAAAAAAACACAGTTCCCGAAAGAACTGTGTTCTATAGTTGGTAACCACTCTTGCAAGGGCTTGCCAAGTAAATTATATATTTATAGCAGACAGCTTAACTGTCTTTGCCGTTTCTTATAATTTTACTACGTTTTCAGCTTGCGGTCCACGATTACCATCAGTGATATCGAATTCTACTTCTTGACCTTCGTCCAAAGTTTTGAATCCTTCACCTTGAATTGCTGAGAAGTGTACGAATACATCTTCGCCGCCTTCTACTTGAAGAAAACCATAACCTTTTTCTGCGTTAAACCATTTTACTGTACCTTTCAATTGAACAACCTCCTAAAAATAACCGCCATATATGGCGTATAACTATATTATACTGCAATCTTTTACTCAAATCAATCTATCTGGATCTTTAAATATGTGATTTAATTTGCTTTTCCCTTGACCAGTGCGTTATCATTGAGCCAAAAGCCAAAAATCGCCAGGGTGGTAATGATAATGATCAAAAAACATGAAATATACAAAACAGACAAATGGAATATGATGACGGTAGAAGTTCAAGGACGTTATATTGTACTTCGCGAAATCTCCGATCAATGGGGAGAAGAAACACATACTTTCCTTAGTCGTCCAGCTATGATGCAGTGGGTGAACAACCGATTCAACAAAGAATCTTATAAAGATAATGAAGAAGAGTATAAAAATATCATCGCAGCCTTCAAACAGGTATAACAGAATATGAACACAGAAAATATCGCGATTTATGTTGTCCTAGTCTTATGTCTAGGCGCAGTTCTAATTATGACCAAGGATCGTGTCCCGCCGCAGTTTAAGCGGGGCATGGCCTTAACTGCAGTCATTATGATTCTGTTCGCCTTCATCTTTGTTATTTATAGCTTATTGGCATAACTTATACTTTCATATATTTAAAGAAGACTAAATATTAATAATCAGGACTTAATAGGGCATAATAAGCCGACTCTACTTTCAAGAGGAGGATGTTATGCCTATTTCACCCAAGTCCATCCCTCTTCTACTTGTGCTCAGCTTGCTACCGGGTGATTTATCATCTACAGTATTGCCGAGGGAGATTATGCCTACTACATCTCATCATTCTAGGAGGGTTTCTATGGAAAAATTATTGAAAAGAAGCGAAGTACCTGCTGAGAATCGTTGGAAGCTTGAAGATGTGTTTGCTTCTCAGAAGGATTGGGATGCAGAATTTGCTGAAGCTAAATCCTTAATCAAAAAAGCTGCGGATTTTCAGGGTACACTAGATTCCGCGGATGCTCTAAAAAAATGTTTTGAAATGGATGACAAGCTGTCCATCCTAACTGAACGACTCTTCGTGTATGCACATATGCGTCAAGATGAAGACACAGCTAATCCTGACTCTCAGGCTTTGTCCTCCAAAGCGAAAAAGCTTGGTATTGAAGCAGGTGAAGCCTTATCTTTTGTAACCCCAGAAATTCTGGCGTTGCCAGTTGAGAAGCTCGACCAATTCATCGCTGATCCGAACCTATCCGCTTATAAATTCACCTTAACTGAAATGAAACGTGAAAAAGCCCATGTGCTTTCTAAGGCTGAAGAAGCACTGCTAGCTCAGGTTGGAAATTTAGCTCAAGCACCTCAGAATATTTTCAGTATGCTGAACAATGCGGATCTGAAATTCCCTAAGATCAAAGATGAGGATGGCAAAGAAGTTGAACTGACTCATGGCAACTATATCAAGTTTCTCGAAAGTAACGACCGTGAGGTTCGCCGAAATGCTTTTAAGGCAGTCTATGATACCTACCGGAAGCAGAAGAACACTATCGCAGCAACGCTTAGCGCCAATGTGAATAAAAATGTGTTCTACTCACGAATTCGCAAATATCCTTCTGTAATGGAAATGTCACTCTATGGTGATAACATTCCTAAAGAGGTTTACACCAACTTGATTGATACGATTCACGAAAGCCTTCCATTGATGCACCGTTATATGAAACTGCGTCAGAAGCTGCTGGGTGTCGATGAGTTACATATGTATGATCTGTTTGCACCGCTTGTTGATGAATATAAATTAGATATCACCTATGAAGAAGCCAAGAAAATCACTAAAGAGGGTCTCAAACCGCTCGGTGAAGATTATCTGAATGTGCTGCAAAAAGGCTACGACAACGGATGGATCGATGTGTATGAGAACGAGAATAAACGGTCCGGGGCTTACAGCTGGGGGCCATACGGTACGCATCCTTTCGTACTGCTGAACCATAATGATAATTTAAACAGTATGTTTACACTGGCACATGAGATGGGCCATGCATTACACTCGTATTTTTCGGATAACGCTCTGAATTATCGGGATGCGCAATATACGATTTTCCTAGCAGAGGTTGCTTCTACTACTAACGAGGCGCTGCTAATGGATTATTTACTCAAAAAGTCTACAGATCCTAAAGAAAAAATGTATTTGCTCACCTACTATGCTGATCAGTTCCGGACAACGATTTTCCGGCAGACGATGTTCGCTGAGTTCGAGAAAATCATTCATCAGCGTGTTGAAGAAGGTGAATCGCTTACTCCACAAGATCTTTCGAGCATCTACTATGACCTGAATGTTAAATACTATGGTAAAGAAATGGTTGTAGATCAGGATATCGAGATGGAATGGGCGCGGATTCCGCATTTCTATAACAGCTTCTATGTTTATAAATACGCAACCGGCTTCTCAGCAGCGACTAGCTTTGCCAAACAAATTCTTGAAGAAGGCAAACCTGCGGTGGATCGTTACCTCGGCTTCCTGAAGAGTGGCGGCAGTGACTACTCCATTAATATTCTGTCTAAAGCTGGTGTTGATATGTCTTCTCCTGAGCCGATTCGCGAAGCGATGAGTGTCTTCGAAGATGTTATCGCTCAAATGGAACAGTTGACCAAATAAGGCAGAGAGCTTAGTATTGCATTAATCCCTTGCCCTATTTGGGCAAGGGATTTTATTCTGTTATATCCCCTGAGGAGGAAGAATTCAATGAGAATTCAATGGTCTTTAATTGCAGGTCTAATCTTTGCGCTGCTAACAGCCATATTTGCAGTCATCAACGTGGATCCCGTTCAAGTCAATTTCGGTTTTGATGTAGTTAATATACCGCTGATCCTAGTTATTCTGGGCTGCGCGTTAATTGGTGGAATCATCGTGGGTTCTTACGGTATTTTTCGCCAGTACAAACTACAAAAACAAATTAAAAGCTTAAATGCTGAGCTAACCAAACTTCGTGATGCCGACACTTCTTTAGATTCTTTTAACACAGACAATGATGGCCTGACAGGAGGACTTAACTAATGATTACTATTCAACCAAACGAAGATTACATACTCTCAATCCTAAAAAAATTGCTGGATACACCGAGCCCCAGCGGCTTCACAGCACAAGTAATGAACCTTGTTGCCGAAGAAGCGGCAGCATTAAATGTACCGCTAAGCTGGAATGAAAAAGGCGGCGTAATTCTAACCGTCCCAGGCCTAGATCCTTCCCGTACTATCGGCATCAGCGCTCACGTGGATACACTTGGAGGCATGGTTCGCTCTATTAAATCTGATGGTACACTGCGACTGACCTCTGTTGGTGGCTTCACTATGCACAGCATCGAGAATGAATACTGTGTGATCCATACCCGCAGCGGCAGAACCTATACTGGAACCATCTTAACCAGCCATCCATCCGTTCACGTATATCCAGATGCTCGTGATTTCAAACGTTCAGAGGAGAACATGGAAGTACGGATTGATGAGCTAGTATCTAACAAAGAAGATGTACTTAAGCTAGGCATCTCCGTTGGTGATTTCATTTCCTTCGATGCACGTGCGGTGATTACACCTAGCGGGTATATTAAATCCCGCCATCTGGATGACAAAGCGAGCGTTGCTGCCCTTCTTGGCCTGCTGGAAAGCATGAAGCGCGAAGGCTGGAAACCGCTCCACAACCTTTCTTTCCTCATCTCCAACTATGAGGAAGTGGGACATGGCACAGCTTGGATTCCTGGCGAGATTAATGAAATGATCGCAGTCGATATGGGCGCCATGGGCGACGATCTTAGCTGTAAAGAAACCGATGTGTCCATCTGTGCAAAAGATTCTTCAGGCCCTTATGATTATGTTATGACTGGCCGTTTGATTGAGCTGGCAGAAGCACTTGCTATTCCTTATGCCGTTGATATCTATCCAATGTACGGCTCCGATGCTTCCGCTGCCCTTCGAGGCGGCAATAATATTCGTGCCGCACTGATCGGCCCAGGCGTACACGCCTCCCACTCCATGGAACGTACACATAAGCAAGCTGTAGTAAACACTGCTAAGCTTCTCGCTGCTTATGTGGGCACTAACTGAGGCAAGTACTGGCAAGTTAAAGCAGCTCTGGAGACGTAGACAATGGCTGATAGTCTCACTTCTGCTGCTCATGATAGCAGTATCAGCAATCTCGATGTTCCTGTTTTCCAGAAGCCACAAGGAAAATCCCTTTGATGGTCTTCCACACGCTTACACTTATTTAGAGACCGTGAGTCCAGAAAATGTTCAACTCTTTATGATGTCACTTTCACCCGAAGATATTAAACTCAGAGCCGCTGGTGCACCCCTTCAGCAGGTGATTGCTTATGGGATTAATGGAGGCTTCTTCTATGGAGATGCACTTCTATCCATTGCTATCATGAATGATATCCCCACTAACGGTGTTAAAAAGGCGTACGGCTCCGGCTGGTTTAACGCTAAATATGCGCGCGGAACCCTGGTCTGGGATGGTGCCAGTCGTAGCTTTTCCGTACAGGTCGTCTCATCGGGAGAAGAATTGAACGTTACGGATCGCCAGCATTATTTTGCGCAAGGCGGCATTAGTATGAATCTGCAGGATGAGGATCTCTGGGAAGATGTGATAGCGAAAGAACATCTTCCTTATTCGGATGAGAAACGAATGCGCTCAGGCATGCTGTATGACGATAATGGCAAGCTGTGGCTGATTGTTACGCCAACACTCTCGACGGCGGCAGAGTTCCGTTCAGCCATCCTACAGAGCGTGCCTGCTGAAGGTCTCGAAGGTATTTTTCTAGATGGTGATGGCTCCTCACAGATGAATGCTGATGAAATCATCTTACCTGGCGACTCTCGTGCCGTGGTGCAAATGATCGCGGTGGACGGAACGAAATAAAGCAAAAAGAAGCGATACTCTACTATTAGAGATCGCTTCTTTTTGTGATTTTATTCAATCCCAGACTTGCTCCAGCTTATCTGAGTAATATGAAATGGCCTTACTATAGCTTCTTATTCCTTCATCCGCAGAGGTTTCAGCCAGCAATTTAAGCAACATCCCCATAGCCAGACTATGATCTCCGAGATTGTGCAAGGTCATTGCAAGGAACACCGGAAATTCCTTATTCTCTGGGTACTCGTGAATGGCCTGCTCCAATATTGCTTTGGAATTCTCATATTCTCCGAGTGTTCGGTAGGTGCTGCCCAGTCCCAATAGAGCGCCGACTTTCTGCTCCGAAGATAAGCCTAGTGTTAAGCTTTTCTCATAATAGGGTATTGCCTCGCGTTCCAGACCGAGCACATCATGCGTCCACGCTAATTGATACAGAAGTTCTGCATCATTACCATTCTGCTCATACAGCTCTAACAGCATCATTCTGGCTTCTTCAGCTTTACCTTCGTTTCGCAGGGCTACAGCTTCCACAAGTTGATTCTCCAAACTGAGCCCTCCCTTATTGTCACACATGGACAATCCGTTTTATGCTTTACCAGCGATTTTCTCTGCAAGCTCATTCAGATAGGTCCAGCGCTCCATTAGACGCTCCAGTTCTACTTCGGCAAGCCTCTGCTCTTCCACTAGCTCCTGCAGTCTCCCGGAGTCAGCAAACGCTGCTTCCATCTCCGCACTAATATCCGTCAAGCGCTGTTCTGCAAGCTCGATCTGCTCGTCAATTCCTTCATATTCACGCTGTTCCTTAAAACTGAATTTGAGTTTGGTCTTGGAAGCTGATGATGCCGCTGTGTTACTGACTGTTTCTGTAGTCTCTTTACGCTTTGCATTACCGTCATCTTTGTTCGATTCTGCATTGCGTGAAGGAACATTTTTGGCCAGCCATTCTTCATATTCCGTATAATCGCCAACATGAAGCCGAATTTCTCCATTTTCAAAGGCAATCAGCTTGTCTATAGTCCGATCCAGGAAATAACGGTCATGGGATACGGTAAAGACGACGCCCGGGAATTCATCCAGATAGTCTTCTAAAACAGCCAACGTGCCAATATCCAAGTCGTTCGTAGGCTCATCCAACAGCAACACGTTTGGTGCTCCCATCAATACACGAAGCAGATAAAGGCGTCTTTTTTCGCCACCAGACAGTTTGGAAATCGGCGTCCATTGCATCGCAGGAGGGAACAAGAAGCGTTCGAGCATTTGGCCTGCGGTAATGACGCTACCATCAGCTGTACGTATGACTTCCGCTTCTTCCTTCACATATTCAATAGCTCGCATGCTGTCATCCATATCCTGATGTTCTTGTGTAAAGTAACCCAACTTAACCGTCGCACCAAGCTGAACCTCTCCCTTATCCGGCTGCAGCTTACCTGCAATCAGATTCAGAAGTGTTGATTTACCGCTACCATTTGGACCTACAATACCTACGCGATCTTGTGGTACAGCAATATAGGTCAGATCTTTAATCAACTGACGACCATCCAGCGATTTTGACAGTTCATTGATTTCAATGATTTTGCGACCCAAACGTGTGGATGCCACCGAAATATCCAGCGAACCGTTCGAACTGCTTCCTGTACTTTCTTTCAGCTTCTCAAAACGGTCGATTCTTGCCTTTTGTTTCGTTGATCGAGCTTTAGCTCCACGACGAATCCAAGCAAGCTCCGTACGAAGCAGGTTCTTACGCTTTTGCTCCGCAGAGGCTTCACGCTCTTCACGGTCGGCTTTTAGCTCTAGAAAACGGGAATAGTTGGCCTCATAACGGTATAACTGTCCTCCGTCCAGCTCTAGCATGACACTTGCGACACGCTCCAGGAAGTAACGATCATGCGTTACCATTAAGAGGGCGCCACGCCGTTTCTGTAAATATTGCTCTAGCCAAGCCACGGAGTCCGTATCAATATGGTTCGTAGGCTCATCCAGAATAAGAAGCTCAGATGGCGTAATCAGGGCAGCCGCAAGTGCTACACGTTTCCGTTGACCACCAGACAGCGTATCCATCAGCGCATCGAATTTCACTATACCCAGCTTAGTAAGTACGCTCTTAGCTTCACTCTCCAAATGCCAAGTACCTGCTGCATCGATAGCCTGCCCAATCCGCACCAGTTTGCCTTCCAGTTCTGCATTACCTGGCTCTTTTTCAAGGCGAGACATGATCTCCATATACTCACGCATGGTAGCAAGATCTGGATCATCTCCGGCGAAGACCTGTTGCAGTACTGTATTTGTCGGCTCATAAGGAGGGTTCTGTGCCAAGTACTGCACTCGAACATTATTTCCGATCGCAATTTGCCCATCATCCGGGGTATCCAGACCGGCAATAATACGTAAAAACGTAGATTTACCTGTTCCATTCACACCGATCAAACCAATTTTATCCCGATCGTCCATACCAAATGAAGCATCACTAAAAAGTACTTTCTCTCCATAACTTTTGGAAAGATGTTCCACGGTCATAATATTCATGCTATTTCCTCGCTTGCCTTATATTTTCATAAAACCGGTCGCAGCATGAAGCTGCTATTCCACCGGTCTATCATCCTGACCTAAATTCAAGTAATCCATAGCCCCTTTAATAAAAAGACCCGCAGCGAAACCAGCGCGTTTATGCGCATCTTCTTCCTTAAAAGATGGATCGAACAAAATATCCATCTTCAGTCGATCCAACATCCCTATGTAGGACTGCGCCATAAGCTCAGGCTCAGACACACCGCCCTCCAGCAATACCTTCACCACTGCCTGCATATATTCTTCCATAAAAAGCGTCATATACGCCACAAGCTCTGGGTTATTGTTCGGTGCGCGGAAAAAGAGCTTCGTGTGTCGCTTACGCTCATAATAATAGTAAAGATGATGTTTGGCGATAATTGACAGTTTACCTGCCAAAGTATCACTAGCCTTCAGTTTTTCCTGTAATTGCTGAAGGAATCCCTCACAGTCCCGGCGCGTTACCGCCATGAACAATTCTTCTTTACTCTTGAAGTATAAATAAACGGTGCCCTTAGCAATTCCGGCCTGAACCGCAATTTCCGACATCTTCGTTTCGTAAAATCCACCTGAACCGAAGAGCTCGTATGCGGCATCCAGAATGGCAGTATGTTTATGATTGGACGTGCTGCTCATCGGTTCCTCCTTTAAAACATCATCCCACACAATAAGGCAATAGCCCCTCCGACGATAGAGCTGATAGCATTGACTGCATCATTAGTCATCCACTTCCAGCCACGTGCGTATTCAACCTTTTTACCGCAGTGATGTGTACTTTCCACTTCGCGTCCGCATACAGTGCAACGATTCATCTGCTGAACGGTTGCCCCTAGGATAGAATCTGTGAACGCACCCGCAAGTCCTCCAGTGAGTCCAGCCAATGTAAGCAACAAGAAGGATTGATCTGGCATGCCGGATATCATCCGTAGCAGCCATGAAGATGCACCGATAAGTGCACCTCCTGCGGCGGCGGCCAGCGTACCCAGGCTGGATACGCCACCCGAGGCACCGGCCGGAAGTATTTTGCCTGTCAGGACAGACCGAGGCGGCTTCTTGCTGAGTGTACCAATCTCCGTAGCCCATGTATCAGAGGTTACCGTTGCCATAACGCCGATAAATAAAAATTCCCAATGTTCCATCGGAACAATCGCATTCAATAGAACGAAAACCATCCCAAGCCCACCATTAGCAAAGACCTGCCCAGCATCTCGGCGACCTGTCTTGGCATAGGTCAGCTCAAGCTCTGCCTTATTATCATGATGAAGCTTAGACAACAGGCTTGAAGAGATGAAAAAAATCAACAATATTCCAAACCAAAAGGCATTTCCAGCACCAAAATAAATGGTCCCCATGGCTACCGCGGCAAGCATGCCGGAAAGGCTTAAGGATTGTTTCCTATAAGCCGCCCCCGCAACTAACAAAGCGCCAAGGGCGCCGATAATCCATAACATAGATTCATCTCCAACAGATGTTTTTAGCCGATCAGGCAAGTCCCCATCAGCTTGTCACCCCAGTACAATTCAAACGAATCTCCTGATACGGTAGAGCCTACACCTTCTGGTGTTCCTGTGAAAATCACATCGTCTTTACCCAGCCCGTAACGCGCAGCGATAAAATCGACAATTTTTTGGAGCGAAAAAATCATATTTTTAACATTACCTCGCTGAACTTCAACACCATTTTTTAAAACCGTGAAATCCGTTCCTTCCAGCTCTTCCTTGTCAGGAAACGCAATGTAAGGTGTGAGTGGAGCAGCGTTCTTAAAGCCTTTAGCCGGAGTCCAAGGCAGACCTTTCTTCTGCAGATCATTATGCACATCACGCAGTGTGAAATCCAGTCCCAGAGCCATAACATCCACCAAATCCTCCACGCTCATACCCGGTACATAATCACGCGCGATCCGTAGCACAAGTTCTCCTTCATAATGAACCTGACCTGAATCCTTTGGAAGCTGAATGACTGCTTTATCGAGGGAAACCGCCGCATGTGAGGGCTTCAAAAAAATGAGTGGCTCTACGGGGACATTATTTCCTAATTCCTCCGCATGTAGCTTGTAGTTCCGTCCAACACAATACAAATTATTAACAGCAGCGCACACAGACAATCAGCTCTCTTTCCCATCGAATTGGATTATTTATACTTTTAGAAATGTATCGCCCCATATATCCGGACGGTTTGTACAAATCATTATATCAGAATGCATATCTGCTAAGCGACGCATCTCTTTTCCTTTGTTCACTGTCCAAGCCATAATCTTCACACCTTGCTCCGTCAAAACCTTAGCCAATCTAGGATTTAAACGCGAGAAGCTAATCGACAAAAGAGAACACTCCAGTTCATGCAGCCTTCGAGCAGGATTACCAAACCTTGAATCAAAAATTAAGCCTGTACGAAAGCGGGGGTCTATTTCCTTGATTTTTTTCAACACATCTGTGTCAAAAGAGGTCAAAATCACGTCGTCCCGCATGCCTTTAGAGGAAATAAGATCCGTCACCTTCTGTTCGATGCCAGGATACATATTGCCCACTGTTTTCAGTTCAATATTGAGACGAAGTCTACCGGAGGCTAATGAGAGCACCTCTTCCAAGGAGGGCACCCGCTCTCCCCGAAAAGAACGCCCTTTCCAGCTACCCGCATCGAGACGCCGGATATGTTCCCAATCCATACTCTTCACCTTACCATGACCATTGGTTGTACGGTCCAGTGTAAAGTCATGAATGACAACAGGGACACCGTCCTTGGAGAGCTGGACATCCAATTCCATCCAGTGTACAAAAGGCATGGCAATGGCCATTCGGATCGCTGCTAATGTATTCTCCGGAGCTTTACCGGAAAATCCCCGATGGGCAACACATAAATTGTTCATCATAAGGACCTCCCAGGAACCCTATTTTGTAACTTGAGTCACTTTGCCGTCACTGTTAATCTTAACTCGACCAGCAGATAAAGACTCTATTTTTTTCAGCAAAAGCTGTCCGTTCACCTGATTCATGGGCACGGGCTGAGCTAGCTCAGCAGTCATAGGCTTCAGCTGTAATGAACATTGACCTTTTTTACTGCATTCCGCCTGAAATACAGCAGTTTCCCAAGTGGCAGGTACCGTTGATCTCGTAAAAATAAAATTACCAGTGCTGTAGGCAATCCACTTGCCTTTGTACGGCTCCACACCTTGCAATACATGTGGGTGACCACCAATGACAAGATCAGCTCCCGCATCGACAAAGCTACGTCCAAGGGTCTGCTGTGTATTATCGAACTGCTCTACCCGTTCTTTACCCCAATGGACAACTACGACAACCAAATCAGCTTTTTGTTTAGCTGCAGCAATCGCTTTAAGTCCTTCTCTACTATCATATACTGAAGCAAGCCCGGGTTTATTTTTTCCCGCCATCCAATCAGATGCAGGAATCACCCGTGTGAACCCCAGCAAGGCGATCTTAATCCCTTTACGCTCAAAATATTGCGCCGAGAATGCTTCTTTACTGTTAAGTCCAGCACCAACATAAGGAATGCCTCTTTCCGAGAGATGACCAAGCGTGTCTCGCAGGCCTTCCTCCCCTTGATCCAGCGTATGATTGTTCGCCATATTTACTGCATCCACTCCGGCTGCTTTAAGAGCATCTAGTGCTTTGGGCGAGCCTTTGAATACGTATTGCTTATTAGCGGCGCCAACCCCACCTGTGGTCACAGGAGTCTCCAGATTCACAACCGTAAGATCATCCTTCTTGAACATTCCATCGAGCGCTGCATACGAATAGTCGTAACCTTTCTTTTCGAGCAATTCCCCGGCTTTCCCCGAAAAAATAACATCTCCACCAAAATTCAAGGTCACTGTATTGCCAGAAGCCTGGTCATCTGACGGAAGTCCAGACACAGAACCACCATCTGCGTCTTGGGAGCTACCTTCCTCTGGCGAAGGGGTCTCAGTTGGTACAGGCGCCTGTGTTTCAACATTTTCTTCTTTCTTTGGCTCTGGTGTAGGTGAAGCTTCCGGAGTTACCGTTGGAGAAGGGATGGGAGACTCCGTGGCTTCAGGCGTTGCAGTCACTATAGGTGCTGTCTCCTGAGCAGTACTATCAGGCGTAGGCGAAGCCGTCATTTGCGCCACTGGAGGTGGCTCAGAACTTCCCTTGAATCTGTCATCCATAAGACTATAGCTGAGCGCCACAATAATCATCAGAAGTAGACCTGCATTGACCCACATCCAGGCCGTTCTGCGCTTACGTTTGCTCTTATGTTTGTTCTTCTGTCTAGAACGCGATCGCGGCGGATACATTGTTTCTATGATCTCCTCTACTCTCAAATTGGTTCTATTATAGCATACCTAGCACCTGTCCCTCCAAATACGAGAGTCCAGTAAAATAGTATAATCTAATATTTAAACAAAAACGGTGAAGCAAAAAAAATCTTCGCTTCACCGTTCATTATATAATTCTAGATCTCCCGTAAATGAACAATTAATTCGATATACGCTTTGCAGCGCTTTGTGCTGTAAGCTTAGCCTGCTTAACACAATCGGGCATTGCCACTCCATCATATCCAGCTCCAAAGACATATATCCCAGGAAGTGTGGTCTCAAGCTCCCTATGGAATTTAGAAAGATTGTCAAGATGTCCAACAGGATACTGTGGCATCGAATGTTCCGAACGAGTAATTTCCGTAAATATAGGTTTCGCTGTAATGCCCATGATCTCTCGTAAATCCTTACTCACTAGCTCCGTAAGAGCCTCATCTGGAAGGTGAACATTCTGCTCATCTCCGGAACGGCCTACATGACAGCGCATAAGTACTTTATCATCTGGACTCGTATGCGGCCACTTCGTTGACGTCCATGTACAGGCAGTAATATTGCGCCCTTCCTTACGTGGCACAAGAAAACCTGCTCCAGCATCATCAATTTCGATATCCTTCTTGTCGAAGGCCATGACTAAGTTCGCAACCGATACATAATTTACCGCATCGAGTGCTGAAACATCCACATGTGGACGCAAAAGTTCGGCAGCAAAAGAATTTGGTGTGGTGATATATATTTCATCCGCAAGTAGCCGTTCGCCACTTTCCAGTTCTAGCTCATAACGAGAAGCATTAGTTCCTGTAGCATGTATAGAGACCACCGCAGCTTCAGTTCGCTGTTCTACATCATGCAGTTCATGAATCAAGCCATGCACGAGACTTTGTAGTCCTTTTCGAAATGTCAGAAAAGTGCTGTTCTTTGTGCTCGTATTTGTCTTGGAGGAATTCTGTTCTTTAATGATTCCACGAATAAGACCACCATACTGCCGCTCTACTTCTCCAAATTGCGGAAAGGTAGCCTGTAGGCTGACTTTGCGTAAATCCCCAGCATACATACCGGCTAATAGCGGTTCGGTCAAATTCTCCATCACTTCAGTACCTAAACGTCGCTCAATCAGCTGTCCGAGGGATTCATCGTCATTACTACGCTTAGGAGGAAGGATCAAGTCCATCAGCGCGCGTATTTTGCCACCGAATGAAACCAGAGCACTTGATAGAAATGGCTTTAGTTCAGTAGGAATTCCAAGCACAAGACCGGAAGGCATAGGATGAAGCTTGTCACGCTGTAGTATATAGGTCTTCTCTGCCTTTGGATCTGTGTTCACCAGCTCGTGATCTAGCTCTAATTCCTTAGCCAATTCAATCATCTCTGTTTTGCTAGCTAAAAAAGAATCCGGACCCTTCTCAATCACAAATCCATCCCGGTGCAATGTTTCGATCTTCCCGCCAAGAGTCTTGTCTTTCTCTAGCAGTACAATATCAGGTTTCATGCCAGCTTTTTTGTAAAACTTACGAATGTAAAAGGCGGCGCTGAGTCCACTCAGCCCACCGCCTATGATAACAATTCGCCTAGAGGGACCAGTCATGACTGACCGGCCGACATTTGATTCAGTCTTGTACGAACAACATCGCTCAATACGGACATGTACGCAGGATCGCTGTTTAATGATTCAATCCGCATAAGACGCATATCCAGCTCTGAAGCTACGGCTGTTGCCTCGATATCAAGGTCATACAGCACTTCTAAATGATCGGATACGAACCCGATCGGTGCCACTAGAACATACTCTACCTGTTCCTTGCTAAGCTGCTGAAGTGTATCCAGAATATCTGGTCCAAGCCATGGTTCAGCTGTCCGTCCTGCGCTTTGCCACGTAAACTGCCAATTGGTTATCCCCACTTGATCTGCAATAGCCTTTGAGGTCTCCAATAGTTGATCTTTATAAGGATCGCCCATAGCTAGAATACGCTCTGGAAGACTATGCGCGCTAAATAATACCCTTATCTCATCGCGAGTAGCGCCTGCTTCGATATATTGATCTATTTTCGCAGTTACTCTCCGGCCTAGAACATCGATCAATACTGGGTGCATATGGTAGCTCTCCACAAAACCCATGTTGATTTTACATGCATCAGCCTTTTCCTGAGCACGTTTAATGTAGCCACCCACGCTCATGCTTGAATAGTGAGGGGCAAGCACAACACCAACCGCTTGGGTAATGCCGTCCTTCGCCATAGCCTCGACGCCGTCCTCAATAAACGGATAGGCATGCTTCAAACCCTGATAGCAGACAAATTCAACATCCGCCCCAGCTTTATCCGCGTTTAGTGCTGCCTGTAATGCAGCTACTTGACGGTCTGTGTTCTCCCGCAGCGGGAATACACCCCCGACGATCGCTTCATAGCGATCTGTTAATTCTTTAAGCTGCTCCGCTGTCGGCGGATTACCTCGCCGAATATGAGTGTAATATGCTTCAACGTCTTCTAAGCTTTTAGGAGTGCCATACGACATGACGAGAACACCTATTTTTGCTGTCACGGATTCCATCCCCTTATAGATTTAATAGGCTATTTTTAAGAACGCAGTTTGGCTGATTCTTTCAATACTTCCTGTGAATATTCGTGAATATATTCCGTTAATTCTCTAAGCTTCTCTAAAGAAGCCTCCGGGAATAAGCCATGACCCAGATTGAAGATATATCCCGGCTCTTGTACCCCTTCATCAATTAACGCTTTCGCGTGCTCCTTCAAGACGTCCATCGGCGCTGTAAGTAAATACGGATCCAGGTTGCCTTGAATCGCAAATTTCCCACCGGTTCTGCGTCGACCTTCGGACAAGCTCACACGCCAGTCCACCCCGATTACATCCGCTTGAAGCTTCGTAAGACTCGGTAGCAATTCGCCAGAGCTTACGCCAGGAAAGTATATTTTCGGTACATCAAGATCAGATAATTCGGAAAAAATACGAGAAACCGTCGGTAACACATACTTTTCAAAATCGCGTGGCGCAAGGGCGCCAACCCAGCTGTCGAACAATTGAAACGCTTTTCCACCACTACGCACGTGACTGCGGAGGTAAGCGATAATCATATCGCCGAGCTTGTCCATTAGCATTTCCCAGACACGGGGTTCACTGTACATTAGCTCTTTAGTCCGAATATATCCTTTGGAAGGTCTGCCTTCGATCAGATAGCTGGCAATTGTAAACGGTGCGCCTGCGAAAGTAATCAAGGGCACGTCCAGCTCCTTATCCAGAATAGCAATCGTCTCCAAAATATGTCCGAGATCGCCTTCAACATCAATGGGCTTCAGTCTCTCGACATCTGCTGCAGAGCGAATCGGATTCTCGATCACAGGGCCAATATCTTTGACGATATCAAATTTCACACCGATAGAAGCGACCGGATTCATAATGTCTGAATACAAAATGGCCGCGTCCACACCTAGCTTACGCACAGGCATCAAGGTTACTTCAGCCGCCAACTCAGGCTGTTTGCAGATTTCAAGCAATGAGTACTTTTCCTTGATTTTACGGTACTCGGGATCATAACGGCCGGCCTGCCGCATGTACCATACGGGAACGTGCTCCGTATCCTGCTTTCTGCAGGCGCGGATAAAAGTGTCGTTGTAGGTCATGATAAGATCTCCATTATATTTTATAAGATTTTTTAAAATAAACGCTTACCGTCCTAATAAGGACTCCGATGGCGTTTATGCTTGATCGGCATACTTACTATTATGCCCTTTTTAAAAGGTTGTAACAAGCAAAACGAAGATCGTGGAATGACAATCCTATGACATTACTATGACATGTATTGCACTTTTGAAGCTAAAAAAATGATATACTGATAAAATGTCTATTTTTCTGTGAATCATGTATTTTCTGAAATTCTTTGAAAGGAAGTGAAAGCACTTTGAAGAAATGGGAGACATGGAAGGTCAACCTCTTAGTGCTTTGGTTCGGACAATTCTTGGTAAATGCCGGAATGACGATGATTACACCGTTCCTGACCTTGTATCTTGCTAAGGATCTTGGAGTTCAGGGTGAGCATGAAATTGGAATTTGGGCGGGCCTTATTTTTGCCGCAAACTTTTTAACTTCTTTCATTTTCCAGCCACTATGGGGAAAACTTGCTGACAAATATGGACGTAAAATCATGCTCCTGCGCTCCAGCTTTGGCATGGCTATCGTTATGGTGTTGATGGGCTTCGCACAATCCCCTATGCAGCTGCTCTTACTGCGACTGCTAAACGGTACAATCTCCGGCTTCAATCCCGCCTCCATCGCACTCGTTTCGGGTACTACTCCGAAAGCACGTATGGGATTTTCGATGGGGCTGATGCAGTCTGGTTCTGTTGCAGGTACCATTCTTGGACCACTTATTGGTGGTTTTCTTGCTGATTTAATCGGATTTCGTCCGATCTTTTATGTCGTTGGCGCCTTGCTCTTCATCGCCTCTCTGCTGGCACTGTTTCTCGTTAAAGAGAAATTCGATCGTGCAGAAGCGGCACAAGAGCCACAGGTGTCAGTCATGGAGGGCTTGAAGGAATTGATCAAGATCCCTCAGCTCCCGGCGCTGTTTGGTGTAACCTTTTTGCTGCAATTTGCAATGATCAGCCCCATGGCCTTGCTGCCACTTTATGTTGAAAAGTTAAATGGGCCTGCTGAGAATATAGCCTTTTTAGCCGGAATGGTCAGCGCAGTTACTGGGATCTCCAACATGCTGGCTTCCCCCTTGCTCGGCAAGCTGAGTGATAAAGTCGGCGCACACCGCATTCTGACCTACGCGTTAATCGGGGCTTCGCTATTCCTGATTCCGCAAGCATTCGTTACTAGCGTGTGGCAGCTAATCATTGTCCGTTTTCTCATGGGGATTTTTATGGGCGGCCTATTGCCCAGCGTTAATGCGCTTATCCGGTCTTATACCCCTGACGGGAAAGAAAGCCGCGCATTCGGCTTCAACGGCAGCACATTGTCACTGGGCAATATGCTGGGAGCTATCATAGGCGGCTTTCTATCTGGTTATATTGGTATTGAGGGACTGTTTATCATCTCCGGAAGCTTGTTGCTGTTGAACACCGTATGGGTCCGGGTTAAGCTATACAAAGCTACTCCGCCACGGTTATTTCGCTAATCTTCTGCTATTTCACCATTGCCAACGCCAGTCCATCATAGGCTGGCAGACAAGTGCTGATCAGACGGTCATCGGTGGCGATCATTTCATTGAAATGCCGTACAGCGAGAATGGCAGGTCCATTTCGATCTGTATTTAGCGTCCGTCCGCGGAGAAAGATATTATCACCAGCAATAATCGCGCCTGGATTAGCCATCTTGATGGCATATTCCAAGTAATTGGTATAGTTAATCTTGTCTGCGTCGATAAAGAAGAAATCGAACTTAGCTCCCTCTTCGTCCAGTGCCTTCAGGCTGTCCATCGCGGGTCCTATTCTATATTCCGTAGAACCCCCGAATCCGGCCAGTTCTAAATTACGGCGAGCAAGCTCGGCATAATCGGCCCTCAGCTCTAGTGAAGTCAGCGTGCCACCTTCATTAAAGCCGCGAGATAAGCAAATCCCGCTGTAGCCGCCAAGTGCGCCAATCTCCAAAATACGCGTGGAGCGAGACAGTCTAACAAGCATAGTGAGTAGTCTTCCGTACCCTGGCTCGACAGACACCTCCGGCATACCCGCTTGGACGATAGCTTCTTTTACCTGAAGCAGGATTTCGTCCTCGGTATAAAGTTGTTCACTGTATTCTTCTTGGGTAAGCATAAAGATTCTCCTTTGATGATCCCCCGTTTTCTCGAATGAAGGGATGACGGGGAAGATTTTATGGTTTATGGAATGCCGGGCATTGTGAAGTGTCCCGCATTCCCCTATACTTGTATGGATGCTTTTCTTATGGTATTGGCTTTTCTTATTGTACTGGCTTTTTGTATTTATCTACAAGTTAAACGGAGTTGAGAGTATTTGAGCAAATTACAATTAATCGCTACTGCCCCTATGGGATTAGAAGCTGTAGTAGCGCGCGAATTAAACGAACTGGGTTATGAGACCACGGTCGAGAATGGTCGTGTATTGTTCAGTGGTGATTATATCGACATCTGTCGCTGTAATTTATGGCTGCGTACATCCGACCGCGTATTAGTAAAAATGGGCCAATTCCCCGCTAAAACCTTCGATGAGTTATTTGAGGGTGTTAAAGCGCTGCCTTGGGAAGACTGGATTCCCGAGAATGGAGAATTTCCGGTTGAAGGACGATCCCATAAATCACAACTAACGAGTGTACCCGCTTCCCAAGGGATTGTCAAAAAAGCTATCGTCGAGAAGCTGAAGCTCTCCTATCATACGGACTGGTTCCCAGAGAACGGACCTCGATATGTGATCGAAGTGATTCTGTTAAACGATATCGCGCTTATTACGCTAGACACCACCGGACCTGCTCTTCACAAACGCGGATACCGCAGACAGGCTACAGAAGCGCCACTGAAGGAAACGATGGCAGCCGCTTTAATCCAGCTTAGCCGCTGGAATGGCCACCGTCCGCTATATGATCCATGTTGTGGTTCGGGAACATTGTTGATCGAAGCCGCGATGATCGCTTGGAATATCGCACCGGGACTACGCCGTTCCTTCCCTTCAGAACATTGGCCAGTCATTCCTAAGCATCTGTGGGAAGAAGCTCGCGAAGAAGCTTTCGATGCCGTACGAGACGATTATCCATTGCAGCTAACCGGCACGGATATCGATCCTGCTGCTATAGAAATTGCTGAAGCCGCTGCTAAAAGCGCCGGCCTGTCCGGAGAAATAACCTTCACCGTGATGGCTGCCGCCAAGGCAAGACCCCAAGGCGAATACGGCTGTATCATTACCAACCCGCCATATGGTGAACGGATCAGTAATGATAAAGAGGTGGAGAAGCTGACTCGCCAGTTTGGTGAAATGATGCTGTATCTACCGACTTGGTCATTCTTTGCAATTAGTCCTTATAAGGAATTCGAACAATATTACGGACGTAAAGCGGACAAACGTCGCAAGTTGTATAACGGACGTATTGAGTGTCAATATTATCAATACTTGGGTCCACTTCCACCTAGAAATCCGAAATAATTCGGAAGACAATTACGCCAAGCATAAACGCCTTCGGCGTCCTTAAAAGGACGGTAAGCGTTTATGCGAGAAATATAAGAACGGACATCTACCTCGATTGAGGACGGTGTCCGTTTCTTCTTACATACTCAACTTCTGCGCTAGGAGGCTTTAACGTGTCACGAGATCCATTTAGTAGGAGCAGCTCATCCATAACGGATAGAATGATCACTATTGTCCGCTCCCGTTATATTGGTTATATCCTTTTTCTTGTCCTTATGCTCGCTAAGCTAATGTTTCTTCACAGCGGCCTGCATGCTCCTAATATTGATATGAACCGTCTCGACAAGCTCATTGCTCTCGGTTCAGTTATGCTGTTATCCTTTTGGGTGTTATGGCTCCCCCGACGTGGACAAACCATAGCCCTGATAATCATAAACGTGCTCCTGACATTACTTATTTATTCTGATATTGTCTACTATCGCTACTTTCAGGATTTCATCACCGTTCCCGTTCTTTTTCAAGCCGGACAGATGGATGCACTTGGCGGAAGTATCTTTGCACTACTCCGTCCCTCTGATCTCTACTTGTTCGCGGATTGGCTGATATTTCTGGTTTACACCATTTGGGTAGTGTTATTCCGTCGGAACACGCCTGCCTATAATAATGGACAGCCTTCCTATTATGCTCGCACAAGTCATTTTCGTCCCTCTTCACGCTTAATGAGAGGACTAAGACGGAGCGTTAACGGGGTCGTTGCATTGGTATTAGGCTGTATTCTGACCTTTGGCCCTATCCACTCTTACGCCACTACGTGGGCCAAGGGTTTATTCACTGGTAACTGGTGGAGCTTGGCGATGTATAACGTTACTGGACTCATTGGATTTCACGGTTATGATATTTACTTGTATGCCAAAGATCATTTAGGCCCGCAGCCTGAGCTTTCACAAAAGGAAGCCAGCTCCATGAAGCTCTGGTTCAATGAACACAATGCTGAGCAAAGTGCTCTTAACGACAGCTTTGGAAAATACAGCGGAAGCAACATCGTTGTTATTCAGGCCGAAGCTTTTATGAATTTTGTAGTGGGACGATCGATCAATGGACAAGAGGTCACACCTAATTTGAACGCTCTAATCAAAGAGAATACCTACTTCAGTAATTACTATCATCAGACCTCACAAGGACGAACCTCCGATGCGGATTTCGCCTCGAATGGTTCACTGTATCCGCTGGTCTCCGGCTCAGTATTTGTCCGTTACCCGGATCATCAATTTGACACGTTACCTGCCATTTTGAAGTCCAAGGGCTATAGCAGCAATGCCTTCCATGCGTATGAAGGAAGCTTCTGGAATCGGCAGATTATGTATAAGGCGATGGGGTATGACCATTTTTATAGCAAAAAAGACTTTAAGATCGACGAGCCCCTAGGCTGGTCATTGGGAGATAAATCATTCCTGCGGCAGTCCCTAAATATTATGGATTCTGTAGAATCGATCCAGAAGCCCTTTTACTCTTTTTTGACTACACTATCTAGTCATCACCCATATTCTCTCCCTGCGGCTAAGCAAGAGCTTGATACCGGGGAGTTTAAAGGTACCATCTTCGGAGATTATTTGCAGGCTGTTCATTATACAGATGAAGCTCTAGGTGAATTGGTGAGTGATATGAAGCAGCGTGGGTTGTGGGATAACACGATCCTTGCCTTTTATGGTGATCATGATAACTCGATCCAAGAAACCTCTTATTACGAACAATTTCTTGGTAAAAGCTTAAGTAAGCTCGACATGCATCAAATCATGCATCAAGTTCCATTACTCATTCATCTGCCGGGTAATAACACCTCGGTGATTGATTCTAATCCGGCTGGTCAATTGGATCTCACACCTTCCTTACTCCATCTGCTTGGAATCTCACAAGATCCTTATTATCTCATGGGTAATAATCTGTTCAGTGGCAAAGAGCGACTTGTGACACTGCGAACCGGTGCCTTTGCCGATGCGAAGCGCTCCTATCTTCCAAGTGAAAATGGACAATTCAACAGCGGCACCTGTTATAGCCTCGACAGCCGCGAAGCCATTGACGTTGCGGGGTGCAGTACCGGGTTCGAGACAAGTAAGCAACGACTGCAAATCTCAGACGATATCATGAAATACGATGGCATCAAGATGCTCCGAAAGGAAGAATCTGCACCATAAAAATTTCATTTATAAAACAAAAAGCCCTAAACTCCGTCATCAACACGGGTTTAGGGCTTTTTAAGTTGATGGATAAGACCTCTGCATTATTTCTGAACGGCCGGTTGCTTGATAAAAGCTTCTACCTTCTTCAACACTTCTTCCTCTGTTGGAGCACTCACATAACGACCATTAACATATACAAAGGCCCGTTTGCCACATGGACCACAGTACGACTTACAGCCGACCTTGATCTCTGCATCAGGCGCCATCTTTTGCAGTTTGGGTATGATACTCTTCAATTTCATAAAATTACATTCATCGCACACTTGTATATCGTTAGCCATGGAGCAACCCTTCTTTATGTCCCAAATTTAAGGCGAAACGTTTAGTGATCGCCGTGATTACCTTTAGACGGATTAGTAATAACAAAACCTTCTTCAGGAAGATATAAATAATCAACGACCACACCATCAAGGAGCGGTTGATTCGGATCAAGAATAACATCGATTTCTTTATCTGTCGAGACTACAACATCATTCTCATTAGGCGTGTCCAAATCCAGTCCGTAGTGAGCATGATCACCGTGAGCATGCGTAATCGCTACGCGAAGCTTCAACTCGCTGTTTCCTTCAAGTTCCATTTGTTTCTTTATCACTTTAGCCGCATTGCGGGTAATTTTGACCTTCATCTATCATCCATCTCCTAGTACTTAAATTAAATACTCAATTACCTATTTTAAAGGTAAATGATATCTAAAAGCAACTATATTAACAAATTAGATACACAATCCGAGGTAGATCTCACTTCACTGCCTCATTTTCCGACCTGAAGTGCCGGGTATTTTCGTCCCATCCGTGACACGAACCAGCCCATAAGAAGCATCGTCACACCAACATCATCGATCGGTAAAAAAGGCATAAAATCCGGCAACACCCAATAGAGCAGCACTGGGATTGTGAATAAAAGCTTGTCCCCTATTGCGACTTTAGGGGAGATCACATATCGCCAGGAACTACTGAAGATAGTAGACCATTGTTTCAGTGACAGCAGTTTTTTCAGTTTCATAGTGACCCTCCTCCCAAGTAAAAAGGATACAGCCGCGGATAACGTGTAGTGACGACAGCGGCCATACCCTATGGTTTATGTTACGCAAGTTTACTGTAATTGTTTCATAATTATTTCACATTGGATAGTATCGTTCCCAAAATTAGACCCGTTTCTAACGCCATATCCTCAAAATCTGCCAGTGGCAACGGATTTTTGCCGATCCCCATCTCAACTGTAAATCCTGGTTTGCGAAAGGTCTGGATGAACCAATCCTTATACCCGGCATCGCTGCCAGTTAATTCGACTGCACGATAGCTGCTCGCAGCGGCCAATCGTGTTGCTAATTCGCGGCTTTCGGGAGGCTCATATCCCCGGTAATTCCAGTAGATCTCTCCTCCTTGGCTATGCAAAGACACTGCAGCTTCTCCGGGCGCGTTCTCAGCAAGTACCGCTAGAGCTGCTGCCTCAGGTTCACTTAACGCCTCAGGACCACTGTAATCACGCGGAGAGGGCAGGGTTACACCACGTCGTTCCCGTTCCTCTTCCCAATGAGCAGGGAACTGATCCCCGAGATCCACACCGCGTATATTGGCCTTCCAATGGCGAAAACTCCGCCGTCCCCCGTTCCATTTCATAAGGTCCTCATAATAAGGGTGGCCTGGTAAAACGCCCTCCTGCACTAACTCCACGCCGTCAGGGTTAGCCATGGGTACAGCCCATAGGGTCCAATTATTGTACCATTCCTCTGGACGATGACCATTCCATGCCAAACCTTTAGCATAAGCTGCTGCATACTCTTCTATGAACGACATCAGGCAAGGCGAGGTCAGCCATTCATTAGCATGTAGAGCCGCATTAACATGCAAATGGCGGGTTCCATTGCCTATTTTAAGCACATGAATTGGCTTGCCGAGCACACTTTTGCCAATTGGATATGCTTGAATAAAAGGATATTGTGCAATCAGGCTGCTGATATCGTTCTCAACATCAACCGGACCGTACTCTCCACGTAAGAATACCACTCGCTCTGGAATCGGAGGCGGAATGACGAGCACTTTTCCCGGTGTACAAAAGCGCCCTGAGGACACACCTGGATTAAGCTTCTCCAAATCATCTAAACTCACATTGAATAATGAGGTTATGCGTTCAAGATCGTCCCCTTCCTGCACCGCATACCTTTTACGCGGCGAAGACGGCAGGAATAAAACCTGACCCGGATATAAATAAGACTGTCTCCCAACCCATGGATTGCCTTGAATGACATGCTCAGGGGTTAATCCATGCAGGGCGGCAATTCGGCTTACGGTATCTCCCCTGCTTGCAATATATTGTCGCATTAGGTCTCATCCTCTCGGCCTTAAATTGCTGATACGGTGGATACAAAAATAGCAGCAAACAGCACTTAACTCTATTGTATGCAAGAGCCACTACCCTGCATGAAGGAGAAATGAATCACAAGAAAATAGGCTGGGAATTATGCTTCCCAGCCTATTTTATCTTACACTCCGTAGAGTTTGTCCCTATTCAATTCAACATTGCTCTGCTTATAACGTGGATACTTGCCATACTACTGGGGTGCGTTTAATTTGTTCTCCAAGCCAGTCTCGGGCAATTCGCTGAAACATTTCAGCATCACCACTGCAGAAGAACTGATGAATTGGACTTTCATCCCCGATGGACAGCTTGCCTTTATCGTATAAAATCGTGCTGATCTCACGAGCTGTCTCATCTGCGGAACTGATCAGTTTGACTCCCGGTCCCATGGTCTCTCCAATAGGCTCAACAAGAAATGGGTAATGAGTGCATCCTAAAATTAAAGTATCGATGTTATTATCTTTAATGCCTTCCAATGCCTGTTCTACAATTTCATAACTTTTCTCTGAGCGGAACATGCCTTGCTCAACGAGTGGGACAAGCGCCGGGCAGGCTTGACTTACAACCTCAACAAAAGGAGACAGCTGCTTTAGTGCGTTAGTATAAGCCCCGCTGCCGATGGTTCCTATTGTACCGATCACGCCGACATGTCCGCTTTTGGTCGCGCTAATTGCAGCACGGGCTCCGGGATGAATCACCCCAATGACTGGGATAGAGACCTTGGCTGAGATATAATCGAGTGCCGCTGCTGTTGCGGTATTACAAGCGATAACAATCATTTTAGGATTAAACTGGATCAAATAATCTACAATTTGTTCTGTAAACAGTGTTACTTCCTCGGTCGAACGGGGTCCGTACGGAGCTCGGGCCGTATCTCCGAAATAAATGATTTTCTCCCGCGGGAGCTGCCTCATCACTTCTTTGACAACTGTTAGCCCTCCCACACCTGAGTCTAATATTGCAATAGCTTGCTGCACGAACACACCGCTTCCTTCTACTTGTTTTGTGTAGCTTATGTAAGCCGAAAACAAAATGTACCTGACTTTCAGCCCCAATTGCAGATATTACTCCTTTTGGACTCTTAGTTCAAGCCAAGACTTTTGCCATCATTTAACAGGTCTATAAGAATGAAATAAAAAAGCCACCTTCCGCCCAATGCGAAAAAGCGGCTCTATTAAAAGAGAATAAGTACTTTTTGACCGTAAAACCAAACACTCCATCCACTGTTTCATTATGCGATTTCGTTATTGTCCTTGTCATCTAGCTGAGCTTCTTCAAGACTAGCTTCTTCACTGCTTACTTCTTCATTTACAGGCGATACCTCTAACTCCGTTACCTCTTCCAAAGTGGCCGCTGCCTCTTGAATCGTTTCTTCCGTAGCAATTCCACTTACTGCTACAGTAGCAGTATCTTCTTCTACAGCATTCGAACATGATTTGCTCCATTCGCGAACCTCATGGACTACATGACCTATAGAATCCTTAGCTTTGTCATACAGCTCAACGCTCTTGTCTCCAGCCTGCACGGCAATTCCCTGCACCTTTTCAATGCCAGCAGCTGTTCCTTCCGCAATATCCTTGCGCAGCTCTTTACCTGGCTTAGGCGCGAACAGAAGTGCTGTCACTGATCCAACCACACTTCCGACTAAAGCTCCCCATAACAAACCTTTTGTGTCCTTTTTCATCGTTTCATCTCTCCTTTAAATTCATTGCTCCCCGCTCTACCGGGCTAATGCCTATATCTGCTATATCATAAGCAGCAGGAGTTTGTCTTGTGACTAATTATTACGACTTTTCAGAAGTTTTGTCTGTTACATTTTTGGGTGCAATTGCGTATCGGCAGCATTGTCCGCCTTCTGCCATACATTCACTTCGTGTAACCTTAGCATCCAGCAATTCCTCAAATAGGCTATGCTCGCATTGACAAGCTTTACGATACTGAGTAGCCACCTGGCGAATCGGGCAGTTGTATTCTTTTATGACATACGAACCATCCTCTTCTCGGTTCCACTCCGCCATATATCCACCAGCGTTTTGGATCGACGATAACTCAGCTACTCGCTCTTCCAAATTCCGGCGTTCCATCATCGGTGCATACTGGGTGAGCATCCGGCGACGGCGTCCCTCAAACAATGTATTAACAGCTTCCAATCCACTGCCATAATCCAATTCACGCAAAAGCTCCAAAGCCAGATTATGATAGCTTTTTGGAAAATACTCTTCGGACTTCTCCGTTAAAGAATACATATGTAAAGGCCGCCCCATCGCTTGCCGAACCACTTTTGTCTTAGCAAGTCCCTCCTGCTCCAGCTGAAGCACATGACGGCGGACACCCATCTCAGTAATTCCCAATTCTTCTGCCAGCGCGCCGATGGTCAGTGGTCCTTTCGTCTTCAGGAGCGTCATAATCAAGTGTCTTGTCGATCCATTTTCCTGCCCCATCTTCATCATAAAGGAACCCCCTCTCTTTCACGGCTACCGCCTATTTTATATGATTCTATCTTATGCTATTATAGCGTTACACCGGACCCAAGTTCCTGATCCAAATAATTCCCTACTTCAACAGCAAACTTCTCTAGCACCTCTGAAAGGATTGGTGTGAGCGGGTGTAGTGCTTCTCTTTCCCAGGCAAAATAATCCTGCACGAGCGGCTTACGAAGTGCGACAAGCTCTATTAATCGCTCGTAGATCTCACTTTTACCTAGTACTTTTTCTTCATGTATAATTGAAATGATATCCTCATAACTTCCGGCATCACGCATAATAAAGCCGTCAATCAGACAACTACCAACGTCCGTAACCACCTCTATCGCCAGATGAAGGCAGCGTTCTTGTATTAGTCCGGTTAAAGTATTGCCATCCCATGAAGCTGTTACAGTCCGAAGACCTGTAGTTATATCTGGGATTTGAGCAAGAATGGTTTCGATTTGTTTGCGGTTGACATAATACACAGCAATACCCCCATGTCAAAAATAGTTAGAGAAATCTGCATTATCCCTACTTACCGCGTTTGCCGCGGCGTTTCAGCCAAAAGAACATAATGAAACATGCCGCAAGAAAAACGACCAAATAAGTTAACGCTTCCATCGGATACTCGAGCTCACGCATTCCTGTCACCGCTTCCGGTATAAAATGATGATGCTTGTTAATCAGCAGATCGCTTAGATTACGTAATCCACAGCAATTGAAAGTTCTTTAACTTCATTAATATGAGCTATAACTTCCTTATGCGCCGGATGAACCTGATAAGCCTGTAAATCATCCAGTGAAGCTACCACCGTAACTAGAGCAATATCAAAGGATCGATCAGAATGAATGATATCAGCACCCACTTCAATCGAAAGGAGCTGCGGGATTTTACCTTCCATATTTCGCAGTACGGCTACCGTTGCCGCAACGCTTTCTTCGGACCGGTCCTTCAATTTAAAAAATACAATATGCTTGATCATTCTATCTCGCTCCCTGTTGTAATATTGTAATTAGATATTAAAAATATATCATAAGCGTACGCGTTCTGGAAGAAACTTAAAAAGTGATGTCAGAAATAGCAGCATTAACCATTGCCGATGTATATGAAAGTGTTGTAGTATATTTTTAAAAAATCGGAGGAATTATGCCTAGTAACCAACAAGAAACTCATAATATCCAGGCGTGGTCTCTGATCAACCGCAAATATCTTGGACAAGGCGTTCGTGTAAAAAGATTCCGCCGTCCAAAGCGCAGCCAGATTAGAAACCGTGTGTTACTTGCTGTATTGATGGCTAAGGATATCAAACTTTCACGACTCGCAGAAGATCTTGGTATATCCTCTCGCAGCGTAAGCGCCTGGGTATACGAAGGTCGTATCCCTTCCAACAATAACATTGACAAGACCTGCCGCCTACTCGGGTACCCGCCCCACATTTTGTTCAATGAAGCACTGATTCGTCAGAGTCCAATTGTATGTCAACCAACTCCTTCACGATTTATGAAAAGAAGTATTACCAGTTCGCCTCGCAGCAATGTGATTCTAACCGGCCTCTGTATGGTTTACGATTTTTCCGTAACCGATGTAAGTATTTGGATAGGTGTTCATCCCGGGACGTTTCGAAAATGGCTGCACAGCAGCCATCTGCCTACCCCTGCTCTGCAGGAAAAAGCCGAAGCCTTCTTCCGAATTCCACGACATATTCTATTTGCAGACTGCGGAACGCTCTAATGTGATCCTATCGCTTAATAAGTTCAAGGCCAGCCCTTCTTCCTTAATTAGGAGAAGGGTTTTTTGCCATATTTTTTTCTTAAAAAAGGGTCATACTACTGTTTAGGTACATTGTTCAGTACTAAAGAACGGAACAGGAGGCGTAAGATGAGACTTGACGGAATACTATCTGAAGGCTACACCGATACTTGGGACGTGGCCCCCGGTGTCATCGGACTACGAACCATGTTCGTAAATTGCGCATTCATCGGCCAGCCCAATTCGGACTGGATCATTGTAGATACGGGACTTAGCTCTTACACAAACAGAATTATAGATTATGCTAAGGAGAAGTATGAGAAGCCTCCGGTGGCAATTATCCTGACTCATGGGCATTTCGACCATATCGGGGGTGTGAAAAAGCTTATTGAGGAATGGAATGTACCCGTGTATGCTCACCCACTAGAGCTTCCTTATCTAACAGGTAAAGCGGATTATCCTCCAGCCGATCCGGCCGTAGGCGGCGGTCTGATGAGTATGGTGTCCTCATTATTTTCACATCATGGTATCGACCTTGGATCAGCCATACATCCATTACCCGAAGACAGAACCGTCCCCGGAGCAAAGGGCTGGAAATGGATCCATACACCTGGACATAGTCCTGGACATATTTCACTATTCAGACCAGAAGATAAGGTACTGATTGCTGGTGACACCTTTCTTACAGTCAAACAAGAGTCCGTATTCGCAGTAGCTACCCAGCATCAGGTGGTGCACGGCCCACCCTCTTATTTCACGACGGACTGGGAAGACGCGGAAAAGTCGGTCCGCACACTTGCGTTGCTAGATCCTCATATCGTTCTCTCTGGACATGGGGTGCCTATGGAGGGTGAAAAATTATCTACTCAGCTTGCTCATTTATGCAAGAATTTCAAGGAAATGGCGTTGCCGGGTCAAGGGAAGTTCGTGTGATTTCCTTGCGGGGTCCCATTTTGCTAAAATAGCCAATGCGCCCCCGCATCATTCAAGACTACACTCTATACCAATATTGATATATCTCCTTAAATCCGAGCTTGTCGTACAAAGCCGAAGCTCCAGTATTAGCTTGTACAACCTGCAAAAAAGCAGTTGTTGCACCCTGCGTCTTGCCCCAGTGTAGTAATGCAAGCAGCAGTTGTTCCGCCATACCTTGTCTACGCTGATCGGAAGCAGTGATAATATCAAAGAGACCTATGTAGCCGTTCTGAATAACACCCAGACCACAAGCGGTAGGAACGCCATTGTTAATCAACAGAATATAGCCCTGCTGCAAATGACAAGCGGATAACATTCTAGTTAAGGTGCTCCGATTGTCTTTTGAGAGCGCAGAGAGCTTTGTAAATGCATTTAACCACTCTTCAGTTAAGCTCTCCTGAACTTGTATCTCATATCGAAGCTCAGGAGTAGCTAATCCCTCCAGTTCTAATAGCCTAACAGATGATGGCTCGACAACTGTGTAACCACGCTCCGCTAGCGCCTCATCCAGGTTCGCAGGCTGGATATACGGCGTTATTTTAAATACTGGCTTTAATCCAGCATCCTTATAGTACTGCTCAGCAAGCTTAATTTGGTTTGTAAGATCCGCAAGAGAGCTTTTTTCTCCGTATAACGGATTGACCGAATTAGCTCTTTTCGTATATCCAGCTGCTGTGCGCAGAACCCAGCCATTCAGGAGAACACTCTGCTCCGCTGGCCAAGTATTAAGTGTGATTTCTTCAATTGCTTTATACAAGTTATCTCCTCCTTATTAGCCATGTTCCCGCTTATTACGCATCGCTGGCAGCAGCTTCACTGCTTCATCAGCACAAGAAGTAAAATAGTCGTATTCGGGAGACTCCTTGCCATAAATGGCTATTTTGCCCTCATTGTTGTAATGGACACCCCAGCCGAATCGCTTCGGAAGTAGAGAGGCTCGCAGGCATGGATGGTTTCTAGAGAATAGCTCCTTCCATATTTCTTCCCTACGGGTCACACGATCTTCTAGCGGAATTTGTTTATGGCGTACATGAACCTCAAACAGAAGCTCTTCATGATTGTATTTGTAAGGCTCATTAATAAGCAGCTCATATTGAATCACATGCGCAGGCGGGAGTGTACGGCAAGACATCGGCGGGATTCCCGTTTCCTCAGGACAATCCTCTGCTACACGTATGAAAGTGTTTGTATAACTCATGGGCATCACCTCTATTTTTAATTGAAATATATTCCTTCTATGATAGTTCATAGTCACTATAATTGCACAGCAAAAATCCGGAACCTCAACCTCCTGGATTCCGGATTTTCATCTGAATTTCTATTCCTCAGCCACTGCCGCAAGGAGTTCTTCAACAGGCCACGGAAGTGGATTATTAAACGTTGTCCAATCCTGCTTCAACTCATCTTTCGTCAACAAACATCGATCCAATCTCGCTTCGATTTGTGCTGAGTCCATACTAACACCGATAAACACGATTTCATTCATTCGATCGCCCCACTGCTCGTCCCACTTGGCTTTCATTTCAGGTTCGCTTTCCAATACCTCCTGCTGCTGATCCTCAGGCATTGTAGCTAGCCAGTAGCCGGCAGGTCCGAACTGAATCGAGGGTCCAGCCTGGCTGATACTTGCTGCAAGATCACCCTCTGCGGCAACCCATACAATCCCTTTCGCTCTGACAACTTCCTCCGGCCAATGACTAAAGAAAAAGCTTAACCTTTCCGGATGAAAGGGTGTTCTCCTGCGATAGACAAAAGAAGATATTCCGTATTCCTCCGTCTCAGGCGTATGTGTCTCCTTGTTAAGCTCCGTAATCCAACCGGAGGACAAGCTTGTTTTTTCAAAATCAAACAATCCAGTATTAAGAATCTCCTTCGGATCTACCACTCCGTTAACCGTACGGATCAGCTTGGCTGTCGGCTGAAGTTTGCGAAGCACAGCTTCAAGCTTGTTAAGCTCTTCTTCTTCTAGCAGATCACACTTATTAAGCAATAACACATCACAAGTCTCGATCTGATCAATGAGCAAATCCACAATATCGCGATAATCGTCTTCACCAGCCGTTTGATTACGATCGATCAGACTATCACCAGAAGAGAAGTCATACCAGAATCGGCCAGCATCCACAACGGTCACCATCGTGTCCAATTGAGCGAGTGAAGTCAAATCAATATCCAGTTCTGGGTTCGCATAAGTAAAAGTCTGTGCCACCGGAACAGGCTCGCTAATGCCAGATGATTCAATGAGGATATAATCAAAACGGCCTTCAGCTGCCAGCTTTTGTACTTCGACAATCAAATCGTCGCGGAGTGTACAGCAGATACATCCGTTAGACATTTCCACTAATTTCTCTTCCGTTCTAGAAAGCACATTACCTGACTTCACCAGGTTGGCGTCCACATTCACTTCACTCATATCGTTAACGATAACAGCAACCTTCAAGCCTTCACGGTTGTGCAAGACATGATTTAGCAGTGTTGTTTTTCCAGAGCCCAAGTAGCCACTTAGCACCGTAACGGGGATTTTTTTCATTCCGATCACTCCTATCATTGATTAGCATTTATGTTTGGCATTTATAGCTCTTACCGGGTTTCGCGGTGTAATGTAACTCTTTTCAGACGTGGACAATATTTCTTCATTTCCATACGTTCTGGGTGATTTCGCTTATTCTTGGTAGTTGTATAGTTACGATCTCCTGTCTCCGTGCATGCCAAAGTAATGATTACTCTCATTGTTCCATCTCCTTTTTTAAATCGTAATAATTACGATTAACATATCGTACACGTTTTATTCACAATCTGTCAACTATGATCTTGTAAAAATCCCAACTCTCTTAATTTTGTGGTCTTTCTTGCGAACAAATCACGTATAGATGGAAATATAAAAATATGATTCTTGTATTTCCAAGAGAATCAGGCAGGAGTGGAGATCATGAAGATACCAGTAATTATTTTGAGCGGGTTTCTGGGGAGCGGGAAGACAACTCTGCTGTTGTCCCTGCTGAAAGAGAGCAAGGTAAGGGGTCTGAACCCTGGCGTAGTTATGAATGAGCTGGGAAAGAGAGATGTAGATGGGTATATTCTGCAGGAGCATACGGGTGCAACCGTGACTAAGCTACTGGACGGATGTGTATGCTGTAGCCGTAAAGAGGATTTGGCAGACAGCCTACTGGTACTGCTAAGAGGACGCCCCGATGCTATTTATATCGAGCTTACTGGCGTCGCGAATCCGGAAGAAATCGCCAAAACATTACAAGAATCCGCTCTTCAAGAAAGGGTCGAATTGCATTTTACGATCACCTTATTGGATGCAGAAAACGCCTTGGAATATAACAGCAGACTCTCCTCTGACAAACAGCTGGTTCGTACGCTTCGCAAGCAGCTGTCCACCGCTGATCTCATTGTCGTTAATAAGAGCGATCTTGTAGAGCCTGAAACCTTATGGCGAATTGAAAAAGGTGTCCGAAAACAAAATACAGAGGCTGAAATCGTATATACCCATTACAGCGAAATCAACCTTTCACCGATATTATCAGGAATCACCCCACGTAAAATCATCGCTCCCGCGCCACAACGAGCACCTCAAACCTTTAAAGGCGCAACTCTTAAACAAATGAATTCAGAACAGGGAGCTACAGCAGTAAAAGAACGGCAAGAAGAGCCCCACGCTTCTTTTTCCCAAGTGACCGCCATCACGTTAACCATTCCGCAAGCAGGGACTATAATGCCTTCCAAAGAACGGCTAGAGGCTTTCTTTCAAGAATGGGGTGACAACCTGCTCCGTGCCAAAGGCCATATCCTTTTGTCCGAACAGGAACCGGTTCAACTTGTCCAATATGCCGGAATGCGTACAAGCTGGGAGGCATCACGTTACCCTGGAATGCCTTATGTGGTATTCATCGGGATAAATTTAGATGAGGAACTGCTGGCAGATCGGTGGTCCACCTTATTCGAACCTTGACTACCCTTTCCCCTTTAAAACTACTGCCGCTGCTTCTGCCGATCTCATTCCTGATTATCATTGGTTTTATATGGGTGCCAAATCACCTGGAGCTACTAGACAACGCGTACATCGACACGTTCAAAACCGGCTTTATCGGGATTTTGCTAGAAGCCTTGCCGTTTGTGTTAGCAGGAGCTTTATTATCCTCGCTGCTTCGGGTCTTTATCCCAGATGAAATGATCTCCCGCTGGATTCCACGGCAGGCGCTTCCGGCCATTTTATTCGCTTGCCTGCTCGGAATTATTTTTCCAGTATGCGAATGTGGAATGATCCCTCTCGTCCGCCGACTAATCCATAAGGGGATGCCTGTCTACGTGGCGATCGTGTTTATTTTATCCGGGCCCATCCTAAATCCAGTCGTCTATGGAGCAACACTGACGGCATTTCGCAACCACTCAGAACTGGCCTATGCCCGGATGGGTCTAGCTTTTGCAGTCGCCTGTATTATAGGCTTGATTATCTATGCAACGGTGAAAAAGTCCCCGATACGCCTTAGCGTTCAGTGGGAAACCGATAACACTCATCATAATAATTCTCGTGGAGGAAAGTTAGCCGCCGTCTTCGTGCATACCTCGGATGAATTTTTTGAGATGGGAAAATACTTAATCATTGGCTGCCTATTGACCGCTGGCATTCAGACGTTTATGGTTCAGGACAGTTTGGCTGCGATCGGAGATAAGCCGCTCGGGTCTTATTTTTTCATGATGGGCCTGGCATTTGTGCTTTCGCTCTGTTCCACCTCAGATGCCTTTGTAGCTTCCACCTTTGTACATTCTTTTCCAGCAGGAGCACTGCTCGCTTTTATGGTATTTGGGCCGATGTTAGATTTCAAAAATTCATTGATGTTACTCTCGCTGTTTAAGACCAAATTCGCTCTTTATTTGTTCTTTCTTATCTTTTCGAGCGTATTTATCGGAGCCGTACTCATGTCCTTATGGCTGTAATCATAGAGGTGGCAAGCAGATGCTTACCCCATTGTTAGGAGGAAGCGCATGAATGACTCTCGAAGCATCCGATTTCACTATTTGTTAAGGGCGGTCATTCTGCTCGCCTTTGCTCTCTATATTGGGCATTTAGTGCAGCAGGACGCTTTGCATTATTATGTAGCGCCTAAGCTAGCACGCTGGGTTCAGTTATGTCCGATTCCTCTGACACTAATGGCGCTCAGCTTGGCCATTCAAGCCTTATTTGGTAAGGGAAATGTGCTATGTGACTGCGAGCATCGCCTCCCACATTCCATATTTAAAAGTACAGCGCTTTATGGATTATTCCTGTTTCCACTGCTGCTTGGATTTGCACTTCCTGATCGTGCCTTGGGAAGTATGGCCGCTAGTAAAAAGGGGATTTCGTTCTCCTCTTTACCATCAGAGACTACCAACGCTGTTAGATTCGAATCGATTGATCCTTATCATGAGGAGCTCACCGAGCTAGCTAAGATCTTATATGGGCAGCCTACTATCCCTGTGTATTCTGATATTTTTTCTGAAACACTAGGCGCTATTGACATGTATAAACAACAATTTGAAGGCAAAGAAATTTCCGTTTCCGGTTTTCTATACCGCGATGACAGTGAAACGCCAGAGAATGTTTTTGCCATTGGCAGATTTCTGGTTCAGTGCTGTACCGCCGATGCTACTCCGTTTGGGATGTTGGTTGATTCCGGCAAATTAAAAAGCTTGCCCACTGATACCTGGATAGAGGTTCGGGGCAAGCTTCAAATTGTGCAATACAAAGGCCGAGAAATGATGCAAATACGCGCAGAAGCAATTACACCTATCGCGCAACCAACAACACCCTACATTTACACGAGTGCTGACTCCATAACCGCATGGAAAGCTTTGACGAATACGGCCAACCCTACTAAATAATTGCGTCCAGCTCATCCTCATCATCCACAGATCCGTTAGGGTTAAATACTTCAACCATAATACGGGCGGGTATACAGATGATTTGCTGCTTTGGCCTAGAAATAAAACCCATTTCCAAAGCGATTCGCAAAGGTGCGTCAGAATATGTCATTTGGATCCCGTAATCAAATACCTTTAAGGTATTGTGACCAAACTTCGATTGAATATCTATAATTTGCTCTTCTTTAGTCAAAGAAACGGTCTTGTATTCCTTACCATCAACCGTAATTACAGCTTTCAAATCGCCTTGTTGATACTGTTCATTATGGGTATCCCACCACTTGATTCCGTAAATCAAACCCGCTGCGAATAGAGCTAAAAAAATGATTACAAAATCACCACGCTTCATCTTTAACAAGGTATGGGTCCTTTCATTGACAATATATTCGTAATAATTACGATTACAAATATATTAATCTTACGCCCTTTTGTCAATGACACTCCTCATCCTTAACGAATCCGAGTAGACCAATCTTTTAAAACCCTGTCAAGCTCCTTTATGGAGATAGGCTTGGAGATGAAATCCTGCATTCCTGCACTCAGACACATGTCTTTATCTTCATTTCTGGCAAAAGCTGTGGCCGCAATAATAATGGGAGACAGCCCGAGCTTCTCACGTATGATTCCTGTTGCTTCTATCCCATCCATAATAGGCATCTGAATATCCATAAAGACGAGATCATAATCCTTGGACAGCACAGCTCGAACTGCTTCCTCGCCATTTGATGCAACGTCAGGGAAGTATCCCCTCTTCTTCATATAAGCCAGCATCAGTTGCTGATTCACAGGATGATCTTCAGCGATGAGAATAGACATCGGTCCATATTCTCCCGTATCAGATGCTCTGGCGTTAGGTTTATTGCTTTTGTCTGTATCCACTGAAGGGTGGAGCGTAACCTTCTGAATCCATTCCTCTTTTGGCAAAGAGACCTCCACGGTGAAAAAGAACTCTGAGCCATGTTCCTCACAGCTCCTCACACCAATCGCTCCTCCGAGCAGCTCCACCAGCTTTTTGCTAATCGCCAGTCCAAGTCCTGTTCCGCCATATTTTCGATTAATGGAAGGATGCAATTGCGAGAACGATTGAAACAATAACCCTTGACTGGCAACCGGGATCCCCAAGCCCGTATCTTTAACCATGAATTTAACGATAATATTTCCTGACTTTTGAGAAGCTTCCAGGCTGGCAGAAATACTAATTTCACCTGTCTCCGTAAATTTCACCGCATTTCCCACTAGGTTTACGAGAATTTGGCGCAATCTTGCCTCATCCGTCACAATGACAAATGGAAGATCAGGTGCAATATTGATAGTTAATAACAACCCTTTTTCTTTGACCTTCGGATAGAATAGCTCACTAACGTTCTGTATCACTTCACGCAAATCCACCATTTGCAGTTCAAGTGTCATCATGCCTGCTTCAATTTTGCTGAAATCCAGCACTTCATTCAAAATATGAAGCAATGCTTCTCCGCTACTTGTAATGATTTGTGTGTAGTAGCTCTGCTCTTCATTTAACTCTGTCCCTGAGAGCAAGTCTGCCATTCCTATAATACCGTTCATAGGCGTACGCAGCTCATGGCTCATGATCGCTAGAAACTCCGATTTCGCCCGATCCGCTTCCTCTGCAGACTCCTTCGCTCGCACAATCTCCTTCTCTTCTGTGATATCTCGGAAAACCACTACAGCCCCGATCCGCTCTTCTCCATCAAAAAGAGGAGTCATGTGATATCTGACCAAAAAGCTGGAACCATCTTGCCTCCAAAACACACCCTCTTTCTCATCAAAAGAGCGATTATTGAAGTGCGAGGGAATCAGCGTCTTCTGAATGCCCAAGAATGGCTCATTATCCAGCCAAGTCTGATGAATCGTATGGAATTTGCTGTTCAACCATTCCGTTGGATCGTATCCTAGCATAGTAATCGCCGCTGGATTGATGAACATCGTATCCCCTTCAAGATTCATACCAAATATGCCTTCAGATACCGAATTCAATATTAGAGCATGCTCGTTACTTAACTTCTCTATTTCTTCAAAATGCCGCGCCCGTTCCGCAATGTCCCGGGTTACACACACAAGCTCCCGTCCTCCAAAGGTCTCCGAGTAAATATAGCGAAGTGTTGTTTCCGTCCAAATGTACGTTCCATCTTTGCATAGAAACCGAAAGGTCACAGGGTCGAGCTTCTTCCCTTCCATACAGTTGCTAAGATAGGACACCACTTTCTCCTTGTCTTCAGGATGTATGTAATCAATACCTCTCGTTTCGTACATTTCTTCCGGTGTATAGCCGAACATCGTCTGGCAAATGGGTGATGCATATAGATAGATGAGGTCTCCGTCCGCTGTATTACGTGAAATGAAATCCATTGAATTTTCCGACAGGAGTCGGTAATTCTGCTCACTATCACGCATCTGTTCCTCCATTTGATGACGTTCAGTCACATCCTGGGCAATCCCGCTGATCTGTAGCACTCTTCCTTCCTCATCTTTAGTCACTTCCCAGTGTGCATCAAGAAACTTCAATTTTCCATCCGCACTTTTAATTCTAACCATAACTTCGCCATTCGTCCCATTCGCTAAAGACTGGTGAACCAGCTTTTGAAGTCTAGTAAAATCATCTGGATCAATACAGGAAAGCACTCGTTTGTAATCAAAATAGGAATGATTGCTGTCGTCCAACGAAAAGCCAAAAATGTTACGCATCTCTCTAGAAACCGTCAACCGCGTTTTCGTCGCATCCCATTCCCACGATCCCATTTTCGCAAGATATTGGGCTTGCGCCAGCATATCCTCATATTTCTTACGCTGCGTAATATCGCGGCCGATCGTTAATATCTGCTTGATTTCCCCCTGATCATCGCGTACCACCTGTGAGCTGCTCTCAATCCACAAATAATGTCCGTCTTTATGCCGGGCCCTGCGTGTATACACATCCGTATCAGAATAGAGCTTTCCGTGTTTTGTCATTTCAAGGGCATCTTCTGCGTGATAATACTCAGGTCTTTTCGTACCGATCATTTCATCTGGAGGATATCCTAGCAACAACTCCACTGAAGGAGAAACGTAGTGCAGTGTACCGTCTGGTCCGCCAAAAGAAATCATATCCGGCGTATTTTGTGTGATCAAATTATATAAATGCTGATCTTCCTGAATCTTATCTTCCGCAAGCTTTCGGTCTGTGATATCCGTAAGTTCTGAGATCAAGACAAGGGGTTCACTAGAGTTCTCCTGAAGAATCAGAAATATATGTTGAGCTACCCAGATTATCTCGCCACCCTTACATAAGAACCGTCTTTCTAACTCTATTGCGGTCCCAGGATCTGCTAAGAGATTGTTCAGGATAACGTAATGATCATCATCAGCTACATCGTCTGGATAAATAAGATCTAGATAGTGCATATTTAAAAGCTCTTCTTCAGAGTAACCAAGCATATGGCAAAGTGCTGGATTGGATTGAATCAAGGTCCCTTCCTTGGGAGAGACTACAGCAACCCCTATAGAAGACCGTAAGTATAGTTGCTTAAAAAGAAATTCAGACACCTGTGCAGCCTCCTCTTTTGGTATGGGGACAAACTTTATTACAATTTCGTAATCTATTCCAGTATACCTTTTTTTCGGTAATTAAGCTTGATAGTTGAGTCCTAAATGATAGGCCGGTGAAAAGCAATGAGATTGCGCGTTATCGTCATAGACAAAAAAATAAACAACAAGTCCCGAGTAATCAGGAAAACTGCTGTTTATACATATCACAAGAATAAGGACTATTCTCTTATTAAATTCTCTTGCTGAAGCTTTTTAATTTTCTTACGGATAGGTGCGCCAGCTCTAAAAAAAACAAGTCCTAAAAGAATTAAAAACCCGCCTAGAATAACATTTACCAAACTAATGCTGTTGGATGAAGTGAAATAATTCGTTAGCCCAATGAGAATGTTGGCTAAACCAACAATGAACTCTAACCACATGACAGAATTCCATAGTGTGTTGATTCGCTTAAAGTGTTTTATTTTGGATTCCAGATCTGTGTAAATATCAAACGCACCTTCGGATGACTTCTTTCTAAGATAAATCCAGCGAACATAGCTGCTAACACACTCTACTCCATTTTCTTCTAGAAACTTGAGGTATGCCATGCTTTCCGGATGAGTAGGCACATTATCTAAAAGCTCAATTCTATACGTATACTCATTCTTAGACGAGTCAGTAAACACATATTTACACCAGGAGTAGCTTGAAAGGGCTAACCCTTTGGCAGACATTTCATTAAGCCACTGTTCTTCCTTCTCAAAATCCCAAAACAGCTTGCGAACCACATGTTTCATTTGGACTCACCTCCAGCTATTCTCTTCCCATTGGCAATCAGTTCTTCCAACCGGATAAGCTCCCCCTGAATCACTGTCTTCCCTAATTCAGTAATTTCGTATTCCTTTCTTCGGGAGCCTTCTTCCCCTTCTATAGCTCTTATCCAGTTTTTCTCAAGCAAGGTGTTGATAGCTCCATATAAAGTGCCCGCTCCAAGTTCCACTCGACCATGACTTAAATCCTTCACATTCTGCATAATCGCGTATCCGTGCATTGCGGTGTATAAAGACAATAAAATGTAAAATACAGCTTCCGTTAAGGCTCCTCTTTCTGAGCTTTCAGGCATGATTCCATCTCCATTCTATTACTGTTAGCGATATATCGATTACCGTAATAATATTATTACGGAAGCCGATATAATTGTCAATACAAAAATACCTATTTTTAGTAAACGCAACCGATCATAACCACGAAAAAAAGCCTATAGCACATGGATATAGACGGTTCATGATCGCAATTCCCTCAACTTGGATCTACCCCATCTAATTAAATCTATTCCTTCCACTACGCATGGGGTGCATCGGACTTAGAAGCCACTAGAATTGGACCACCATCACTTTCTTCAGACATAAAAAATAGGCTTATACAACTGCCCAAGAGCAATTGTATAAGCCTATTTGATGATGCGGTCGAGAGGACTCGAACCTCCACGATATTGCTACCACACGGACCTGAACCGTGCGCGTCTGCCAATTCCGCCACGACCGCACATTATGTACACCAATGAAATAATCACTGTACATAAGACTATACTCTTTTTTCGGATAAATAGCAACATATTTTTAAATCGATGTACAGATAAATCTAACAACAGCGATATAAGCGAAAAAATATATTCAAATCTCCATAGGCATAACCAATCACAGTTATTCAGTTTATATATTTCACTTATAAGAGGCTGATATGATACAACATAATTAAAAGAATGTGCTGCATCAGAAATATCACTGTAATTCCAAACCAGAAAGGACGAATACGTATGAACCAACAGTGGAATACCGGAACCTATGATACTGATATGGCCTTTGTGTCTCAGTTTGGAGAGTCTTTGATTGAGCTTCTTCGCCCCCAGCCTGGCGAACAAATTGTTGATTGGGGCTGCGGAACTGGTGATTTGGCAGCAGCCATCGCCGCTAGTGGTGCCACTGTAACAGGTATTGATGCTTCAGCCGAAATGATTCAGACTGCCCGTGACAAGCATCCCCAGCTAAACTTCATCTTAGCAGATGGGCAAAACTATGTCGCGGAACAGCCAGTCGATGCCGTGTTCAGCAACGCTGCTCTACACTGGTTGACCGACTCGAACGGAGCAGCTGCTTCTATCACAGCTAGCCTACGAACAGGCGGACGTTTTGTTGCCGAGTTCGGTGGGCTGGGCAATATCGCTTCTATCGTTACTGAGCTTCCAAATGCTTTTACCGCTATAGGGTGTAGTGATAAGCTTCAATTACCTTGGTACTTCCCAAGCATCGGACAATATACAACACTACTAGAACAACATGGACTGACTGTTGACCTCGCCCTTTGTTTCGACCGTCCAACCCCACTAGAGGCTGGAGAGCAAGGGTTCCAGTCCTGGCTGAACACTTTTGCTAATGGAATCTTAAGTGTCCTAACACCATCTGAACGAGAAGAAGTCCTCTCTTATATGGAACAGAAACTTAGACCGACATTATTTCAGGATGGCCGCTGGGTGATGGATTATCGAAGAATCCGGGTCGTCGCTTACAAACGCGTCTAACAATGAAGGGCGTGGCTTCTTCCTATGCAACAAAAAAAAAGAGTGTACTGGCGCGTGTCCGCACCAATACACTCTTTTTATGACCATCTATCTTCTATCTCCCACATATCGATCGCTACCAGCACCAAGTCCGACAACCAGCAGCAATACGCTTGCACCCAGCAATAAAACAAGCGGCATCGTCCAGCTATTCGTTACATCATGAAGCCATCCGAATAATGCCGGGCCCATTGCTGCAAGCACGTAACCTACGGATTGGGCCATTCCCGACAGTTCCGCTGCTTCTTGAGTGCTTCTGGTCCGTAGACTGAAGAACATCATCACAAGTCCGAAGGCAAATCCTCCGGCAATCCCAAAACAGATCGCCCAGACAGCCATTAAAGCACTGCTTCCCAACCAAATGCCACCGATTCCGATGAAATACAAAATAGCCGTGATGATTACTAGAATACGTTGGTTCTTCATCCGACCTGCCCACAACGGCACGAAGAAAGTAAACGGCAGCTGGGCCATTTGCATTAGTGATAGTAACCAACCTGCATGGCTTGATGACATCCCTCGCTCACCAAGGAGAACAGAGAACCAAGCTATGAAGACATAATAGAGCAACGACTGTAAGCCCATAAAAATCGTTACCTTCCAAGCAAGCGAAGAACGCCACATATTTCCACTAGAGATCGACCCCTTGGCCCCAGTCCCTTGATCGAGCTTGCGCATTTGCGGAATCCAGAACAGGGTTGCTAGCGCAGCGATCATAAACCAAATCGCCAAAGTCCCTCTCCAGCCAAATCCAGCTTGACTAGCTAGCGGTACACTAATACCTGAAGCGACGGCAGCGCATAAATTCATTGAGACAGTATAAACACCTGTCATTAATCCAATTTTGTGGGGAAACTTTCCTTTAATCAGACCCGGAAGCAGTACATTACATACCGCAATAGAAAGCCCGAGTATCGCCGTACCTGTGAACAACAGTCCCGTTCCAGATCCCGACCGGATTAGAATCCCCATAGCAAGCATAACCATAGCAATTAATAACACATTAGCCAAGCCGAAACGGCGAGCTAGCTTTGGAGCAAACGGGGACAAAATGGCAAAAGCCAACAATGGTAGAGTAGTAATAGCTCCTGCTAAAGTGTTCGATAAGCCTAGATCATCCTGAATCATTTGTACCAGTGGACCGACGGAAGTGAAAGGCGCTCTAAGTGCCGCTGCGATAAACACAATCCCCAACACTAGCAGCCAGCGATCATATTTGGTATCCGTTAAACCTCTATTCTGAATGTTTCCTTCTCGTTGCGATGCTTTCATCATGTATCCTCCTAAATTGCAACAAGCATAAACGCCTTTGACATTCCTGTAAGGACGGTGAGCGATTACGCCAGAAATATAAAAATGTTTATTACATGGCATTAAGACCTATCATCCACTATTATTATAAAAGTTACAAGCCTTAAGTAATTTTATAACCCTATTATTGACAAAATCGAATGACATCTTTAGTATCCATATAATCAAGACAATTGAGAATCAATTTCATTCGATCTCCTACATATTCCTATAGAAAAGAGTGAACAGAATGCTTCGAAGGTTTTTTTCCTACTATCGTCCGTATAAAAAACTATTTATCTTGGACTTCTCCTGCGCTGTTTTTGCAGGTCTGCTAGAACTAGCTTTTCCGGTAGCTGTCAATAAATTTATTGATGATTTGCTCCCGGGTCAAGATTGGCCGCTAATTCTTATTGCGTGTGTCGCGCTCCTAGCTATTTACGCCTTGAATACAGTTATGCAGTATATCGTTACATACTGGGGGCATATGCTTGGCATCAATATCGAGACCGATATGCGTAAAAAAATGTTCGATCACATCCAGAAACTGTCCTTCCGCTTTTTTGATAATAATAAAACAGGTCACCTCATCGGGCGAATCACCAACGATTTAAATGATATCGGCGAGGTGGCGCATCACGGTCCTGAGGATATATTTATCGCCATCATGACACTTGTCGGTGCTTTCCTCCTTATGGCTGATATTAATCTGAAGCTGGCCATTATTACTTTTATTATCGTTCCAATTATGGCTTGGGTGATCATCTACTTCGGACGCAATATGACTTCCACCTATCGCCAGCTTTTTGGAAATGTAGGTAGTTTCAATGCCCGTATCGAAGATAATGTCGGTGGTATCCGGGTTGTTCAATCTTTTGCCAATGAGCAGCATGAGCAAGAGCTATTCGCAGTAGATAATCAAATGTTCCGTAAAACTAAGCTTCTCGCTTATAAAATCATGGCCAAAAGCTTATCTGTCAGCTATATGATGACCCGCCTCATTACGATCCTTGTGATGATCAGCGGCGCTTGGTTCTTCATCAATGGCGAGTTGCAAATCGGTGAGTTTGTGGCATTTATTCTGTTGTCCAATATCTTTTTCCGTCCGATCGAGAAGATCAATGCCGTTATCGAGAGTTATCCAAAAGGAATTGCCGGCTTTAAACGTTATCTAGAAATTATTGATACGGAGCCAGATATCAGTGATAAGCCGGATGCCGTAGAGGTAAGTACTTTACACGGTGATATTACCTTCCAGAATGTCTTTTTCGGATACGATGAGGACCGTCCGGTTCTACAAAATATCAGCCTAAAAGTTAAGGCTGGCGAAACGATTGCCTTTGTTGGACCTTCTGGTGCAGGCAAAACAACTATTTGCAGCCTGCTCCCTCGTTTCTATGATGTCACAGGCGGGGCTATCACCATAGATGGCATTGATATCCGTGACATGAAGCTGGAGTCGTTACGTAAGCAGATCGGGATCGTACAGCAGGATGTGTTCCTGTTCTCGGGTACGATTCGTGAAAACATCGCCTACGGAAAGCTGGATGCGAAGCTGCCTGAAATCTGGGAAGCTGCTCGGCGTGCCCATCTGGAAGATCTCATTCAGAATCTGCCAGAAGGCATGGATACAGTGATCGGAGAGCGCGGTGTGAAGCTGTCCGGTGGACAGAAGCAACGCCTAGCGATCGCCCGCATGTTCCTGAAGAATCCACCGATCCTGATTCTGGATGAAGCTACTTCAGCACTGGATACAGAAACGGAAGCAGCGATTCAGCAATCACTGGCGGATCTGTCCGTGGGTAGAACCACACTCGTCATCGCCCACCGATTGACGACGATAAAAAATGCCGACCGGATCATGGTCGTGAACGAAGAAGGCATCGCCGAGCAAGGCCGCCATGAAGAGTTAGTCCATGCCGGTGGCATATACAGCCGGCTGCATCAGGCACAGTATAACGCTTAGGGACGTTATATCTAGCTCCCTAGCTAAATGAAGCAAGCCTAGTCGACAATAACGTGGCGACTAGGCTTGCTTTTTAGTGCATCTCGCTGCTTCCAGCGTGAGATGCTAAATTGGTGAGTTAGGGAGTTAGGGAGTTAAGAGTATTGGAGTTAGAGAGTATAAGGAGTTACGGACTTATGGATTCGTGGGAATGAAATTTAGGGAAATCCTCCCCAATTTTATCGATATTACGGTCCTGATTTCAACAATTGGGGAATTTCTCCCTTTAAATTCACCTAATTAGCTCATAACAGCGGATTTCAGGCGATTTATAGGGAGAAATTCCCTAAAAAGCTTAAAATCCAGCGAAAATCAGTAATTTATAGGGAGGTTTTCCCTATAAATCAAACTCAAACACAACTCTGTGCATAATAATAGCTCTCCGCTCCGATAAGGTAACCATGTTCAATTCCCAAAAATTCCTACGGCTTGCTCAGCACGTTGTACGGGATTTTTACCGTTCTTTTCGGCATTTCCAGCTGAATCAGCTTCATGAACGGGATTTCTACCGTTCTTTCCAGCTTTTTCAGCCAAATCAGCTTCATGAACGGGATTTCTACCGTTTATTTCTTCGCAATATGCACTTTAAGCTGCTTGCCCTTCACCGTCGTCTCTCTCATCGCTTGCAGTACCATTGCACCTTTACCGTTCAAAATATCCACGTAGGTCACATTGTCCTGAATCGAGATAATACCGATATCTTCTGCAGATATACCCTCAAGCTTCGCGATTGTGCCGACAAAGTCCACGGCTCTTAGCTTCTTTTTCTTGCCGCCGTTGAAGTACAGCTTCATGATCTCTTTGTTCAAGCTTTCGCTTTTGTCCTTCTTGCGGACAGGCTGCTTGTTAATTTTCTGCTCAAACGCTTCCTTCGCGTAAGCAACGGCATCGTCCGAGGGAGCTTTCATGTTCGGGATGCTAAAGCCAATATAGCTTTCAATGTCCTTCACCCACTTTTGCTCATTTGGAGTGACAAAAGTGATCGCTTTGCCTGTCTTACCTGCACGAGCGGTTCTGCCTGTACGGTGCACGTAGCTTTCTTTTTCCAGCGGAATATCGTAATTAATCACGTGAGTGATGTTCTCGATATCAATGCCTCTTGCCGCTACATCCGTAGCGATTAGATAACGGAACTGCCCTCTTTTAAAAGCATTCATGACCTCAAAGCGCTCGTCCTGCTCCATTCCCCCGTGGATCTTATCACAGGGATATTCCAAATCAGCCAGCCCTCTAAATACCGCATTCACCTGTTCTTGTGTACGGCAAAAAATAATACAGCTGTCCGGATTCTCCACCGTAATAATATCGCTCAGCAGCGAGAATTTGGCAGCTTGTCTCACTTCAATCAACGCATGTTCAATTGTAGCGGTTGTAATTCCACTTGCTTGTATCTCAATTTCCGTTGGATCACTCATATATTTCCGGCACAAATTCTTAATCACTTCCGGTAATGTAGCGGAGAAAACACAAGTCACTCGTTCTTTTGGCAGCTGCTTAATGATCTTTTCGATCTGCTCAATGAACCCCATGCTCAGCATTTCGTCTGCTTCATCGATGATCAAATACTTGATCCGATTTAGCGGAAGCGTACCTCTTTCAATATGGTCGAACACACGTCCAGGCGTACCTACGACAACATGTGTTTTTTGAGTAAGTTCAATTTTTTGTGGAGCAAAAGGCTGCTTACCGAAAAGAGCCACGGCCTTAACCCGTTTAAATCGTCCAATGTTGGTGATATCCTCTTTCACTTGCATGGCAAGCTCCCGAGTAGGCGTTAGAATCAAAGCCTGCGGCTTATTCTCCACCCAATCCACCAAATCACAGACCGGGATTCCGTAAGCTGCCGTCTTACCGCTACCCGTTTGCGATTTAACGATCAGATCCTTTTGCTGAAGAGCTACAGGGATCACTTTGCTTTGAACTTCTGTTGGCGTCTCATATTTCAGGACATCCAGCGCTTTAATAATGTCTTCGTTTAACTCATAATCTCTAAATTGCAATTCACTCATCATTCAACCTCTTCTATGCCGATTGTTCTGGTTAAAGCGGAAACTCCGCGATCCTTCATCTTGTGCATACTTATCATTATAACAGCTATTGGCTCCCTTGATTCCATTCCCTATAGAACTGGTCCAGATAATTAATCATAAAATCATGCCGTTCTTCTGCTAACTTGCGTCCATAGGTTGTATTCATCAGGAATTTTAATTTTAATAACTTCTCATAAAAATGATTGATAGCCGTTCCTTTGCTGTAATCCCTGTACTCCTTTTGAAGCGATTCATCTCTTGGAGACACTTCTGGATCATAAGCTGGACGACCTTTCGCCCCTGAGAAAATAAAGGTTCTGGCAATGCCAATTGCACCAAGCGCATCAAGTCGATCGGCATCTTGAACCACTTGGCCTTCAAGCGTCTGCATCGGTTCTCCCCCGCCACCACTAAAGGACATCGTCTCAATAATCATCATAATATGATTAATTTGTTGCTCATCTGTAAGGTTTGAAGAAAGCCAGGTACGTACTTTAAGCAAACCTTCTTCTTTAGACGGATTAAGCTTCTCGTCAGCAACATCATGCAGCAAGGCGGCCATCGTGCAAACAAATACATCTGCGCTCTCGATCTTGGCAATTTCAGCGGCGGTGTTGCGCACTCTATCGGAATGCCACCAGTCATGACCCGTAGTATCTTGTCCAAGTTGTTCTTTAACAAAATCTTCGGTCCGAGCTATAATTAAAGATTCATTCATCGTAGAAAAACTCCCTTTCCTTAAGGAATATCGAAGCCCTATTATAGCTGATAACTTGTCCATTCGCCCACAAGAAATCGAACCAAATATAAATTCTTGCTTGCACGACTCCAAATGATCCGCTATAATCGGCAGTAATCAAAATTTCGAAGGGAATTGGTTCTGATGAATACAAATACAATCATGCTGAATCAACTTCATTATTATCACAAACAGCGTTAGCACTCCTGAATTTATTCAGGGAGGCTAACGCTACTCGCGTTGGCCTCCCTGCGGCATAGATCACGCGCAGGACCAAGAGGTCCTGCGCGTTTTTTTATTTTCTAAACTATGCCAATTCAAAGGAGCTACTAATGATGCAAAACATTAAAGGAACTTATGATTACTTCGGTCAAGAGCAAGCGCTCAGAAAAAACATTCAAAATACGCTGCAGGACTTGTTCGAGCTCTATGATTTTGAATCGATGGATACGACATTATTAAATGAATTGGAGTTATTAACCTCAAAATATGCAGGTGGGGACGAAATCCTCAAAGAAATGTACCAACTCACGGATCAGGGCAACCGCAAATTGGGGTTGCGTTATGATCTGACGATTCCTTTTGCCAAAGTGATCGCTTTAAATCCAGGGATAGAGTTCCCCTTCAAGCGGTATGAGATCGGAAAAGTGTTCCGAGATGGACCCGTAAAACGTGGGCGTCTGCGTGAATTCCTGCAATGTGATGTCGATGTGGTCGGCATTTCCGGCCCTGAGGCTGAAGCTGAGCTAATGCAACTGGCTACCGAAGCGTTCCGCAAGCTGGACATCCCTATCATCCTAAAATGGAACAATCGACGTTTTCTCGGTGAGATTCTAGAGTCCATCGGCGTACCTGCGGAAGAGCAACTATCCGTTATGCTTACCCTTGATAAACTTGAGAAAATCAGCATTAGCGGAGTGGAGAACGAGTTGATTGGCAAGGGGCTAGAACCTGCAACCATCACAGCGATTCTAGCGCTTATCGAAATGGACAATCCAAGCTTTGAGCAGTTATGCGACAAATACAATCTCACAACACAACCGGGTGCGTCAGAGGTTCTCGTCCTACAAAATCTAATCCAAGACATTGGACTACAGGAGACTTGCCGCTTCGATCCTTTCTTATCCCGAGGTCTTTCATTCTACACAGGAACAGTTTACGAGATCTTTGATGCATCTGGTTCCTTTGCCTCAAGCTTGGGTGGCGGAGGCAGATATGACGCGATTATCGGACAGCTAGTGGGCAGAGAGGATATTCAATATCCTACGGTGGGGTTGTCATTTGGTATGGAGTCAATCATGGCGCTCCTAACAGAACGACCTATCCAAGAAAATAGAGCAGCAAATGTTATGGTCATTCCCATTGGTGAGACACTACCACAAGCTTTAATTGCAGCAGCCGAGCTGCGTGCCTGTTCTATAAGAACCACTCTCGTATCCGGTAAAAGAAAATTAAAAAAGCAGCTCGCCACAGCTTCATCCAAAAACATCCGTTACGTTATACTGATCGGCGAAAGCGAATCAAGTATTGATAAGGTACGTTTGAAAGATATGGTGGAACAAACAGAGGTTATCGTTCCGCTGGATGAAGCTATTTACCTCATCACTGGCTAAGCTGGTATTCGCTTATAAAGATTCACATAAAAAAAGACCCCGCCGACGGCCGGCGGGGCAAAGTTTATATTTAAGGGAGGTTATATATGTACTATAACCTTACAAGCTTAATATTTTATGAATGACGGATAAAGATTCCCTTAATCCTACTTAGATCTTAAACCGATCTACCAGCCCCTGTAGCTCCTTGGCACTTTGGGTATTCTCGTCAGCCACCGTAACTTCATGGAATGTCTTCTCAACGATATCAGCCGTCTTCACCGCAATATCCTGAATCCCAATAGCCCCCTCATTTACTGTAGCAGCCACTTCATTGACCGCTATAGAAATACTAGAAACGGCCATACTTAGATGATCAGCCGCGGTCTCAAATTGATTCATCAGCAAATTCACTGTTGTAGCATCTCTGTTATATTGCTGACTTACCTCCGTTAACCGCTCATAGTCTCCAAGAACATTCTGGTCAATAAAAGCTAGTAACGCCTCTGAATTTTCCTTCATTAGTTCAACAGAAGCATAAACTCCTGAAACGACCCCTTGAATCCCAGCCGCAGTCTCTGACGATTTCTCAGCCAACTTGCGGATTTCACCAGCTACAACAGCAAATCCTCTACCTGCCTCACCTGCTCTAGCCGCTTCGATCGCTGCATTCAAAGCAAGCAGATTGGTCTGACTAGTAATCGATAGAATCGTATCCGCCAGTACATTAATCTCTGAGATCGCATTCGACTGTTCAATTGCTTTTTCCATATCGATACGAACAGATTCATACACTCGCTTCGCATTATCCGTAGACTCTATCGCCTCATCTTGTAACACCATCGCCCGCTCACTGATCTGCTTGGAAACTTCAGCGCCTTCCTTCACATTACTGGAGATCTCGGACACATTAATATCAATTTCAGTTATCGCTGCCGTCATCTCTTGTGTTGAAGCTGCTGTCTCCTCCATCCCTGCCGAAAGCTGCTGTGTAGTTGCCGAATTATCATGAGCATTCTCCCGTACATCTATAGACAGCTTTTCAAGAGTCTCCGCATTATCAAGCACCTTGGTGGAGATCGTGATTAGACTACCCGCCATATCACGAAGAATAACCCGTGTTCGGAGCATCGCTATGGCTATCGTACCTGTTTCGTCTTTGTTTTTCGTCAGATACTCGTACTGGGAGTCATACGTCAAATTCAGCTCTGCCGTTCTATTTATCAACTCTGTCAGTTTAGCAATCGGTGAAGAGATTTTTTGGGCAAAATATAAAGCAATCAACAATGCAATAATCAAACTCCCTGCACCCAGCAACAGATTAAAGCTTCTCATCTCATTCACTGGTTTTACAATCTCATCTAAATTTGCGGTTATCCCAAGCAACCAGTGGGTCTCAGGCATAACGGTATAGGCTGATTTTTTATCCACACCATTATATGTATAGCTAAGCAGGCTATCTTCTACTTTTTCACCAGATTTCACACGCTTCACCACAGCCATGATCTGATCATTGGCAACAGGTTGTCCTACTTGCTTCTTATCCGGATGGTACAGTGTATTCCCATTCTCATCGAGAAGATAAGCATACGAAGTCGTTGTATTTACTACTTTTGCATCTGCTAAATACTTAATCATACTATCTGCGGAAACCGCTGAAGCTACATATCCAATCATCTTCCCGTTACTCTTAACCGGATGTACAAATCCTACCACATAAGCCCCAGTAGATTTCGATTTCAGCGTTTCGCTAATTACCGGCGCCGCAGTCTCCATTACTTTCTTCGTATAATTTCTATCACTGAAATCCGTACCTATAAGCTTAATATCACTGTCAGCCACAGCGATGCCATTCATATCACTGACAAAAGCATGTTCGAGGTTCCCAGCATCCTTCACAATTCCCTGAAGGCTGATATTTACCTCATTCTGTAGCTTACTCCCCTTGGCGACGCCACCATTCCCTGCTTGGAGTAATAATTCGACAATTTCCGACCTTCCCGCAATAAGTTCAATACTTCTCTGCTCCTTCGAAATCATAGCTGATATGGTCTGAGCTTTATTCGTATTGACCTGCTTCATAGAATTCTCAGTAAGGCTCACAATGGCCTGAGTTGACCTTAAATATGTAAAAACCCCCATTACTGAAATACATAATAGGGTCACACCTATCATCATAAGTGATAGTTTAAGACGAATCTTCATTTTCCCTCATCCTTCCGACTACTGTTCATTAGAGAACAATGCAATTGTAAATAATACAACTACTATCGGATATGATGATAAATTAGTGAATATTGACGAAGCGAAAATACGGAAAATATCAAAAAATGTCGAATTTTTGCATATAAATGCAGAAAAAACTAGTTCTACTAGTTCGGTCATCTTCTTTTTACTAGTTATTAAGACCTGTTTTATTTCTAAGATGAAATAGGCGGTTCTGACTGGGATGCTGAGGAAACTTGCGTAATTGCACCATCTGTTAAAGGGTGTTTAGTTCTGCTACGTAAAAACAGACCAGACATTGCAGCGAGAATTTGCTGGAATAACATTCCTGAAATCACAGGGAGTGCAACAGCCGGAGGAAAATATTTTACTGCGAGCACAGCTCCCGCGCTTAAATTACGCATGCCGGAATTAAATTGTACGGCCACAGAATCTTCGTAGCTAAAGCGGAAACGGCGCGATACCAATGCTCCGATTACATATCCGAGAACTACGGTTACGAAGGTTACGCCAATAATAATCGCTAATTTACTATCCGGGTGTTTCAGATAACGAGCAATGCTAGCACCATTAATAGAGACGACCATGAACAACCCAACCTTTACAAATGGGGAAAGCGGAGGTCCACATACCGTATTCACCTTGCCTTTTGTCCATTGATTCAGAAGCATCCCGACTACTGAAGGAATGACAACCATCCATAGGAGCCCTTTCATCATTTCCCCAAGCTGAATCTCCACACTCGCTCCCATGAGCAAATACAAGGTACCCGGAACGACAATCGGTGACAAGAGCGTATCGATTAGAATAAGTGCCAAAGTTAGTGCAATGTTCCCGCCGTATATGGATACCCACACCACGCTAACGACACCCGTTGGGATCGCAAACAACAGTACAAATCCTGTCACTGTGTAAGGATCTCCCGGAAAAACAGCACTTGCAACGAGCCAGCCAATGAGCGGCATCACGATATGAAGAATAAGCATCAACACGATCAACTTCTGTGGTTTCAGCAGTACGCCCAGCAGATCCTTGAGATTAGATTTCAAGCTCCCGATCAATGTCATAAAGGCGAATATCCATGGGACGAGACCTGTGAATGGTAGCAGTCTGCTTTCATTAAGCACACCAACCACGATGGCAGTAGGTGTTAATAATGGCATGATTTTTTCGAGAACAACATTGGATTTGATGAGTCCATTTCTTATATTCGTAAGCATGTGTCGCATACCTTATGTATGGATGTCATACATTCCTTATCCGCAAATTTAAGTTATAGCAGTCTCTATAAGTTTACAGAAATCATACAGGACTTTCCATTAATCTACTACACAAAAAAGGAACCAATTCATTAAATTGGCTCCATGTCGTAATTTTATAGCAATGCTTAACGATTTAAACCCCTTGCGGAAACAATGCGTCCAGTGCTGGGCATGGCAGTTTATCCAGGAACTGAGCCAAAGGCGCTGGCATGTTACTGTATAAGTCCTTCAATGAGGTGCCCTGATAAATGTTGCCAATAATAACGGGATGACATAATTCAGAGATCAGAATGTCTCCATTGCCATGTAGATGAAGCTGTTTCTTACCCTCTATGCAGTGTGGAAAATAAACGCCCGGTTGCTCCTCGAACCCAAGCGCATCCATAAACCGGTCCATGCAAGTGAAATACAGGGTCGTATCCTCTTTCTTCATAGCGATCAGTTCACTCACAGCATTCTTTAATTGTTCACGGGCAGCTATAGACTTCCAACCCGTATGATCCATGATAATACTGTTCTGAATCTCATGTGTTCTAACACCCATCGCATATACGTGATCACTAATTTCCTTCATATTATCCTGAGTTTCGCTGAACAATAGCGTTTCCAGCACCGTATCTACACTAGTTGCCGCGAACATAGTAATGTTCTCTCTAATTTTCTCATAGATGCTTGGATGAATATTATAATAACGAGAGAATGCGTCCGCTGTAGTAAAATTGAAGGAAATATGTATCGTCGTTAATCCTGCCGCGACCAATTGATCAATCCGTTCAGCATTTAAAAGACTGCCGTTCGAATTGAGCTGTGTCTGAATCCCTCTGGATGAGCAGTAGTTTACAATCTCCACACAGTCATCGAACTTTAATGTGACCTCGCCACCTGACAAGCGTACTCTTTTCAGACCAGGAAGCTCTTCAAGAATTCGGATAACCTCTTCAGCCTTGATGCTTTGTCCATCATTTCTATTATACGCACAACAATAATCGCAGCGAAAATTACAGTTCGAAGTAACTCCTATTTCTAAGCCTTCCAGCTCATAAGTAAGCGTTTTGTCTAGTTCCAATGCTTTATATCTCATTCTCTAAAGTCCTCCTGAAAAATAATGATTTGATTCAAGGGTTCAATCTTAGAGATTATAAAGGTTTACATCTTAGGTTAATGTGAGGTATATAACAGTCGAAGTGTGTTTAAGAAATCCAGGTCAGCAGCTTCAGTCGTAACTACGGGAATGTTTGGACTTCCGGAGACAGCCTATGCTTACGAAGTGAGCTTTCCTACGGAAAGCTTTCAGGCGGTCGCTATCGCTCCTACAGCTCCAAACTTCCCTTCGTCACTACTCAGCTGATCTCATTTTTCGTAATGCTTTCCTTCTTCGAAAGAGTTGCCACCTAATGGTATCCACACACTCTGGTGAATTTTCTTCTCATTTACGACTGAATAAACATAAATCCAACCTTCTTCGTTTTTAAATCTAACTTGTAAATGATAAGGATTATATTGTCTACCTGCTTGTCGACTAATTTCCCATTCTTGATTAGGGTACTTCTCCTCCAAATAGTGATTGAGCTGTTCTGTTTTTCGGGATACTTGATAATCAATCCAGTAGGGGCGAATTGCGAAGGATAATAACAAAAGTACAGTTATGGTAGATACTATAATTAAACCAGACTTCCTAATCTTACGGGGTAAAAACAAGGCTACTCCAAATATAATGAGGACAAAAACAACCGAAAAGATGATTTCTATTGCAGTAATTGGATGCAACATAACCCTCCTCTGAATCAGGCTTCTTTCGAGTTCCATGACCCATTTACTGGTCTGAACCATTAATTTCCAGTATAATGCTTTATTGTAAGCAAACACAACTCATGCAGAACGCTTGAAAGGAGCCAAAAGATGAGGAAAATCATCCTAAATTCACTCATTATACTAATATTCATATTTGTTACAGGCTGTACATCTAATGCCGATACGGTTGATACACCGCTGTACTCAGGGAAAAGCTTATTTATAGGTGTTGTTGGCGAGGTCCCTAAAATAAGAGAAGAACATGTGCACTTCACAAGTATTTCTTTTGAGGAGTTAGAAGATTATTCAAAGCTCTCCTCCAATTATGATGCTGTAGTTATTACGAAAGAGCATCTGAAAGAAGCGGACGACAACAAGTATGTTAAAGTATACACAAATGCAGGCGTTCCTTTCTTCTTTATTGGAGCTACGAAATCATTTATGCCGTTTGTTCTTGAAGACGTATCGTATGAGCACTATTCTTTAATAAATTTTAATAGTGATATGTATGTTACTTGCTATCTTCAAACTGGTGAAACATATAAAACTTGGGGATACGGACTTTACAACGGCAAAGTAAATGAACCCAACATTAAAAATGTATACTCAGGGATGTTCACTACTATCGAGTCCATCAAGAATGGTACGTATGAATAGGCATATCCCCCTTCATAAGAGAAAGATCATTTATACCGTGAAACCTATAAATTCCGATCCATTTTAGAAATCATATCCCAAACTCCTCCACCTCCTGCACCCAGTCAATGAAATTGTGATGGAAGATGGCAAGGGAGATTTATAGGGAAAAACTCCCTATTTTCAGGATGATTTCTTCACAATTACCCAGTTATGCGGAATTTCTCCCTATAATGCGGGGAATTTTCTAAAAAACGATGATATCCGCTGAAATATAGGGAGAAATTCACTATATTCCACCTGTACAACCCTAAAATACAGAATTTATAGGGAGGATTTCCCTATACTTTAATAGATCTATTCCATTCTAGCTTTATGTGAAAAAGATAAGGATAATTTATTGCGCAAGCATATATTTTTTTCTTTTTAAGAAAAAAAGGCTGCCAAATGGCAGCCCTTTTCTTTGGATAACGTATCATAAATCGCCTACAACTCCACCGACTTGCCCATCTCATTCCAGACAGGCTGTCCAATCAAGCCCACACGCCAGATTGCAATCCCTTTAAGACCATAACGTTTGGCAAGTCCAACCTTGGAATTTACTGATGTTTCATTCTCACTGTATACGGAAATACCGAGAATCAGCTTATCCTTACTCACTTGCTGAAGTGCAAGCCGGATGCCTTCATCAACTAAACTCATCGGCTCTGGAATTTTTTTCTCTTGCAAATAATCATAAGCCATAATGACCAAATCGTCTGCGAGGCTTCCCAGCGTCTTGTAATCATAACCTTTATAAGAGCTGTTTAATGGATGAAGAATAACCGTGAGCTTAAGACCTGCTGCATGTGCTTTTTGAGATAAATTCTTCACAAAAGCATTATAATCGGCTTGCACCTTTGCTTTATCTCCCGTTAGACCCAGTCCCTCGAGATCCAGCGTGATGCCTTGGAATCCCTTTTGTGTAGCCAGATCAACGATTCCTGTAATCGTCTGCTCTTGAAGCGTTTTATCTTCCAGATTCTTCGTGAGCTCCGCTGCAGTATCACCAGAAAAGACCATCAGATAAGGCGCTGTGCCACCTGCTGCTGCATTCGAGACAATAGACTCTGGGGTTACATCCCCAGCTGCTTGAGGCCATCTAAAGTCAGTGCCTGTCGTGGTGAATTGTCCACTTTTATCAATCCCGCTCCACCCAAAAGCTACAGCATCGAAGCTAGGAAGTAACGAAATTTCACTGTATGAGCTAAGCGCATAAAAGCCCAGCTTGTACATATCCGTCTTCGGTGAAGTGATCGATACCGTCTTCGTTGCTTGATCCCATGCTACGCCCGCACCAAACTGCTGGCCGAAGAAGCTAAGTGGAATCATCGTGTTATTACGGATCGTTTGCGGGGCAACCCCTAGCTTCACAACTTCGCCGTTTACGCCTGCATTTTTACTACCAAGGGTCAACGTTACCACTTTAGTACCCACTGTATCCGTCTTGGTCGCGGTAATTTTCTTAAGTGCTTGATTCCACTCTACGTTGATCCCCAGCGCTTCTGATATCGCCCGGAATGGAACCATCGTCGTTCCGTTCATCACAACAGGCTCTACTGGAAACGGCAGTGCATAACCATCCAGCACAATACTAACTCCACCTGCGGGTGCTGCTTGTGTAGTGTTTTGGAATAATGCCGTGGTGCCGCCTAGCGAAATCGCCAGACATAAAACCAATTTGCCAATCCGTTTGTTCATTACTGTTAAGTCTCCCATCTTCCATAATATGAAGTGTAATCTCTTAAACTCTTTATATGTCTTCTACCATTTTACCAAAGATTATCCAATTGTAAAATTAATAGATTGTCATCTATGAGCTTCGAAATTATTTTTCATATTAGTAGAGGTCGACAAAATTACATAAACACGCTCAAAAAGGTTCCCACTGCTCGTTCAACATCTACATCCACAGCAACTTGTATGGGTTTACCCACTTTTGGCTGAGCCCGCAAATCCGCTACGACCATTCCCGATGTAAACTCACCTTTGTGCTCCACACGAACATTCATTTCTTTATAGGTTACTAGATCTGGTTGCAGCGCAACCATAAGCGCGAGAGGATCATGCAGCGGTGCACTGTTAATCAAAAAGTTCGCTTCACGATAGAAATTAAAATAATGAGTGAGCGATTGTTCCATAAACGAAATGATCGCTTTATTCTCTTCACGTCCAAAACGGTTTAATAAATCGATATGCTCTTGGGTAATCCGCGTCTTAAGCGTAACGTCTAAACCTACCATCATAACAGGAAGTCCAGATGTAAATACATGATCTGCAGCTTCAGGGTCTCCAGCAATATTCGCTTCTGCAACCGGTGTTCTATTGCCGGGATTGAAGATCGTACCGCCCATCACCACTACTTTTTTCAAAGTATTCTTAATACCAGGATCCATATCAAGCGCCATCGAAAGGTTGGTTAGATGTGCCAGTGTAACTAATACAATTTCTCCGGGATTCTCATTAGCCATCCGAACAATAAACTCAGATGCAGTTTCGCTAATGGGACGCTGGCTGGATGGAGCAATTTCCACATTACCAATACCGTTCTCACCATGCACATGAGTGGCGTAGCCTGAGTGCTCACGAACAAGTGCCTTGGATGCTCCAATAGCTACAGGAATCTCATAACCAGGCTTAGCAAGCTCAATCAGTCGCAGTGAATTGTCCGCCGCCTTGTCGACATCAATATTCCCAAAAACGGTTGTAATTCCTTCTACAATTACGTTTGGAGCGCGTAATGCATATAGAATTGCCAGTGCGTCATCAATACCTGTGTCTGCATCAATAATAATTCGTGTTTTGCTCATTTATGTTCTCTCCCACCCTGCAATGTCGTATGGATTATCATATCACGGCCTACCCGTACGCTCAATTTTATTCATTTGCTGTTCTTTAAAAGTATCAATAAAGCTTTCAGGATCACACTCTACCAAATAAGTATATACACCCTTACTCGTGTACAGATAGAACATCCCCTCTGAACCTCCCATTGAGCGATAGGACATATCTAAAATATCTTTTATTGGAAATTCACGATGACGAGTCACGACTCTATCTTTGTACAAATACATTAAGCGATTGCATGTAATACTTCGTTGTTCTCCATCCTTAATTTCTCGCTGTATCTTATAATACGGAAGCTGAGCTACCCATTTCATTTGAAGTCCTCCTGCTTGACGTAATGGACTCCATTTTATTATTCTTTTTACCTTTTTGCAAAATAAAGAAGCTCGACGATCCCCTTAGAAGGAATCATCAAGCTTCAGTAATTACCTTTTATTTCGCAGTATAAGCTAGAGCTGCTCGGCAAAAGCGATCTAACGCTTCAACTAGAATAGATCTAGGACAAGCCAGATTGATCCGCAGATGACCTTGTCCCTCAGTTCCAAAGACAGAGCCTTCATTAAAAGCAACTTTAGCCTCTTTGTACATCAGCTGTTTAAGTCCATCTATATCCAGATTCAGACCGCGGCAGTCAACCCATAGCAGGTATGTGCCTTGCGGATGCATCACTTGGACCTGCGGTAAATGCTCCGACAAATAGCTAATCGCATAGTCCACATTGCCTGACACGTACTCTAAAAGCTCATCCAACCATTCTTCACCATCATTATAGGCAGCTTCTACTGCACCTTGGGCGAAGTAGCTAGCCATATGTAAACTCAAGGCTTTCATTTTTCGATCAAATTTAAGCTTCAATTCCGGATTGGAAGACACGATAAAAGAAGATTGTAACCCCGGTAGATTGAAGGTTTTGGTCGCGGCAAGTGTGGTTAGTGTAATATTCGCAATTTCCTCAGATAAGGATGCAAAAGGGATATGCTCATAACCTGGAAGCGCCAAATCACAATGAATCTCATCAGAGATTACGGTCACTCCATAACGCAGACAGAGCTCACCAAGCTTCAGCAGCTCTTCTCTTTCCCATACTCTACCACCCGGATTATGCGGACTACATAAAAGCAGCAGCTTGGCTCCACCTTGCATCAGCCCTTCCAATTGCTCATAATCCATCTCGAAGCGTCCATTACGAATAACAAGCGGATTCTTGGCGACCTTGCGATCATTCATTTGGATGACGTCATAGAAGGGATAATAGACTGGCGACTGTAAAATAACCTCGTCCCCCGGCTCGGTAAACAGCTCTACAGCAAAACTTAAGGAGGTTACGATTCCGGGAGAATCCGAAATCCATTCCGGTTTAATTTCCCAATCATGCCGTCTTCTGAACCACGACGTGATAGCTTCTTTATAAGAGTCACTAGGTACACTGTATCCGTAAACCCCTTGTTCTGCGCGGCGCAGAATCGCTTCCTTCACTGCAGGAGGACTTTCAAAATCCATGTCTGCCACCCAAAGTGGCATAATATCCTTCTCACCAAACAACTTCTCGGACTGGTCCCACTTGTAAGAACGTGTATTACGGCGGTCAATTACGCGATCGAAATCATACTTCAATTAAAGTCACCTCATCCTTATAAACTTGTCCCTTATTGTATCATGAGGCGGAGGATATCGCACTCTGGATAAGAAAGAACGCACTTGTCGAAAGTGCGCCCTCCTTAACTCTTATACAACTACGTGTTATTGCAGCCACTCTTCCAAATGCGATGCCACAAATCCATCATCCACCAGATGGGGATAGTCTCTGCGCACTCTGTTGATTTCCTCCACTTGCCCCGGGGATAATCGTTCCTCCGGATTTAGACACCATAAGCCTTCAAGCAATCCTTGTTGGCGAAGCACTTCATGAATACCCGGGATACAGCCATGAAAATGATGCGCGGGATCAAATATCGCCGCATTGCTGTCCGTCACTTCAGCCCCAAGCGTCAACCAATTGGATGCCAACGAGGGTTCATTTCTGACCTTTTTAATCTCATTAAGCAGCTGGACTGCTTTGCTCGTCCAGACTGCCCAGTGACCGAGTAGGCCGCCGACTATTTTTTTCTCAACGGGCTTGCCGTTCACCATAAATCGGAAGGTCGTGAGCAGATCGCTGACAATATTATCATCATTTCCGGTGTACAGAGCAATTTCTTCGCTACGGCTGGATTCAAGCACAGCTCTGACTACATCCAGCGTCTGATAACGATTGAACGGCGCCATTTTGATGGCAATTACGCCTTCTATTTCAGCGAATGCCTTCCAAAAATCAAAGCTTAAAATCCGCCCTCCCACCGACGGCTGAAGGTAGAAACCAAACACCGGAATCACATCTGCCACTCTGCGTGTTCGTTCTAGCAATTCTTCCTCACTCAAGGTTTGCAGGCCTCCCATGCTAAGCAGCCCCGCTTCATACCCAAAGCTTGCGGCAAGGCGCGCTTCAAGAACTGCCTGCTCCGTCCCACCGCAAATACCCGCTACTTTCATGAATGGCCGATTTAGCTGGGCAAGCTCCACCTCTTCCGCAGCTAGACGTAACACAGGCTCCAGCAGCCCTACTTCTGGATCCCTGATCTCGAATTGAGTAGAATGCACGGCAACAGCGACTCCACCCGCCCCGGAAGCAACATAATATCGGGTAAGTGCCCGTTGACGTCGCTCATCCAGCTTGCGCTCTTTAGTTAAGGCGAGAGGATGTGCGGGAATAGCCAACCCATCATGAAGCGCGGCATGTAATTCCGAAGTCAAAGGTACTCTTGTCAGTGTCATTAATATTTGCCCTCCCGCTCCTGAAAATGCGTGGGTTTATTCCAGGTTTCTCCGCCTTGCCCTACCCAATCGCCAATCCAGTCGATCATTTCGGCCAGCGATACCCGCGGATAGCCAAAGGTGGCAGCGGCTTTCGCTGCATTACTTAGCAGTGCAGTAGGTGCTTCTGCACCTGTAAAAATCGGCTCAATGCCTAACTTTCGGCCGAATTCATTCGCAGCCCAGCGCAGGGACAATGTCTCAGGCCCAGTAATGTTCATGACATTAGGCGGCGAACTGCAACGCAGCAGTGCTCGCAATGCGATTTCATTCGCATCCCCTTGCCAGATCACATTGGCATGACCCATTGTGATATCAATGGGAAGTCCCTCCCTGACCGATCGAGCAAGCTCCAATAACACACCATACCGCAGATCAATGGCGTAATTCAGCCGATAAATGAACATCGGCGTTCCATTTTTATGAGAGAAATGTTCAAATATACGCTCCCGGCCCAGACAGGATTGCCCATACTCCCCATTCGCGTTCGGTGAAGTTCTTTCCGTTGCGCCTCCTTGGCTGACCGGAGTAAAAGGGTAAACGTTGCCTGTTGAGAATACAACCATTCGTGAATTACGGAACCGTTCCGCAACGCGTCCCGGCAGATAGGCATTCATCATCCAAGTGAAATGTTCATTCCCGGTCGTGCCGAATTTATTCCCGGCCATATAGAGAATATTTTGGGTTTCAGGGAGTGCCTGTAGCGCCTTATCGTCAGACAAATCGGCGGAGATAATCTCGACCCCGGCCTCTTCAAGCTCTCGTCTCAGCTCCTTATTCGAGAAGCGGGATACGCCGATCACTTTCTTGTTTAGCCCCGCTTGGCGAATTGCATTCACCGCTAGCCTTGCGAGACTAGGTCCCATCTTGCCCCCCACGCCTAGTAGCATAATATCTCCATCGAGCTGGCTAAGTTCCTCAATCAGTGCTGCGGACGGACTTGCCAAGCGCTCCTCCAACTCTTGAACGGTTCGCATCATTGAACTCTCCTCTCCATTGACTCAAGTTTGTTGCTTTTGCCACAAACGACCTTATTGCTTGGTGTAAACGGACACGATGCTAGTTGTAATTGGGAACCGGGCTAGCTGAGATTAGAAACTAGCTTGTAGTGATCGGAAACCAAGCTAACTACAATCGAAAACTAACTAGCTACATTCACAAACCAGTTTGCTACATTCACAAACCAGCTTGCTACAATCGAAAACTAACTCCCTGATTGCAGAATGTGCAATAGAATTTCCAAATTCATCGCTAAAAAATGAATCTATTGCACTTCATACATCAGATTCCTGCTATAAGCTCGTTTAGTGGTGATTATCTGAAATTTCATTGCACAAAGTGCAATAGAATCAAAATCCATCCACTCTAGAGCGGAATCTATTGCATAAAATGCAATCACTCAAAGCAAAGCAATCATCTCTTTCAAATCAATCAAAGCAATAGACCAAGCTCAGTCCAGCCTATCCAGTTCAGTCAGACAATCTAGTAAACTCATACTAACTTTTGTCGTTGTGTAGCTTAGGCGCTTGCCTTGTAATCCGCCGCTTGGCCTCATTCTCTCCCGACACCTTCAGCTCTAAGCTCCTCGCGGAAATATCCAACTCAATTTCGTCGCCATCCTGCACAAGAGTCGCAATTCCTCCGATAGCCGCTTCCGGAGCCGCAGATAAGTACAATTCGTGCGATATTTGCGACATGCGCGACACTTGCGATTCGTGCAATGCGTGCGATACGTGCGATATAAGTGTATTTCGTACACTTATAACAACTCCTGTTCCCGTAGATGGCAATTTAGTTGTACTATCTGCAATTAATAATCCAGAATGAGACTACAAACAGCGATTTGATAAGATTTAACTGTATGAAGTGCAATTAAAGTCCAAATGAGACGATTACGATATACTGTAGTTGTATAAAGTGCAGCTATTTTATCTTCACAAGCATTAGATTATTTCAGTCTCGGCTATTATTTGATGTGCACCGATTCCCTCTCGCTCAGCAACTCTTCTCTAAGCTCAACAGGGAGAAGAAAGTCAAAGTCACAACCGAGATTCGCTTGAAGCACACGCTCATGAAACAGCAAGCCATACCCTCTGTCGTAGTGCGGCTTCGGCGCTTGCCATGAGACCCTACGTCGTGCCAATTCTTCATCAGACACCTTCAGCTCCAAGCGCCTCGCGGAAATATCCAGCTCAATTTCGTCGCCATCCTGCACAAGCGCCAGCGTACCACCAACAGCAGCTTCCGGCGCCGCATGTACAATCAATGCGCCATAGGAAGTACCGCTAATCCGCGCGTCCGAGATGCGTATCATGTCGCGTATGCCCTGCTTCAGCAGCTTTTGTGGAATCGGGATTTGCCCGATCTCCGGCATCGCTGGAGCACCCTTCGGACCTGCGTTTTTAAGCACTAGCACACTGTTCTCATCCACGACCAGATCAGGATCATCGATCCGCTTATTTAGATCGGCAGGGCTCTCGAACACTACTGCGCATCCGATATGCTTTTTGAGATGAACGGATACAGCGGTTTGCTTGATCAGCGCCCCATCCGGCGCCAGATTTCCGCGCAACACAGCAATTCCACCTTGGCTGTCGAGTGGCTCCTCCAAGGTACGAATCACATCTCCGTCAATTGTTGCCGCCTGAACCAGATTTTCTGTAACCGTTTTGCCTGTTACAGTCAAACAATCCCCATTCAGCAGCGGCTCCAGCTCCTTCATCAGCGCGGGTACACCACCTGCCTCGAAATACTCCTCCATCTGATATTTGCCCGAAGGACGCAGGTTCAAAATAAACGGGGTCTGACTACTGATCCGGTCAAATGTCTCTAAAGGCAGCTTCATCCCCAGCCGCTGGGAGATCGCTATAAGATGGATGATAGCGTTCGTCGATCCGCCGCTCGCCATCGTAACTGTGATCGCATTCTCTATCGCCGCTGCAGTCATGATGTCGCGGGGACGAATGCCCTGGCGAACCAGCTCTACGATCTGCTTGCCCGTTCGCTCGGACATATGCCTGCGTCTGCTGTCCGGCGCCGGAATAGCCGCACAGCCCGGTAACGCCATGCCGATCGCTTCGGCGATCGAGGCCATCGTGCTTGCTGTGCCCATCACCATGCAGTGACCGTCACTACGGCAAATCGCATTCTCTGCAACAGCCAGCTCTTCGTCACTTATATTTCCGGCTTTATGCTCCAGCGTAAAGCCATAACAATCCGTGCACGCTCCAAGGCTACGCCCGCCCAATCGGCCATTTAGCATAGGGCCACCTGTCAATACAATGGCTGGAATATTGGCGCTAGCGGCTGCCATCAGCTGAGCGGGTACCGTTTTATCGCAACCCCCAAGAAGCACTACCCCGTCAATGGGATGCCCCTTCATCATTTCTTCCGTATCCATTGCCATCAAATTACGCAGCAGCATCGTTGTAGGCTTCACATAAGGCTCACCAATCGAAATCGTCGGGAATTCCATCGGCACTCCCCCTGCCTGCCAAACACCACGCTTCACATAATCCACCAATTCATTAAAATGGGAATGGCATTTATTCAGCTCACTAAACGTGTTGCAAATGCCGATCACTGGCTTGCGGAGATCTTCTTCGGTGTATCCCATAGACTTCGTGAAGGAACGATGGATAAATCCCCATAGATCTTTTTCCTGAAAATAAGCCTCGCTCTTCAACTTACCGCCTGATTCAGCCACACTCTCCTCGCTGTCCCTGCACTCCGCCATGACCCCATCTCCTTTTAACAACCTCGCTTATAGACCAAGCATAAATGTTTTAGATAAAACCAAGAATTTCCGGTGTTAGACGATGTATTATGTCCTCAATATATTTTTGCGGTATTTGTGGCAGCTTCGTTCCCTCCACTAGATCATTGATATGGTACAGAGCATCTAGCATCTTCTGTGTCCCAAAGAACGGATAATCCGATCCAAACAATATTTTATCTTGAACTCCATATTCCATCGCAGATACCAGTGCATTATAAAATTGCCAAGGTCTACTTCCTAAAGCAGAAACATCCATATATAGATTAGGATGCTTGCGCACCAATGAAATACATTCATCAATCCAGGGATGACCCATATGCGCTACAATCATCTTCAGCTTCGGAAAAGCACGGGCAATCGGGTCCAGCATCGCCGGCCTTGATGCATCCAGATAACCCTCCGGTACAAAAGAGGTTCCTTGATGCCATAGAATAGGTACATCTAGCTGTTCTGCTTTGGCATAGAGGGCATAATGCCTGGGATCATCAGGATAAAAGTTCTGATAGATAGGCGCAAGCTTCAACCCTTTTAATCCCATCTCACGGATCGCAGTCTCAAATTCAGCAACACAATCCAGATGATTGGGATCTACACTTGCAAAACCGAATAATCGATCCGGATCCGTGCGACAGTAATCTGCGACATAAGCATTCGGCACAACCAGTCCCGTTGCATGCGCCGCCATGGCTAATACGATAGCACCAGAGAATCCTTCCAAATTACTACGATGTTGCTCGGGGGTTGCTTCGATATTCATATCCGGTCCCCAAGCCCGTTTGATCGCCTCATCCGTAGGTCCTGAAACCATTCCCGGTCCAAACAAATGGGTATGACAATCGAAGATCATCCCTACTCCCTCCTATTCGCTAACCATCGTATTTGTAATGGCACCAAGCTTCTCAATCTGCACCGTGACCACATCACCAGCTTGCAAATAGACCTGATCCTCTGGAGGGTAACCCATCACTACGCCTTCTGGTGTTCCAGTCAGGATAATATCCCCCGGTGAAAGCGTCATACACTGGGATACATAGCTGACTATCTGCTTGCAATTAAAAATCATGTCCGAAGTGTTGGAGTTCTGACGCAGTTCACCATTCACCGTGCACTGAATATCGAGCTGATTGGGATCACCTACTTCATCCGCAGTGACTAAGTAAGGCCCAATGGGTGAAAATTTATCGCAAGACTTTCCCGCTAGCCATTGACTCGTCCGCATCTGTAAATCTCGCGCCGACAAATCATTAGCCGTACAATACCCGAAGACATAATCCAGTGCATCTTCCTCCGTCACATATTTCGCGGTTCGTCCGATGACGATGCCAAGCTCTGCCTCGTAGTCCACCTTCTGGCTGTTCCTCGGAAGCGGAACTTCTGAGCCATGTCCAGTTAGTGTATTGTTAAATTTATTGAACAGGATGGGATATTCGGGAATGGACATCCCAGTCTCTTCCGCATGCCGGCGATAATTAAGGCCAATACAGATGATTTTTCCAGGATCAGTAACACAGGGACCGAATGCTAACTCATCTTCCTGCTTCAGCCAGGATGGATTCACTTCTCCTTCAGGCAGCTCATTCACAAAAATCCTCAGTTGGTTAAGTGCATCCTCCCCACCATCAAGCAATTGCTTAACCGTTACTGGAACCTCCGTCCGAGTGGATAATGCAGTCTGTGCCGCCTCAATATCCACCACACCACGGTCGGTTAGAACTCCCATATGATCATCTTCTTTTTGCAAAAAGGTAACTAGCCTCATCTAAAACACTCTCCTTCACTTTATGCATTTTTTCCGAAGACAAGGCCACCATCCACATATAGCGGCGAACCCATTACAAACCCGGACTCATCGGAAGCTAGAAATAGTGCAGCTCGTGCCACATCCTCAGGTTTGCCAAGCTCACCGCTAAGCTGTCTACGCTTAATGGCCGCAACCGAAGCCTCTGGATCCAGAGAAGTCTTCAAATAACCTTCTACAAACGGAGTCATAATCGTACCTGGTAACAGCGCATTTACACGAATGCCGTAAGGTGCATAATCAACCTGCATTGCTTTAGTTAATGATAGAACAGCTCCCTTAGAAGCACTGTAGGAAGCTCGCTCTGCGACTCCGATTTCGGCGATGCCAGAGGACATATTAATAATAGAACCCTTCTTGGTCTTCATCATATAAGGGAGGACAGCCTTGCAGGTTAAGAACACACCCGTCACATTAACCCGCATGACCCTCTCCCATACTTCCTCGGAAACCTCATGTAACGCACCCAAGCCACTGATTCCTGCATTATTAAAGAGCACATCGATACGTCCAAAAGTATTAAAGACTTGATCAGCCATCACGGTAGTACTGCTAGCATCGGTTACATCACAGGGTATGAACATCGCATTTCCACCCGTCGCCTCTATTTCAGTGACAGCGGCTTTTCCTGAATCCTCTTGGACATCGGTAATGATTACTGTCGCTCCTTCTGAAGCGAATAAAGCAGCCGTGCTTTTTCCAATTCCCGAGCCAGCTCCGGTTATTATGATGATCTTATCTTTGAGTCGCATCGCTTTGCCTCCTCTTCCTCTTCCTACTCCTTAGCCTGAAAGTTTCCCGGCAACAAGCCAGTCACCCCGGGCTTAGCCATAAACAAACCGCCTGCAAACGGATAATCACGTAACTCTTTCTCGTGCATCCCTATCCTTGCAGTTGTAATGTAGAGTTCCGTTAGATCACTGCCTCCAAAAGTACACGAGGTCACCAGTGGTGCTGGAACTCGAATGAGTCCAAGCTGCTCACCCGTCTCCGGGTTCCAGCGTGATACACAGCCGCCGCCCCAGTGGGCGACCCAAAGCATGCCTTCACTATCTATTGTCATTCCGTCCGGATAGCCAGTTGTTGTAGGAATTCGGAATGCTAATCTTCGGTTACTTATCCTTCCAGACTTTTCCTCGTAATCAAATACATCCACCTGCCTAGTCGGCGTATCAATGTAATACATCTTGCTGTGCGAATAATCCCAAGCCATACCATTCGAACAGCCGATGCCAGATAACACTTGGCGAGCGAAGCCGCCAGACTCCACGACATAGAAGCCTCCGTCTTTCGGCTCATCATCCATACTCATCGTCCCCACCCACAGTCGGCCTTGTCGATCGCATTTGGCATCATTTGCTCTGTTGCGTGGAAGATCCGCTTCTATTGAAGTCAGCAGCACCGGAGATCCTTCAGTTTGAGAAAGGTAGACCCCATCCTCCATAGCCAATAGAAGTCCTCCTGTTGTCGTAGGAATAACTGCACTGACCATTTGGTCGAAAGAGCGAACTACTTCACCACCAGTGATCGGGTCGTATATTCTAAGCTTCTTACCCGTTATATCGACCCAATACAACTGTTTGGATTCGGCATCCCAATGCGGCCCTTCACCAAGCTCAGCCTGAGCATCAATCATCAATTCTGCCTGAATTTCTGTAATTTCCAATACGTTCACTCCTTCTTCTATTTACAGCTCACTACCATTAGCCAAATGTCCACCATCCACACGAATGGTTTCTCCCGTTACATAGGAGGCTTCATCAGAAGCCAGAAAAAGAAATACATTGGCAGCTTCCCTTATCGTTGCCGCCCGCTTCATCGGTGTATGCTCCGAATAAGCCGGGAGCTTCGAAGCTTCGCGCAGCTTGCGGTCGAGGGGTGTATCCACAAATCCCGGTGCTACTGCGTTTACCCGGATCCCATAAGCCGCCAGCTCCACTGCCATCGATTCCGTTAGCAGTATAACAGCAGCCTTAGAAGCATTGTAATGCGCGAGCTCCGAGCTTGCTGATAGACCATTTTTAGAACTCATATTTATAATGGCGCCTCCGCCACCCTGAGAAATCATTTGTCTCGCTGCAAGCTGACCTATTAAATAAACCGCCCTTACGTTGATATCAAATACTGCATTCCAATGCTCAACCGAGATGTCGAGAAAGTGTTCACGAAAGGCGATTCCGGCATTGTTCACTACAATATCTATCCCACCGAACCTTTCAAAGGCTCGGGCAACAGATTGTTCTAACTGTGAGACATCGCGAAGATCACATATCTCTACTGCAGCTTTTTCACCATAATCCTTCAAGGTTTCAAGTGCAATAAGAAGCTCCCCCTCACTTCGGTCCAGCAACACCACCTGAGCGCCTTCTTCCAGAAATCGATGGGCGATCCCCAGTCCAATTCCTCTTGCTGCACCTGTGATTAGCGCTCTTTTGCCAGCCAGCCTCATGTACATCACTCCCTCGGATCTTGTTCAGAGCACACCATATTTATCGTAGACCTGCCGCAAGGTATATCCTTCGAGCAGTTCATCCCGTGTATGATTCTCGCGAGTCACCTTATCCATAGCTAATTGGAACACTTCATCGATGATGGCGCCCGGAATCACAACGATACCATCACGATCACCAAAGATTACATCTCCGGGATGGACCATTACGCCACCGCATAGCACCGGTATGTCATAGTCGATAACAATTCCACGACCTTGAGAATCAACAGGTTTGGTCCCGGTAGCAAAGACAGGAAAACCAAGCTCCAGAATTTTAGCAGTATCACGGATTAGTCCATCTACAATGGCTCCGCGGCCACCTCTCATTTTGGAAGCCGTAGACAATAGCTCTCCCCACAGTCCGTTCTGCCGCGATTCATTCGTACAGCCGATGACAATCTCACCGGGCTTAACGCTGTCCACCGCCTCAATCTCCTTCGTGTAAGGATCTTCCGGCAAATGATGAATATCCACAGACAGAATGGTCTTTGCTCTTCCGGCAACGATCCAGGTAGGATCTATCGGGTTGATATTTTCCCGCATCACCTGATTACGATAGCCCAATTGATCCAACGTGTCAGAGATTACCGCAGAGTAGAGCTTTTCACACATGCTATCGAACAATTCCTGATCCTTCATAGGCGGTTCCATCCTCCTCAAAGTTTTGTACTTACAGCATCCTCATTTAATTAAACGCACGGGTTGGCCTGCATGAGCAGATTGATAAGCAGTAAGTGCAACCTCTGTGGATCGGAGTCCATCTATTCCTGAAATCGGTACCTCCACCCCTTCTAGAAGCGCCTGTACAAAAGCCTTTAGCATCAGTTCATTCATGTCATCTCCCCAGAAGGACCAGTTCCCTTTGCCAGATGCTCTTCCGTATACATTGTTTTTTTGGTTAAAAGCATCTATGGAGATGACACCTTTAGTTCCAATGATTTCTAGGGTCACATCCCCCCATATGGGGAAGCCGGGATTGCGTGACCAGCTAGGATCCAGCACTCCGAACACACCATTCTCAAAAGTTACATGCACCATTCCAGCATCATCGATCGTCCGCTTGCGCTCTGCATCAAATAAGGTATCCGCATAGGCATACACCTGTTCTACAGAAGAACCGGAGAACCAGTTCATCAGATCCATCACATGCACAGTGTGATCTAGAACAGCACCGCCTCCCGATAGGGCTTCATCAGAGAACCATCTAGGTCCCGGAAAAGAACCTCTGTTAGTTCCTTTAAAAGCAATAATTTCACCAATATCGCCGCGATCTAGTGATTCCTTAGCCCGAACAACCGGAGTGAGGAAGCGGCAAGGAAAGGCTGTCATAAGCTGTACTCCCTCTTCAGAGCAGACCGAAATCATGCGTTGCATTTCTTCCACTGACAGACCTAGCGGCTTCTCGCACAGTACATGCTTGCCCGCTCGGGCTGAAGCGATGGTTAGCTCAGCATGATAGACATTTTCCGAGCAAATAATTACGGCATCTATATTCGCATCTTCCAGAAGTTCCTTGTAGTTAGCATAATAGGGAATCGAATGACGTTCTGCGAGCGCCTGTGTGCGCTCTGGCACCTCATCAGCAATTCCACTGACCGTCACTTCAGACATGTGCAGTAAACTTGCCAAATAGTCAAAAGCATGCGCATGCGCGAAACTGATCATGCCAATATTCAAACGGCTCATTAAATATCCCCCTTCACTTCAAGCTTCACCGGTTGATGGGTCATTGCCGATTGCTGAGCGGCTTCAGCCCAGCGTACAGCTTCCAGCGCATCCTGTGCAGTGACTATCGGCTCTTCCCCACTTGTTAGACAGCTTAGAAAATGCTCCAGTTCCAAATAATACGGGTCCTTCAGCAGCACACTCGAAGGTGTCTCCACAAATCCCGATGTAGAGCCCGTCGTTATCGACTTGCGAATATGTAGACTTTCGCCATCCCCGGTCCCGCCTGAGATGATTCCTTCCGCATCCGCATATTCAAAAGAGGAGTGGAACGACCCTGGATACCCCCAAAATGCTTCAAGCTGTGCAATGGTTCCATTCTTGAACCGGAAAGTGGCTGAAGCATAATTTATGTCTTCCGACTGGTGCTGGAACGCATATACTTCACGGGCTTCACCAAAAGCCCCACGAATGTAGTCAATGTCGTGAATCATTAAATCCATAATGACGCCACCGCTAAGAAATGGATCCCGAAACCACGCTTGCACGTTTCCGGGATGTGAACCCGCCCGTTTAGCATGGTATATTCCGCCTTGAACACTGCCAAGCTGCGTTATTCCCTCCGCAAGCTGTCTGTAAGAAGGAAAGAAACGAACGACATGGCCCACAAACAAATGTACACCGCGCTCGTTGCAGTAACGAATTGCTTCTTCCGCTTCCTGCGAAGTGAGTGCGAGCGGCTTCTCACAGATCACATGCGCACCATGGTAAGCCGCAATCCGTACCAGTTCTACATGCAAATAGGTCGGCACAGCAACACTGACCACCGCTGGCTTTACCTGCTCGAGCATTTCTTGTACAGATGTAAAATAGCTAACGCCCACTAAAGTTCCTAGCACCTCAGCGGCTTTTTCAACGATGTCACATACGGCGACAAGCTCAGCTTCGGGCATGGACTTGTAACGATCCGCATGAACAGTTCCCATGCCACCGCATCCAATCACTGCTGTCCTAATCAATACACTACACTCCTTTCAGATTGTGCTTTCCTTTACAGACGAACATCAGCACCGCTTACCCGACTTTCGTTGGCCGCTTCGATGAAGCGAATCAACTCTAGTGTTAGGGAAGATCGTACCGGTGGAGAGTCCCCTCGCGCCATAGCTATAAATTTCTTCAGTAATTGCTGGTGTCCTGCGTTGTAATTTGCTCCGAGCGCGTTAATTCCGTTACTCCCTCGTTCACGATGCAATACGATATAGAAATCAGAGCCGCCTGTACGGTTTCCGCGGATCGTCCCGATTCGCCCGTCCTTCCACTGGCCGACTACCCATTCTTGCGTATCGTTACTGACGGCACGTACGCAATGGCAACCTTCTCCAAGGGCGGCATATAACATCTCAGCAGCGTGTATGCCATACCAGAATAACCCCGGTTGTGTCGGCTGTAGATCGAGTGGTCCAGTACAATCCGCACCTAGAATAGCACCTGCACTTTCATCCTCTAAGAGGGCTACCAGTGGTCCACCGAAACGTAGCATAGAGCTGGAGAAAAATGGCGTTCCATACCTCTCCGCCAATTCCACAATCATCTTCGCATCTTCAGAAGAAACCGCTAACGGCTTGTCAATGAATACCGGCTTTCCGTAAGGAGCCAGCACCGCAAATTGTTCCTTGTGCACTCTCCCATCTACAGAAGTCAATAGAATCGCATGGGATCTCTCCGCAACTTCTTCTATAGAATCGAGCAATTCAACCCCATAGCGCTCCTGCAATTCACTGCTAATCGGTCTCACACGTGAATAGCTTAGCTCGAAATCAAGAGAACCCCCCGGATAACCGCAGTGTAACCTGCCACCCGGAATATAAAGCGGATGAGATTCATCATTTAGCAGCGCCGCGAAAATCCTGCTATGCGAAGTGTCCATTCCTACCATACCGATCTGCAGCTCTTCCATTTCAACAACACCTCTTATTCGGTTGACAGCCCCATGGAGTGATCTACTTATTTAAGAATTAAACGTTCTTCTCTGAATCGCTCAAGTAGTTCCATGTATTCTTTTCCCACTTGTTCGATGCTGTAAGTAGTTCTAGCTTTCTGTTCTCCCAATGACTTCAAGCCTTCCCTCAGACTATTCTGCTCCAGCAGTGCGCTCAATCTGTCCACACACTCCTCTTCATTGCCTGATTCGTATAGGGAAACACTTAACGGACCATCCAATAATTCCGGCAACGCCCCTACACGCGGAACCACTACCGGACACCTGCAGGCCATCGCCTCCAGTACGGTCATCCCAAAAGATTCATTGGTCGTGGTACTAATATATAACCCACCATTCTGCGCAACCGATGAATAATAGCGATGCATCTCATCGTAGTCCACTTTGGGAATCCACTTGAAATGCTTAACCCCCTGCTGTTCTACCTTTACCATCAGCTGTTTCTTGATCTCATCGGGAGCAGTATAACCTCCAACAAGCATAAATTGCAGCTCTGGCATCTTGGCATTCAGCATTCCAGCAATGTTCAAATAGGACGACCAGTTCTTGTGATCATCCAGTTTACCCACCCACAAAATAGTGGCAGGCTCCTGCTCAATACCCGCTTCATATCGGAACAAATCGGTATCCAGGCAATTATTAATATGATAAGCACCCGCTATGCCGATACCGTCCAAATAATCCTTCATGTAAGCGGAGGGAGTGATCACATAGTGAAAAGGCAAACTATCTTTCGTTGCTGCCAACTTCTGTAAGGGTTCGGAATAGGTGGTATGTACCTCATGAATAATAACCTTTCCCTCTTGTACAGGCCCAAGTGCTTCATACAGCTCGTAAGTATCAATAGTAATAATGACATCGAAATCATAGACTTCCATGTAGCTCTTAATTTCTTCAACTGTCCCCAGAATTCGGACATGCTCGTATCCATCAAAAGCGCTTGCCCCGCCGTAATCTTCCAAAAAAGCAAAATGTACTTCCGAGTGGTGCCGCAAAAATTTGAATCTATTTGCAAGTTGAGTGGTAACCCCACCAAGAATACAGAATTTATAAAAATATAAGATTCTCATCATCCCTCACCCTTCGCCAAGGATAGTGCAGACCTTACTTATACATCCGATACAATGCTGTAGTTCTTGCAAAAAATAGATCACCCTCACGGTCCATCGCCAGCAGCCGCGCATCGTCATTCAACACCTCAAGCTCCTCACTCCGCACATCAAACTTGAACAAGCGATTCATCGACACACCGTATAGCATGCCTTCCTTGTAGAGCAATTCATTGCCGCTACGCCAAAAATGAGTCACAACATTCCAGTCCATGGAGAACAAAGTGTAAGTCTTTACAGTAAGCTTAAGCTGTGGATCGAACCGAAATAACTTACCTGCCGTCAAACCCCAAAGATGCTCTGCATCATCTAGAACCAAAGCAGAAATAGCCCTTTCCCCTTGCACCGGTACACCTTCCCATACTTTGCAGCGCTTCTCTAGATCCCAAATCATTAGAGACGCATCTGCACGCTGAGGAGCAATTCCAAGTCCACCCCAAACGGACCCTCCAGCGAACAAGAACTGATCACTACTGACAAGGGACACTACACTCTGCTGCGGCAAAAGATTTCTAAACACCTCACGCACACCGCTCGCAGGATTGTACAGTGTCAACGCTCCTCCATGCCGACCATAGGAAGGAACCGTTCCAATTGCCAGCTCTTCTCCTGTCCAAGCCCAAGCAAAAGGGCGGTCCTGCTCCTCTTCCTGCAAGGAAAATAGCAGCTCTGGATTCTCTCCCGGCTTCCAGTCTTCGTCTGGATCATACTTAAAAATATTCGCCCGCGGATAAACGCCTAGATATAAACAACCACTTCCAGCTATCATACCTTCCGTCTGACCAATCCCACGATAAGAAATGATCTCGTCGGTTACCTTATCGAATCTGGCCAGCCCACCTGCGAAATACCCTCCGATGTAGAGAGCATCATCAGGTCCGTAGGTCATGGACTGCAAATGAACCGATTGACCTTGCAGACCGAAGTCCATCACCATATGTCGATCCGTCGTTGGATCGTAAATCCAACAACTCCCGTCCCTGTATACACCAGTTAAGCAGCGTGTTTTCGGATTTAGAGCATGGTTATTCAGCCAGCCATAATCACCTGCCGGCTCCGGCATTGCTAGTGAAGTAACGAACAGACTTCCAGTCCGGACATCATAACGCTGCAAATAGTCATCTTTAATGAAATACACATTTCCCAGCTCATCCGGCGGCGAAACACTAAGGCCACTCACATGATCCAGAGTGTCGCCCCATTCCTGCAGTCCCAGATCATAAATATACAACCGTGCAGAAGGTGTGATTCGAGCAAAAAGCTTGCCCTGAACGATGTTCAAGTCATAAACCAGTTGCTCGCTTTTACATTCATCTGGCAGCCTGATTTCCGAGCGTTCTCCTGTCTCCGTATCTAGTACAACAATATGCGGGGTTTGTGTTCCAACACCCACGTAGAGCTTACCGTTCCATGCTTCCATAGAACGCGCATACTGTTCTCCAGTTATCATGGCTCCATAATCCCTAAACACACCTGTCGCTGGATCATACTGGAACACTTTCCCCCCAGGATAACATCCCCCATAGATCCTGCCTTGCGCATCTGCTGCCAACCGCCACGTATAAAATTCACCGGGAATCATCTCACCCAGGTTCTCCACACCATCTTCATGCGTGTATCTATACAAAATGCCGCTTCCCCCGATATACACCCCGCTGGCTGTTAAGACTACGCCCCAGCAATGATCCGAGCCTTCCAGCGCATACCGTTCCACCGCTTGTTCACCGCTCGGGTCTAGAACAAATAAGATGCAAGGACTCCCGGAAGAAACAGCGTAGATCCGGTCTGCCCCTTGCCATGTTCCATAAGCTGAGGCCCAAACCGCCAGACCGTTCAGTGGCTCACCGATCCGCAGCGCCTTCATCTGCATCCGCCTTCTTTCGTCAGCTGTTCCTTAACCTTCGCATCTCCCCCTGAAACTGCCGCAGGATAGGCTAATACTGCTCCCAACAGATCCACTGGATCCTCTGCATAACGCCGAAAGGCTTCTTCACAGCGTTCAACCGGGAATATCGCGCTAATCAACGGCTTCACCTGAATGTCCCCTTCAGAGATTAACCGAATATATTCAGCCATATTACGACCTTCCGTCCATCGCACGTAGCCGTAAGGATAGTCGATCCCCTTCCGCTCATAGATAGGATCATATCGTCCGGGACCTCCGGCTCTAGAAATCAGCACTTGGGCTTCCTTACCGAACATCAGATCACGAGAGAAATCAGGCTTAACATCTCCAACCAACAGTACCTTGCCGCGATCCCGTACCCACTCTAGCGCTTGATCAATAAGGTCTCCGGTTTTACCGCCGGCGCATACAATGACTGCATCTGCTCCCATGCCCTCCGTCAGGTTAGCAAGATGTTCCTTAACCTTCTCCGGGCTAGTAGCAATATGTCTAATTCCAAGGCGCTCAGCCATCTCACAGCGCTCTGTAAGCAAATCATAGACGATCACCCGGCATCCTGCCGCCTTAGCAATCTGAGCAATCAACTGTCCAAGAATTCCGGCACCGATCAGCACAAGTGTCTCCCCAAACTGCGGTGCAACCTGCCTTACTGCATGTACTGCAATGGCTCCAAGTCCTACTGTTGATGCTTCCTCCGAACTAACATGGTCAGGAATGGGTACCATCAGATGCTGAGGCATTAGCAGCCATTCTGCATGCTTTGCATAAGGTCCGCCGTAACAAGCTACACGAAGACCCTCTGGCCAGTGTTCCATTCCTTTCCCACGTGTTCGGATTACACCCGCTGCACTGTATCCAAGTACAATTTGTTGCGTACGGTGCAGGCCATTCATCATTATTTCCGTTCCGGGGCTAATCGCCGAATATTCAGTCTGGACTAGTACAAATCCATCTTCAATGACTGGTGTCAGAACATCCGACATGCGAATCTGTCCTTCCTGAGATATTACCGCCTTCATATGTCTTCTCCTCCCGACTGCTTCAGAAACGATTCCGTCACATGCAGCATCTTTTCTATCGCCGTTACTCCTTCAACGCACCGATCATTACGCCTTTTACAAAATATTTCTGCAAAAATGGATAGATCATTAAAATGGGAACGGTAGCAATGATAATCGTAGCGAATTTAATAGATTCACTAATACGAAACACCTCATCTTGGGTAACGCCGGCCAGCATATTTTGCGCAGAGGATTGAATCAGGATTTCCCTCAATATCAATTGAAGCGGGAACAAATTCCGATCCTGTAAATAAATCATGGCCGAGAACCAACTGTTCCAGTGGCCTACCGCATAGAAGAGGGTCATCACCGCCAGAACCGGCATGGAGAGCGGAAGCACGATCCGCAGTAAAATTCTGAAATCGTGGGCGCCGTCTATCTTGGCAGACTCTATCAAACTATCAGGGATAGACTGAAAAAAGGTCCGCATCACTATCAAATTGAAGGCACTAACCGCACCAGGCAACAGCAGCGCCCACCGTGTATCATATAAGCCAAGCTCACGGACATTCAGATACGCAGGAATTAGACCACCACTGAAAAACATTGTGAACACAATGAAAGCCATAATGACATTCCTCCCCTCCAGATTCTTTCTGGACAGAGGATAAGCACCAAGTGTAGTTAGTACCAGATTAATTAACGTACCGACAATGACATAAAAGAAAGTATTTCCGTAAGCCGTCCATACCCGCGTATCCTCAAATACCAGCTTGTAAGCATCCAGATTAAAGCCGATTGGAAAGAAGCTTACCTTCCCCGCAGCAATAGCATGTGCATCGCTGAATGAGGAGACCAGCACGTACCACATCGGGTACAGGAACAGGAAAGAACACAAGATCAGAAACAGCACATTGCAGCTGTCGAAAATGATTTCACCCATACTGCGTTTCACAACCATTGTCTACCCTCCTAAAAATCGTACAAAACTCGTATCGGAAGCTATGCTCACCATAGACTGCTCTCAGTTGTTTTCCGGCTAATACGGTTGGCTAGAACGAGTAATGTGAAGTTAATTATGGAATTGAATAATCCTACCGCGGCAGAAAAACTGTAATTCGCTTCCATCACACCTCGTCTATAAACAAATGTTGAAATAACATCCGCAGTGACGTACGTTCCAGGATTGTAAAGCAATATAATTTTGTCCCAGCCCACATTCAGCAGGGTACCCACATTCAGAATCAAGAGGATTAACACCGTAGGCAAAATCCCAGGCAGCGTTATATTCGTTAGCTGCTTCCATCGCCCTGCTCCATCTACAACTGCAGCCTCGTACAGGCTCGGATTGATGCCAGATAACGCTGCTAAGTAGATAATTGAGTTCCAGCCCAGGCTCTGCCACATGCCAGAACCTACATAGATCGTTCGAAACCATTCCGGCAGAATCAGGAACTGAATAGGCTCCGAGATCAGGCCGATGCCAAGCAACAGGCTGTTAATAATGCCTCCGGGCTTGGTGAAATCAATAATCATCCCGCAGATAACGATCAGCGAAATAAAATGCGGCAAATAAGACACGGTCTGCAGAAAGGACTTCAGCTTCTTGAGCCGCAGCTCATTGAGCAGCAGTGCAAAAGCAAGTGAAGCAGGAAAAATGAAGATGAGTGAGTAGAAACTCATTAAGAAGGTATTTTTAAGCAGTCTGAGAAAATAATAGCTTTCGAAAAACTTCTCGAAATTCTTGAAGCCCACCCAAGGACTATCCGTGATCCCTAAGTAGGGGTTGAAATTCTTAAAGGCAATGATCGCCCCATACATCGGCTTGTATTCAAAAATCAGAAAATACAAAACCGTAGGAAGGAGCATGAGATAAAGATAGCGATTGGAGGCTATCCGCTTCCAGGGAATCGGACTCCTCTTGACCGGAAGCTTCCTGCTTTCAACTTTAGCGACTTTTACAGGTACAGCCATATAGTTCTCCTCTCCCGGACACTGGCGTTAGTCATAGCTGTCATGTGGCGAGCGGTCACAAAGCACTCTCTGAACCGCTCGGCCCACGACAACCTCCTCACAAGCTGAATCATTTCCCTTTAAATCGCTCGTATGCAACCTGATACTCTTTTAACACATCGTTAATTCCCATCTTCTCAAGTTGCTTCATTACTTTGTCATAGTCCTCAATCTTTTGGCGCCCCATGATCATGGCATTGATTGTTTCGGCTACATAGGTCTGAATATCGGCCATTAAAGGAACCACTACATCGTTTTCCTCTGTTGTGAATTGGACTGGAGGCAACTTGCTATCAAAATCGATATAGTCACTATATAACTCGAGCGGATTCTCCGTTTGCCCGTTAGCTTCTCGAATTTGTTCAGCATATCTGGTATCCGCTACCGTAGCCCAGCTTCCGCCCCCGATCGTATGGTTCAGCAGCTCTTGCGTATTCGTGAGGCCATTGGTCGGATGAGTTACTTCTTTCTTATAAATCGGTTCTCCGTTTACCAGATCATATGACTTGCCTTCAACCCCAAAGTTGTTCAGCAGAATGCCTTCTTCTGAGTATTGATAATCCAGCCATTTCATCACTTCCTCAGGATGTTCCGTCCGCGAGGAAACCGCTAATCCGTGTGCTGCTGCTTGCCAGCGGAAGGAGACATGACGTTGATCACCGTTCGGTCCTTTAGGTGGAATGGCTGGTGCAATTTTGAAGGTTGGATGTTTGCCCTCCATTAGGGTAGTAAAGTTCCCCATGTAGGAGCCAGACCAGCCAAACCATGCCCCTGCCACATCGGTAGTCACCTTCTCAGTCAGCGTCTGGAATGTGGTATCTACCAGATAGTTCGGGTCAAGCAATTGTTCATCGTAAAGACGGTGCAGATAGGTTACGACATCCTTGAATTTAGGATCATTCGGGCCATATTTTACTTGGCCATTATCCACGAAGAATCCGTAATCGACGCCAAAGGCAGGCGCGAATAACATCATGATATTTTCCAAGTTGACTGTGACTAGTGGAATTTCATCCTTCTTGCCGTTTCCGTTAGCATCCTGCTCCCTAAAAGCCTTGAGCATGTTATACCAATCTTCGGTAGTTTCCGGCATAGACAGACCCAGCTTATCGATCCAGTCTTTCCGTACTTGCGGGAACATTTGAGTGAGATCCTGTGAATCAAGAACGAGATTAGGCAGGTAAAAAATGTGGCCTTCAGGCGAAGTAATTTGTCCCCGGATATCCGGGTTGTCGTCGAGGATTTTCTTGAAGTTTGGCGCGTTTTTCTCAATTAAATCTTCCAGAGGAAGCAGCGCGCCTTGTGTACCATATTTTCCGGAATCCGTGCCCCAGAGATCATTGTAGATAATGTCCGGCAGCTTACCAGATGACATCAATAGGCTAAAGGCTTCCGCACTGGCTTCCGTACTATGCTGAAAGTCAATATGAATGTTAGTGTTCTCTTCCATTTGCTGAAAGGATAATTTCTCATTAAAATTAGTTCCTCTGAAATTGCCGCCGCTGGGTGACCAAAGTGACAGTTCAAGCTTATCTGAAACAATCGGGAGCTGCAGACCACCTACTGTTTTACCTTCCTTAGCGGGAGCTTGCGTAGCCTTCTGAACTTCCGCAGTAGGATCTGCGGTATTTCCAGTCTTAGTATTCGAACCGCCGCAAGCAGATACGAGTGTAACTAATGACAACAGGACAGGCAGCAGCAGAACTAATTTCCTTTTAGCAACATTCATAATTCAACCCCCTATTAATAACTAAAAAATAAGATAATCATTATGATATATTCACTAACATCAATCAGAAGGAATCAAAGATACATTAATAAATTTTTAAATGAGTAATCACTCTGAAAATTACCTTTTATAGGGGATATCCTCCTTTCAACTGCCTTTTTTCTACTTTAATTAGAGGAAAACATCTGTTCTGACTTCTTTTTGATTTACATTCCAGAGTATCAGATCTCTTATTTCGCTAATCTGATATATATCTGATGTATTTCATTATATTTTCCAGCCTACATGATGTCAATATAATAATAAGAAATATCTCTAATAAGTGTAATCTTATATAACATGTACCTGTCGCAAAATGTTGAAATCCCTCAAATTTAATAGAAAACGCTTACAAAATCACTCGTATTTAACCACTTTAAATAAACCATCTCTCATCTCATACAGATTAGGCACCATATACAACTTCTGCTTGCTTTTATTTAAAAAAATGCGTGATAATGGCCCACCAGCACCATTATCACGCTTTACTGATATTCTAAAGAGAACAGCCTTCGCAGAAAAACACCTTTTAAACCTTCTGATCGGCAGCATCCTGTTCCGAGATTAAGAGACTCAATTCCTCATGAAGCGTTTCCTCATCAATCATCTTTGACCAATAAGCGTTCAACAATTTACGAAAGCTTTTTAGAACGGCTATAGGAAGTCCTAAATCTTTAAGGTAGGAGAAAGTTGGAAATAGCTCTCTGTACATCAGATATCTCGAAGGACGATTCAAATGATCCGCCGTACTCATCTCAGCGATCCGCTTTCGAGCTGGAATACTTACTGTGCGTTCCCGAATAATTTTCTGCGCTTCTACGGAAGCAAGGAAGTTAACGAATTGACGAGCCGCTTCCTTTTGTCGTGAATTCCCGACCACAGCCGCTCCGATCGTGACCAGTAATGTCTTCTGCGGATCTTTTGTTTTCAGCCTAGGTAACGGAGCAAGATCATAGTCCAGCGTTAAGGCCTTGAATTCATTTAAATTAAAAAAGGTCGTCAGAATCATAGAAACTTGTTCTTGGACAAACAAAGAAATCGTCTCATCCTCATGATTGCCAGCAAGATATTTAGGGAAAATCTGATGGTTGTTCACGAGACGGCTATACACACTGAGACTATTTGCCGTCTCCGGACTAAGTGTACGGTGTTCGGTCCCGTCTACCACGGTTTGAATCCCGCTCTGCAGCAGGAATACAGAATAACGGTTCTCGGAAGCAGGCACAAAATAAATAGCATGGCGTCCACGTTTCTCTGCCAACTGACGAGCCGCCTCAATCAAGTCATCCCAGGTCCAATAGCTATCCGGCTCAGGAAGATCTGCTTCCCGAAAATGCGCCTTGTTGTAGCACAGCACCACGGGGGAGAAGGAAATCGGATAAGCATACAACTGTTCTTCATGATAGAAAGCTTCTGTCGCGATTGGATATAATTCAGGATCAGGATCAAGCGATTCCAGCAGCTCAGCCGAGCCATTTTCAGCCATTTCCTGAAATTGCGTGCTATTCAGCGATACGGCATCAAGCATCCCATTATTGATCATCTCTACGGCAGAATTCACATGGTCAAAATCATTTAGCGCCAGCGGAAGAATATGAATACCGGGATGCAGTCGATGAAATTCACCAATTAGATCATCCAGCAGAAAGTCCTTGGACAGCGAGGCACTGCAGCCAAAATGAATACGAATTCTCTCCTGCACGGACTCCATAACCTTGCTTCCGACACGGTCGATTTTGACGATAAGGCCTTCTTGGACTAACACATCCAGCCCTCTTCTGACCGATTTATTGCTTAACTCAAACTGCTTGGCTAGCATACTCTCTGCTGGCAGATAAGCACCTGGCTGTAGCACTCCACTTAGGATATCCGTACGAATCTTACCCACCATATGATCCAGTCGCTCTCGGAAGGAATGACGACCTGATTTATTATTCATGTACAATTCTCCCCGAAAAATTCAAATTTACATCATCTCCCTCTTATTTTGCGTCAACTCTGAATTGAAGTCAAATGGAAATTCCAGCAAATGCCATAAGAAAAGCCACCTGATTAGAGGCGGCAAACTTCCAAATTATCTATACGTAGGAGATTTCGCTATGCTAATTGTGTAATAACGAGATGAGCTGAAACAGATCTTGTTCCTCCAGCAAGAGGAGTAATAGTAAGTGCGGTGGAATTGCCAGCAGGATTCCGAACTGTCAGTATGGTGTTAATGACCGTTGTTTGCACTATAGCCATTTCTACGATTTCTGATGTACCTGTCGCACGTCCAACTACCGTATAGGCCAGATCTGCGCCATTAAGAGTCAAGATGAGTTGGCCTGCTTCGGTTACACTAACCTGAAACAACACCTGATAAGTCCCTATTGCCGCTAAATTAAAAGAACTAGGGCCCGTTCGTGCAATCGTCGTCCCGCTGGTAGGGCCATTTTGAGGAAAACTCACGTCTGTGCCCGGTGCTACAGTTGCTGCATTATCAGGGGGCATCAGGGCAAAAAAATCAGCAAAACCTAATACTCCTCCTGCTGCTCCGGTCGATCCGGTTGCTCCTGCGACTCCTGTCGCACCGGTTGCTCCGGCCGCTCCTGGTGCCCCGGTTGCTCCGGTTGCTCCTGCTGCTCCTGCTGCTCCTGGTGCCCCGGTTGCTCCTGCTGCTCCGGCCGCTCCTGGTGCCCCGGTTGCTCCGGTTGCTCCCGCGGCTCCCGGCGCTCCTGCCGCTCCAGTTGCTCCTGTCGCTCCCGCGGCTCCCGGCGCTCCTGCTGCTCCAGTTGCTCCTGTCGCTCCCGCTGCTCCTGCTGCTCCGGTTGCTCCCGCTACCCCTGGCGCTCCTGCCGCTCCAGTTGCCCCTGTCGCTCCCGCGGCTCCCGGTGCTCCTGCTGCTCCTGGTGCTCCTGGTGCTCCTGGTGCTCCGGTTGCTCCCGCTGCCCCCGGTACCCCAGGTGCTCCAGCCGCTCCAGTCGATCCGGTTGCTCCCACAAAACCTTGTGGTCCTATTGCTCCTGCAGGACCAGGTAAACCTTGCGGTCCCTGAGGACCTACGGCACCTTGTGCACCCGGCACTCCTTGCGCACCCTGAGGACCAACGGGTCCCGCTACACCCTGTGGACCTATTGCTCCCGCTGGTCCAGGTTGACCTTGCGGTCCTTGGGGTCCTGGGGGCCCACCGGCGGGACCTTGAGGTCCTTCTGCTCCTTGGATTCCTCGTGCTCCTTGGGGTCCTGGTACTCCTTGGGCCCCTTGTACTCCTTGGATTCCTTGTGCTCCTTGAGGTCCTGTAGCACCAACGACTGTTGGAGTGGTAACATTTACTTCGGGCGGAGGACATGTGACTTGTACAATCTTCTTAATAACTTTTCGACGATGTTCTTTTCTTTTTCTTTTCGAAGGAAATACAGTGGCGATTTTTTTCTTATGACATTTTTTATCGTCTGGACAACTCAATACGTACACCTCCCTATAAAGATAGTTCAGTGTACGCATCTTATTAATTTTAGTCATGGACCAATAACTAGTTTTCACTAGACTGGAATCTATATCCAGAAAAAAGGGCTATAATTATAGGGTGCCGCCCTTGAGCACACTACAATGTCCACACCAACTTGGATTGCTTTTCGTATTTTATTACTAGGACAACTGACACTTCCCTATTAGACCCATATCTATGATTTGGGTCTTTTTTTATTTTTATAAATCATCCCTCAAACTCAGTTTATATCGCTTAATTCGCTTTCTGATTTCATAAAAAACAGCCCCCAAATCCTGGGGGCTTCTAACCATTAATTATTATATTTTATCAGCAGGCTTACGGATCGCATTGCCCACCTTCACAAGAATATCAGACATCGAAGTCTCATCATTTACATCATAATCATCAATGTTCAAACGAAGCACTGGGCAAGCTGTAAACTCATTGATCCATTTCGAATATCTGCCATGCATATGCTCCCAGTAGGAAACATCCGTTTGAATTTCCATCTCGCGGCCACGTTCATTAATTCGGGTCAGGATGGAAGGCAGGCTGCCTTCAATATAAATCAGCACATCAGGGTGCGGGAAGTACGGCGTCATAACCATAGCTTCATACAAGCTGGTGTAGGTTTCATAGTCTGTTTTGGACATCGTACCTTGATCTGCATGCATTTTCGCAAAAATACCGGTATCTTCATAGATGGAACGGTCCTGAACAAAACCACCGCCGAGTTCGAACATCTTTTTTTGCTCTTTGAAACGTTCAGCAAGAAAATAGATTTGCAAGTGAAAGCTCCATCTCTCAAAATCATGATAGAACTTTTCGAGATAAGGATTGTGATCGACCTGCTCTAACGAGGTTTGAAAATTAAGTCTTTTGGCCAAGGCGCCTGTTAAAGTGGATTTCCCCACCCCGACAGTTCCAGCCACGGTAATTATGGCATTTTCCGGGATATGATATGAATTCATTTCATTAGCTCCTTTATATAAGAGACAATTTCAGTGAAGTGTTCTGGATTCTCCACGAAATCGACTGCATTTCCATCAATGGTAATAATAACGGTCGAAGGCTCCTGAATGGCAAGAGCGGCCATCGCGTCATCATAATCTTTAATTAATTGCTCCAAATACGCAGTATCCATCCCCTCTTCAAAGGGCCGCCCACGTTTTTCAATTCTGGTTAATAACGTATCTAAATTGGCCTTAATATAGAGGATAATATTTGGCTTTGGCAGGTCATCCGTAAGCACATGATAAATTTGCCGATACTTTTCACGTTTCGTTCCATTCAGCGTTCGTTCTCCAAAGATCAGGTTCTTATAAATATGGTAATCCGAAATGACCGGGATCCCTTTATCTATGTATTGTGTAACGGTATCTTCAAGCTGTTTATACCGATTACAGAGAAAAAACATCTCCAGTTGAAAGCTCCAATCGTCCATGTTCTCATAAAATTTAGCTAGAAACGGATTCTCATCGACAATCTCTTTAATGATCGGTAAATTTAACTCCTCTGCTAGCATAGACGCTAATGTTGTTTTTCCAGCCCCGATTGGGCCTTCCACTGCAATAAACGGTGCATGTCTCATTGACGCTGACTTCCTCCTCAGATACGAACCTTTCAATAGCTAATCAAGCATAAACGCCTTCGGCGTCTTTATAAGGACGGTAAGTGTGTATGCGAGAAATATAAGGATAAAGTATAGTGTGAAACTTATACTTTCTTTATTTAAAACAGACTAAATTATTGTATCACATGAGACCTTTCTTGTGAGCGGGTAAATATGAAGAAACTTTTCCAGTAGTTCTAGCGTCTAAATGTAAGATAATGGATTATATCGTGAACATATCAAATTTATCTAATAAGAAAAAGAGAGGTATTCCTATGAAAAAAAAATGGATCAGCATGGTTAGTGCTCTTCTAGTATTAAGCCTCGCCTGTAACGTAAGCGCAGCTGCAGCTGCAGAGAACACAACCACGACATCCAACCTCACTTCGTATGGCGCGGATTATCTGACCAAAACAGATGGTTCCTTCTGGGTATGGGGCGGTAATCGCTCCGTCCCTACGCAAATCCATGACCTGAATGAGGTACAAGCATACTTTGGTTCCCAATATGTAATGAAGAAAGACCTTTCGGTCTGGCAATGGAGAACATCGGCATATTCTGAAGCTGTTAAAGTGACCCCCGTTCAAGAGCTAGACAATCTGGTCGATATATTCATGACGGGAAATAGAACGATAGCCCTTAAAGGAGACGGCACAATTCTAAGCGCCCCCCTTTCATCCGATGGACTCACTACCTCCGCGTTCACACCGGTTTCCGGCGTCGATAACGTGGCTGCTGTGGGCGGTTACTATGAGTCTGATCTTCATAAGAGCTGGACACGTTACGTGTTCTTAAAGAAAGATGGAACTGTTTCTACTACACGCGATGACTTCGAAAGCTTCGAAACCATCCAGAATTTAACGGATATTATTCAAATCAAAAACAATCTTGCACTTAAGAAGGACGGCTCCATATGGAGTTGGCCAGTCCAAGATTATTACAAGAACCAGGGAGCTTCAATAGATCTATCTGCGACCCCTCTCAAGGGAATCAGTAATATTAAAAGTTTAAAAGGAAATCAGAACAGCCTATTAGCCATTGATGGGTCCTCTCAATTATGGTTCTGGGGCGCTACCATTACAGGTTCCTCAGACGGAACAACCTATCATGAACAACCACCGATTCTTCTAAAAGGGATCAAGAATGTAGTTGATGCTTACATCGTAGAGCGCTCTATTGTTGCATTAACCGGGGAAGGAAACGTCTATCAAACTTCTATTGAAAACGAAATGATGCCAGCAGATTCAAAATTTACACTTCTCGAGAAAGAAGTAAGTAGCCTAAAGAAAGGCGGACGACATCTCATCATGCAAAAGAAAGACGGCTCACTCTGGGGCTGGGGCGTCAATAAGGACGCACAGCTGGGCTATGGCGACTATGAATTCAGCCATGCCGGGCCCGTTTCAGTGCAAAAGCCTATTTCGATCTCCTTAAACGGAGAATCTATCCCACTCTCAAATGGAGTTATTACTCGAAACGGACAAAATTTCGTCCCACTTCGATCGCTGTTCGAAAAATTAGGAGCCACAATTACCTATAAAGAGAACATTACAGCTGCGAAAACAATAGATAAACAAATTATGATCACACGAACCGCTACAGATAAACCGGCTCTCGCCATTAGTATTAACGGTGTAACTGGAGCGACAATGGTGAACAATAAAACCGTAAATCTTCCTACACTACCCTTCATCGTAAACGGTTCGATGTATCTGCCACTTCGCTTTATAAGTGAGCAACTCGGAGCAAAGGTTGAGTGGCTCCCACAGGAGGAGCGCATCGCCATCACGATGCAATAAGGAGTAATCAAAAAAAGGTGTCCCATCACGGGACACCTTTTTATTAATCTTAAGATAAACGTTCGCTGAAATCTTCGAAAGCGAACTGTTTGATTACTTTGATTCCCTCTTCTTCATTGTAACTAACAATAGAAGGCAGATTCACACCGTTAAACATATGATTCTTCACCATGGAATAATGGGCCATATCAAGGAATACGAGTCTGTCGCCGTATTTCAAAGGCTCCTTGAAGGAATAATCTCCGATAACATCTCCCGCAAGGCAAGTCATTCCACCTAATCTGTACGTATAAGGAAATTCCCCAGGTTGTCCAGCATCGATAATGTTCGGACGGTACGGCATAGCCAGTACGTCCGGCATGTGGCACTCTGCTGAGGTATCGAGAATCGCAATGTCCATCCCGTTATGCATCACATCAAGAACGGTAGCTACCAGATATCCGGTATTGAGAGCTACTGCCTCTCCCGGCTCCAGATAGATTTCCACACCGTAAGTCTCTTTCATGTGTAGAATACACTTCACCAGGGTCTCCAGATCATAATCAGGGCGTGTAATATGATGACCGCCACCGAAATTAAGCCATTTCATTCCTTTGAGATAAGGTCCGAACTTCTCTTCGACTACCTTGAGCGTACGCTCAAGTGTATCCGAATTCTGTTCGCACATGGTATGGAAGTGTAGTCCATCAATGCCCTCAAGCTCTTCCGGTCTGAAGTTAGGGAGAGTTACTCCCATTCTGGAATAATTGTAGCACGGATCATACAGCGGAACTTCGATCTCGGAATATTCCGGATTCACTCGAATGCCGCAGCTGATGTGTTTCGGTGCATTCTTAACGCGATCCTTGAATCGATTCCACTGGTCAAAAGAATTGAACACAATGTGATCGGAGTATCCAAGGAGCTCATCAAACTCACTATCTATATAAGCTGGTGCGTACACATGAACCTCTTTGCCCATCTTTTCATAGCCAAGTCTGGCTTCGAACAAGGAGCTTGAGGTTACACCATGCAAGTACTTCCCAACTAACGGATACAAGGAATGCATGGAGAAGCCTTTTTGCGCGAGCAAAATCTTTGCTCCAGTGCGTTCCTGTACAGAATTCATAATCTCAAGATTACGTGTAAGCAATCTTTCATCTACAAGGTAACATGGTGACGGGACCGCGCTGATATCTATATCCATTATCGCGCCTTAGTCTAACAGCGTTGGCGAGAAATCTTCTTGCCAAGGCAGACCATGTTTATTTAAAGCTTCCATGAATGGATCTGGATCGAACTCTTCAACGTTGAATACGCCCGGCTTCTTCCAGATACCTTTTATAATTAACATCGCTCCGATCATTGCAGGAACGCCTGTAGTGTAGGAAATGGCTTGGGAGCCAACCTCTGCATAGCACTCTTCATGATCGCAAACATTGTATACATAATAAGTTTTTGGCTTTCCGTCTTTAGTTCCTTGGATGATACATCCAATGTTCGTTTTGCCTTTTGTTCTTGGTCCCAAAGAAGCTGGGTCCGGTAAAATAGCCTTCAAGAATTGCAGAGGAACGATCTCTTTTCCTTCATACATGATAGGCTCGATAGAAGTCATGCCCACATTCTCAAGCACTTTCAAGTGAGTCAGGTAATTCTGCGAGAAGGTCATCCAGAAACGGATCTTCTTTACACCCTTGATGTTAACGGCCAAAGACTCTAATTCTTCATGATACAAAAGATAAATATCTTTTGGTCCAATTTCCGGAAGATCGTATACTTTTTTCTCGGAAAGCGGTGCAGTTTCAATCCACTCGCCATTCTCGAAATAGCGGCCATTGGCTGTAATTTCACGAATATTGATTTCAGGATTAAAGTTTGTTGCAAATGGATATCCGTGATCACCAGCATTGGCGTCTACAATATCAATGGTATGAATCTCATCAAAATAGTGCTTTTGAGCGTAAGCTGTGAACACGCCCGTTACACCTGGATCAAATCCACTACCAAGCAACGCGGTAAGGCCTGCTTTTTCGAATCTTTCTTTGTAAGCCCACTGCCAAGAGTATTCAAATTTCGCTGTATCTTGTGGTTCATAATTGGCAGTATCCACATAATGCACTCCTGTTGCCAGGCACGCATCCATGATTGTCAGGTCCTGATATGGGAGAGCGACATTAATAACGACATCCGGCTCAAAGCTCTTGATCAGTTCAATGACTTCGTCCGTATTATCTGCATCGACCTGAGCAGTAGAAATCTTCGTGCGGCCTCCGGCTAATTTATCTTTCAGAGCGTCACATTTCGCGACAGTTCTGCTAGCTATGCAGATCTCTTCAAATACATCCGGGTTCTGGCAGCATTTGTGAACAACAACACTGGAAACACCGCCAGCGCCAATAATTAACGCTTTTCCCAAAATAAAAACCTCCTAAAATTCCATTTGCAAAATCAACAAGGCTGATTATACATAATATTTTTGAATAAATCAATAAAAACCGACAAAAAATGATGTTTATTGTGTAAAATCTTCAAGGATTCTTGTTAATACTCTTGAATGCTCATATTTCCTCGATTATCCACCTATATATCTAATGAAAATCGCTGGAATGGAGTAAATTTCCGGAAACTAGGACAACTAGATTATTCTATCACAATAGGGGGCTACTTCATACGTTTTATTTTAAGTTCAATGAGAAACCTCACCATCCTTTCAATTCCGCCTTAAGACGTTCGGTTTAGCGGCATCCTGAACGGCCATTCACCAGTTCCGATCAACAGCACTGCAATGAATATAAAGAGGCCGTAATGTATACTCTTACCCGTTTTTGTCCCAATATTACCGTTGTTCCTATGCCCATCCGTTTCAAGACCCTAATTGAATGATAGTTGGGGTTATTATACGTTGTCCCATTGATCCAATATTCATCAGCATCATGATTAAGAATTTCGAGCTGTTTTTTATTGGTTTGAATGAATTTGAACAGCATAAGCTTCGGCATCCCATTCTACCTTAGCGCCTAACATTTCACTCACCAGTCTTAAAGGTACATATACACTATCATTAATAAAGACTGGCTTTTGATCTGTGGCTATCACTTTTCCATTCACTGTCGTTTGTCCATTAACCGAATTTAAGATCAGCGTAGTAGAGGTAGATTCCTTCACGGCAATAACTGATCTCGATGGAACGTCCCAACGTACATCCACTCCCATTTGCTGAAATATTCCTCTTAAAGGAACGTAAGTAGAATTGTTGAGCAGTAAAGGAGGCATGGTCAGATCCATTTTACTATTGTTCAACAGGACCTCTATCGATTTCTTCACGGGCTGAGGCGTGTCAATCATAAAATCTCTAACCCCCAACCCAGTCTGTCCAAATTCATTCGTTCCCCATGCAAGAACATGACCGTCTTTTAAGAGCACATAATGATTTCTGTTCCCGCTGGTAATCGAAACTGCATTTTGAATACCACTAATCTGCTTAACATTCATCTTATTCTTATCGCCAACTGTCCACTGCCATACGGTCCCATCGGCTTTTACTGCAGAGTCCGTTGTCATCGATACGACATCAGTGAGTCCTGGAATCTGAATCGGCTGTAAAGTTCCACCCGGATTCATATCTGTGTAATTATTCCATAACCAAACGGTACCATCCCATCTCAAAGCTACTCCACTCCACCCATCAGTATCAACAGCTCTGTACTCCCCGCCGCCTTTAAGTAGGGTAGGCTTTAGAACCGCATCCTTTTTAATGCCTCTAGTTTTAGATGAGCCCCATACCCACACCTCTCCGCCGTTCCCAAGTGCCACTGAATTATTCGATCCTGCAGCTATAGCTAAAATGGAGGGTAGTCCTTTCACCTGCACCGGTGTTAGCCCGTTTTTCCCCGAATTATCACCGAGTTCTCCTTGCTCATTGCCTCCCCACGCCCATACCGTTCCGTCTTTTCGAAGCGCTAAGCTATGTGTGTCTCCTGCTGAAACAGAAATCACATCCGTTAGCCCCTTCACTTGAACCGGCTCTACAAGGACTGTCGAGGACTGCGCTCCAGTGCCAAGTTGTCCATGTTCGTTCCCCCCTACTGCCCACACTGTTCCATCGTCTTTCAACATCAAATTATGACGGTAGCCACCTGAAACTTGCTTAACATGATCGATGCGCATTTTGACTGGAGTATACGCTGGCGTGGTTGCCCCATTACCAATAGAACCGTATCCCCCCCCCCAAGCCCAGGCTGTTCCATCCGCAGTGATGGCATAAGCGCTCCTATCCCCCGCATCCAGCCCTGTGATGCCAGACAATAACTTCTTTTCATCCGGGAAATTTACAACACTGTCCGCTTTTACTATTAATGGTGAGGCTGTAGCTAGGATAATAGCTGCCCCAACAACTACAATACCTATTCGTCTTATCTGAATTTTAATGCTTGAAATTTGTCTTCCCACTTAAGATCACTCCTTTTAGAATCGGTAGGGTCAAACTGTTGATCTGCAACAATAGAGACCCCCACTGTATTCAATCTTCTTATATAGACTGTGGAATATTATGTAAAGTTGCGAGGAACTGTAATTTTTTAAATCAATTTATACGCTTTAATCTGTAGTTTAGGATTGAAGCTGATTTTAACTGTTTATATGGCATAAATCGCTTGTTGCTGCGCTCTAGGTCTCTCGTCCGTCTTTTGACACACTAAAACTTCAAGAGCATAATAAGCATCGGCATATTGCAACGGATTCCCACAACATACAGAGTTATGCAGGATTTTAGTTTGTTTTGCACCAGAGAGGATGATTACGAGTGAAAAAAGATTTTCAAATAAAAAACAAGCCCTTTCTAATTTTTAGCTTTATCCTGCTCTTAAAATGCGCAGTGGCCTGGTTCGTAGTATTTAGTGACGGCCCTAATTGGAGCATGCTGCTCACAGAGATCCCGTTCTTCTTTATCGTCTTTGGACTCATTGAATGGATGGCTTCCAAACGGAAGTTTCTGTATTACATGATTGCGAACTTATTAATTTCAGTGATTTATTTTGCCGTCCTGATGTATTACAAATATTACGGCGTAATTGCTACTTACCATGCTTTGCAACAGGCAGATAAGGTAACCAAGGTCGGAGAAAGCACATACTCCTTGCTGGATCCATACTATTTGTTCATTTTTGTGGATATTGTAGTCTTCATGTTCTTCATGTTCCGTCCCAAATATATTGCGATCTGGAAAGATAGAGGCATGAACCGGCGTATGAACCGAACTGCCTTGCTTGGGATCATCAGTGTTTCACTTGCGATCTGTGTCTTTAATATTTGGCCGAATCATGCCAGTATGAACGAGAACAAAAAGGCAGAGCGTATGGGGATTCTCAATTACGAGGTATATACCATTTTTGCCGACACCACAGAAAAGAAAGAAATGATCGACAGCAAAGAAATTACGCAGCAGTCTGTGGACGCTACAAAGGGAATTACGGAGCCAGTCTCACCAAAGTATTGGGCAGCGGCTCAAGGTAAAAATCTCATTGTAGTGCAAATGGAATCTTTTCAGAATTTCCTGCTCGGCTTAAGCATTGACGGACAGGAAGTAACTCCCAATCTAAATAAACTTATTTCAAGCGAACATTATTTCAATAACTTCTATACAAATGCGGGGCAAGGAACAACATCGGATGCTGAGTTTGTAGTGAACACCTCTCTATATGTTCCTCATCACGAAGTAGCCACTTCGTCCAACTATATGACTAAGGAACTTCCAAGTCTGCCTAAGCTGATGAAAGCTAATGGATATAACACGGCCACCTTTCACACCAATAGCGTAGAATTCTGGAACCGCAAAACCTTATACAAGGTGCTAGGCTTTGATAAATACTACGATCAGTCATTCTATGGAGATGATGATCATATCGCATTTGGATCTTCCGATGAGGTGCTGTATGCCAAGACCGTTCCTGAATTAGTCAAAATGGATGCGGAAGACGATCCTTTTTACGCGATGGTCATTTCTATGAGCGCTCATCACCCTTATAAAATGCCAGAATCTAAATTTAAAATGACGTTGCCTAAACGGTACGAAGGGACCTTAGTCGGCGACTATATTTTAGCCCAAAATTATGCGGATTACGCCATGGGACAATTTCTAGACGAACTGAAGTCCAGCGGGTTATGGGACGATAGCGTGATTGTCTTCTACGGAGATCATCAAGGTGTATCCCTGTATTCCCTTGACGGCAATGAGAAATCATTAATGGAGGAAATGGTCGGACACGAGTATGGATATACCGATATGTTCAACGTTCCTTTCATAGTTCATGCCCCGGGCATAGACCAACCTACTGTGTATACCCAAACTGGCGGTCAGATTGACATCTTACCAACCGTAGCTAATCTGTTAGGGATTTCTATGAAGGACCAGCTCCACTTCGGAGAAGATCTGATGAATCAACAGACCAATCTGCTACCTGTTAGACATTTTCTTCCTACTGGTTCTTTTATTAATGACACAAGCTTGTACTTGACTGGTGTTGATTACGATGATGGAAATAACTATAACCTAATCGACGGCTCTGAAACTGAGGGCGGCTCAACACAAGCGCAATTTGATGCCGTTCAGCGGCTCCTGAATATGTCTAATAGTTATATTCTGCAACGGCCGGATTTATCTTCTACGGATGATGGCGAACAGAGTAAATAATTGATATTTAATAAAAAGAATGCCCTTCAGCCATTGGCCGAGGGGCATTCTTGCGTTTATTAAAATAATTAAACCGTTGTTGCAGGCACACTCTCACGAATTGCCTCTTGCTCTACAGGTGCGTTAACCAGCATATACACACGAGATTCGTAAGGGCGTAATGCCACTGTCTCGATCTTCTCGGCAGGGTCAACTTCATAGTTATTCAACAGCAACTCACTGGAGTCAAATTCCAAATCAAACGGAAGGTCGAACAGCGCTTCCTCTGAAGTCAGGTTTGACATGACCAGCAATTTCTCATTGCCAAGTGTACGAGTATAAGCGTAGATTCGTTCATCTTCAGGCAGGATCAAATCATAGGTTCCATAAACGGTAATAGGATTAGCGGCCCGAAGTGCGATTAGCTTTTTATAATGATGATAGATGGAATCAGGGTCCTGCTTCGCACGCTCCACATTGATCTCCGTGAAATTAGGATTGACCTTCATCCAAGGCTTGCCGCTACTGAAACCAGCGTTCTCAGAGTCATCCCATTGCATTGGCGTTCTAGAATTGTCCCGACCGTTCTTCCAGATAACCTCCATGACTTCTTCATGTGATTTTCCGGCTTCTGTCTCTAAACGATACAGGTTCTTCATCGCCACATCATCATAATCATCCATGGAATCAAATCGTACATTAGTCATCCCAATTTCTTGACCTTGATAAATAAACGGTGTTCCTTGCATTAGGAAATACATTGTAGCCAGCGATTTGGCCGATGTCTTCCAATACTCGCCATCATTTCCCCAAGTGGAAACTGAACGTGGTTGGTCATGATTCTCGATAAATAATGCATTCCAGCCTCTACCCTCAAGACCTTTTTGCCAGCGGGAAAGTGCTGATTTCAGCTGCAGAACATCCAAGCCACCCGTAACACTCTTATTCCAAAGAGCTAAATGCTCGAATTGAAAAATCATATTGAATTTGCCCTGCTCCTCGCCTACCCACATTTCCGCTTGATCGACACTAACACCACTCGCTTCACCAACGGTCATAATGTCATAACGATCAAATGTTTCCTGTTTCAGCTCCTGAAGAAAATCGTGAATTCCTTCCCGATTCATATGACCCGCGCCGGACGAAACGAACGGAAGATTATCTGGATTTGGCAGATCAGGAAGACCTGGGATTTTCTTGATATGTGAAATAGCATCCACTCGGAAGCCGTCGATCCCTTTATCCAGCCACCAATTAACCATACCGTATAATTCCTGACGTACTTCAGGATTCTCCCAGTTGAGGTCAGGCTGTCTTTTGGAGAATACATGCATGAAATATTGCTCTGTAGCAGGGTCAAACTCCCAGATCGAACCGCTGAAAATACTCTCCCAGTTATTCGGTTCCTTTCCGTCCTTAGGATCTCTCCAAATATAATAATCACGTTTAGCATTCTCCTTGCTTGAACGCGCTTCAACAAACCAAGGGTGTTCGTCTGAAGTATGGTTAATGACAAGATCCAGAATCAGCTTCATGCCCCGTGCATGAACCTCGCTTAATAGCTGATCGAAATCGGCCATACTGCCGAACTCCGCCATAATATCCTGGTAATCTGAAATATCATATCCATTATCATCGTTCGGGGATTTATAAATAGGACAAATCCAAATGACATTGATGCCAAGGTCCTGTAAATAATCAAGTTTTGAGATGACTCCCTGCAGATCTCCAACACCATCGCCATTGCTGTCCATAAAGCTCCGTGGGTAAATTTGATACGCTGTGGCTTCTTTCCACCATGTTCTGTTCAATGTATGCAGCTCCTTCGTATTCATATACCCTCTCAGGAAAATATTTTCCTATTTAATTCACGAATTAGTGATTTTCATAAAAAAACTTAAGACTATCGACTAAAAAACTATCTATTTAGGGTTTATTCAAGGAAATTATTTTCCTATGCGATCATTATAGGATCTTTTATTTTCCTGGTCAATAACAATCTTTTGGATTCTTGAAGCTATCCGTGATATGCTTGCGATATATTCTAGAACGAATACAAGATTGGAAAGTTATGGTGATATTCTTGAAGGTAAAAATTAAAGATATAGCCAAAATGGCTGACGTTTCAATAGCTACCGTATCAAGGGTTGTCAATAACAGCAAACCGGTAAACGAGGAAGTTCGTAAGCGTGTATTGGAAGCCATGAAACAAATGAATTACCGTCCTAATGTCATCGGTTCAGATGCAGGTAAATCGGATACACCTCTGATTGGTGTCATTATTCCGCAGAACAGTAATACCGTGCTTGATGATTTCAATATTGGCATACGTGATCTCGCCGAGCTATATGGTTATGATGTTTTGGTCGGGTTAACAGACGGAAGTGTTAATAGTGAACTTCATTATTTGAACTTATTTCACCATATGGGGACTGAGGGTTATATATATGTAGGCTCGGTTCCGAGTAAAGAGCATTTGGAGATTATCCAGAAATCCGGGTCACCTTGCGTGTTAGTTGGAGAACAATCTCAGATTGATTCGATCCCTTCTGTCCATCTGGATAATGTTACCGCCTCCTATGAAGCCGTTACTTATCTGATTCAAAAAGGACATAGAAGTATCGGCATGATCCGGGTATCTGGAGATAATGCAGTGGGTGGCGATCGATATCGCGGCTATCAACAAGCGCTTTTGGATGCAGGCATTACCTTAAGAGAAGAATGGGTAGTAGAAAGTGGAATGGCCGTAGAAGATGGAAGTGACGCTATGCACCGGATTAAGGATAGCGGGGAGCTACCTACTGCGGTTTTTTGCTCCACAGATTGGATAGCTGTAGGGGCGATGAATTTTCTGATCGATAACGGTATTCGGGTGCCAGAGGATGTTGCGGTGTTCGGATTCGATAATAGCTTTATCGCTTCTGTCGTTCGTCCCAAGCTGTCCTCGGTGGAATACTCTGGAACGGAGATTGGAATGACTGCTACCCGAACTTTAATCAAGCTGATTAAAGGGGAGACTGGTATTCAGCATCATGCAAATGTAGCTCATTATTTGGCGATTCGTGAAAGTACGGGTTAGGGAAAGCTTCCCTAACCCTATTTTTAAATCTGATAATGGTTATTGTGTAAATCCTACACGGGCGCGTTCCCGTCCTTTAGTATCTAGTGTGATGGAACAGACGGAAGTCATGGGAATATAAAGCTCCTCAAATTCTGTCCGATATTTAATAAACTTCTCAGTTACCGTTTCCAAAATGCCTTTTCTAGCGTTAGAGCCATCTACAAAATAAATGGTTACCTCTTTGCCCTGCAAAGCTTCCAGCATCATTCACTTCACTCCTTCGACTTACAGATTTGTGATAACTTTGTCGATAATCCCGTACTCCACTGCTTCCTCGGCTGACATGAAATAATCCCGATCCATGTCTTGTTGTACCTTCTCCACCGTCTGTCCGGTTCGGTCCGCTGTAATCTGGACAAGCACTTCCCGTAGCTTCAAAATACGTTTGGCTCTAATCGCAATATCACTGGCCTGCCCCTGCGCACCACCATGTGGCTGGTGAATCATAATCTCACTATTCGGCAGCGCATAACGTTTACCTTTAGCCCCAGCTAACAATAGAAGTGAACCAAAGGAAGCCGCCATACCTGTGCAGATCGTATTTACTTGCGGTTTAATGAGCTGCATTGTGTCATAAATACTTAATCCCGCTGTTACGGAGCCCCCTGGACTATTGATATACATGTGTATATCTTTATCTGGATCCTCAGCTGATAAGAACAGCAATTGGGCAACAACACTATTCGCTAATTGATCCTCAATCTCCGCCCCTACAAACACAATTCGGTCCTTTAAGAGCCGCGAATAAATATCGTAGGATCTTTCCCCTTGATTCGTTTGTTCAATGACATAAGGAATGTACGCCATGCGTATGCGACCTCCATCCGTTTATTTTATTTGAAATCTACCCTGTAAACGGATTAGTCTATGGATAGGATACGTTAAGCGGGCAAAATATTATTTTTATTATTGCGTATCTTAATTTGGAGCTCATTCGTTTATTATTAGAAGTAACCGAAAGCACTTTACCGGAAAAGGGGTTATGCAGAGTGATCAGCCTTGAGAAGCTTAGCGCCGTCCATGAACCGGATGAGAATCATACCACGTCTTTGCAAATGGCCCTGAAGCGGTATTGCCTTGCACTGACACAATCCCCGTGGGAAGCCGAAGATTTGGCTCAGGATACGTGGGTCAAAGCACTGGGCTATATGAGGACTTCCAAACATTCGAAGGAAATGAATGAACACAACCAAATGAACGATACTGGTCAACTGAACGATACAAGCAAAATGAACAATACAGGTCAACTGAAAAATTCAGATCTTACTAGTAGTACAAATCGTACAACGCTAACGAATCACCCCAATCCCGAAGCACTGCTCCTGCGGATTGCCAGAAATACCTGGATAGATATTATGCGGCGAAAAGCGACGTTATCACGGGTGCTGGAAATGGATCATTCGCGGACAGAGGAAGCCGCAGGTAACGGCTTATTTGAGATTGAGGCTGCTTTTCAAGCCTTACAAAAGCATCTGTCCCCGCTTCAGCAAGCGGTCTTCCTGCTCCGCGATGTATTCGAGCACTCCGGTATCGAAGCTGCCGAAATCCTCGAAACCACGGAAGGAGCGGTTAAAGCCGCTCTGCATCGAGCTCGGCAAGCCCTTCCTGCAGTCAGACAAGAGCTTCTTCAATCTGACGGTCCTTCCATACTGCAGGATACGGAATTACAGATTGCCTTGAATCGTCTTGCATCCGCCTATGAACAAGGACAAATCGCGGAGTTGATTGAGCTTGTCCTTGCAGATGAAAGTCAAGACACTGTAATGGCCGTGTCCAGCCAAAACTTCCAGAGCTTCCAAATCGTTCAACCTTTCCAATCTGGCGGATTCAGCTCTATGGGCTGGAACTATTCCGAGCCAGGAATGCGGATGGTGGCTTAGTCTTTCGTGACGCTATTTCGTAATACTGGAGTAAGCTTAGCTAAATGAAGCACATTACGTTACGTTATAACCGAACAAATATTAGTTTTGAAAAGTGTGAGTTTGATGAGATAGGTATGTTTTGTGAGTTAGGTCAGTTTGATGAGTTGTATAGTTGGGTGATGTTTTAGCTTTGAGCTAGTGACGTTGCAAAATGTGCAACAGAATCCATGAAATCAACGCTAAAAAACGAATCTACTGCACTATCTGCAATAGATTCTTAATAAAAGTGACTTTTAAGTCGATTTCTCATCTTTTGATTGTATAAAGTGCAATAGAATCAAATTATGTCCTATATAGTTTAAATTCTATTGCACAAAGTACAATCACACTAATGAAATCTCCTCACATATCTTTATGCTTCATTCATCACCACTCATCACTCTTTAAGGTACAATTCCCCTGCTTTCTACGGAAACCTTTAATTAGACTTATAAATAAACTTTAATGTTAGTTAGGAGTGATATTTTATGAGGAAAATTCTTATGTTAGGCGGCACGCGCTTTTTTGGAAAAAGGTTAGTTGAACGATTGCTACAAGATTCCGTAAACGACGTAACAATACTTACACGCGGGGAGACTAGCGATTCCTTTGGAGATCACGTTCACCGGATCCATGCGGACCGTTTCCAAGCAAACGAGCTCGCTCAGGCGGTAGGAGATACACTATGGGATGTTGTGTTCGATAATATTTGTTATTCACCGGACGAAGCGGATCAGGCACGCCGGATTTTTGATGGTAAAACGAAACGGTATATCCTCACCTCAAGTTTATCCGTCTATGATTTCAGCGAAGAAGCGCTGACCGAGGACATTTTCGATCCTGAAACTTACCCTATCCGCCACGGAGGGCGAAATGATTTCACCTATCAAGAGGGAAAAAGACTGGCGGAAGCCGTCTTCATGCAGCAGGCTACCTTTCCAGTCGCTGCGGTTCGCTTTCCAATTGTGCTGGGCATAGATGATTATACGCGAAGACTTCATTTTCATATTGAGCATGTCCGTAATGAGTTGCCGATTGGTATACCGAATCCCGAAGCACATATCTCCTTTATCCGTTCGGATGAAGCTGCTGATTTCCTATATTGGCTAGGCTGTAGCTCTACTATGACAGGACCGTTCAACGCTTGCTCAGACGGTACGGTTAGAATTAAGGATATTCTCACAATGATTGAAGAAGAAACAGAGAAACACGCCATCATCCAGAAGCAAACCGCAGACGAGCATATGTCACCCTTCGGAATTGAACAATCCTGGTTTATGGATACGACAAAAGCCCGGTCGGCGGGATACAAGTTTCTCAATCTAAAGAACTGGCTCCCAGAGCTAGTTAGCTCTCTGAACAAAACCTACGAGGAATAACTTCTCCCACACACAAGCCCTCTTCACTCATTCATCTATGTGACAAAAGCTACCCCTAAGTAGATATCTTCTACGAAGGTGGTAGCTTTTTCATTTTACAAAACCTCTGCGAACATTTCAGATAACTGCACTCTATACAACTAAATCAAGCTAGCCAAGCTTATTCTCGACTTTAGTTGTATTCAGTGCAATTAAAAACTAGCTAAACACCACTGACAGTCATTTCTCGGAGAAATAACTGCACTAAGTACAACTAAACTCTCATAGAGGAAATCACATCCTTAAATAGCTGTATTAAATACACTTAACGCGCAAAAAAGGTAGTTAGAAAGGCTCCCCCTCTACGCTAACTTTTACGTTACTGAATTAGTGAATCAAGTCGCTCCCTATGTACGACCTGTCAATCAAACCTTCCCCTATGCGGAGATTGTCAAATAAGAGCGTTCTTCAGGTGTTTCATCGCCAGATGTGTCACTGTCATCTCCAGCGATAATCTCGTCTGCTATGTCCGAATTAATCTTGAAGACGTTGATTTCCTTGAATAATTTTTGCGAAATCTCATTAATCTCAACGGCTTGACGGGCAATGTCGTGGATCGCGTTGTCCTGTTGTACGCTAGAGGCATTCACTTCCTGAACCCCTGCCGCAGTTTCCTCAGCAATGGCAGCCACGTTGTGAACAGACTCTGCGAGTCTACGATTCATAGTCTGTGTCATATCTACCTTGTCATGGATTTGCCCAATCTGCTTACTAATCTCAACGATCGACTGATCTATCGCTTCAAAAGATGACAACGTTTCTGCCACTTTTTGATCTTGCTCTTCAAGATTTCCTTTGGTCTCCAGCATATATTGCTGAAATTCATCCATCCCTGCTTGCAGCTCGTTAATAATCTGACTGATATGTACGGAGGACTCTTTGGTCTGATCAGATAATTGTCTCACTTCATCTGCTATGACAGCAAAGCCCTTCCCATAAACTCCCGCCCGCGCTGCTTCAATCGCTGCATTTAGTGAGAGAATGTTGGTCTGGTTTGAAATGTTTGTAATCGATTTGGTAATTCTGGAGATATCCTTCGATTGGTCGCTCAATTTGGTTAAAGCAAGATATACTTTATTCACAGACTCACGTGAGTGCTCTGATACCTCGCGCAAAGCGATGACGGACTCGGAACCTTTTCGAGTATTGTGATTAGCCGTTTGACTTGTCGAGAGCATAACCTCGGTATATTCCGTAATTTCATGAACTTCCCTTTCCAATTCCTGAATCAAGCTTGCGCTCTGCTCCGATTGTCCGGCTTGCTGCTCAGCGCCTACAGAGATTTCCTGTATTGTGCTTACGATCTCTTGGTTCGTATGAGCGGTAATCGATGAAGATTGTTGAAAAGAGTGCGAATAAGTAGCGAGCGAAGAAGCTACCGATTGGGTCTGCTGAAGCATCTCTCGAACCCGCAACACCATATGGTCGAAATGATGACTCAGACTTCCTAGCTCATCGTTATATGGCGAATTAATCTGCTGCCGCAAATCTCCCTCAGCAATTTTACGTAGAGCAACTTGCAGCTTATTTATAGGGTTCAGGAAGGAACGAATAAGCATAACAGCAATAATAAGTGTGAAAATGAATACTAGTATTGCTGCATAAGCCCCCATAGAACTAGTCAGATTTAACAAATCAAAAGAATAGTCTTGAGCCTTCTCTGCGTTCTCTGCTGCTGCTGTATATAGTTTCTCATTGGTCTCCAGCATAGCTTTATTCATAGCTAGCGCCTTCGTATGTAGTTCATCTATTCGTTCCAGAACGGCCATGGGATCAAGCTGCTCGTCCTTTAGGGTATTCACTAATCCGTCAAAATAGCCTGTATATCCTCCAACTTGATTATGTAACTGTTCTAACTCCTTAGACGCTGGCGAATCTGCTTCAAACTTCACTTTACCCAATTCTTCCATTAGCTTTGTCTGCTTGTCCTTAAAAGGTTGGGTAAACTCTAAATCGCTAGAACCCGCTAGAGAGGTCTCCACACTGTTCATTTCTTGAAGCAGTTGAGTAATGGTGGATACTGTAATTCTTTTTTCCATCTCCATTTTTTGTGTTTCCATAGAGATTTCTACTTGATTGATTTTATAGTTTTGGTATAGCGCTACCCCTAGAAAGAATAGTACCACGGCAGAAAAACTCAAGATCAACTTCCACTTCATTGATAGATGCATAGACCTAGCCTTCAACAATATCATCCTCCGTATAAAGCCTCATATGGCAATAGGTACTTTTTACTAATATCTAAATTGTAGAAGCTGTACATTAAATACCGGACACAGTTTTGTATGAGAAATGTAAATTTTGTCGAGTACACGTTCACAACTATCCTTGCAATTGACGTAACGTTAAGTGCTAAAATACTTCCCATAGGGCGCCTTATCAATCTATAGAACGGGAGTTGTCTATGAGTGAATTTGTGACCATTGATAAGCTTTCTACGCAAATCGGACTGACGAGTCGGACGTTGCGTCACTGGGAAGCACAAGGATTATTTGAAAGTCACCGTGAGGCTAGCTCGGGCTGGCGGATTTATGATGAGCACGCAATTCTCGCTATTCGTATCACCGCATTAGTAAGAAAGCTGGATATTAGTATTAAAGATATCGGAATCGTTCTAAAGAACATGTCCGTACAGTCCTTGTATGAAACACTTCTTCAGCAATCCGCTTCAATTCATAATGAGAAATCCAAGCTAACACAAAAAGATCGCGAAATCCGCTTCTTATTACAATTAATATCCGCACGTACGGAGGAGTCCATAACTAACCATTTGTTATTAGAGCTAAATGAAGAATCATGCAATACATTGGATGATTTGAATGAGAATGAGGAGGTTTTATCTATGACAACAATTAAACACTCTCCACCTATCCATGTAAGATTCATTACACTTCCAACTATGAGATTCGCTTATAACATTGCAGTCAGTACATCCCCAGAGGATGAAGCTATGCTACCTGTCTTGGAATGGTTGGAAGCTAGCCACCTCTTGGGGACGGCACGTTTATTTGGCGGGAATACAAATCCGCATCCTAGTGGTGAGAATAACCCTTATGGCTATGGATTCTGTGCCTCCATTCCTGAAAATGTAGAAATACCAAGCCACCTTAAAGAGATGCGGTTCGACGGCGGTCTCTATGCGATGACGGAAAGCAGTGATGATATCTACGGCTCATGGCAAGCACTGATGAGTTTTTTGGATAATAACCTTGATTATCAAGCTGACCACGATTCAAGATTATGTCTTGAAGAGCATATCCGTAACGATAGTCCCAAAGGCAGCGGAAATGAGTATGTATTAAATCTGCTCGAACCTGTAAAAAAGAGAGCTTAAAACAAAACGCTCTCCTTTGCCCATCAAGGCATTGGAGAGCGTTTCTATTGTCATCAAAAAATATGATGATCGCTTAAGATTGACTCAGCTTTAACAGCTTCGCTAACATTTGAGCTATTTCTTCACGAGTCGCTGTATCTTTTGGAGCAAAGTTAAGCCCCGTAATTTCTGCAACAGGCTTGCCTGAAATAATTCCTGCCTGCTGAGCAGCTGCGGCTGCTTCAAGAGCATAAGAGCTTATCGACTTCTGATCCGCAAAAGCTGACTTGTCGCCACTTACAGGCAATGTCCAGTTCATAGCTTTCGCTAATCGCACGATCATGACAGAGACCTGCTCACGAGTTACATTTGCCCGAGGATTGAACTGTCCATCACTTACTCCGGTAACAATTTCCTTGCGATTAGCCCACGCTACCGCTGCCGCATAATAATCGTCAGCCTTAACATCTGTGAAGTTTCCTGCTTCTTCTGCGCCCAGATTAACACCAGCCAATCGTGCTAGGAGCAAGGTAACATCTGCTCTGGTTAATTGACTCTTAGCTCCGAACTTACCTTCGCCAATGCCGGTAATTACATCACGAGCTGCCAAATACGTAATAGAATCTTTAGCAAAGCTGCTGCCAATATCAGAGAAGCTCACTTTGTTGTACCCTACTGCATACGTGGAGAATTGTGAAGTTTGGAAATTCAGTTGTCCCTTTGCTGCGTTATAGCTACTGCCTGCTAGTACAACCGCTTGCCCCGCATTCGTCAAATCATAAGCTACGACTGCATTAGCATCTTCATTTGCTCCTAGTGTATACGGCACTGTTATTGTCGCAAAACCAGCACCTAGATTAGATAGACGCTGACTGCCAGCTGAAATCGCCAGGTTTATTACTGGACGACTGCCAACCACAGCCTGAGCTTTGCCTTTCCCATCCGTGTCCACACTGCCGATGGACAGCTTAATGTCCTCACCCTTTGCTGCTGTGTGCACAGCCAAGAGTGCATTACGATCCAATGTTATCGTACTAGCTCCTGCTTCAACTACAACTGACTTTGCAGTACTACCTGTAAGTGCCGCAAAAGCACTCGATGGGAAGTTAAGTAGAACTTCACCTGAAGCTGCATTAACCTTAGAGCGGAATATCAACTGACCATTAGCATCATTCGCCAGAGACTTAAGTCCCTCTGTAACCATATCCAAAGTAACGGAGGCAACTAACTTACCTTCTGCATCCGCTGAAGCCTTAACCTCTACGACAATCTTATTACCTTCTGTGGTTACAGCTGGTGTTGTCGCCTGTTTAACTGGATCTTTAGTCGTTACCGTTGTACCAGGTCCCGGATTTGAAATCACCGGATCTGCTGCAGATACGGTCACAGTAGATTCAGCTACGCCATAACCATCTGCGCTATAGGTGGAGATAACCGCTGTCCCCTTTGCCAAGGGAGTGACCTTTCCGTTGTTATCAACGGAAGCAACACTTGGATTCGAAGAACTCCAAGTTACCACATTCGATCCACCCTCAGCAGGAACTACGCTAGCCTCAAGCGTTGCTGAAGCTTCGCCAACCTTCAATGACAAAGAAGTCCGATTCAGTGTTACCTTCGAGACATTCAATTGATAAATGGCCACCGTACCACCAACTTCATTCGCTACGAGTACTAATGGCAATCCAGTCGGGCTTGATGTTGCCGAAATAAATTCGATACCTTCTGGACCAGTGTCCGTTTCAATGGTGTTCGCAGGTGTGAATTGACGTGTATTAATATAGTTCACAAAATTCGGTTCCTCTGGATTCGTCACATCATAAGTCATCAGACCACCGATTCGCTCAAGACCAATAAAGGCCAGCGCTTTTTGTCCAACCTTGCCTACCTTGACATACTCAGGCTCCGGTCCTTTTTTGGTACTACGGTTATCCATGGTCGTGTTACTGTTGCTTGCATTGAAATATTCTGGCAGGCGTTCTCCGGTAATCTTTTCAAAGTCGCTGCCACTATCGTAGACCTGTTCCATCGAATCTGCTTCCCAAACGGAAAATGAACGGCCACCGTACAAGTAAATTCCATCATTGCCCATGTCAGACATAACTTCTACACTATCATATTTATCTTTATTTTTATTCAGAAACTTAGCCGCATCTGATTCCGGATCTAATGAGCCCTTCATTTTTTTGACTGAGCTCACGTTCACTTTACTATCCCATTCCGTTGCGTCACCTTCGTTGGCCGTGAACAGATAACTTTTACCTCCGACCGTGTACTGATCTATACCATCAGGCATATACGTACCGAAGAATGGAACATTTTCTAAATTCACTTTATTATCTTTTACCAGGTCCAGAGCATTGTTAGGAAGGCTTAAATCCTTGAAACCTAATCCTTTAACCCATAGAACCTGCTTGGAGGCAATATCGATGGCAGCAATAGCATTATTCTCTTGAAGCGCTACATAAGCAATGGTCTGGTCATCAGAAAGCACCACAAACTCCGGCTCCAGATCACGTATCGCATCCTTTTTTTCGCCTTTGCCCGTAATCTGTTTAGATACCGGATCAGCTACTCCACGAATATGGACAAGATCGTCAATTACATCAGGGTTATCGAACTTCACCTGAATCGAAGTGTCCTTGAGCGTATCAATGATCGTTACACTACCTTCAGGATCACCGACAGTCGTGCGTGGTTCAGCTTCGTCCGCTGTCAAAATGTAACGGCCATCATCGGTATACTTCACCATGTCCGGTTGTACTCCAGCTTCATAAGAAGCCAACAATTTACCATCATAATCGAGTACAAGAACCTTACCGTTCTTCATAGCATCTTCTTCTTGAATGGCTACAGCGATCCGTTTAGTAGCGGTGTTGATATCTACACTCGTCAGGTCTCCGTATGTAAATCCATCCACTTCGGATAGCTGTTCTACATTTATACTATATTCTTTTTGCGGATTAGAAGGGTCCTTGAGATTCACAATATCGACTGTTGCAGGGTGAGATGAACCATTAACGAGGTAGAACTTGCCGTTATCACGGTTAAACTTCACGATCTCCGCCACGCCGCCATCTTTATTGGTCACGCCTACAGCGTATCCGCCGATCTTAGTTACACTAAGTAGATCTGGAGTCAAAGGTGCTGCGGCTTCCGCCACATTCAGTGGTACTATAGCTTCTGTCTTCTTCCGGGGTGTCGAACTGTCATACACTGCGATACTTACGGTGGCCGCCCCTACTTTCGTAGGAGTTCCACTAATATTCCCAGATGCTGCATCCAGTGATAATCCGTCCGGTAAACCCGTAGCTTCAAAAGAATAAGGCTGTACTCCCCCATAAACGGACAATGTTACCGAATAAGGCGATCCGAGCTTTGCTTCTGAAAGATTCTGAGTTGCGATGCCAAGATCGCCTACATTTATTCCCCATTGTCCATCTGCGCTGTTATGCGGCTTTGCCAAGGCCAAAGCTGAAGCATCTAAGGCATCAAAGCTAATCTGTTTGAAATCTGCTTTATTGTTGTCTGAATCTACGAAACCAACGCGTCGAACAGACTTTTGTTTAGAAGTACCTTCCGCTTTCCCCGTAGGATAGTCCGTCTCGTATCCATCTATCTTAGCATTATCATCATTTGCTGCTACACCAATCATGTCCACGTAACTACTTGACATTGTTTGAAATGGATTCACAACCTGCAGCAAGTCTGTACTGCTTAGCAGAACAACCTTCATGCCTTTGTTATTAAAATACATCCCCGGCCAGGACTGATCGCCTTTGGCACTGATATCGTTTTTGTGATCCTTGTTGTTGGCATCATCGGTGATGAGATAAGAAGAATGAGCTTTAATAGTTCCGTTCAAATCTAACTTGCTCCATTGTCCAGCGAGCTTAGGATCCGAATATTGTACAGACCAACCTACTAAACTCACATCGGAATCGGTTGGGTTATATAATTCAATGTAACCTTTCGAGAAAAATCCACCTGATGCATCGGCAGTGTTACCCCCACCATAAACTTGATTAACAATAATATGAGGAATCTTCACATTGTATTGACCATCTGCCGTATAAGGCGTACCTGATTGAACGGATGCAGCCACTGCTGGACCTGCCATCCAAGCGGAACCTAACAACATCTCAGCTGTAAGCATAAGAGAAACAATAGCTTTACCTGTGGGTTTCAAGTAGATTTTCACTCCTATTGATAGTTTCTATCAATATAGAGTAATAGTATTACCTAACCTGCAGATTTGCGTAATGGTGATGTAAACATTCTCTATGCAGTAGCAGGAGTAATTTTCACAAATATAAATCGTGTAAGAGGCCCGACTAATAGAATTTGCAGTGGAAGTGCAACAATGAAATTCTTACCTATCGCAGACAGATAAGCCATCGGTAGTGCTGAGGTGAACCCTACATGAAGAACTGCGCCATAGAAGGACATAAACAGCACCATTCCGGTCACCATAAAAAAGGAGATGAACATGATTTTTTTGATCATCGGATCATTCTCTTTTACCAGCTTATGTGCGATCCCTTTCGCAACTTTCCCTACAACAAAGACATCCAGAATAAAAGCAACTACAAACGCAGGTACGTAGCCGATGATCACATCTTTAACTAACGTACCTGACCAGCCCTCCATCAGCGCTACATTGTAAATGCTCATACCCAGCACCATCAAAGCACACATGATGAATGTAAATAATAATGCTTCTTTTTTGTTTCTTCCCATCTTCAAGCTCCTTTTATCTCTCAGTATTGTCAACCTGGATTACAATATCACAGCCATTCGAACTAAGTCAACCAAGTTGACAATGAATACAAATGACTTATACTTGGATTAATGAGCGATGATTTAGGAGTGTTCACATGGATAACCATCTGCAAGAAATGAATCTTATTGATTTACTTAGTGAGAAACATCTAGCCCTACGTAAAATAGTGACTGACCAAGACCCGGACCAAATTAATAAGACTGAATCCCATATCCTAGCAGTTCTTGAAAAACATGAAATGCTCACAATCTCAGAAATCAGTAGAATTATTCATATTTCAAGACAGGGTACGCATAAAAGTATTCAAGGACTGTTATCCCTCAACTATGTAGAAGCCGTGGAGGTCAAAGGAAATCAACGTGACAAAAACATCATCCTTACCCAGAAGGGTATCGAATGCAATCAAAGAATGATGATCACCAAAATCGAATTAGAGCAAAGAATCGCTAGCAAGCTTGGGGCAGCTAACGTAGAGCATCTCAAATCTTTGTTAAAAGAGGAATGGCTCTAAGCTCCAGCAAAAAAAGACGCAGGGCTCTCCACCCTGCGTCTTTAAAAATCTTCAATTATTTTCCGGGAAATTGTCGTTAATTAGCTGTCAAAGCACTGTTTGCCGCGCTCTCCCCGCCAAGACGACCTGAGGTAAAGGAGTACCCAATACCAACGCCGTTTCCAACATAAGTATCGTTAAACAACACGCCTTCAGATTCAAGACCCACAGCAAACAATCCTTTCACTGGCGTCCGTTTATCATTCAGAACTTGGAACTTTGTATTTACTAGCAAGCCCCCAACAGAACCCAAGTTATTGATCTCAGCTATGATTGCATAATATGGACCTTCTTCACCCATAGGTTCTAAATACTCAGCAGCTTTACCAAATTCAGAGTCAACACCAGTTTTTGTCGCTTCTTTATAACTATTGTAATTTTCTACAAACACGTCAACATCCATTCCTGCATTCGTAGCTAATTCTTCAATCGTATTTCCTTTGAAGCCATCTCCGTTCTCCACCATCGAATCAAATACTTTCCCGACATTTGCCCAAGTGTTCTCAAGTGTAAATTGATCCGCAAATTCAGCATAGAATTCCGGTGGCATTCCTGGAAGACTTGGTGCATGAACACCGTTCATTCCTTTGGTCTGAAGTGCATCCAATTGGGATTTCGAGACAATAACCATATGATAGGGTCCATTAAATGCACTTGTATTCGCTGCTGCAACCGAAGTTAGAGTCGCTGCTTCATCTCTGAATCTTGCGCCAGAAGTACCTACATTCATGAAATTCGGAAGATAAGTCAACATTAGTGGATAACTTGCTTCAAAAGGCTCATATTGTGCTTTTAGACCTTGGGTTGCTCTAGCTAATGTTTGGTGAAGCATTTGTCCACCGAAGTTGTCCGGTACCTTGGCTCCAGCTTCCCATGCCATTTCGAGACCTTCCCCTACGTTTTGTCCTAATCCACCGTTAACCCCTTCGAAACCAAAAGCCTCTTTAACCATCTCTTTATTTGCGGCATAACCACCCGTTGCCATTATGACACTCTTCGCTGAGATTTCTAGCGTTGTACCGTCTGCTTTCTCAGCGACTACGCCCGTAACTTCTCCAGCTTCATTCGTATTCAGCTTCTTGGCAGTCGTTTCTGTGATCACTTGTCCGCCATGTTGTTCAACTGATTCGGACAACATTTTCCGAAGGGTCTCTTCACGGGTTTCATAAGCCGGCAGCACATGTAATTGTTCACCGAAGAAGTTCAGGAAGCTAGTTTTATATCCTTTTTCGGCTAACCAATCGTAAGTTTCACCGGATTTAGTAACATATTGTCTAATCGCTGCTGCATCCACTCTCCAGTGATTGTTGACAATCCAATCCGCAATTTCTTTTTCCACATTTACTTTTAGATTATTACTAGTAGCGGCAGAGGAGTTGTAGAACTTACCTGCCCATGACAGATTACTTGCTCCCCCGATGACACCAGTTTTTTCTATAATAATAACCTTCGCACCTTTATCAGCTGCTGTAACCGCCGCAGATACACCGGATGCTCCAGCGCCCACTACAACAACGTCGGTTTCCAGTTTTTCTGTTTTCCCTTCACCGGCTTTTTTGACACCTCCAGCTTTGAGGACTTCAAGATTTCCTCCACCTTTGGTTACGGCATCCTCTACAGCGGCAAGCATGGCTTCACTGGAAAGACTGGCACCACTAACAGCATCAACCGCCAAGGTTTGACCTTCTAGAATTTGTTCTTTCATTTTTTCAAGTGCGCTATCGCCTAGGCCCCCTGTTTCCGATTGGCTTACAATCTTAATATCTTTAATTTTATCGGGCTCATCCATAGTTACTTCTACCTTAATAATTCCCTCTTTACCTTCCGCTTCCCCAGTGAACGTACCCGCTTTAAAGGACGATGACGACGAATTAGCCGACTCCCCATTTCCCGTACATCCGCTCAGCATGGAAACGATCAGCACCATACAAAAAGATAACATGAGCATTTTCTTAACGAAATTTCTGTTCCGCATTCTGTTCTCCCCCAGTGTCTAATATCTTATAACCTGATGCAGATAACGTGATAATTTTCACAAACTTAATGATTAATCAACAACGCAATCTGACAGGCTATATAACGAAGTCTAAACCTTGGTGCTGCACCAAGGTCAATGTATACTTTTTGTCCAACTAGAAAAAAACATCTGCTCAAAGAGCAGATGTTTAATAAGAGAAGCTATTGGATTGGGATATTCACTTCCAAATAAAATCTATTCTGGCCTTCGATTTTCTCAGTAAGCAATAATTTCCCGACCACATCTCCCGCTATGGCATAATGATTAGCCTCGATATAGTCGATCATGAACTCCAAAGAGTTCTTCGTGATATATTTTTCATCCGGACATAATATGGTAGCTGAGATACAATGACTTGGGCTAATATACTCTGCATATTCTTCGCTATCCATTTCGAATTTTTGCGCTTCTTCCTCTAGTAAGGTAAGGCCCCAGCTGTAATCAAAATTATTGTTTTCGCTGACAAAGTTATCTGTATCTTCAATTCTAAAAGAATAAAATGCATAAGGAAGTAAATCCATCCAAGTGTTGACCAAACTTTTAACCATATCATTTTTTATTAATGCATTCTTATCCGTTTGCTTTAGTCTGTACATACCTGGCAGTTGTTTAAGTTTACACGTATATAAAGAGGACTCTAATCCCCTGAGTTCTTTATGAATTTCATTCATCTTATTAAGCAGCATCGTCTTCTGCTTGATCTCTTCTTCTAAATTCAACGCTGTTTCTTGCATCCTACCCATAACTTGTTCTAAGGAAGACTCCTTCATCAGGTTTGCCACTTCAGGCAATGGAATCCCTATACTTCTGTACCATCTACTCATTAGCAAATCTCTTGCATCTAAATCATTAAAATATCTGTAATTATTGCTGTTATCTTTAGTGGGCCTAACAATATCATGTTTCTCGTATAACCTCAGCGTATCCGCAGTCACACCGAGAATGGAAGCAAATTCCCCTATGCAATATTTCAACTTATGTCCCTCCATCCATATCATGCATACCCAGCCACATGAAATGATACACAGAAGGACCATTTTTAGATATGAAGTAGTTCATTTCTTACGATTCTAATGTATGCAAAAGATCACGCCAGACCAAACCAGTGAACTAATGTAAATCCAACTAAGGACAACAAGACCGAACCTATAAGCCCTGCTGCAAAAGATTTCATCCCCAGTCGTCTAAATGCCGCCAAGTCAACGTTTAAACCAAGTCCAGCCATCGCCATAGCGATTAGCATATAAGCTATCGTTACGATTCCATTTGCCACTGATGCAGATACGATCCCTAATGAATTCACACCACTGACAAGTAAGAAGCCTAGAATAAACCAAGGAATAGGAATGCTTTTCCATGAGGCTTTAGACTGTCCACCTTGCACTTTTCTTTCTGCACGATTGGTCCAAACCCCAATTAAGATAGCGACAGGAACGAGTAAGGCCACCCGAGTCAATTTGACGATAACCGCCATATCTACTGCTGCACTCCCACCTGCATCTGCTGCTGCAATGACGTGAGCAATTTCATGTAAGGTCGCTCCAGAGAAAACCCCATAGCCTAGATTCGATAAGCCTAGTAAAGGATACAAAAATGTGTATAGCAACGTGAATATTGTACCTAAAATTGCAACTATCGCTGCGCCAATCGCAGTTTCGTCGTCTTTGGCTTTGATTTGTGGAGCAATCGCCACCACCGCTGCCGCACCGCAGATCGCTGTTCCACAGGCTGTTAAGATACTGAGTCGCTTATCAACCTTGAATAGTCGGGCAAGTCCGTATACAACAGAGATCGTAAATACGATCACAATCACAGCCAGTAGAAATACCCGTGGACCTGCAGCAACAATATCCATTAAATTCAGCCGCATACCGAGTAGGATAATCCCTAGACGTAGCAGCTTTTTGCTGGAAAAATCAGTGCCATGGGTGATCGTACCCGGCACTCCAACTGTTGCCCGCCAAATAATTCCGATTAAGATGGCAATGACCAATTGGCCCATAATAGAGAGAAAAGGAAAGCCAGCTAAATATTTTGCGACTAATGCAATGATTAAGGTTAACCCAATGCCAAGTGCAAAACCAACTTGTTTCTTATTGTTCGATTGGTATAATCCCTGTGAATCCCCCATGTCGTGTACACCCCTTGTATGAATCTCTAGATGACGGAGGTATGTATTTCCCTTCCCCCATGAATCAACAATAATACGCCATGGCTCGAAAGTTAAATACCAATATACTATCCGTAAGATTAGTATTCCTTATGCTTGAATTCACGCAAAAAAAAGCTCCTTCGAGAAGCAGCATGCCAGAGCATCCACCTCACCAAAAGAGCGATTGTGTTCCTATATTAAATTTCTGAATTTACACTTCAAGCTTCTGGAGCTTAGTTCCCTTCGGTAGTACAGAAGTAATATACTCGTGAACGGGATGTTGTCCTTCAGCTTCCGCAAGCACTGTCACAATTCCTTGGTCCGTACCCGTTCTGATCAGACGTCCCATTCCTTGTTTAAGTCTTAGCAGCATGTAAGGCAAATCCACATCTTCAAAAGGATTGGAGGTCTCCGCACGTTTTGCCATAAATACAGGGTCGAGCGGAGGATAAGGTAGCGACCAAATGATCACATTAGATAGTGAAGGTCCTGGTATATCTAATCCTTCCCACAGCGTCACCGCACAAAGCACACTATGCTCATCCCGTTGAAAAGCTGAGATCAGATAGCTGATCTCCTGATCCCCTTCATAGAGGAAAGAATACTTGCTGGATTCTGCTCTCTGCGAGCTGAGCTGCTTGAACTGCAGAAGTTCTTCTCGAGTACGGAATAACAACAGGGCTCTTCCTTCTGTCTGCTGAATTAGCTTCAGGGAGATCTTCATTTTCTCAGTAAAATCACCGCTCTGAAGCTCAGGTACATAGATATTCATCTGGTGCTCATAATCATAAGGTGAGTCTACAGAGAAAGACAGGAAGTCGTGTATTCCAAGACTATCCTTCAAGTATTGGAATGATTTATCCACGGATAATGTAGCCGAAGAGAATACGATTGGCATTTTTTGCGTGAATAAACTGTCTTGAAGTACTTCCTTAACATTACGCGGCATGACAGATAGCGTTAAGCCATCGCTATCTTCTGTCGCCCAGCAGATTAATGCACCTGAATCCTCAAACAACCTCAATGCGATCTCTATGGTCTCCAAACGTTCTTCCACAATCCGCAATTGATATTCATCAATCGTGTACAGTCCACTTTCGAATACTAATTCTTCTTCAATAGCGGCAATTACACTACGCATGCGATGCACCTCACGGATTAGCGATGCATTTAGCTCAATGCTTTTTCGATCCGATCCAGGAATGGTGCGGCATTGACGACGAATGTGTTTAAACATTTGCTCACTTTGCATAATTGCTTCATCGATAAGAACAGCAAGCGTTTCACGAATCTCATTCTGTAGCAGACGAGAGATTAGTTCTTCAAAGACAACATGCTTCATTTTATAGCCTAACGCCTTCATGGCAGCAGATTCTAACAAATGCCCTTCGTCAAAAACAACTGCACAATGCTCTGGAAGCAGAGGAATTTGACCCTCTCGTTTACGCGCTTCATAAGTCCAGACATGCTCCATGTAATAATCGTGGGAACAAATGATCAGGTCGCTTGATTTCCGGTAATGATCACGGGACAACGTTTGTCCACAGCGATGACGCATATCACAAGTAAAACAATCCTGAAACGTATCCCAGTTGATCTTATTCCATTGTTCATCATTCAGATCTGGATAATCCCTACGGTCGCCGTAGGCATGGAACTGCTGCATCGGTGCATGAGAATGCACAAAATCAGGTAAAGTACCATATAAACTCTCCAGCGGCAAGCTCCCATCATCATTGTTGCGAGCATGATCCAGCTTTTTCAGACACATATATTTATCTGGAGATTTCGCTAGTCTGGCATCAATATTCATATTCAGATGCTTCGCAAGCTTGGCAATATCACCCTCTGGCTTCACCAACTGCTCAATCAAGGACTCGTCCGCACAGGCGATAATCGCAGGTTTGCCCATATACCTTGCATAACAAATGCTATACAACAAATACACTAAAGTCTTACCCGTACCGACCCCTGCCTCAGCAAAAATCGTCTTCTTCTCAGCAAAAGCTCGCTCCACCTGAAACGCCATGTAAATCTGTTCATCACGAACTTCAAACCCTGCCTCAGGAAGAATTTCATAGAATACATCGCCGACCCATTCCCCTACTTGCTCCATAAAAGGTCTGGTCCGATCATATTCAAAAGGATACTGTGTCGCCAACAAGCCTACCTCCAATATTTGATCAGGCATATCACGTTATGCCATGAAAAATAGAATCAACGGAAAAACTCTATTATCTCATAAGATTGGAGTAATTACAAAGTAGTTCATTCGAAAATATGTTAGATATCGAGTTTACGAGTACCAATCCATTTCACCATTTCAGGATCCCGATGTGAAAAGAACAAACTCTGATTCGTATCTAACTTAGCAATGGATGCCATATCCTCTTGGCTTAATTCAAAATCAAAGATATTGAAGTTTTCGATAATTCTTTCTTTACGAACTGACTTCGGAATCACAACGATTTCTCTTTGTGTGAGCCACCGTAAAATCACCTGAGCCACGGATTTATTATACTTTTCAGCTATGGATACCAGTAACTCATTCTGGAACAAATTATTTTTCCCTTCAGCAAAAGGTGCCCATGACTCGATTTGAACATTATTTTCTTTCATAAATTCCGCATTTTCGATTTGCTGGTTGAATGGATGCGTTTCAACCTGATTAACAGCTGGGACTACTTCATTTTGAAGAATTAAATCAATCAAACGATCCGGGTGAAAATTACTAACGCCGATCGCACGGATCTTGCCCTCACGATATAATTCCTCCATAGCTCGCCATGAGCCAAACACATCGCCAAATGGCTGATGAATTAAATACAAGTCCAAATAATCAAGCTGTAATCGGTTCAGTGATTTTTGAAATGCTTTCTTTGTGCGCTCATAACCCGTATCTTGAACCCAAAGCTTTGTAGTGATAAATAATCCCTCTCTTGCCACGCCACTCCGTTTAATAGCCCTGCCAACTGCTTCTTCATTTAGATAAGAGGCGGCAGTATCAATCAGGCGATAACCTGCCATAATAGCGTCATAAACGCTTTGCTCACATTCATTTGCATCTTGAATCTGATAAACACCAAAACCGAGTATAGGCATTTCAACATTATTGTTCAAAACTACTTTTTGCATAATATTACCCTCCAAGTTTTCAATGATTATGTGTAAATCCTCTTTCTGTTTGCATATCCTTATTATGTACCTGATGATAAAGCGACCGTTATCCCATTCTTGCCAAATGTTTGCCTAATCCTCTCACTAACACTTATGTAAGGGATGAATATAGACTATAATCAGACTATAAAGAGATAACGAAATGAGAGGATCAAATGCCTGAAATAATCACTAAACAGCAGAATGAACTCGTAAAAATCATTGACCATTACACAGAAAAAGATGGTGTTCACCAAACTGCTATTCCCTCTTTATTTTTCATGCGTGACTCGAATGCGTCCATACCAAAGCATGGAGTTTACAAACCTTCCTTATGTTTGGTGGTACAAGGGGCTAAGGAGGTATGGCTGGCACAGGAGCGTTTTAGATACACCCCCTCCGATTACCTCATTGCATCCGTTCACCTGCCAGTTACCGCCCAAGTCACTGAAGCCACTTCCGATGTTCCATACTTAGGGTTCAAGCTTGAATTTACAACAAGTCAAATTTTAGAGGTTTTACAGGAATCTGAAGTTCGAATTTACGCTAAAGAAAATCCTAAGCGAGCTATGTTTGTTAGCCAGATGGAGTCTTCCTTAATGGATGCGGTCCTACGGTTAGCTCGATTGTTAGATCAGCCTAAAGACATTCCAGTGTTAGCTCCATTATTTACAAAAGAGATTCTTTATCGGGTGCTACAAGGGCAAAATGGGATTGCATTGGAGCATATTGTAATGGAAGGAAGCTCAACTCATCTAATCAAAGATGTTATTGAACATATCATGAATAACTATGCTAGTTCTTTTAAGATTGAGGAGCTTGCCGAAATAGCGAATATGAGTGTTTCTTCGTTTCATCGGTACTTTAAAGAAGTAACTGCAATGAGCCCTATTCAGTTCCAAAAACATCTGAGACTTCAGGAAGCCCGCCGGTTATTACTAACCGAGTCAGCAGATGCCACAGATGTGGCATTTCGAGTAGGCTATGAAAGTCCTTCGCAATTTAGCCGTGAGTATTCCCGCATGTTTGGTTTTCCTCCTAAACAGGATGTAAAGCGTCTGAAGGCATAACACGTTTAGATAAAGCCTAATCTTAAATAGTAACTGACCCAAATAAGGGCGAGCATAGCTAACTGTAAGAAACGATAACTTAGTAAGACTAGTAGGCAGCCGGTCATCACGACAGCCAGATGCCGCAAGTTTGCAGGTCGATCAATACCTCGTAGGGTGCCAATAACGGAACTTCCGTCGTTGCGACTCTGAAATTCTGCGGTCCAAAGACTCTAATTTGTTTCATATGCCCCTCCATTAAGTAGTTCAATTATTTTGTTAGTTTTATTATGTAATAACAACATTATAATAACTAACAATCTGCTATCAAATTTATTATTTACAGTGTAAAATAGGATATAATCTATCTTTATTCTGATAGCATTAGCAAATTAACTACTGATTACAAGGAGGGCTTATTATGGTAAACGTACAAGGACGATGGGCACTTATTACGGGGGCAAGCAGAGGCGTCGGTTATGAGACAGCGATTTTCATGGCCAAGCAAGGGTGTAACCTTATTCTACATAGTCGAAACTTAGAACATACCAAGAAAGTGAAGGAAGAGGTACAAGCGCTTGGTGTTGATGCATATTGCGTACAAGCCGAGCTTGCCAATCACGAAGAAGTAGTTGCCATGCTAGATGACATTGAAGCTAAAGAAATCCCTGTTGATATTATTTTCAACAATGCAGCCGTGCAAATCGCTTACAGAAGAGATTACTGGCAAACTCCTGTGGAAGACTTCGATATGAGCTTCCGAATTAATTTCATTTCCATTGCGACGATTTGCCACCGATTGATTCCTAAGATGATTGAACGGGGCTTCGGACGTGTCATCAATACAACAAGCGGAATTAAGAATGAACCAGAGCAGGCAGGATATGCAGCAAGCAAAGCAGCCCTTGATAAATTTACGAAGGATTTGGCATCGAGGCTGGAAGGCACCAACGTTTTGATTAATATTACGGATCCAGGGTGGTGCAGAACCGATCTAGGAGGCCCAAACGCACCTGGAGCAGTGGAGAACGTTATTCCCGGAATCGCGGTAGGTGCTTTTGTGGATGACAAGAAGAGCGGACGATTCCTCCATGCGCAGAATTTTACTGGCATGACATTGGAGGAAGCCGTTGCCAAAGCGGAAACAATCGAAGCTAATCCCTATATTATATAATCTATGAATTCTAGAAGGCCAGTGAGCTCAAATAGAAGCCAAGAGCCATTTCAAAGATGAAATCATACGCTCAATTACGAGTATCCATTGATTATCCAAAAGATCTTGTATTCATTCTTCTTAGACAAAATAATAACTCCCCTTCAAGTAACGGTTATTAATTAAACCCCTGTCTACTTGAAGAGGAGCTTATCAAAATCGGTAGCCTGTTACGTAATTTATAATAGTGAGGTTACGAACTTTACCTCCGGAAAGCGACTATTCGGTCCTTTCATTAAGATTCCGCCTTGATTTTTCAGATACATATCGAAGAAATCCAGCATATAGGCATTGATAACGGAGTTTGCTCTTTCAGGAGCAATCTTTCCGGTAATGCCCAGTATTTTGAATATCGGAGTAATGAACTGTACGTCGGTAAAATTCAAATGCTCCGTATTTTCGATATAGAGGACTTGTCCCCCTACGTCGACTGTTTGGCGCATCCGTTCAAGCTCCAACTTTTTATCTTCCGTTACTTTATCCTCCCACTCTCTTGTTGAGCCCATACGGTTAAGCTCTGAATCCGTGTAGACCCGGTTATCCATCACCATTTTTAATTTTTCAAATTCGCTTTCCGAGTGGATGAACAAAAACGGCTTACGCAGACCCTCTCTGTCACGCAATCGATAAAGCCCTCCATCAAAGTCTATTCCAACCGCGATTCGCGGATCGTAAGAAGCGTCATAGGCCGTCGCTCCACCGATGGAATGACCGAACACTCCGACATTACCGAGATCAACTCTCCCTTTTAGATGACTTGGAATCTTCCCCGATTGGATGAGCTCGAATTGGTCCAGCACAAACGCCACATCGTCGGTTAAAACTTTACCCAACTTGTCGCGATTACCTCTTTCCGTCTGGTAATCATGGTCAGGCGAGAATAAATCGTTGGTTGTGCTGGTCGTGATTCGACCGTCCGGAAACTCGGTTGCAAATGTATTATAGGTGTGGTCAATCACTGCCACGATATATCCGTGACTCGCGAGATATTCAGCTTGCGCCGTGTGGAGGAACCTGGAAGAGCCGAAGCCGGGATTCGCAAGGATCAGTGGGTATGAAATCTGTGCAGAAGAGACTTCAGCCCCCGAATAAGAATGACTGGATACGTACTTTAGGTGTTGTAAAGTAAACTGGGGAAGGCCATAGTTCGTGGCCATATAACGTAAAATCTGGGTATCTGGAATAAAGGGAGCGTACTTGCCAGTGCCATCTTGAGCCGGATACCATACCTGAACCATCAATTCTCTCTTGCCTGTCGCGGTTTTGCTAAATGTTTCCTCACGGTTTTGGTCTATGAAATGAAAGATTTGCGTGCCTACCTGCAACTCGCCGGTTGGCGCCGGAAAGTCGAATACAGGAAACACATATAGGAAGCACCCCGTTGCGATTAGCCCAAACACGATAAAAAGGCGGCCCAGCACCCTACGAATTCGCGAAGCAGTCCGAGCGACTTTCCGCGTTCTAAAAACGTCTATAAGTGAAAGCATAAGCATCAGGATTGTAAATCCGTATAAAAATACAAGCTGAACCCTGTATCCTTCGACAAGTAAATGTATCACTAAAAAAATGTAGCCTGCTCCGCTTGTCAGGAGCATAGCAGATCTTCGAATACGTTGATTTAAAATGAACAGGAGTCCAAAAAAACTAGCACTTGAAAAGAATAGCAGCATTTCAAAAAACCTCACGACCAACTCCCCCTTAAAATTAATCCTCTCAATGGATTAGTATAGAGGAGCTGTTAGGTTGATGCCATTGATCTAGATGACATTTCATTGATCTAGATGACAATTACCTAACACTTTTGTAAGGTTTCGTGAAAAAAATTACTGAACATGTATTTAAGATTTGATATCATTTTGACTTAAAAATTTCATTAAATCATTACTCAGCTGCACGATCTCATTGTTAGCATTATTCGCATAATCCGGCAGCATCATATCCCTAACCATTTTAGTTCGTAGCCATGTCATAAAGAAAAGATCCAACAATAAGTTTGGAAATTTAAGCACCTTTTTAAGCATTGGTGGGTCAATTGAAACACCTGCTTTTTGTATTGCCCTTAGATACGCTTCTAAAGTGACTGTTATTTTGCGTGCCGTCTTTCTGGTTCTGGCTGTTTCTTTGTCAATGATCTTATTCTCAGAATGCAAAATGCTCAACATGGCAATGTCTGATACGGAATGTGTGATTAGATACGACTGCATATCCTTTTTAATAACGTAGGGAAGCTTTGCTAATTTAAATAATTTTGCGAGGTTTTCTATGCGTTCTGTCACTACACCATTAATTTCTCCAAATGCAGTTGCCGCTATAATCTTTGGTAGAAATCGAGCATGCAATACTTCATCTTTAATCTGTCCACCGAAGCCAGGAATAGCTGGTAAAAGTCTATCCCCTACGATATCCAGCCACGAAGAAAATCCAATTGAATTACTAGACATTGCGCTTGTTGGACTATCTTTTTAGGGTAAGTTTAAGTAAAATATCCTTACAATAATAAAGGAGTGTGTGCCAATGATTGTCACCCTGATTTCTCTACGGTTCAAATTTCAACTGTAAACAGGGGGCATTAATGAACACGTCCCCGTTTGCAAGATATGGGGGATTACAGTGTCAATTAACAAATCACTTTTCTCTGGGCAATTAGTTCGTTTATGCGCATCCCGCCCTGAAGATGCCACAACCTTGGCGTTATGGAGTGAAGATGCGGAATATCTAAGGAACTTGGATACTGACTTCGTCATGCCGGATTCTATTGAATCATTCGAGAAATCGAACAACAATAGTACAAAAAGTATGGAATTTCATTTGCGAACTATCGAAAGCGATATACTTATTGGATTTGTTGCTCTGTTTAGCATCGAATGGAACAATCAATGTGGAAAAATGGCAATTGGCATTGGCGATCCAAACTTTCGGGGCAAAGGCTACGGCACTGATGCGTTGCGTTTGATTCTAAGGTATGGATTCTGTGAACTGAACTTACATCGAATCGGACTCGATGTCATCAGTTACAATAATAGTGCAATCCATGCCTATCAAAAAGTCGGATTCCAAGTTGAAGGCACGATGCGGGAATCTGTACTAAGAGACGGGCAGAAGTATGATCGTATTCTAATGAGTATCCTGCGAAACGAATATCAGAAATAACGAAAACAAGCTTTTCTTAAAATCGGTTTGAGCAATTTCGAGTCCATACATCACATTTGTGACCTAGAACCAAGCCCCTTTTCGAGGGGATATTTTATTTCACCTATAAAACTTGCCGCTACTTGTGATAAGGTTCCGCGCTGTCTGTAACTGCAAGTTTAAAGGCCATCCTTTGTGGGATGGCCCTTCCTTTTCTGGCTTTGTTAAAGTATCGTACCCGGTTAACGCAAAAAGTCCATATCAATATAGGGAGTGTTATTTAACAAATTTTCATAGTAGAAGCGTCGGGCTTGCTCATCCCATTCGCTCCAATCCGGAGCGTTAAAATCTCTGCTTCTATAGAGCGCGGCTAAAACTCTAGCTTGCCTTAAATTAATAAATAATGGGATTTTGTTTAACCAATCTTGACTCACAGTATTTTCCTTACAATAGCCGTTTAAGAAGTTGCAATAGTAACGCTTTGCAATCTCCTTCCTTACATCTCCAGACACAACCCACGGAATAGGGATTTCATAAAATAATGGTGTAGCAATATCAGAAACAAACCAGCTATATTCCGCGTCATCATAGTCAATAATAAAGGCTTTGTCCCCATCATTAAGATAATTGCCAGGGCTGATATCCCCATGAATAAGACCGTACGTATCTTTTTCCTTGGGTAGAGCGCTAACTTCAGTAATTAAACGATCAAAGTTATCGTGTAATTCTAACGGACAATATTTCTTAAATGAGGCTAATAGGGCATTATCATTCCATTCATAGCGTGAATGTTGCGACGAATAATTAAGTGAAAACTTATGTATTTTCCCGACCATTTGACCGATATTCTCATAAAACGTATTGCTCTCCTCGGCTATTACTGCATTTCTGCCGGGTGCTTTCTCAAAAGCTGTCACAACAAAGGACTCGTCAATTATATGAATAAGATCCCCTGATAAAGACTGAATGGGCTTCGCTACTTTCATTCCGCGATCGGCCAGGAACATGATAAAATCTAGTTCCGCTCTTGTTAATAATTCATTCCGATGTGTGACATGGGCAATTCTTAAAATAACTTCTCGATCTCCAACTACCCCGGAATAAACGAAATTTTGAAACCCATTTAATTCGAAAATTGAGTCTTCACGTATTCCAAAACATTGCGCGGACTGTCTCAAAATATCTTGTGTGTATAGTAGTTTAATCTTTTTATCCATATAACCTCTCCCCCTTTACTTTTATGGTATCAAAAGGTGCTGATTGAAAATATACTGAATTTGATTTAAAATCAAATTCTACACAAAAAGCCACATCAGAAAGCTTGATGTGACTTACAAGTGAATCCCCATTTTTTATGCAACTTTTCAGGGGTCGGGACATAAACCATGCGGCCATGAATGTACTTCTGAATTTCTTTTAGCAACTCTTCCGGAAAGATAATATCTGCATTTACATATTTTATGATAGCTCTGCTCCTTAAATTTTTTTTTGAAAATTTAAGGGAGCAAAGTCATACTATCTGACGGGGCTCATGAGATGCCCTCAGTGCGGGGCAACGCTTGTCGCGCATCGAATATACGACACGCTGAAAGCTACGTCATCGAACGGATCGCGGCGGTAGTACAAACGCCAAAACTGCTGGACGATATTGTCGTTAGCCTCAATAAGTCGCGGAGCAAGAGCGTTGCTCTGCTTCAAAAAGAGCTATCACGATGCCCTCTTCCTTTCGTGGGAAGTGACGAGATGTTCCACTCAAAAAACGATAGATTTAAGTACCTTAACCCTTTATGCTTAACTATCGTACTCCGTTAGAATTCCTGTTGAACGAACATTTATATTGTTACTCATGTGGCATTTTGTCCATATTAATGCTGATACCTTCATTGTATTGAATTCATCAACTCATAGTAATATTTAGAATCACTAGTCTTATTCAGGCTATACCAGGCGTCTAATGTTTTTGGAGAAAACACATCCAAAGCTTTCAAGATGTGTGCAGAAAATTCCAACGGAGCTATTCCAGATGCTGTGATCAGTTTTCCATCAGTTACAGCAGACTCCATTTTGTAATACTTTTCTCCTGTATAAGTGGGACAGATCATTTTAAGGTATTCCAGATCATTGCTTGTATGCCCACGTGAATTCAGCAATCCTGTCTGGGCAAGTCCCATTGTAGCACCACAAATCGCTGCAACCCATATCCCTTCCCTTAAACACCTCTCAGCGATTTTTAAGAGGGGGTGGTGAATGGTTTCTGTCCATGTATCTCCACCGGGTAAAATCAATAGATCTGATCTTTCAATGCTGCACTCATCCAATTTGATGTCAGGCCGTATTTTCAATCCACCCATTGTAGTTACTGGAGTCTTATCAATTCCCACGGTAACTATTTTTGATGGGGCCAGCCCCTTTTTATAATATCTTCCCGAGTTCAGTTCGGCAGTTAAGTAGCCTATTTCCCAGTCTGCCATTGTGTCAAACACATAAAGATATACCGTATTATTCATTTGCAAGTTCTCCTTATTTTATAATTCATCAAGTGATACCAACCATCGGTAATCAATGATTATCATCATTATAAAATGACTTCACTGACATCCACTGTCAGTGAAGCTAATAAAGTTGATAATATTCCATTAACTCCGACACAACACCAACTAGTTTTTCCTTCAAACTCTGTGGTTCGATTACTTGAATGGATTTCCCGTAGGATAAGAGAAAATTAGGAACATAGGTATGAATTGATTTTTCCTCAAGTAAAAAGATTGCTTGATTTGATGTACGCTCTTTCAGATGATGCCCCAAAAACCAATGCAGGCATAAGTCATCCAACGCCTCTGAGCTACCTTCGATAATTAAAGCAATTAACCCGTCCTTGCCGACTAAATCAGGTAATAGATTTTGCAAAAAAAATTCCCGAGCCAAAAAAGCTTCGGAACGCTTAAATATGTTTTGAGTACGCTTGATTTGTAAAATCCGTTCTACCCGAAAGCTGCGAATCTCATTTCTCAGGTGGCAAAATGCAACAATATACCATTTATTGTTCCAGTAAACCATTCCATAGGGATCTATCACCCTAGTCTTGGGTTGATCATCACGGCGTGTGCGATAATCAATTTCTACAGAGAATTCGTTTGCTACAGCTTGCTCCAATTCCGCCAATACTGGCTGAATAGAAGGGTCTCCCTTACGGTTTATAACTTCAAATCCGGCTAAATGACGGCTGAGAACACCTTCCTGTTCCTGATTCGAATACATTTTCAATTTGGATGTCGCATTACCTAATGCCTCACTCAAAGGGTATCCGGCTTCTTTTGCAAAAACAGCAGCATGAAGAAGTGCTTTTTTTTCTTCAATATCAAATAGCAGAGGTGCTCTGATAAAATTATTCAGCAAGCTATACCCGCCATTATGACCAGTGTCGGATATTATAGGCACTCCACTGGCACCTAGCGCATCAATGTACCGATAGACTGTCCTTATATTTATTTCTAACTTTTCGGATATTTGTTTTGCGGTCATTTTAACGCCCGAATTCAGCATCCATAGGATTGCCAGCATATTATCGTTTTTTGGCATCACATATACCTCATCTTTTATTAGGAACGCTCTAAATTATTAGCTTTGCGAATCGCCTGCATTCCTTTATTCATCAATCTAACAAAATATAGAGGAGATTAGCTCATATAATGAACTAACCATCCTCTATTTATGTTACTACAATTAACTCAGTCTACAACTTTATTTGCCGAAATATTATTAGATAATCAATTTATAGGCATCAGAACCATTCATTTTATCAATAAGATATTCACTACAAACTAGCCTTCGACTTAACTTGAAAAAACATTCATAATCATTTTAATAATTGTAGTGACTATCCATTAAGTGATCTTGGTATACAAGGGCATTAACACTCAAAGCTAGCAAAATTTTTTTTAGTATTAAACAAAAGGTGGGGAAGAAATGCATTGGAAAAAGTATTTTATTTTATTGCTACCAACGATATTAATTGGGCTATTTTTATTTTACATTCTTCCAGCAATCCAGAGACCTTATGTTTTAATAGTTCCTATGGTATTTTGGTTGATCTATTACTTTTGGATATATATTGAAAGAAAACAAAAGAATAAATGATAAAGAGCTCATTCATTTAAAAAAGGCAGCCTAGGACTTTATCTCACTCGTCCATGACTGCCTCTCTTTTATAAACTAATCAATTACAGTATTACTTCCAAAAGTCCGTCCCAGCAAAAACAAACTCTTTATCCAGCGCTTCTTCCCCATCCTCAAAGCAATCCACCCAGGGAACACGTTGCTTTCGCACATTAGCAGTATCCTTCACGCCAAATTCCTGATATCTTACAGTTTGCTCATTCGCTGAGTTATTCCAGTTGTCCCAGCCCAAAGGATGAATATGCGAACCCATCTGACAACCCACAAATACTGTCTTAGCGTACTCACGCCAAGGACGTCCTAGAAACACTGGAGCAATATCAGGGTCGGGTGTTAAGAAGCAATTCTTGAAAATATAACCATGTGGCTGTGCCTCGGGTGTGGAGGCAGCTGTTATATAACCTGTATTGTTCTCATAATGACGTAAACTGCGGATTTCACATTGATCAAAATAAGCCGTTGCACCGCCAAAAATAAAATCGATTGTTCCTTCTATATAGCAATGCTGATACAACTGACGATACTGGGCATGATGTTCTCTCAGCGGAACGCCTCCGAATGCCCCTCGCTCTCGTGGAGTAGGTGGCAAAGGCCCTGTGAACAACGTGTCTTGATGCCCTTTGAAGGTACAATGTCTGAACACGGTTTGGTCACAATGTGCATAAACGGCTACCGCCTGACCAATAGGTTCTCCCTGCCCAGCACTATTGGTAATCACCAGGTTCTCTAAAACCAGGTGGGTGCCTCCCAGAAATAACGTTGGTGTAGCAAACGTATTGATTTCTTTACCCGCTTCATCACGCTCTTTGGCATAATGATTCATGGTTATTTCTACGAGGCCAATCCCTATAATCGTTAAATAAGAACGATAAATCCTAACTGTCTCATTATAGATGCCTGACAAAATATAAAGCGTATCTGCTTGGCCCGATGGCTCGCACTCTAGCGAATCTATCGCCTCTTGAATCGTGTGATAGTCACAAAAGGATTCTTTGCCTACTACTAGCATCGTTAGTTCAGTTCCCTTCTATGGATTTTAGAGATGCTTCGCCAAAAATTGCTGCCATAAAGTCCGCATTTCTAAGGTCTCCATATGCCCACCACTTGAAATGACAGGTTGCCAATGTTCTGATTTCCCTGCCGTTTGATAAGCTTCGGACAGCCCCCTATCCAAGAGTTCTACTCCTTCAGTGGGACATAGCCGATCATTTCTGCCTACCAGGCTCATTCGCGGGCGGGGAACGATCCGCTTTTGAATATCGAGCGTTGTGTAATGCTTCAATAACCCGGGAACATAAGAATAGTAACCATGATGATCTAGTCCTCTTACCGCAATTAAGGTATGCGCATCTACTTGACCACAAATATCGACAATCACCCCGACTCGTTCGTCTAATGCAGCCAGCCACCAGGCCATCAAACCACCCATGGACATGCCGATTGTTGCGATTCGTGACGTATCAATATCCTCACGTTGGCCCATATAATCTATCATACGAATATTGTCATATAGCATCATGCCCCACATGACCTGCCCCTGCCACAGCATTTCCTTCACTAACTCACTCTCAGTTTTGCCACCCCGCTCATTAAATCCCCACATGTCGATACAGCAAGCCGCATACCCCAACTCCGTTAGCGCTTTAGCAAAAGAGGGCTGTTGCAAATAGGGACTACTCCGAATAAACTCATTGCGTCCATTCGCGTAATTCCCTCCATGAGAATGATTAAAGACAACCAGCGGAAACGGCCCTTCTTTATGTAAAGGGATTGCTACGTAAGCAGGCACCTGTTCAATCCCATTAAAATCCAGTAAAAGGGATTCCAGACTATATCCGTCCCGCTCCTCTTGGTTCATCACAGTTACGGCAATCGGTTTATCCGTCGGAAGATCGCCTAACAGTTCCTTCAGCTTATCAGGCTCCATGGTTTCCTCCCTTACGGACACACATTCTGTTCTGTGGGCGAAATTGTAACTTGTTCTACTAGTTTTTCTGGCTTGCTCGTGTTCTTCGAATGACAATTCATGATCTCTATGGCTTCGCCATTTTCAATATAAAAAGCAGGCCCTTCATGATTCTCGATGCTCACCTGATGGAATTGCACATCCCTTGCATTGCCCAGAAAAAATCCGCGATTGTTCATGTTTTCGATCCCTGTCATCATATCCGGATGCCCGGGAACTGCATTGTGTGCCATGGAGATATCAATATTCGTAAAAGTAATCTCCGATACATACTGCTCTGCAAGTCCATATAAGAATCCCGCAGATGCATGTACATTACGTGCGGTAATATTGGCGAAATGAATTCGTCTAAAGCATGGCGTTTCATCTGTAATCGGATAAGGGTTTTTATCCCACACATACTTCTCTTTCCCGCGAGGTCCACAGAAATAGTATAGATTTAGTGTGAACGGACAAATGACGTCTTCCATTACAATATTACTGATCCGAATATCTTCAATCGTCCCTCCTCGTCCACGTCTTGATTTCATTCGTATGCCACGATCGGTTTGTTTGAATACACAGTTACTAATGGTTACATTACGAATATCTCCGCTCATTTCACTTCCGAGTACAACTCCCCCATGTCCATGAACCATGGTACAATTGGTGATCGTAATATTCTCGCATGGAATGCGCTCTTTCGTATCTTCAGTTCCCGCTTTGATAGCAATGCAGTCATCACCTACATCAATATTACAGTTACTAATCCGAACATTCGTACAAGATTCTGGATTAATACCATCTGTATTCGGAGAATCAGCCGGGTTCAAAATAGACAGATTATCAATCGTCACATTGTAGCAGCCCACAGGATTAACGGTCCAGCTTGGAGAATTCACTAGCGAGACATCCTTAATCGTTACCCGCTGACAGCTATCAAATCCAATCAAAGTCGGACGGGGGTACTTGAGCTCTTCAGGGCGGTTCCGAAATACATCCCACCATGCTTTGCCATTACCATTAATAGTTCCGTTTCCGGTGATCGATATATTGACTAAACCTTTGCCATGAATACAAGGCGTATGAACCTGCTGCTTCACCCCTTCCCATCTGCATTCCACCGCAGGATAATTCACCGAATTCGTACTGAATGAAAGAATCGCTCCTGGATTTAAATTTAATTCAATATTGCTTTTCATAACAATCGCACCCGTATAGAAAGTACCTGCTGGCACATAAACGGTTCCTCCACCAGCCTCACTTGCCGCTTCAATCGCATGCGCAATCGCCTCTGTCGCTAACATCCCGCTATTCTTAAGCGCCCCAAAATCCTCAATATTATATACGGACATTTTATAGCACTCCTATTCTATATCAGATCCAGCCTCTTAATTGTTCGTACTCCACACAGGCTTGCAAGAAAGCACCGACACCCTTTTGGTCGTTAGTAACAATAGGCTCACTAATGTAATAAGCGAACGTGCCGTCGCGTTGATCTGCTCCACCTAACCCTGCTACTTGGCAATTCTTATTTAAATTGACCCATCCTTCTTTGGTCTCAAGAACAAACTCTGAGATAAGTCCTTGGAAGGCGAGATCTAACGGTTCGTACCAACTAGCCTCTAATACGCCTAATCGAATACCTTTTGCCATAGCATACACAATCATGCTAGAAGCGGAAGCCTCTAAGTAATTCCCTTTGCGTTGCCCCAGATTCACTACTTGATACCAGACGCCAGATTCAGGATCCTGATATTTCTTTACAGCTGATAAAGTATCGTTTAGAATACGCACCAGCTCTGAATAATCGGAATGCTCACTCGGCAATAACTCTAGAACATCTACTAAAGCCATAAGATACCAGCCAAGTGAACGCGCCCAAAAGTTTGGAGAGCATCCTGTCTCGCGGTCACACCAAGGTTGAAGACGCTGTTCATCCCATGCATGATATAACAGACCTGTTTCCGAATCCTTCGTATGCTTCTCACACAAGATAAATTGTTTCGTAACATCTTCAAGCCCCTGCCCTTCTTCAAAAGCTAGCAAGTAGGCTAAATAGAAAGGCGCGCCCATATAAAGACCATCTAACCAGATTTGATAGGGATAAATATTTTTATGCCAAAAAGCACCTTCCGAGGTTCGCGGATGTGTCTCTAGCTGCTTTCTAAATAAGGTAGCCGCTTGTTTATATTTTTCCTGCTTGGTTTCTTTATATAGCGTAAATAATAATTTCCCGTTGTTAATGTGATCGATATTGTATTCATCTAGTCGATAACCCTTAACGCTGCCATCCTCCTGAATAAAGTTATCCATCTGATCTTGAATGAATTGCAGATACTTCGCATCACCGGTTTGCTTCCAAAGCCATTCAAATCCATTCAATACGACACCATAGTCATACGTCCAGCTTCCGTTGTAGCCTTTATCTTCATAGAGCTTTGGTGTCCTCGCCATGATTGAGTCTGCTGTGCGGATTGCCCAATGTGATCTCTTCATCCCAACCCCCTGATTATCATTAAATTTAAGAACTACCTTCTCCCACAAAATAATAGGACTTGATTCTCAGTCCCAGAGAATCAAGTCATTGTCTAGTAAGAATTCAATCGAATCACCCTTGGATTAAGCTCTCCATCTCAACACAAGCCATCACCAACGCGCCTACGCCATGTAAATCATTTTTAACTTTAGGTCTAGTGACGTAACTCTCGTAATCCCCAGCCGAAGTACCGATACAGATGTCCGGCAAAATCAACCTATCCTGCTCATCCCACTGAATGATTTGGATTAACCCTTCATACCCTTTTTTAGCCGCGGCTGTAGCGACTTCCACATCACTTACAATGCCATGCTTCACTGCTTTGGCAATTGTATAGACGAATAAACATGAACCTGAGGCCTCCAGCCAATTATCCGGCTCATGCCCCTTATCTACGACCTGATACCAAAGTCCACTTACCGGATCTTGATAACGAATAAGGGCATCAACAAAATCACGTAAAGTAGAAGATAATTCAGCTCGGGCTGGGTCTTGGACGGCCAACAGATCAAGAAATTGCGACAATGCGAGACCATACCAGCCCAGCGATCTGCTCCAAAATTCCGGTGAGCACCCTGTCTCCGGGTTTGACCATGGCATCCGGCGGCTCTCGTCCCAAGCATGATACAATAACCCGGTTGTCTCATCTTTCATGTACTTACGCATTAACATCTCTTGATGGAGAACTGTATCACGCAAGCTAGGATCGCCATAGACATTAGCATATTTTAACGAGAATACGCCTGCCATATAAAGCCCATCTAACCACATTTGGTTAGCATATTTATCCTTATGCCAATACCCACCTTCAGAGGTTTTGTTTAACGTAAGCAATAAATTCCTCAGCTTCTCCGCAGCAATGCGATACTTAAGTTTACCTGTCCGTTTATGAAGATTAAACAGCAGTTGTCCAGCTTGAACAGCATCCAGCTCATCGCGGGCGAAATAAAAGTTACCATATTCATCTACCAAATCATCCACGTATTCCTGAATATAGTTAATATAGCGGTCTTCTTGATAAGCACTCCACAAAAGCTCCATCCCACACAGAAATACACCTTGATGGTAATGCCAACGATGTGCTGGAGGAAGCTCTCCCGCTCTATAAGTATCCATTAAAGAATCGCATGCCTTTTTTGCCCAATCCATTGGTGTTGTTGGTATCCTGCCAGTCATCTCCAAGCTCCTTCCAAAGAATAATCTCTCTCTTCCTCTTATTAGCCCTTCATAGAACCTAACATGGCACCTTTGGCAAAATGCTTCTGTATGAATGGATATACACAAACTATTGGTAAAGTAGCAACAACGATAACAGCCATTTTAATTGTTTGGTCTGGCGGTGGAACAGTTGTATCCAGTGTAGAGCTGTGATCCATACCGCTGGCAAGGACAACAATTTGTCTGAGCAGAACCTGTATTGGCCACTTCGAACTATCATCCAAATACAGAATCGCATTCATGTAAGTATTCCAATACGTAACCGCATAGAACAATCCGATAGTCGCTAACGCAGGTAAGGATAATGGCAATACAATTCGAAATAATATTCCGAAGTCGTTGCAACCATCAATTTTGGCCGACTCCTCCAGACCTTCAGGTATATTTTGGAAAAAATTTCTCAAAATGATCATGTTAAACGCACTAATTGCTGAAGGAAGAATAAGCGCTGCATAACTGTCTATTAGTCCCAATTCCTTTACCACGAGGAAGGTTGGGATCATTCCACCATGAAAGAGCATCGTGAACACAACCATAAAGTTAACCACTTTACGTCCATCCAGATCTCTTCTGGTAAGAGCGTAGGCCATCAAAGAAGTTATAAACAAGCTGAGGAAAGTACCTACTGCCGTAACACCAATGGAAACACCCATGGCTTTAAATATTGTATTCGTTGAAAAGATGAACTTGTATGCTTCCAGACTCCATACCTTTGGGATCAGTACAAACTTACTAGAAGCTAGTTCTGCACTCGTTGTGAAAGAGCCTGCTACAACGTGAACAAGGGGGAGCACAGTTATTAAAGCAATGATCGCAAGCAGCGTGAAGTTTATAGCAGAAAAAATTCTGCCACTGATTGTTTTATCTTCTACCATTTCTATTCCTCCCACAACATATCAATAAACGCCTTCTTCTCCCATTTTCTTAGATGCTTTATTCACCAACATAACCATGATCAAGCCGACAATTGATTTGAAGAATCCAATGGCTGTACTGTAACTAAACTGCCCTTGTCTCAGACCAGCAGTATATACATACGTATCGATAATTTCCGCAACTTCTCGATTCATGGAGTTAAGCAGCAGAAACACATGTTCAAATCCAAGATCCAGAACGGAACCAATTTTCAAAATAAATAATGTGATAATTACGCCTCTAATCGCTGGAAGTGTAATATGCCAGACTTGTCTGAGTCGTCCAGCTCCATCCATACGTGATGCTTCGTAAAGTCCTGGATCAATGGCAGCTATAGAAGCTAAATAAATAATCGTTCCCCAGCCTGCTTCTCTCCAAATCACCTGAATAATATACATGGGCCTGAACCATCCAGGATTCAGCAGGAAATTAATTTTTTCAAATCCGAAATAGGAAAGTAGCTCGTTGATAATTCCTCCATCCATCGTAACCATTACAAAAGAAATGGAGACGATGATAACCAACGACAGAAAATGGGGCAAATAGAAGATCGTCTGAAAGGTTCTTTTGAAAAAGCTGCCTTGAAGTTCATTCAACATCAGGGCAAGAATAATCGGCATTGGAAAATAGATAAGAATGTTTAATCCGAAAAGCACAAGTGTGTTCACTAAAATATTTAAGAAATCCGGCTCTGTGAACAACCTGCTGAAATGCTTCATTCCTACCCAGTTACTGCCTGTTATTCCTTGATAAGGTTTGTAATCTTGAAAGGCGATAATTAGTCCGTACATAGGAAAATATTTAAAAATAATAAAATATAGCACTCCCGGTGTTAGCATGACGTAGAGCCATTTATTTCTCCACAGACGCTTTTTAAGTTCACTGCTGCTCTTGTAAGTCTCACGCTTTATTTGTGGAGCTGGACTGGGCTGTGCGGTGAGTTCCTGCATGATTCTCTTCCTTTCTCCTTCTTTATTCAAACTCTTTATTTCTCCATGTGACTATGAAGAGAAAAGGTTGTTGAAACAAAATCAACAACCTTTTCAGCTAGGTTTTATTTCTTATACAATGCGTTGTACTCATCAATAATCTTAGCTCCGCCACGGTTCTTCCAGTTCTCAACTTCTTTTTCGAACCCTGCTTTGTCGATCTGTCCATAGATATATTTATAAGTTGCATCGGTAATAATCTGTTGAAGCTCAACACCTTTTTCTGTGTACGTAGCCGAATCCATCGCAGCTGTTGGATCTGGTACACCCACCTTGACATTCTCAAGAACCAATTGATCCGCATGAATTCTTCCTGGCAGCGTGTTATAGTTCTCGTACATTCCATTGGTTTCAGCTTCGCCGATAACGCTGTCCTTATATCCTTTTACTTCACGTTCAATCAATTCTTTGTCATCTGTAGCTTTTGCTTTACCGTCTTCAACGGTATAGTGAGTACCCTCGATTCCCCAATACATCAAATTAGCTACTTCTGGGGTCATCATTTGATCAAAGAAAGCAAGAATCTTCTTGAGTTCTGCCTCATCTTTTACAGCAGATTTTGGGAACAAGACAACATTGTTATAGCCTGGAATCATCCATTGAGCATACTTTCCATCTGGACTTGCAACCATACTATGCGCATCCAAAACAGCATCAGGGTTATTCTTAATAGTATCTTTATTGAGGGAATCAATATCTTGCATGGAGCCCCCAATATAGAGTCCACCCTTTCCAGCCTTAAACATATTTACAGCATCTGTTTTACTGGTAGCAGCGAAATCTTGATTAATGTATCCGCCATCACGAGCTTTTTTGAAGAAGTCCATCGTGTCGAAATATTCATCGAATGTAAATTCAGGCGCTAATTTTCCATCCTTCTCTCCCCAGGTGTTCGGTGTTCCGAACCAAGAAGAGACAGTTTTGAAAGCTCCATAGGTCAACTCATTACGGTCAATAATACCTGTAGTATCTTTCTGTCCATTACCGTCTGGATCTTGTTCCGTGAAGGCCTTAGCCATTTCGAATAATTCATCTACATTTGCTGGTGCAGCAAGTCCTAATTTATCAGCCCAGTCTTTTCTGTAAATGATACCTTGACGTGCTAGAGGGCGGCCGATATATAAGGTGTACAGCTTGCCGTCCACTTTCGTGTTATTCAGAATTTCTGGTTTCAATTTACTCAAATTAGGAAACTCGCTTAATAGCGGACCTATTTCCCAGAATTGTCCGTCTTTTATCGCTTCTTTCATCTGAATGAAGGTTGTCTGATTCTTCAAGTACGTCACTTGCGGCAGTGAGCCGGTTGCAAAGGATGAATTAAGTTTTTCTTCATAAGTATCAGCCGGGAAAAATTGATAGGTCAGCTTCGTGTTGGTCAATTTTTCAAGTTCAAGCTTAATCGTATCAGGCGGGGTCTCTGGAATATTTAATGGAAGCATAATCTTAATTTCTGTTGGTCCTGCTTTCACTTCTTCTTTAGGTGCTTCTGTCTCAACCGGCTTAGCAGTGCTCTCACCACTTGCAGTTTCAGAACTTGCTTGGTTGTTGTTGTTACCACCACATCCAGCTAACAATGTGCTGAACGCTAACAGTGCCGTCAACAACATGGTGAAGGATTTCTTCTTCATACCATTTTGACCTCCATAATTTGTATTGGTTACGAGTTCCACGTTACATCGTCGGCAAGGTTACGAAAACAATCATTTCCCCATAAAGCCCCGTTCTTAAAGGGATCTGATCAAATGATTATGGTGATAACACAAAAAAATCCACCGCGTCATCCGCAGTGGATCAAAGATTATCTAACCTATTTACTTTTCTATCCCAAGCTCAGCCTCACCATATTCCTTAATAATCTGATTTCCTCCGCTAGCTCTCCATTTCTCAACTTCCTTCTGGAATCCCTCAGCGGTTATATTGCCTAGTATGTAATTGTACGTAGCATCCACAATGATTGTAGACAATTCCACATTTTTCTCATCATAGGTGGATGAGCTTAAAGACACGGTCGGATCGTCGACCAGAAAAGATTCATTATCTTTACTTAGCTGATCCGCAAGTGAGGTCAATTGCTCCTTCTGAGCCACCTCCATAATGTTCTTATTACTAATATCTGCAATCATCAAAGAATATAACGGATTTACTTCTTGCACCCGCAGTTCTGAGGTTTCCTCGGGAAGAATGATTTTTCCTCCCTCAAGCTTATAATGGCGCCCTTCAAACCCATACATCATTATATTCGCTACATCTTTATCCATGGTTCGATCAAAGAATTCGAGTACCTCGCGGAGTTCATCCTCCGTAGCAATGGCTTTTTTGGAGAAGAGATAGAGTCCATTATAATTGGGTATCGACCACACCTTATATCCTACTGGCCCTTCGATCCGATTGATTAACGTAAGTTCTGCCTTTGGATTCAAATTCTGAGCTTCAATAGACAGCCGCTTTACATCTGTCATACTGCCAATAAATACACCAGCAATACCATTAATGAACTTATCACGTTGTACTTCTTTGCTCGTTAAGGCGAAATCCTGATTAATAATTTTCTCATCATATAATTTCTTCATGAAATTCATGGTGTTCATATACTCAGCGGTCACAAATTCAGGAACGAATTGATGATTCTCTAGTTTCCAATTATTCGGGGTGCCAAAATACGAACTTAATGTCTTAAATACCCCATACACAAGATCATTTCGATCGACTAATCCGAAGGTATCCTGTTTGCCATTCTGATCAGGATCGTTGTATGTAAATTGCCTCATAACCTCATACAGTTCATCCAGTGTCTGTGGATTATTTAAATGGAGATTGTCGAGCCAATCCTTACGAATAATGACCCCCTGTCTGGAAGAGGGGCGTTCCGTATATAGGCCATAGATCTTACTATCTACAGAAGTCTGCTTAAGAATAGCGGGGTTCAGTTGTTTAAGATTGGAGAACTCCTGAAGATAGGGGCCGATCTCCCAAAAGGCATCCGAACGAATAGCATTTTTCACCAGATTATAGTCTGAGAATTTTACAAATGTGACCTTTCCCAGGGAATTGGTCGTAAGCGCCGTGTTCATCTTATCCGTGTAGACCCCCTCTGGAACCCACCTTATATCGAGCTTCACACCTGTCAGTCTTTCGATCTCTGCCATAATCTCTTTCGAAGGCTGTTGTGGAAAATGAAGGGGTGCCAAAATTGAGATGCTCGGGGAAGATACTACTGGGCCGGCTTCGGCAGATTCCTTATCGTTGCAAGCGCTTAAAAAAGAGAAAACGAGCATGGTAAATAAGCAGAAATACTGCGTTGCCCTTTTACCCATAGATACTTTAGACATTTCTGTGGCCTCCTAGGTATTGTAAGGATTATCACTCTATATCTTGAAAATTTTACAATTTATAAGCATAATTAGAGCTAATGATTATCACAGAACGAGATGATTATTGTTATTTCATACCAAGTTACATACACTTAGATTAAGTGTCTACTTCTACATAAGTAAAGGTGCTGAGTCCCGTGAGACCATTAAGCTTTCTAAGTAAGCTAACGATGTTTGCCTTTGTAATTAGCACGCTGCCTGTGTTGTTCATCGGTTCTTTTTCATATTTCACATCTTCAAAAGAAATTCAAAAAAACGTTAACAACAGCAAAATGGAATTAATCTTACAAATCACCTCAAATGTAGAACATAAGTTAACAACTGTCAATCAAACATTAAACCAAGTGATCAATTCTAGTGTATTAAAAAAAGCACTAAACAACCCTTTAAATGAAACCGATTTCATTTTATACAATGATTTAAGAAACGAAATTCGCAATATGCAGTCCTTCGATACAAAGCTGGAAGATGTTATCTTATTAAATCAGCAGCAAAATTGGATGATCAAAAATTCTGGTGTATATCGCTTAAATGAGTACAAGGACCATGCGCAGCTCACCAACCTGATGAATATTGCCGAAGATACCTCGTGGATCCTGAACCCGTCCTCCATATTTTACAGTGAGGAAAGCATTAACGTCACAGGCTGTAACTACAGCATTAGTCTTATCAAGAAACTCCCAACCAATAAGCTGCAAAAATATGGGCTTGCCTTAGCTAATATTCCTGTCTGCAGTCTTCAGGATTTCATTAACTCGGATGTACAGCCACTCGATGATATTATCGTTCTGGATAAGACAGGTCGATTCCTGCTCCATCCGGACCGCAACTTGATCGGGAAACCAATGAAAGAAGGCGGATTTACAGAAGATTCTTTCATTACTAATCCATCTAAACTTTCAGGTCAGTTTAAGACCAGGATCCACAAGAAGGATTACTCCGTCACTTACATGCGCTCTCAGATGAATGGCTGGGTCTATCTTTCGGTTACATCCATGGAAAGTTTAACGAAAGAATCCAAAAAAATTAGCCTGTTTACGATATTCGTGTGTAGCTTTATGCTTCTATTGTCTATTCTCTTGGCATGGATCGGTTCAAGACGGATGTACACTCCCATTGAAAGACTACTCAATCAAATGGGCCAACGCAAACCGGACATTAAATCCAGACACACGAATGAATTTCAGATTATTGGAGAACAAGTTCATTCTTTATTCCAATCCAAATCACAGCTGGAAAAAGAAGTCCGTCAGCATATCCAACAGGTGCGTACCTTCTTCCTAATCAATGCTTTCCATGGCAACGTTAAGAAGCGCGATCTGCATGAAGAGCTGGAACAATTCGGCTACCATAAGCAGCTCGAAGAATGGAAGACGATGGCTGTGATTACGTTGTCGATTGATTTTGCCGATGATTCCAGCTATGAGAAAAAAGATCTTAATCTCTTATTATTCGCTGCCCACAATATAATCGAAGAGTTAGTCTGCCCTGAACAACGACTGGCACCAGTAATTATGGATCATGCAGTAGTCGTCTTATTGGGGAGTCCCGACAGTGATACCGAGTCTTTTCACAAGACATTATATTCATTAACGGAGAAGCTGCAGCAGGAAATAAACAACTACCTAAAGCTTCAGGTGAGCATTGGTCTGAGCCTTCCCTTCAACACATTCGATAAATTATCCACTGCTTACAGAGAGGGACTCGAAGCATTGAAGCATCGGATCAAACTTGGTAAAGGTGTCATTATCCAGTATGAAAATATTAACTCTGGCAAGCACTATCTGAATTTGAACTACCCTACTCATAAAGAAAATGACTTACTGGATGCTATCAAATTAGCTGAAACAGATAAAGCAAAAGAACTCATTCATTTGCTCTTCAAATCTATCTTTGCTCATGAGCTTTCACCACAGGAATACCAGATCCCGTTGACGCGCTTACTCAATAATTTACTCATTATGATGCAGGAATCCGGTATTAGCTTAAATCAAATTTATCATGCTAATGGTTCCATATTTGAGGAGCTGCATGACCTCCATACTGTAACGGAGATTGAAGATTGGTTTTGGAGCATGGTCATTTATCCGATGATCAAGATTTTTAACAGCAGACAAAATGCTCAATACCACAACATCTCAGAGAAGATCATCGATTTAATACAACATGATTACGATACAGATCTTACTTTAGAAGAATGTGCTTCACGTCTGCATTATAATGCCAACTATATCAGCAGCGTCTTCCGTAAGGAGACCCAGTACTATTTCAGCGAATATTTAACGATGTACCGATTTAAAATGGCGAAAAAATGGCTGAAGGAAACTGATATGCCCATTAAAGATATTGCAGCCAAATTAAGATATAACAACTCTCAGAACTTCATTCGCTCTTTCCGTAAGCAGGAGGGCATGACACCCGGACAATACCGGGATCACAACGCTGGCACAAAACTTAAATCCACCTTTGACGAATCAATGTAAAAAGAGAGAACTATTGTCCAGGTGGAACAAGCATAAACGCCTTCGGCGTCCTAATATGGACGGCAAGCGTTTAAGCGAGAAATATAAGACATAAAGTATCGTGTGAAACTTATACTTTCTTATATTTTCAAAAAAAGAGTCTCTCTTTTTTTCTGAAATATGTTAACGTGTGCATATAACCTTTTAAGGAGGAATTGGAACATAATGTTGAGCTTCCGTGTACATTCCAACCATGCAGAACAAACCGAGCTCTCTCTGGAAACCTCACTACTCACCCTTTATCCCCTTGCAACGCCTGGGAGACCGCCCAACACAAGCTGAGCTTCACGCCTACTCCTCAGAATCACAGATGACTTCTCTAACACCTCCAACTTTTATATGGACTACTGTAAATGATGCCAGCGTTCCTGTGGAGAATAAGGACGGCATGGTTTAGGGCTTGCTAAAGAACATCCTCATTGGCAGCAATGGCTTTCCCTTTCTGAGAAATGGCTAAGTAAACACCACTACATTCAAGGAGAAGATCATATGACACCCACATTATTTATTGCGGGGGATTCCACTGCGGCTATCAAAGGCGCTGGAGAAAAACCTATGACTGGCTGGGGAGAATACCTGCAAGGTTATTTTGGGATTTCTGTTCGAATCGAGAATCGCGCCATTAATGGTCGCAGTACCAAATCCTTTATAACTGACGGCCGTTTGGAGGACATCCTTAAAGACTTCAAGGCCGGTGACTACCTCTTCATTCAATTTGGACATAACGATGAGAAAAAAGAAGATCCTTTGCGTTACACTGATCCCGACACTGAATATCGCCGCAACCTAATTCAATATATTGAAGCTGCTCGGCAGTTAGGCGGGACTCCGGTTCTACTAACCTCTGTAAGTCGCCGCCGCTTCAACTCCGATGGAGAGCTTGACCCGCTTGCTGTAGGCGCTTATCCCGAGGCTATGAAGCAGGTAGCTGAAGAAACGCAAACACCACTGCTTGATATTTTCGCAGCTTCGCAAGTGCTCTATCGTTCGTTAGGTGTTGAAGAATCCAAAAATTTATTCATGCATTTGCCTGAAAAAGCACATCCGAATTACCCAAACGGAGTTATGGATGATACTCATTTCTCTGAACAAGGTGCTCAGCACATCGCCAGACTTGTGGTTCAGGCTATTGAACAATCTACTGCCTTACCATTAACAGACTTACAACAACTACTACAAGGAGTGATCACAGATGTCTCTAATTAAAGAAGTTATTACAGAGTACTATCGTATCCCTTTGCCGGAAATCATGGAGGACGCTAAACACGGACTGCACACTCACTTTGAAGTTCCCATTGTCAAAATTAGAACCGATGACGGTCGTGAAGGGGTAGGTTATACCTATACTGGCGGATTTGGCGGCAAAGCAATCTGCTCACTAATTGCGAATGAATTAACTCAGATTTTAATCGGTAAGGATGCTAGCTGTGTGGAAAGTATCTGGGAGCAGATGAACTGGGGAATACATTATGTTGCTCGCGGGGGTCTGGCTAGCTTCGCCATTGCAGCATGTGACATCGCTTTATGGGATTTACGTGCGAAGAAAGCAGATGAACCCCTCTACAAACTTCTGGGTGGCGCAAGCAATGAGGTCAAATGTTATGGTGGAGCGATTGATTTAAATTTCCCATTAGATAAGCTCCTGCGCAACAATCAAAAATACCTAGACATGGGCCTTCAGGCTGTCAAAATTAAACTAGGACAAAAAACATTAGCTGAAGATGTGGAACGAGTGGCAGCGGTGCGCCAATTAATCGGTCCAGATGTAGCCTTTATGGTCGATGCGAATATGAGCTGGAGTGTAGAAAAAGCAATCAAAGCCGCACGAGAGTTTTTGAAATACGATATTCTTTTCTTAGAAGAACCAACGATTCCAGAAGATTACGCCGGCTATGCACGTATCGCAGAAGAGTCAGGCATTGCTGTTGCAGGCGGAGAGAACTTGCGGACATTAACTGAATTTCATCACATGCTGCAATATGGTCATGTCGATTTCCCACAACCCGATGCTTCCAATATAGGTGGGATTACGGGCTGGTTAAAGGTAGCTCACTTAACACAAGCGTATAACCTTTCCGTCTCCACGCATGGAATGCAGGAATTACATGTTAGTTTGTTAGCGGCTATGCCAAACGCAGGTTATCTGGAAATGCATAGCTTCCCTATCGATCAATACACTACGCGTCCACTAGTGATTAACAAAGATAATGGAATGGCTATTGCGCCGGATGTTATAGGCACTGGCGTTACCTTTGACTGGGATAAATTAGCGCCACACAAACAACAATACTAATGGGAGCGATCGATCATATGAGTATTCCCCTGCACCTAGGTGTTCGAGCACATGATTTCACACAAGTTCCATTGAAGGATTTAATTGAGAAGCTTCAGTTCTATAATTTCGCTCATATTCAGTTTGCACTTAAGAAATCTTTTCCTGACAGCACTCCGAGTCTGACTGCTATAAGCCCTGGAACAGCTAGTTATTACGGAAATGTCTTTAGACAGGCTGGTATTCAGATTGCGGTGCTTGGCTGTTACGTTAATATTGTAGACACCGATCCATACAAACGGGCACAAGCGTTAGCCGAGTTCAATACGCATCTTCGCTTGGCCAGAGATTTCGGCGCCAGTCTAGTAGGTACGGAAACCGGAAGTGTGGCACTTGGGTATACCACAGATAATTTTACAGAAGAAGCTTTTCAACAGGTCGTTACTTCGGTAAAGCTAATGGTCGCAGAGGCCGAACGTTTTGGTGTGACGGTAGGTATTGAAGCAGGACTTCATCATCCGCTGTATTCCGCTTCCTTAACTCGCCGACTGCTGGATGAGATTCCTTCTAATAATCTTCAGATCATATTGGATTGCGCAAATCTAATGTCACCTACAAATTACTTGCATCAGGAAGCTATTATTATGGAAGCTTTGAAGCTCTTAGGAAATCGAATTGCCATCATTCATTTAAAAGATTTTATCGTGCAAGATGGAGCGATCAAAATTGTTCCTGTAGGTCAGGGCTGGCTTGAGTTTGAGCCGATTCTCCGTTATATGAAATACGAGCGTCCGCATATTCAGGGCATTTTAGAGAGTACTCCTGAATCGCATCTAAGAGAAAGCATCTCTTTTTTACAGCAGATATATGAAGAAGTGTAAATATAAGATCACATACAAAAAAATCCACTGTACACCTCACTACCTTGTGCAGTGGATTTTTATATTCTGTTTAACATCCGTTTGACCTCCATGAAATAATGGGCTGTTATGATCAAGACATCAAGTGTACCTGGGAGGGGTTCTATGCGTCTTGCTTTATTTACAGACACATTTCTTCCGCAAACGAATGGTGTCTCACTTACGCTTCAGCGCTTAACCACTCATTTGAACCGGCGAGGTATCGAGCATCTGCTATTTTCGCCGAAATCTGCTCCTGAAGACAGTTATGCCGATCCCATACGTCCCATTACCAGTATCCCCTTTTTCTTATACCCGGAATGTAGACTCGCGCTGCCGAATATGTCCTCCATCCAGTCAGAGCTAAAAGCTTTTCGACCCGATCTGCTTCATTTGGCTACTCCATTCAATATTGGTCTATGCGGCCTTCGCTATGCGCGAAAGCTTGGCCTACCTCATGTCGCCTCCTATCATACCCATTTTGATCGCTATCTTGAATATTATCGGATGAAAAAAATTGTTCCTCTTTATTGGAAGTACATGAAGTGGTTTCATCGGTCCTGCGATGCTACCTTCGCTCCCTCCAATGAAACACTCGATTCCCTCCAAGCTCAAGGTTTTCAACGTTTGAAGCTTTGGTCTAGAGGCATCGACTGCAATCTCTACACTCCCAAAAAACGCAGCCATCAGGTCCGTGATCGTTACGGAATTACCGCACCGATATTACTTCTGTACGTGGGAAGGATTGCTCCTGAAAAAGATATCAACACCCTTGCTCTCGCCATGCAGCAATTGCCCGAGTCTATGCAAGCTCAGGTACATTGGTTAGTTGTTGGAGACGGTCCCTTATTATCAGAGATGCGGGCGCAGGCGCCGCAAAATGTCACGTTTACGGGCTACAAACACGATGAAGAGCTTGCCCAATTGTATGCCTCAGCTGATCTATTCGTCTTCCCTTCCAGTACGGAAACCTTCGGTAATGTTGTCCTTGAAGCCATGGCCTCTGGACTGCCTGTCCTCGCCGTAAATGAAGGCGGGGTGAAGGATCTGGTTACACCCGGTCGCACCGGAATAATCGCCCCACCTCGTTCCCCGGATGCTTTTATTCGTGAGATTTGTGCATGTATAGAGCAACCCCAAAAGCTGGCTGCTATGGGTTATGAGGGGCGACAGCTGGCGCTCGGCCGCTCGTGGGAGAGCATTTTTGATGGACTCATTCGCGATTATGAAGAGATCATTGAGAATAGACGCTTCGATCTTATACCGGCTTTACTACCATTAATATAATAATGACGATAGTGAGCACATGTACAGCTGCTTCTAACGGAGCGATCTTGTTCATCGCGGCGTTGTAGCCTACAGGGATTTCGTCGCCTTCACTCGCCATCACGAGCTGGGTCAGCTTTTTCAATCGAGGCTCAACAAATCCAATAATAATGACTTCTATCACGATAAAAAATAATAACGAAAGATTGATCCACAACACCGACAAGCCCATTTTATCAATGATCATTAACAAAATGCCTGTAACGATCAGGGTAATCCCACCCGTTTTAGGGAATCTGTTGATTGTCTTCATCATGCCAAATACAAAACGAAGCTGGCTGCCTGTCTTGGCAGAGCTTGTCAGTATTGGCAGCACAAAAGCTGGTCCAATTCCCACTATGGCCGCTATAACATGTATGACTACCACAATCTTAGAGATAATATCCGTCAATTCCATGATTACAATCCTCCCTATCATTCGTTGTTTAGATTCATATGACGATGATAGTGGAAATAGTCTTGCAGAATCCTTTAAATCTTAGATAATCTCAAAAAGCGCCTAGCCGGATATTACCGACGTAGGCGCTTTTTTAACTATTGCTTAATTATTTTACCGAGACTTTCATAACTGTACTTTCACTAACGCCTTGATCATTCATCAGTTCTACCCGGTATTCATAAACACCCGGAGATCGATTCGTGATAGAAGTAGAAGCCGTTTGGGCATTCGGAGTATTTGCTGTTAAAGTCTGTGTATCGATCAGCACTCCATTCTCATACAAGCGATACACTTTGCCGTTCATCCCCCACCATAGATTCATGGTCACTTTATACTCGCCATCACCATCCCAGTTGTCATTAGATAACACTGGCTTACCTGGCGCAGCATCCTTCACTTTAACCACATGAGAAGTAGATACCGTTGTTCCAAAAGAATTGGTTAGCTCAGCCGTGTAGGTGTAGGTACCGTTTTCTTTTCCAGTAATACTAGTCACTGCGGTCTGTGTGGTTGGGGAGTCGTCACGTAAGGTTTGAGTGTCTATTAAGGTACCGTTCTCATATAGCTTGTAGATCGTACCATTGTTGCCCCACCACACGTTCATTGTGATTTGGTAATCACCATCCAAGAGTCCTGTATCCTGCCCATTGTTATTGGATAGAACCGGTTGCCCCGGAATTCCTGTAGCCTTCTGAGGTCCGTTTACGACTATAATTACTTGTTCTGTCGTCGAGAGTCCAGCGTTATTCACAGCTGTTGCGATGAACGTATGTGATCCCGTAAGTCCTTTGAGTGGAATCTCATCTCCATAGACAACTTCTTTTCCATCAAAGGTGATATCCAGACTACGAATACCAGACTCAGGATCTTCTGCTACGACCTGTACCTTCAAGATATCCGATTCACTCATTTGAGTAGAAGGTAAACCCGTTATTGCAGGTGGTGTAGTGTCCTCTGTTTCCACAGGCGAGCCTACATATTGAATTTTTGGCGCCGCTGGTTGTTCCATGCCTTCGCCAAGAAAAAATCCAGGATGCGGAGGTTGATTATAACCCACGTTCTGCCAAGATACTCCCAGTCGGTAGATCGGATCATGCATCAATGTGCGGATACGATAATCTGTCATATCCGTTGTTGTATAGATTCGTAATTCAGAACTGTCCGTTGCTCGCCAGATCACTTCTTCACGCCAATCCCCGAACAGATCCGCCTGCAAGCTTGGATTCGCCTTGGTGCCATTATTAGAAGAGGCCCCAGTTGCCGTCAACAAATTAGCTGTTGTCTGGTTGGTGTAATCCCACTTATCCACTCGATTAGAATCCAGCAATTCCCGCAAAAGATCGCCATCCCACCAAATGCCGAAATTCGTTGAGGAAGGCAGCTTATTCGTGATTAGCTCTCCCTGTGCACTGTATACGCCTGTAACAGGGATCTGCACTTCATTGGTGATCGTTGCAGCCCATACCTCTTCCCCAGCATAACGCGGGTCAATATCTGCTGACATTCCGCGTCCAGTATCAATTCCTGTGAACACACCCCATATGGTTTCCCCTGTAGCTGCATCACGCATTTCAATACCATACTTGGAATCGGTATGCTCATGTACATCAAAGACCTCCAACCCCGGTCTGGTAGGATCAAGATCTCCGAAATGGATCGCATCTCCATGACCAAGCTTTGTATTATACAGTGGCAATCCATCATCATCGATCGCCATCGCGCCGAAGGTTATTTCGTCCTTGCCATCACCGTCTACATCTCCAACAGAAAGGTTATGGTTGCCTTGACCGGCATACTCTCCATATCCTTCATCGTTGGAATCGAAACGCCATACTTTTTCGAGCTTGCCACCACGATAATTGTAAGCTGCAAGCACGGTTCTAGTGTAATAACCACGGCTAAAAATCACGCTTGGCTGTTCACCATCTAAGTAAGCTACGGCGGCTAAAAAGCGGTCCACCCGATTACCATAGGCATCGCCCCAAGCGCCCACATCACCACGCGGCGGATCATAACTAACCGTATCCACTGCCCGGCCTGTTGCCCCTTCGAACACTGTTAAATACTCATTGCCGAGGAGCACATAACCCGAGCTATTGCGATAGTCTGCACTTGCATCACCGATCACGGTACCTTGACCATCAACAGTACCATCTGCTGTCTTCAGCATAATCTCAGCACGACCATCACTGTCCAAATCGTAAACCATGAATGGTGAATAATGCGCGCCAGCACGGATATTAGGCCCTAAATTAATCCGCCATAAACGTGTGCCATCTAGCTTATAAGCATCCATATAGACTAGTCCTGTGTAACCTGCCTGGGAGTTATCTTTGCTGTTCGAAGGCGACCATAACATGATGATTTCGTAGACCCCATCACCATCCACATCCCCTACACTTGCATCCCCTGCACTATACGTATATGGCTGACCGTCTTTGGTGTAATCATCTGCTGGTTTTTGCAAAGGGATAGATAGGTACTGCTTCTGCCATACGCTGAATTCTTCCGAAGCCGCTTTTTCGACTCCATTGATTACTGATGTAATTCTATATTTGGCGTCAGCTGTACCGGAAGGATCGAGATAGTTCGTGCTTTGCGTAATCAACGACTCATTTAGCTTCTCTTCCCCACGATACAGATTGAAACCGATCGATTCCGGGTCCAGACCTAACATCCTCCAGCTGATATAAACACCCGCATCTGTCTTAACCGCTACAGGCGCACGATCCAGCGCCTCCATCTTCCGGTATAGCGTTGTCACCGCTGAGGTTTCCAGCGAAGCGGAAAGATCAGAGATACCGCCTGCATTTACCGAGGCAACTTTGTAATAGTAAGGAATTGTACTTAAAATGGTCGTGTCTGTGTATGAAGCTTCGAATGATTTGCCGATCAGAATGAACTCACCATCCGCGGATTTCGCACGATAAATGTTGAACATCCTTGCATCCGATACCTCATTCCACGTAAAGGTCACATCATTTTTGTTCGTAGATTGTACTGCTAGACCACTAGGTACGGCTGCTTTTGCTACAGATGGATCAATCATAGACACCTTTAAGGCATTGGAGCCTACAGATTCCAGTCCTGTGCTATCGACCGAAGTTACCGTATAGATGTATTCCATACCGATATCCGCAGTGGTATCTGTGTAAAGCGGCTCTGTTGTCTCGCCCAGCAGCTCTGCACTATTCGCAACCGTTGCCTGACGATACACTCGGTATTTCAACGCACCATCCATACCATCCCAAGATAGATTAGCTGTGATAGGCTCATTGTTTAAGTCCAGACTAGCCAGTTGCAGATTCGTTGGGGCTAATAATAGAGGTGTGATTTCCAGTCCATTGAGATGAGCCGTTGTGCCACTAAAAACAAGATTCATCTGACCGTCTTTGACAGCGATCTGGTTATACAGCTTCTCAGCAATATTTTCCTTACCTGAAGAGACTGTTCCATAATCTTTGCCTTCAATTGCTACGTTCGTCTTGGTAGAACCAATCCAATCTCCGGTATAGGTCTTAACGGAATAATAACCATTCGGTAAATCAACTTTAAATTCATACGAGCCTCCAAAATAGATCACGAAATCTCTACGAAGAGCATCAGTCGCACTACCGCGATCTCGATCACTCATATCTTCACTTGAGGACAAGCCATAGCCACGTTCTGTTGTATAAAGTACATTACGGTTCACTTCCGTATAACCTGCGGCAAGGGGTGAGCCAACAGGTCCAAAATCATAACGATATTGAGCGGACTTCGTAGTCAGCTTAACTTCATCTGAAGGCTCAGACTCTCCTAACCCATTTACTGCAGTCACTCGAACGGAGTAGCTGTTACCTTCCGCCATTCCGCTTAATGTTAAAGTTGGAACAGTGGCAGTTCCTGCCAATGCGTAAGCAGTTTCAGCTTCTGACGCTAGCTTACGATAGATTTTATAAATATCAGCACCCTCTACTTTATCCCATTTCAGTACTGCACCTGCATTACTGATACTTCCCGCTACAAGACCTTGTGGCTTGGCAGGCACTGTTTCTGGCTGCTTAATGTCCTGTACAAAGCTGGAGAGCGGAATGTTTAATTGCTCTATTCCTTTGGCCAGCAGACGAGCCATTTGAATCGCTCCGTACTCTTGAAAGTGAGTATCGTCTGCCGACCCATTCGGAAAAGCACCATATATCCCTGCATCGAGGTGAAGGAATACAGAGCGTGTAGCTGCAAAACCGATCGAATTGTAATAAGCGACACTTAGCGCGCTAAGATCAACCAATTCCACATGCAGCTCATTGGATACCTCTTTCATCGCCTGCACATATTCAGGGAAACTCACATTAAATTTTTCCGTGGCAGCATTATAATCTCTGCGGCCCATCGGGGTCACCAGAATCGGAGTCGCTCCTCTTTGTCTGGCACCCTCGACATACGTTTTTAAATAATTTTTGTAATCTGCTGGAGAGGCATACCGATCAGGAACACTGATCGTTGCGTCATTGTGGCCAAATTGGATAAGGAAATAATCACCTGGCTGTATCTTTCGCAGTACTTCATCCAGCCGCCCCTCTACAATAAATGACTTAGAGCTGCGGCCTCCGATAGCGTGATTCTTAAACGTTACTTCCTCGCTAAAGAAATCAGGAATCATTTGTCCCCAGCCAGCCTGTGGTATCCAGTAAGGATCGTAAGTCTGCACAGTTGAATCACCCGCAATATAAACTGCAGGCAATTCATTAGCAGGACGATTTGGCTGCTTAGTAATCACCAGTGCATTGATATTAGGCTTCGTGCCAGAGAATACCAAGTTCATTTGTCCATCCACCAAAGCGATGTCAAAGTTCATTTCCAAATACTGACCATTTGTTTTACTTGTCTGCTGAACCTTTTGAATGGATTCAACCTTGATGCCAATGTCTGTGTCTCCGGCGCTATCTCCAGCGATAAGTGACACAGTATAATCGCCATTCGGTAAATCCACATTAAAAGTAGTATCCTTAGGTACTACAAAGTCTGATCGCAAAGGATCAGAGGTTCCCCGGTCTACACCAGTTACCTTTGATATATCCGTAAAGCCATATTTGACGGCAGGAGAATAAGATACTCCGGCATCTACCTTAAGATAACCTTCCGCCGCAGCACCTGGGCCAAAATCAAAGGAATATACATTTCCATCTGGCAATGTTACCGGTGGCGTGTATACCAAACTTTTCACTTTATTAGATAACTGGGATTCTCCTTGGACATTAGCAGCTTTTACCCCATAATATTGCCGTTTAGAGGTATCCACTGCTACATCTGTAAATGTCGCCGTCTCCGACTTCCCAATCTCATGGAAGGTTCCATCTGCTGAATCAGACCTTAAGATTGTATAACGGGTAGCTCCCGCCACGTTGTTCCAACTTAGCTGAACAGAACTCGCACCCACGCTGACAATCGAAAGGCCCGTTGGTACTGCCGGAACCTCTGCCCCCGGAATTTCATCTACCGTCACAGGTGCACTCAAAGCAGACTCCTCACCGCTGCCTTTAACAGCAGACACATTATAAATGTAGCCACTGCCTTCATTTACGTCTGAATCCACGTAGCTGTTAGCAGTAACTTGAGCTACCGATTGAATAGTCCCGCTAGGAAGCTCTGTCCGATATATATTGTAATAGACTGCTTCTGTCACGCTGCTCCACCCGAGAGAGACCGCAGTGGGCGAGAGATTCGTAACCGCTAAGCCCTCAGGAGCCTGCAGTGGACCCGGCACGATTTGCTGAATCATAAGTCCATTTAAATACCCGCCAACCCCTGTACCCGTGATGCCAACGGTTAGTTGACCGTCTTGGACAGTCGTGCGGTAGGTGGCTTGATTTACAGCCTGCTTGCTGCTTATTGAACCGGCCGTTATTCCTTCCAAGGTAATCGTAGTTTTAGTTGTACTTGTACCTGCCAATAAATCTCCTGAGAATACAGTCACATCGTAATCCCCATTAGGAAGATCCACTAGAAAGGCGTAGGACAATCCCAGTACAAAATCATTAGTCAGTTCATCTCCGCCCGAGCGATTTCTCGAAGCAACCGCCTGATCTAAACCATATCCTAGCTCCTTCGTATACAACTTTGATTCATGCACAGCTGTATAACCACTCATTACAGGACTTGTTGCCGTTCCAAAATCATATCGCAAAGTTATTGGACCTGAATCCGCACTGGCTGGTTGCACTCCAAATGTTGTAGAGGGAAATAGAGATGAACAAATGAAGACCCACGACAATAACACAATAAGTATTTTATTCCCCATTTTATTTCTCTTCATCTTCCGTGCTTCACCCGCTTTCTTATGATTGAAAGAACTTAGTACGCATCTGGCCCCGTTGTAGTAAACGCTTACAATAAGTTTCATTGTCATTCGTTCTTCAAATATAAGTTCACTTCGTGCGCGTATCCCCTCCTCCTTGCTCAGACACTTTTCTGGATAATTATTTCCAGATGCACTCATATCCAACACGATACTACCACCTAAGTTTCACTATGAACATTTAAAAAACAGAGTTTATCATACACTAAACCGTTCAAATCACTCGCCTATAGTTATAAAATCCTACGATTTCGTGACAAGCTGGGACATAAAACCCAGAATACACCTATACATTTTTAATTTCATATGAGTAAAATCATTTCAAAAAACAGCAAAAAGACCTCTTTGGTTTCCCAAGAAGGTCTTTGAGTTATGGTTAGATCTTACCGTTTAAGCTCCCACCTGGAGCAAATAATCGTTCGATATGCTTTTGAACCACTGGATCCGGAATTAATGGTGGCGCTTGATGAGGTTTTACACGCGCATCAATAATCACGTTATCACATGACCAATGCTTATACTCCGTTGAACTGTTCACGCCATATATATCATGAGAAGGATTGCTGCGTGTGAACGTCGCCCATAGGAAATTCTCAATTCTATCACTTAAGAACTCGCTATTATCACATACAATAATCATCGGACAAGATGGGAGTGCTCCCTGTACTTGAATCGCTTCGCTAAGCTTGTTCATTTCCTGCGCTGCTTCAGCGTAAGTAGTGAATTTAGAGCCTTGAAGCGCCACGAGACCCGGCATCACCATCTTTGCATGTCCAAATCCCTGTAGTTCTTCAAGTATGTCAGGAACCTCTGTACATAGCTCTCTTTTCTTCTCCCCAACCGCAGCGAAAATCACCTTACTTCCGCTGTTTAGTCCTGTACCAGAATAATCAAGGGTATCAATCGTTGTATTCGTATAGAAATGAATATCTCTGCGAAGATTAATTCGCTCTAAAATATACGTCAAGAAATCCTCAACATCATGTGTGCTGATAGGTTGTTTCTCTTCGGCTGTAATAAACAAGAATTTAGCTAAACTAAGCTGACCTGTGCCTAATATCCGATTCGCGATCGTAAGAATCTCCGCTGGCTGCTTCACTTGTTGATAAGGTGTATAACGTTCACTGCCAATCGCAAACAAAAGGGGATGAACACCAGCAGCATCTACTGCATGAACTTCTTTGACACCCGGGATTTCTTGTCGGATAGCTCCACCCGTTAACTCGTGAATTAACTCACCAAAAGCGGTATCCTCTTGTGGGGGTCTGCCGACAACCGTAAATGGAAAGATTGCATTCTTTTTAGCGTACACTTTATGTACTTTCATAACTGGAAAAGGATGCACTAAGCTGTAATAGCCTAAATGATCGCCAAAAGGTCCTTCCGGCTTCGTCTCACCAGGATGAATTTCCCCTGTGATCACAAAATCCGCATCATTACTAATGCAATATCCATCTACATAGCTATAGCTGAAATGACGTCCCGAAAGTAAACCGGCAACGATCATCTCACTCATACCCTCAGGCAAAGGCATTACAGCCGATAACGTATGCGCTGGAGGTCCGCCGATAAAACAGCTCACTTTAAGCGGTTCTCCTTTTCGATTGGCTCTTTCTTGATGCACGCCGATACCGCGGTGAATTTGATAGTGAATACCAACCTCTTTATTGAGTTCATAATCATTACCATTCAACTGAACACGGTACATCCCCAGATTGGAATTCATAATGCCAGGCTTGTCTGGATCTTCGGAATACACTTGCGGCAATGTGACAAAAGCGCCACCATCCTCCGGCCAATGTGTGATCAGCGGAAGATCAGAAATACTGACTTCCTGAAAACCACTTGGTAGACCACCCGGCTTTTTAATAGGCAATGCTTTTCTCGCAGATAGTCCTGTCCCTACATATTTAAAAGGATTCTTAAGTGCCTTCATAGGATCGTTACGAAGTGCAATTACGTTATGTGTGGAGTTCCAAGTACGCCGAAAAATAAACTTACTGCGCTCTAGCGTTCCAAAAAGGTTAGATAAGGCACGAAATTTCGAGCCTTTTACATTTTCAAATAATAATGCAGGGCCACCAGCTTCATAAACCTTCAAGTGAATCGCGGCCATCTCCAGATAAGGGTCCACTTCTTCACGAATACGAACCAAATGTCCATGTTTCTCTAAATCATTAACACACTCTTCTAAATTGCTATATTTCATTTCATTACTCCGATCTCTAGAAGGTTATTAGAAGATTTCTTGGATGCTTTAATTATACCCTGTAACTTTTTAAAATAAAGCGATACCCTATGTAATAGAACATCCCGCCGTTATCTTGTATTCTCAGGTTTGGGTTCATCTCTTAAAATATTTCTGGCAGGAATCCCTACTGCCGAAGCATTATCCGGCACATCTTTAACCACAACAGACATAGCTCCGATATTAACATCGTTCCCCAGCGTAACCGGGCCTAGTATCTTAGAACCTACTCCGATAAATGCTCTATCACCAATCACGGGTTCCCCTAAGTTATTTCTCCCCCCAATGGTCACTTGGTGAAAAATAGTAGCGTTGTTGCCAATCACCGCTTTAGGACTAATGATAATTCCATTTAACCCATGCGGTAAATGAAGTGCATCACCAATTTGAGCCTCTGCATGAAGCTCTCCACTGGCAACAATTCGAACAAAAAGCACATCCATTATTCGATATAGGAGCCACAAAGGTTTGCGGATCAGGCCACTTTTCACCCGATAATACACCCAATTTCCAAAACGATAAGTAAACAAAGCCATAATCGTTTGTGGATTTTTTAGATTCGCCTTCCAGTCCGTTTTGAATAATTTCATCATTGTATCATCCTCCTATTGGGGCAAGATATGAACTATATTCTCGTGAAATGAAAGCCTTAGTGTGGCAAGCATAAACGCCTTCGGCGTCCTTACAAGGACGGTAAGCGTTTAAGCGAGAAATATAAGGATGATGTATAGCGTGAAACTTATACTTTCTTATATTTTGAAAAAATATTCTGGGAGGATCGCAGGATGGAGAGTCATTCGGGTGATTGTGCTTTCACCAGTGTATGTTAGATTCAGAGATTCATCAAGAAGTGGACAGTTCTCCCTATATAAACATCAACCGATTACAAGCCTTCTTAAACAACAACACGCGCCGAGGTGATATCGGCGCGCGCTGAATGCTATCTTTTCTATTAAATAAGATCCAGAACAATCACGTTCACAGAATGGGCAGCTAGATTTACAATTGCAGTGTCTTTATCAAACCTGATTTCCGTTTCAACTGGAGTAACCTTCTCATCATTTTTTCTGTTCACATTAGGTGTGTGAACTAGCGAAGCATCGCCCGTTAAAGTAATCCATTTACCGGTAGTAGCTACGTTTAAGCCTTTCAGATCAAGCTTCGTTGCTTTATCTACACGATCCGCATTCACAAGCTTCACATAGAGATGCTTATCATCTTTAGTAACGGAATTGTATAATTCTCTGTTATACGCTTCGAGCTTATAATCAAGCACTTTGCTTGTTGCCTTGCCATCTGTGTAAGAGCAAATCAAATGCTTGCCATCTGCTCCACCATAATTAACAGTGATGGTATATTCCGTATGATCCGCTAGCTCTTCATAGCAACTAGCTCTAAGGTTACCCGCTGCTGTACTAGAGGAATAATCGCCGAGTGTATAAGCCTCAATCCCTTGCTTGTACACCTTGACTCCTGTGGCATCGCCATTATAGCCAATCGCATATTCGATAACATCTTTATTTTCCGGTGAAATGTCTGTCAGACCTGCACCTACATAGAAGCCATCTTCGCCGGAAGCTTTTTCAAGAACGACCTCTACTTTATAATTAGTCCACGCGTCATTGAGAATATACAATCCATTCAGCCCGCTGTTCTGTGCCTTCAAGACTAGACCTTTGGAAGGATCAATCGTATATCCGGCAGAACCAGGAATGACTTTCCAAGCTTCATGCAGCGGCTGTGTAAAATCTTGCTCTAACATAACGCTGCCATCCGTATTCGAAGTAACCTTCACCCGCTTCACAACTACAGATGATTTCCCGGCAGCCACTTCAATTCCTCCGTGAGGAATGAGGTCTACCTTTTCCCCGTTGCGATATGTCGAGAACGATGTGCCAACCACTTTGGTGCCGAGATATTTAGCGTACAGCTGTTGAACATAGTAGTTCGGCGTGTACCATACAGTTTCATCATCAAACCAAATACAATCTGGTGTCCATCTGTAGGTGCCATCTGTTAATACCTTATTGAACAAAGGTGCCGTTGCAGCTAGTCTAATCACATCAGAGTTATTCTCGAAGCTGGACATAATCGCTGCTTCAGCAATCGCTCCTGCCAAAGTATTTTTATCTGTCGAAGCATATTCACCCACAAAAACCTTCGAAGTTTCAGCCTCGTCCAAGCTGCCATCTTCTTTATAAGCTCTGTAATAGTAATTGTAGCGATCCGCATTCTCTAACAAATACTCGTTGGAACGGTAGTAATGCTCGTCCGCAATCGTATCCATGTAGTTTTTTTGTTTCTCATACCAGGTAACCGTCTCTTCAATACTCGATGTTCCATCCGTGAAGCTGATCTGTTCCGAGCCCTGTAGATTTCCGCTTAGGAATTTCCAGCCTTGTTGATAGGCATCATCATCTGCTTGTGCTCCAACCGTAGAAAGAATGGTCAGTTCATGATCAGGGTAGTTTTTCACCATATATTCATCAATCGTTGTTTTAAAATACTCGAAGTTGGCAAAAAACTCTGTGCCCCAGTTTTCATTCCCCACACCCAAGTAACGCAGGTCAAACGCTGCTTCATGGCCCATCTTTTTACGCAAAGCGGCCCACTCGTTATTGTCAAAATCCATGCTAATCGCGAAATCAATCAGATCCGTAAAGTTCTTCACATAATAATCTCTTAACGCACCGCCAGCTGGATTCGCATAATCCGAACGAGCTTGACAGAGTACGCCGCAGGCCATAACCGGAAGTGGTGTTGCATTCAAATCTTCGGCTAATTGAAAATACTCCATATATCCAAGACCCATGGTCATCATGTAGCCCCATACATTATAGTTCTCTTTGCGAAGTTCGATATCGTTGACGGACTCTTTCCAATCGTACACATTCTCCCAAATGTGAGAGCCTTCAGAAATACAGCCCCCCGGGAAACGCAAGAATGTAGGATGAAGATCGACGAGTGCATTCACTAAGTCTTTTCGCAATCTATAGTTGGAATTTCCTTTATAGTTAGCATGAGCTGTAGCAGAGCGTTCTTCTTCCCCAGCGCCCCAAACATCTTCCGGCATTAAGGAGACCATATCAATGGAAATCTCACCGTTAAAGGTTAACGCCAGCTGACCGAGTACAGTTTCAGATCCTGTTAATACTAGCTTAGACTCTACACCATACTTCTTCCAGTTACCGTCACCGTACAACTCAACTACCGTTGTATCGCTAATGGCTTTACCATCTTTGTCGAGCAATTGCAGGGTGATTGTTCCCGCTGCCTCAGCCTTCGCCCAAATCGTGAAGTTATACTTAGCATCCTTCTTAATAAACATTGAGCAGTGCTGATTGGAATCCGCAAAGCCTCTGTTATTGATCGTCGCGCCATCTGCCACTGTCACATAATGCGCATTCATATCTTTATCTTCGATTCCAAAGAAATCGTTCAAGCCGCCTGTATGATGAACCGTCATTTTGTCCGTGTCACCGGACCATGCATGAAGAGGTGTATAATTTCTTCCTGTTGAAGTCCCGTGCACACCACATACATGCGAATAGCTGTCAAAAGCAAACGACTCAAAGGAACGATTCTGCACTAGCTCTGCATAAATTCCACCATCTGCCGCATTATTAATATCCTCATAGAAAAGGCCATATAAAACTTCGCTAACATCCAAAATCTCATGGTTTCCGTCGATCGTTAAGGTGTAGGGTGGCAAACCTTCTGGGAGCACAGATACGGTGAAGCTCTTCTCTACTGTACTGTCACCTTTTTTCAAAACTGCTGTAAGCGTTACACCTTTAGCAGAATGGACGGTTTTATTCACAACTCCCGCATTAGAAATAATTGCTGAGTCACTGGATACCCAGGACACGTCAACTTTTCCACCCATGAGCGAAGCTGGTAATTCGATATCTTTGGTGATGATTGAACTAGTGAAGGTTAAATATTTATCTTTTGCGAGCTTAACGATCTCTTCATCTGTCAAAGACTCGCACATAATCGCAATCACTTCGTCCTGCGTTAATCCCGCTTTATATACACGGAAGTCCGAAAGAGAGCCGCCAAAATCTACATCTGCAGCGTACTGGGACTTGCCGATCGTATTGTTACTATAATTCACTTGATCCTCAAATGTAGCAAACCACGTGCGTAGCTTAGCATATGTACCGCTAGAAGTCTGACTTATCATTCCATCCGCAACGATCTCACCATTGACATACATCACAGGTCCTGCACTGCTTAGTGTTCCACCTTTTGTTCCTGTGACCGCAAAGGCAACGTGCACCCATTCACCAGCAGCAAAGGATTTACCAGGATCTGCGACTAAATCTTCCCCCGCAAAACAAGTCCCCCGGAAATTACGCGTTAAAAAAATATAGGGTCCTGTCTCGCCTTTGCCGAAATCGAACAGTCTTTCCCATAAACTCCCGCCAGTACTTACATGCATCCAAGTCGAGACAGTAAGACCAGTTTGGTCGCTGACCTCTTTAAGCAGATCATCTGGCAAAGAAATATAGGATGTGCCATGTTCTCCACCCGCTAGTGAAACAGCACTTCTACCCGCTACAGTCTGTATGGATGGCAGCTTAGTCCCTGAAGTGGTTCCATCGTTCCCATTCCCCGAGTAATCTTGACCCACATGATCGGGGTTATCAAACTTATAATGCGCTATCAAATTACCATTAATAGATTTATTACTGTTGTCATTGTTCATAGAAGATCACCTGTCATCTTTTGTATTAGAAATCATAAAAGCCTAACCAATCTACTGATTACTACGACAAAACCGCCCCATCCGTGAATCATTTAACCTTTATACGAAACATAATAACACACTTTATAATCAATTAATATATTAACTAATTAATATTTGTGTGAAATAAAAGAAAACTTTTTTTATAATCAAAGATTACCAAATCGTACTTTTTATTCATGATAAAATGAATTTGAATGTATGAAGGAGAGATGAAATATGAATAACCATGTAGGTTATGAAACAACAAAACGCGATTTATTTACAATTGAATGTAAAGATATCCTGTTACGAGAGTTTAGAGTGGAGGATTTAGACGAGTTTCACGCACTTACCACGCAGCCTGAAATCATAGAATTTCTGCCCGACTGGAATGTCCCTAAAGAACAACGGCTAGATTGGTTAATAAACTATGAAATAAAAGAAAACCAACAGTTTCTACAAGCGGTCTCAGCGGATGGAAATATCGGGGAGCTTCGTCTTCGTTTAGGCATTATTTTAAAAGAGACGAATGAGTTTATAGGTTGGTGCTGTACAGGAATGAAGGATGAATTACCCGCTCCGAACAGAGAAATCATGTATGCCATATCCAAGGATCATCGCGGCAAAGGGTATACCACACAAGCTGCCAAGGGGTTAATTAAGTATTTGTTTGAGCACACTTCTACCGATGTATTAAACGCTATTGCTCTGGTACACAATACACCCTCAAATAAAGTTATACAGAAATGTGACTTCGAGTTAATTAATGAAATTACGATTGAAAATGAAAGCTATAATTATTACCAGCTTTCTAAGCGGTAATGGTATAAGAAAGAGCTGCCTGAATAATCTCAGGCAGCTCTTTCTTTAGTTCCAATTAGTTTATGAATTTAATGGATTGTAGAGATTGTTTAAGAATCTTAACCGCTTGTGCACGAGTTGCCAACGCTTTAGGAGCGAAGGTAGTCTCTGTCATCCCATTCATAACCTGGTTAGCGATTAATTCGGAGACAGATGCTTCAGCCCAGCTTCCAATAGATCCTTTATCTTTATAAGAAGCTAAAACATTACTTGGGTTCGCTGCAGATGAAGTATAGCCTGCATAGGTCAGTGCACGAAGCGTCATCACTGCCATTTCTTCACGGCTGATCGGTGCTAATGGGTGGAAGCTGTTATCTTCAAGCCCATTTACAATCTTCGCATCTGTTGCCGCGGCAACAGCGCCATAGAACCAATCACTCGCCTTCACATCCTTGAACTTCACCGTTGTCCCTTGAGCATCCAGCCCAAGTGACCGTACTAGTAAAGCTGCGAACTCCGCTCTTGTAATTTGCTGCTCAGGTGCAAAACGTGTAGAGGTTTCACCCTTAACAATTAATTTAGATGCAAGAAGCTCGATATCGCTCTGCGCCCAATGACCTTTAATATCATTAAACGTAACATCAGAGTGGATAACTGTGTAGGTGCTGTTTCCATTTCGTTTCATCTCTGCTACGGTTTCATTGCCTTTTACCGTAAAGAATGTCGGTACGAATACAAGCTCACCAGTTGCTTCATCATAACGGACTCCCGTACTGACTCGTGGATCAAGTACTGTATTCAGATTAATGGCCCTAGATACATAATACGTACCAAAGTTATTAATCTTTATCATCTTGCCATTACCCTCTGCGGTAATTTCAAACTTCAACGCCTGGCTTATCGAGCTGGCATTCTTTCGATTCGCTGCTTGATTGATAAGACTAGCTAATTGATCATCCACTTTTGAAATCACAATCGTAATCGTAATATCTTTCATATCCACACCTAGACTACTAATCAACTCTGCCGAAGGAATCACACTAGAAGGAAGATTATAGAAGTAGCCGTTATTCTGAATCAGTAGACTAGATCCTTTTCTAGAACCGTCCGTTGGTGCAAATGCCTGTAAAGGCAGTTCGATTTTAATCGGATTTGTGGAAACCTGAACTCCTAGAACTGCTTGTGCATGCGCTTGAAGAGCTTTAGTAAGTGAATTGGCATCGACAGATACTTTATCGTATGTCACGCCATCCTTACCCACTTCAGTGGTCACGGATATCTTACTGTTATCCAATAATGCCGAATGATCTGCTGGCACTGGTGTTGACGTCGGTTTCGGTGTCGACACTGAAACTAGTGATGTTGGATCTGCTGATGGAGATGGTGTTACCACCGGCGTTGCTGTTGCTGTTGATGTTGCTGTTGCTGTCGGCGTTGGTGTTACTGTCGACGTTGGTGTCACTGTTGGCGTTGCTGTCGCTGTTGCTGCCGGCGTTGGCGTTGCTGTCGTTGCCGTAGGTGTTGGTTCATCTGTACCTTTAGCCAATTCCTTAGTATCCCGTACCCGGATACGAGTTCCTTCCGTATTCTTGCCGGTAACCCCCACGGCTACAAAAGTGTCACCGATTGCCAATACCGGAACAGGACCACTCTGTTTCACGATATACCCATCGGCAAAGACCAGAATTGGACCTGAGCCATCATCAATAACATAGGAGTTCTCATCGAATTGTGAACGAACCTTCCCCGTCACTTTTACTAACAGCCCTTGATTACTATCCAAATTAGCCTGTGCTGTAGTTAATATAAGTGGTTGTACCGGATCCGTATGTCCTGTTTTAATTACGTCCATCGCGAACGAATCAAATTCAAGTTCATAGTTATTCTCGAATAGTTTCGTTTTTCCGTAAATTCGTACGGTATCCCCTTCAACCAAACTCTTCTCAGGAACTTCTTTAAAGGCCATAATCCCACCGGAAGCATCCTGAACATAGAACGCATCGAAGAAGATGTCCGAGCCCGTAACGACTGTTCCCTCAACTACTCCAGCTGTTCCTTCTGGTTGTGTCTTAAGGCTAGCAATAGTGTCGATCTTCGTTTCTCTGTGAGCTAGCCAATTGATAGAATTCAATCCAAGTTCATTATTGCCTTTAGGATTATAAGATTCATCCAATTGCTTATCATTCACAAAGTTCATACCGGAGACAATAATGCGCCCTTTCCCTACTTCTTCTGAAGCAATTGCAGGAATTGCCGAGCCACCAATACCGTCATCGATAATATCATAAACGTATCCGCCGGCAGCGATCTTATCTTGGTATGTCGTTTCATTACCTGATACAAGGATGGTTACTTTATCCGTATCTGCTAGTGCTTGATGTCCGACTTTTTCCAAGCTGGCCCCACTGTAATACTCAACGGTCAATGCCCGGTCTGTAATATAGTTTTTCACTAATCCTGGATGTAATCTAACCGTATATGTGTTCGTTCCTACAGGTTGAGACCAGAAGTTACCTTCAGGACTTGTATCAAAAATACCGTCATTACTGACCTGAATCGTAGATCCAATCTTTGCTAGTAGATCATTACTGATGGTAGGTCTTGAACTACCATTATTACTCTTCTCTGTTAAGAACAATGAACCTCCGCGCGCTACAAAATCTTTTATCGCCGTGCTTTCAGCATCAGTCACAGCCGCCGAAGGATGTGTAAACATTAGTACACTTACATCCGTCAATGTTGTATCTGTGATAGCTCCAGTGTTCTCTACGACAGTGTATCCTTCCTGCCGAAGCTGTGTGGTGAAACTTTTCAGATTGTCTTTATACGTACTTCCATCGGTTGATGTGTTCTCATTTTTATGTGAGGCATCGATCAATACTTTAATTCCCAAGGAAGCCTTAATGGCCACTTCCAACTCGAACTGGTTATCATCCGGTGAATCGCCAGGCGGCGCATCTACTACTGCAATTAATTTATGATTGCCTTGAACTGGATTGGACCATAACACTTGAGCAGTTGCTGTACCCTTAGATAATACGGAAGGAACTACAACTTCGTTAATCAAATGAGCGGAGTCAACAACATCATAATAAAAGTGAACCTTAAGATTACTTAGATCCTGTGATCCAAGGTTAGTTAATCCCGCTTCCAAGGTAGTCGGACTACCGGAAACCAAGCTGTTGCCTACAATATTAATACCGCTAATCTTAATGTCTGTAGTTACATCTTGTGACCAGATTGGAGCGGAATAAATTTGCTCTCCGTCCATTTGTGTTACCTTTACAACGAACCATTGTTGACCGCCTGTTACTTCAACAGAAGGACTCCAAGTGAAATCTTTAGTCATTGGTTTTGCTGTTTGGATAATTTTGTTGCCATTCGTGATCAATTCTACCTTAGCAACACGATCGTCTGATTTATATGAACTGCTGAGGTAACTATATTCAGGCTTGCTCTTCTCTTCAACAACATCATCTTTCCCTGCTATTGAGAAGTTAAGGGTATTGCCCTTCACTGTTGCTCCCATGTAACTGCCATTCGCAAGAACATCTAATGTAAAGTTTGGATCTTCACTCATGTACACGCGCATATTGCGCATCGACTGCAGCAAAGATTCCTGCGACAAATCATCGGATACGATTACTGTTCTCGCATTGGTCTGACCCCATGTACCATCATGGTTATCTTCACCATAAGTTGGGGCTACATGCCATCCCAAATCTAGTGCTTTGAAGTATTTACTTTCTGCATTCGCATAGCCATAATGACCTGATCCATTACCCACCTCAAACATGGTGAACAATTTATCAACATTTTTGTCATAAGGTGCGAAATTATTAAAAGCGTTCGCTGACATATCGGGATGATTGAACTGCGCCACGATATCGTCATACGTCAATACCCATGCATAATACTTACTCAAATCTTGATATTGACCGGAGTTTTGTTTACGATCAATAAAATTGTCGGTTCCAAATACGTTGGAATGACCCCAAGTAGTTGAAGTCATTTCAAACGCTGGGAATACAACAAAGCTATCATTTTTAGTGTATTGCTTCGCTAGATCCTTCGTTAATTTCCAGTCTTCTCCACCCGTACGTTCCGGTTGACCTTTATGATCTACGGTATCCGAGCCTACCATCGCGGCATCAATATCATGCGAATGATCTGAAAAAGCGAAAAAATCATAGTTATGTGCTTCGGCTGCCTTCAATGCATCTTCAGGCGTACCCGCAGCATCATGTGAAATATTCGTGTGATTATGAGTGGTTCCACGATAGTGGTTACCGCCTGTAAAGATAGGTGTAATTGTAAAAGTCCATTTATACGTTCCCGCATTATGCTTGTTATCACTAACATTCACGACAACCGTATGATCACTAATCGCAAGTTCGCTGCTATTGGTAATCATGATGATATCTCCGTTAATGGTAGCCGGAACAGTATTTCCATCCAGCTTGACCACTAAAGTGGATGCATCCAAACCGCTCGGTTCATCATATTTTACAGAAATTACTGGCTGTCTATCTTCAATCCTCGTACCTGACATTGGAGTCTCTTCGAAAAACTCAGGTGCAAATGTATCCTCAACTACAGAAACCTTAAAGGGTGCATCCGGTGTACCCGACTGCTTAGTGACTTCACCCATCTTAGCCTCTATGTAATACTCAAAACTATTACCTGAAGCAACAAAGCTAGAATTCAAATGTGCTGTATAGCTGCTGCCATCAGTAGTACTCATAGGTAATGAAGCATATACCCCACCAATGGTTCTGTAGTGAATAATTACAGAATCAGCATTTTTAGCTTTAGCGGCAAATTGAATATCCGCATTAGCATAAGCCTGTGTAATCGCTTGATGTGTAAGTGCAAGCTCTTTAACTTCTTTTACATCTTCGATGGATCTAGGAAATACCTGATACCCACTCTTAAAAGTAGTACCTGACACATACTGACTGAATATCCCGGTAAATGTGTAGGTTAAATCCTTCTCCAGCTTCGTCGGAACATCAATTCCACTAGCTGTAGTAACACGAACCGTAATCGTTTTGTTCGTTACAGTCTCTGCAACGGTAATGTTATAACCATTCCCAGCCATCGCTGGAATGTTAGTGATTTTACCTGTGAATTGAACTAATGTGCCTTCCAGTGGTTCTGCCTTTGTGTAATTGATTAAATCTAACAAAGTAGATTCTGTAGGAATAGGAAGCGCGGCTTTTCCATTCTTCACAACTTTCGTAGGGGTTATTTCTGTTAAGCCATTATAAAATTGAATCGCACCTGTGACTGTAACTAAATCACCTTGTGTTACTGTAACACCCGTTGGAAGGGTTCCAAAGACCGCGATTCCTCCTGTAGCATCTTGCATATAGAAGGTATTGCTTGCTGTCAATTCATTATTACCAATGACTACACCTTGAATCGTAAACACTTGATTAATTTTATCCGATTTACCGTTGCTATCATTTGTGTGTATCGTGCTGATCGGTGTAATAACCGATGTGTCTTCTTTAGTAACTACAGTTCGAGGACCCTCCAAATTTCTACCATTAGAGGTTACGGTCAACTGTGATACATAAACATCATCCATACCACCTGTGAAAGTAAAGGTGAACGATCCATCTGCTCCAGCAACAACATAGTCTTTTCCATCTGTTGTATTGGAGTTACGGCTTCCAGTTGTGGAGCTATTGTAGCTGTAGATTGTTGAATTAGGAACAGCAGCACCTGCAGCCCCTACAATTCTACCTCCACCTTGGGAATCAAGATAATAGTTAAGCTTGTCCGGATTAAGAGCTGCACTCGGCACAGCCAAACGAATAACTACAGGACTACTTGCACTTTTATCTAGATCTTTAGCCGTTAGGTAAACTTGTGTACTGCCGCCAGTATTATCAAAGGTTAAATTGTTAAATGCCCCTGACGCATCTGCATAAACAGCATTCGTGACCGCAACTGAACCTGTACTTGGATCATTAAGATACAAGGATACGTAAGTGTCTGCTGTAACAGACGCAATATTTCCTGTGACCATACCCAATGTACCTTCATTAGTGAATTGAATGTTCTGCCCAAGCGGTTGTGAGCTTTTGGTAATCACAATAGCTGGTGTAGCAGAGTTTCTTGGAGCAAGGACAGGCCCCACAACGAAATCCGTACTGTTGTTATCTGTATCTAATCCAGCACCTTTACCTGGTCCAGTGTTACTTCCATCCTCTGATCTCCGTTGTGCACTGGTAGAATTGCTTAGAGCCGATAATTTAGTTCCTTCTGACTCGTTGGCACCACCGAAGCCTAGAAAGTCAACCACACTAGGATCTGAAATCCCTGAAATGGCAGCCTGTATGCTTGTAAGTGCAACCTTTCCTTCAGTTCCTGATAAATTAATATTTCCAATCACATCAGCTTGAACAGGAAGGTCTGCCGGAGCATTAGCTCCCTTTGCACCCTGAATTAATAAAAATCCATGTGATTTAATAACTTTACCCGTGAGTGGTGTCATACTTACGGTCCCTGATGTAACAGCCGTAAATGCCCCCGCCTTGGAAGCATACTGAACAGCATAATTATTCAGATCCACATCATCGTCAGTTGGGTTATACAGCTCTATAAAATCATAGGAATATGGAGCCCCGTTATTCCCTCCCCCACCAAATACTTGGCTGATTACTACATGCGCAGAAGCAGCTCCTGCAACCTTAGGCAATAGCAATCCTTGCGGAATCATAGACAAGAACAGCAATACAGCTAATGCTAAACTTGTCCGTTTTTTCACTTTCTCAAACTTCAAACTCATGAACAAAATTCCTCCTCGTATAACATGTCAGCTATATTTTCATCATAAACCTGCTTTGTAAACGAGTTGTTATTGTTTTATTTCGTTTTGTAAAATTTAATTAAAAAAATATTAGAATTTTTAGTTTTTATTTAAAATATTCGCTCATACAACCCTTATTTTATCTTTTCAGTTAACACTCCAATGACAATTTAAGATTATGATCAACTGTAATAACATCATTTAATACATATTTATCTTCAAGGGGGAACAACTTTGTCAGCTCGTAAGAACCGCTCCAACCTATTAAAATCATTAATCTTTATTGTAATTTTCCTTATTTCTATGACTTCTTCTCAACTAACGGCTTCCGCACATCCACTTAGTGCCAGTTATACTACCGTTACTTTTGATAAGGACAAGACCGATTTTTCATTTTCATTGGACGTCATTTCGATTATTGAAAGCATGGATAACGTAGATATGAACGGAAATGGAATATTGGAAGAGAATGAGATTGAGAGCAATAAGCATCGTTTAGAAGAATGGATCGAAGATAGCGTCATCTTGGAAATGAATGATCAACAGCAAGCTCCAGAGCTTCAAGATCTATTCCTTGATAAAAAAGGGGATAAAGAGGTTCTTACCTGGAATTTTACCTATCCTGCCTTTGTGCCTGGACAAACCATCGCAATCAACGACGGCCTATATTCACAAGCAACAAGTTCACCGTATGTCAATTTAATTACTGCACATAACGGAAATCAGACTAGCGAAACCGTAATGCAAGGAAAAGACCGGACGTGGACCATGCTGCTAACAGAGGATCAACAGGAGCAGCAATTATCATCATCCACCAATTCGTCTTCATCAGGTAATTCTGGGTCCTCATCCGATTGGTTTTCTTTTTTCAAACTGGGAATGAACCATATTCTTACTGGTTATGATCACTTGTTATTCCTATTCGCTCTACTATTAAGAAAACAAACGCTCAAACAATATGCTGCAATTATCACAGCTTTCACTTTAGCACACAGCATTACGTTAACACTCGCGGTTCTGGGCTGGATCTCCTTGCCTTCACGAGTTGTTGAATCTGTAATTGCACTCAGTATTTGTTATGTAGCGCTTGAGAATATTTTTCGTAAAAAAATCCGTTTCCGCGCGCTCATAACTTTCCTGTTCGGACTCATTCATGGCATTGGCTTTGCAGATATTCTTCAAGAAATGAACTTGCCAAAAGCACATTTGGCTGTGGATCTGGTGAGCTTTAATGTAGGAATTGAATTTATCCAATTATGTATTGTTATTGTTTTGCTTCCGGTACTTATTTTTCTCCAAAAAAGAAATTTCTACAAACCGGTTATCGCATATGGTTCATGGTTAATTACTGCACTTGGCGCCTTTTGGCTAGTGGAGAGATTGTTCTTCTAGAATAAACCCTATAGTCTCACGCAAAAAAACCTCTGCATGGGAAATGGAGATACGATCCATTTACCTAAACAGAGGTTTTTTTGAGCTGATTCATGATTGCTGCTTCATACGAAGCATTTGCGCTAGAAGCTGTTCCACATCTTTTTCCGGGAATGCCTTCATTAGCGTGTCTTTAAAGGTTTCTTGTGCACGGATGAGCTTGGCCTCACCAATGGAGGTTAGGGAGGTATAAATACTTCTGCGATCACTGTCGCATGCTTTTCTCTCTAAAGCTCCGCAGCCCTTGGCTTCAAACCGGCTAACTAAACGTGAAACGGCACTTTGGCTTAAACCAACCATCGATTCAAGTTTCTGCAGTTTCAGTTTTTTCTCTGGGGCTTCCGACAAGAATAATAACAAGTAGAACTCTTTTAAAGATAAACCATGATTCGCTTGCAAATTAACTTCTAATTCATTCGTCACATTCATTTGTATATGCGTTAACGTCAACCAATTCGCGATAAGGTCATTGTTAAGAATTTTGTCCATCTATCTCTTCATCTCCTGAGCGTATGACTATTCATGAATTTTTTCTTCTATATAATAGTACTACACTCCACATCTATTGTGCCAAGCTTAATCCAAAAAAGAGAAAAGACCGTTTCTCCAAGAAGCCGGTCTTTCCAACTGATTTCATTTAATTTCGTTAGTCCTTAGCCTTTAATTCTAGGAAATCCAAAGGCATACTGCCGAGGAATACTAGGGTCTTGCTGAAGCTCAACTCCAGCCTCCAGCGTCCAATATGGATTTCTCAGCATCCCCCGACCAACTGCAACAAGATCTGCTTCCTCATTCCCAATGACTGCATTAGCAAGAGCAGGTTCATCCAATCTACCTACAGCAATCACCGGTACATTCAAACCATATTTGATCTCTCTTGCCAAAGGAACTTGATACGCCGCATGTGTTCCTGGCTTGCCAGCAGCCGCGATAGGACCTTCACCACCTGCACTAATATGGAAAATATCTGCGCCAGCTTCTTTATAAGCTTTACTAAATGCCAAGCTTTCTTTAATGCCGTATCCGCCCTCTACATATTCTTGAGCTGAGATACGCATGATCAATGGCATTCCTTCAGGCATTTCACTTTTCGCTGCACGAATGATTTCAGTACCAAACAAGGTCAAATCTTGGCCATATTCATCTGTTCTTTGATTCGTTAATGGTGAATGGAACTGATGAATAAGGTAACCGTGCGCACCATGAAGCTCGATAACATCAAACCCCGCTTGAATCGCACGCTTCACGCCTAACCGGAATTTTTCAACCATACCCTTCACTTCTTCAGTCGTTAGGGCACGTGGTGTTTTGGAGTCAGCATCAAATGGAACGGCAGAAGAGGATACAGGAACTGCTGCATCTTCAGCCTTACGACCAGCATGAGCAATTTGAATACCTACTTTTGCCCCATAAGCATGACAAGCATCAACAATTCTAGCCAATGCAGGTATTTGCTCATCGGACCAAATGCCAAGGTCAAAATCAGTAATTCGGCCATCAGGCTCTACATCGGTCATTTCAATAATAATTAATCCTGTTCCTCCAATGGCGCGGCTTACGTAATGATTATAATGCCAATCGGTAGCAATTCCGTCCTTGTTAGTCACTGAATACTGGCACATTGGAGGCATAACCACGCGGTTCTTCAATTTCAAATCTTTCATTTCATAAGGGGTAAACAAGTTCTTCATGATATCTCTCCTCTTTATAAAAAACTAAATTTATTATGAACATTAAAAACATGTTTTAGCAGAAATTAATTAATGTATGCTCATGCATGTATATTAGTATAGAATATCTATGGTGTCAACCATGAATGTCTCCTGCGGTTTAATAACTCCACGTATTGTTGAAATCTTTGTCGCAAGGTAATATATGGGTATCTATTTTCTTAGAAAGGATGAACTCACAAGTGGACAAAAAGCTTTTACAATCACATAGTATCTTTCCTACCCTGAATATTGAGCGCACCGCTGCTTATTACAATCAGTACTTAGGTTTTCAAGTTGTGCCCTATTTAGATACGGAAGAACCGCATGTTTGCCTCTATCGTGATGATACAGAAATTATCCTTACTCAATCACAAGGACAAAGGGTTATTCCTAATCGAGAATTGTATGGCTATGGTTACGATGCCTATTTTATTACGAAACAGCAAGAGCAGTTGGAGAAAGAATTTGAAGCAGCTGGTGTTAACATTGTCCGAGCATTAGCAAACACCGACTATAATAACAAGGAATTTGTTATTGAAGATGTTGATGGGCGCTGGATTGCTTTTGGGATTAAAGGATAAAAAAAACGGCCCTCGGCCGTTTTTTTATTTTTAAAAGAGTCCAAATATCTTCTTACAGCTATTTTTACGGGAAGGATTCAGAACATCGGTAACCCCAATCTTATTTAACTTATTAAGAAGTTCTTCCTCGCCATGCTTAACTTTATAATCTAACTCTTCTCCATAAAGCGGAATTAAAGTATAGAAGTGCACCACTTTCTCACTGTTCATTTCCAAATTAAAAAATCCAGCTTTATCTTCAACATCTGGCACCCACACAAACATCCCTTGAAATCCTGTATCCTCACTATAAGGCTTTACTGGATTACCGTTGACTAGCGTATGCCCCATATAGAGCCATGTATTATATTCATGTGGAAACCTAGCCATTGTTTTTAGCGCACGAACTGGCCAATAATTTCTTTCGTCCTTAAAAGCCTCATCAGACAGCTTCCATGTAGGAGGAAGGCAAATCATTAATTCAGTAAATTGATATTCTTCTGCACCATCTGGAACCTGCATCGCAAATTCACTCATTCCTGATGTAATTAAAGTATAGTAATTCCGCTCAGGCGTCGGGTTAACAATTAGAATATCAATGGACAGAACATCTGAAATAACCTCTTTAAAAACATTATCAATAACCCCTATGTATTGTTCAATATGATTACATATTATCTGATGAGACTGAGCTGAATGCATTTATAATCCCCTCCCTTATTACTAGATTACAGAATTTCATCTCCACTGCCATTGATCACACAGAAATCACTATGATTATAACTAATGAATGTAGAATAAGCATTACCCTGATTCAATAGATGCTCCTGAAAAAAATTAGCGACAAGCTCATTTATCTGATTATGAATCCCACAAGTTCTATGATATAAAGTCTCGTCCTCCTCAAAAAGAGGCATATCACTAAAGGACATATGCGTTGCCTTTCGTATTTTCAAAAAAGACTTATATCCATTCCAATTCCGGAAAAGCTTCTCTTGTCCTTTGATGAAATCATTTGCTATTTTTTCCTGTAAAATAATGCTTAAGGATTCTAAAGTAGAAGCTTTTTGCCTTATTACAAGCAGGGGTACGGTATTCTTCACTTCATTCTCAATATATAAATGCATACTTGCATCTAATAAAACTGCGGCTTTAATTCTATCATCTTCCATAGTTAAATCTAATGCAGTAGCACCGCCGATTGAATGTCCAACAATGCCAACCTTGTCCATATCAAAACTTTCCATTCTTGAATTCAGATTGGATAGGTGATCTAATACATACTTTATATCCTTTTTTCGAATAGAAATTAAATGATGTAATTCGCTATAATCTGTAGCCTGTATTGTCCTCATGACCTCTGATTGATTCATAAATTCTCCACTTGGACAAACTGTAAACATGGCTTCATAAGCAGCACTGACGGTTACCACTATGAATTCTTGCTTTACCAGCGCTTGTATATTGTAAATATACATATCTCTATCTAAGCCTAGTGCAGGAGAGTAGATAATGACAGGATAGGATCGTTTTGATTTTTGTTGCAATGCTCCCTCGCCGATTGAGGTAGATAATCGATCTATGATATCCATATTCATTCCAATATCTTGTAGAATTTCTCTTGCTTGTTGTTCACAGGGCCGGAAAAGATCCATATATTTCATTTCAGATTCGTTGTTATCGAGTAAACCATCCGTATCCGGATAATAAATACTTATCACGATTTTTCTGGGCTCTGACTCTTCTTGGAACGTACCCTTGCGCGTGTAATCCGTTAATACTTCAACTTTTCGAAAAACTCCCATGGTTCCACTCCATTCTTCCTCGTTCACTATATTTTAATTTATTTTCCTATTTATTGAAATGAATTCTCCATAATGTCCATACTAATGTCGATTGCTATGAATGGAATCAAGTTGAATGAACGGTTATAATACCTAAGTGCAGGTGAATCTTTAAAAAAATCAGGGATGTGGAAACTTTAATGGTGAATAATTCAGCATATACACTTTATTTACGTGAGGATTGGAAGAAGCTAAGCGATTTCACCGCTATCCAATTATCAGAAGAAGAGCTTACCGATATCCAAAGTATTAACGATAAAATTTCGATTGAGGATGTAAATGAGGTCTATCTTCCTCTGTCCCAATTGATACATTTGCAGCTTCAAGCCTCTCATACATTTAAAGATTCTATAAATCACTTTCTTAATAACGATCTTAAAAAAGGTCCATTTATCATAGGCATCGCCGGAAGTGTCGCTGTTGGCAAGAGTACAACCGCTAGACTTCTTCAGAAACTCCTCTCTCAATTACCTTCTCATCCAAAAGTAGATTTAGTTACGACTGACGGGTTCCTACTTCCCAATGCTGAGCTGGAAAAACGTGGAATCATGAAGAAAAAGGGATTTCCTGAAAGCTATGACACACGTAGTTTAATTTCATTTTTAACTAAAGTGAAGTCTGGTGTTTCGGGTGTTCAAAGCCCTGTATATTCGCATCTAACTTATGATATCGTGCCAAATGAATGTATTACGATCGAGAACCCGGACATCCTAATTGTTGAAGGATTAAATGTTCTTCAGACTAGTTTGACAATTAATCAAAGTATGCCAAACTATTTTGTATCTGATTTCTTTGATTTTTCAATTTATGTGGATGCTGATGTGAATAATATTGAGAAATGGTATATTGACCGGTTTATTAAGCTTAGAGATACCGCCTTCCAAGATGAGCAATCTTATTTTAAAAAATATGCACAGTTATCACTAGAAGAATCTATCGAGATCTCGAAAAGAATATGGAAAGAAATCAATTTTGAAAATTTGATACACAATATTTTGCCTACCAGAAATCGTGCAGATCTTATACTATTTAAAAATAACAATCATCACATAGATCGTATTAAGCTGCGAAAATAAGAAATCGTTCTAACAAACCAAGTCTCTGATTTGCAGAGCTTGGTTTTTTTATGTGCAAAAAAAATTGGGTGAATATCGTAGGTGTAATGCCTTTATCCTCTTGCCAGGGCAAACGTATACTGTGGTACATTCGTACACTAATGTAGAGAGAGGATAAATCAAATGATCGAAATTGCCTTGGCCTTTCAAGATAAGGATGGAAAGTATGTAGAGCATGCCGGTGTCGTTTTAGCGTCAGTTTTTCATCATACAAGTTCCCCAATCCATGTTCATATTTTACATGATGCCTCTTTAACCGAAGTTAACAAGCGAAAGCTCACCAGATTAACCACTAAACATCAGCATACGATTAGCTTTTATTCGATTACTTTACCCGAAGATATGCTCCAGGTTCTTGCCAATATTAATTCTATCGATATGTGGACACATGCAAGTATGTACCGATTGCTGCTTCCCGCGTTAATTCCTTCTGACAAAATTATTTATCTGGATTGTGATGTATTGGTAAACATAGACATCGCGGAGCTGTGGCAAGTCGAGCTGAATGAAAAATATTTAGGGGCGATTTGGGATCAGGGCATTATGGATGTTGCATCTATTGTGAGCGCCAAAGGGCTGAATCCCGAGATTTATTTTAATTCTGGAGTGATCGTATTTGCTTTGAATAATATCCGCCAGAATACGAACTGGTACCAAGAGATGCTGAACTTCTTGCGCACTTTCCCTGATGTCACCATGCCTGACCAGGATGTTCTAAATGCAGTTTTTGGAGCGAATTACCTCCCTCTCGATATCCGTTTTAATTCATTTAACATGGCCATCCCAGATCATGACTACAATAATAAAATTGTCCATTTTGCCGGGGATGAGAAATGCTGGAATAAAGATTCCTCAGGATTTGCGCTATATCGTAAGTTCCTAAATCTAACCCCTTGGAGAGCTTTTAAAGCCAAATTAAAACGAAGAAGACGGAAGGTCAGCTATGTTAAGCGGCGGTTCACACGAAAAAGTAAAAGACGAATCATTTATAGACGTAGAATTAAAATTATTCGCACAAGAACCTCACCCCTTTCGCTGTTTCAATTGAAATTAATTAGAACGATTAGAAGAAGAAAAGGAACTTTAATCAACACAAGAATTCAATATCAACGACGTATTAAACGTAAAAAAACAGCCCCTATTAGATAGGGGCTGCAGGACTACTCAACTTAGATGTTTATCAGGCTCGAATACGGCGTCTTCGTTTGTGCCAGAATTTGATCCACACGCCCATATTATCATCCCGAAACAGTCGGATTCCTACAAGTTTAAGAGGCGTCCAGATTTCATTGAAATAGTAATTGGGCATTTCACTCATCCTTTTATAATAATCTTCACTTTATTTGTTAATTTGTTTTAATAAGTTCAATAAGATAGTTATAGCTTCTCCTCTAGTGGCGTGATCCTGGGGAGCATATTCATTATCGCCCTTCCCTTTCACAAGACCTGCTGACTTCAAGTAAGCTACACTGGATTTTGCCCATTCTGGAATATCCTTGTCGTCTGCAAATCCGGTTGTGGCACTTGCTTCATTAGATTTACCCAAAATCTTGGCAAGGATCACTGCCATTTCAGCCCTTGTAATTTCTGCATTTGGACGGAATGTGCCATCCTCATAGCCGTTAATAATACCTGCTTGTACCGCCTGTGCGACCGCTTCCTGAGCCCAAGCTCCAATCTTCGCTGCATCTGTGAAGGTCAGCTTAGTTCCAGCTTCTTGCGGTTTCAAAGCATTCATCAGCATTAGAGCAAACTCTGCTCGCGTTAAGGTACCGTTAGGCTTGAATGTGCCATCAGAATAACCTTTGATAATTCCAAGACTTAACGCTTCCTGAATAGAGCGCTGCGCCCAATGTCCAGAAATATCACTTAGGTTATTCGCTGGTGCTGTTGTAGCTCCCGGTGTCGTCGCTGGTGCCACAGTTGGCATTGGCGTCGCTACTGGCGTCGGTGTCGCTGTTGGTGGAAATGTCGGTGTAGGCAACCCACCACCAGAACCTCCACTACCTCCACCAGATATAACTTCTTCTGCTACACGGGTTACAGTAACCGTATATTCCTTCTTCGTGATCCCATCTTCCGCTGTAACGTTTACCGTCAATGTATTCTTTCCTACGGACAGAGATTTCGAACCAAGATCATCTGCTGGGATCGTAGCAGTTCCGTCATTCTTGGTTGCTGATACTGTAGTACTCTTCACGTCGTTAGCTACATTGGCTGTGTAAGCCAGTGCACCACTTGTAAAGGTTGGACTCAGTGTTACTCCGCTTAAGGATAAGTCGCTTAATGTGGCATCCGAACTTGCCGCTCGGGTTACTTCAACGGTGTATTCCTTCTTCGTGATCCCATCTTCCGCTGTTACGGTTACCGTAATTATGTTTTTTCCTACGGACAGAGATTTCGAACCAAGATCATCTGCTGAGATCGTAGCAGTTTCATCATTCGTAGCTGCTGCCACGATGGTGCTCTTCACATCATTAGCTACATTGGCTGTGTAAGCCAGTGCACCACTTGTAAAGGTTGGACTCAGTGTTACTCCGCTTAAGGATAAGTCGCTTAATGTGGCATCCGAACTTGCCGCTCGGGTTACTTCAACGGTGTATTCCTTCTTCGTGATCCCATCTTCCGCTGTTACGGTTACCGTAATTATGTTTTTTCCTACGGACAGAGATTTCGAACCAAGATCATCTGCTGAGATCGTAGCAGTTTCATCATTCGTAGCTGCTGCCACGATGGTGCTCTTTACATCATTCGTTACACTGGATACGTAAGTTAAGGTGTCCTCATCAAAGGTTGGACTCAGTGTCACTCCACTCAAGGTCAGGTCGCTTAATGTGGCATCCGAACTTGCCGCTCGGGTTACTTCAACGGTGTATTCCTTCTTCGTGATCCCATCTTCCGCTGTTACGGTTACCGTAATTATGTTTTTTCCAACGGACAGAGATTTCGAACCAAGATCATCTGCTGAGATCGTAGCAGTTTCATCATTCGTAGCTGCTGCCACGATGGTGCTCTTTACATCATTCGTTACACTGGATACGTAAGTTAAGGTGTCCTCATCAAAGGTTGGACTCAGTGTCACTCCACTCAAGGTCAGGTCACTTAATGTGGCATCCGAACTTGCCGCTCGGGTTACTTCAACGGTGTATTCCTTCTTCGTGATCCCATCTTCCGCTGTTACGGTTACCGTCAATGTATTCTTTCCTACGGACAGGGACTTCGAACCAAGATCATCTGCTGAGATCGTAGCAGTTTCATCATTCGTAGCTGCTGCCACGATGGTGCTCTTCACATCATTCGTTACACTAGATACGTAAGTGAAAGTATCCTCATCAAAGGTTGGACTCAGTCTCAATCCGCTTAAGGACAAGTCGCTTAACGTGGCATCTGAACTTGCCGCTCCGGTTACCGTCACGGTATAGTCCTTCTTTGTTCCATCTTCTGCAGTGACGTGAACGGTGAGTATATTCGCTCCTACCGATAACGTCTTCGAGCCTAGATCACCTGCTGAGATCGTAGCAGTTTCATCATTCGTAGCTGCTGCCACGATGGTGCTCTTCACATCATTCGTTACACTGGATACGTAAGTGAAAGTATCCTCATCAAAGGTTGGACTCAGTGTCACTCCACTTAAGGACAAGTCGCTTAACGTGGCATTTGAACTTGCCGCTCGGGTTACCGTCACGGTATAGTCCTTCTTTGTTCCATCTTCTGCAGTGACGTGAACGGTGAATATATTCGCTCCTACCGATAACGTCTTCGAGCCTAGATCACCTGCTGAAACCGTTGCGGTTCCGTCATTCTTAGTTGCTCCAACGGTCGTGCTTGTCACATCATTCGCTACATTAGCTGTGTACGTTAATGTTCCACTAGCAAATGCTGGACTTAGTGTTATTCCGCTTAACGTAAAGGCACGGAGTGTGGCATCTGAACTCTTCGCTCTTGTTACCGTAACGCTATAATCTTTCTTTGTAATACCATCCTCTGCGGTGACGTGGACAGTGAATGTATTCGCTCCTACCGATAGCAGCTTCAAACCTAGATCTGCTACGGGAACCATAGCAGCCCCACTATTCGTGCTTGCTCCAATAGTTGTACTAGTCACATTGTTTGCTACATTAGCAGTGTACGACAAAGTGCCGCTAGCAAACACAGGACTGAGTGTCACTCCACTTAACGTCAGCGCACTCAAAGAGGCGTCTGAACTTGTCGCACGAGTTATCGTCACGGTATATTCCTTCTTCGTGACACCATCCTCAGCTGTAACATGAACAATAAAGGTATTTACTCCAACGGACAGCGACTTCGAACCTAAATCTATCACTAGGATCACAGAATCCTTATTCCCTTTGGTTGCTGTGATTGTCGTATTCGTTACGCTATTAGCAACAGCTGCTGTATACGTCAATGTATCCTTAGAAAATGTAGGGCTGAGCGTCACATCGGTAAAGGTCAGTCCGCTTAGGGTCGCGTCTGCACTTTTTGGGTTTATTACATCTGATTCAACGGTCAGCTCTTGTACTTCAGACGCAGGTAGTTTAGCTGTTTCCGCTATACGAACTGAGATCGTATCGTTTTCATTAACAATGAGGTTATCAACACTCGTACCGGAAATCCCTTTATACGGGTTCTCATTGATCTTATATTCCATCTTTTCCGAAACATCACTTAGCTTTGTCGTGCCACCAATCGTTCCTGGCGCCAATAATCCAGTTGGCGCTCCTGCTGATTTGATATGCGCTAAACCAACTTTTAATTTTTGGTCGAAGGACGCTGGTTCTGAGGAAGTTGCCGCAAGACGAACAAAAATCGTATCGCCCGCATAGACAGAAATATTATCCTCACTTGTATCGGTAATTTCCTCATACAAGCCCGAATTGACTCTATATTCCATAGCTCCACTTACATTGATTAGCTTCGTAGTTCCCGCGGTGGTTCCCACCGTTAAGCTGCCTAAAGTGGGTCCGGCCTTAATATCTGCTACACCTACTGTCAATGTTTTGGTGCTTGTTATATCTCCTGCTACTCGGACTTTAATTTGATCTCCCGCATCTACAACAATGTTATCTGCATCAATGTCTGTTATTGGAATATAATTGCTATCGTTAAGCGAATATTCCATCCCGTTAGATACATTATTAATCTTTGTTGTCCAGCCTTTAGTCCCTGGAGATAAATCCGTAAATGCCCACAATCTAGGATACTGATCCGGGGTGATATACCATGTGGAATCGAAGTTCCAACCGCTGAAATTAGCCTTAGTATGCATCTCTGCAGTTGTTCTTCGTTCACCTTTTCCTGTATCCTCTTGCTGTGCTGTATCTTTGTCATAGAAGCTATTCGCTAATGGTCCATACATGAAATAGCTACCAATCAAACCACCAACCTCACCAGTCCCAGGACCAGGCTTCACAGTTCCAGTCGCGTAGCTGTTGCTAATGTTTGTATAGAGAGAATAACCAATCAAGCCGCCAACGCCGTTTATTCCATAAATACCAGTCCCGGTTACCGATCCTGACGCATAGCTATTACTTACCACTCCAAAGTAAGCACTCCCCACCAAGCCGCCTACATAATAACCTCCATTCAATGCTCCATTCGCATAACTATTAGTGATGGATCCATTTTCGCTATATCCTACCACTCCTCCAACATATCCACTACCTTTTAGAGATAACCCAGTAACATAACTATTGTTAATGGTTCCACTACTAACTCCAGTAATAGCACCAACAAAAGTACTACCACCTGTGATGTTGATGTTTTCCAATCTCATATTTGTAACTGTACTTCCAAAATCTATATACCCGAATAGTCCCACATAATAATTGTAATTATTATGAATACTCAGGTTCGTAATTTTATATCCGTTGCCGTCTATATTTGCTTTAAATCTTTCACTACTATCACCGATCGGCGTCCAGCTTGTATAACTTCCTAGATCGATGTCTGCTATAAGTTTGAAATAAGTACCACTTTCCATATGGTTTCTAACTTCACTCAGTTGATCGGCAGTCTGAATCAGATAGGGCTCACTTTCTGTACCTGACCCATTACCCGTATACTTTTTGATCATCTGTTGACTTACAACCACATCTGGATAACCAAGCGCTGCCACTCTAATGTCATGACTGCCTTTTGTCATCAGTACACCGGCTTTTATCGTGAGCATACCGGCATCAACAGCGTATTGTGTCTCTTTACTTAATACTGCCTCTCCATCTGACACCGCCGTGATCGCTTCACGCCACAGAGAATCGTCAGGAAAAGTAATCGTTATATCTTTATCGGTGTAGTTATTATCCGTATCCCCTGTTAGAACAGGCGGAGTAAATTGAATATTTGTAATCTCAATGGGCTGACTATATGCGTTATCTGAGATATCAACAAATGCTCCCGCATCGATTTTCAGTGCATTTGAATCCCCTAATAAAGTGTCTTTAAAATGAATTTCTAGCGTACTACTTGTATCTGTATAGGTTACGTTTGTAACGGTGTCCTCTACGTCAAGAGGTGCATAAGCGCCGCCGCTTGTTTTCTTCACTGTAATCTTTTCTCGCAAATCCTCTATTGTGCCTGCCTGTCTAGCATACACATTAAATGTAACCGTTAACGTCTTGTTCTGCTCACTAACGACTTTAGTCAATTCGCCGCTATCAAGCTGAAGGTCACGATAATAACATGCCTTTCTTACTCCGCCTTGAGGGTCTCCCATTACGTCATTTGAACATATCGTACTATCGGTAACAATTTTCGAATAATAGTTATAATTCCCCCCAGTAGCCCAATAACGGACTTCTTTCCTCCCTGGAACTATGCAAGTATTATCCTCTCCTTCGTCGGCACAATAGGTCCATCCGGGGCTTCCATCAGGTCCTGTATTCCCATCTTGCGCAGAAACAACGCCTGTAAATATAAAGGAGAACGATGAAAATATCATCAATCCTACTAATAAACGAATCGTAAATCCTTTCAGCCATCTTTCAGTAGAACCAAATATTTTTCTTATTAACATAGCTATATTTACTCTCCTCCAATGTACCTAACAAACAGGTAAAAATAATTCCAAAGTGCGATAAAACTGCCAACCTTTACAGCCATTTTTCGTTTTTCTACACCTTCTTTTCATAATATTTTCTTGTTGCAAAATATCTTTGTATGTCGAATACTCAGCAATTACCTAACTATAAGACTAACTTTTCCAAAAAAAAACTCCCCAAAAGGGGAGGATAGTCTTACTTATAGGGGGCTTCATACCTATTATATGAATGTATTGAAACATTGGAGCGCTTGTACACGATTGTTTACTCCAAGCTTTCTATACATATTTTTAATATGAAATTTCACTGTTTCACCTGTAACAAATAACTTGTCGGCGATTTCTTTATTCGACAGCCCACTTGCGATTAAATGTAGAACTTTCATTTCCTGTTCCGTTAGTATTTCTTTGAGAGATGGCTTGCCTTCCATGGTTACATTAAAAGCCTGGATCAACTGCTTCACATAGAACAATGAAACCTTTGGATTGCGAATTAGACTACCTATCTGTATCTTCAGATAAGTAGATAGCAGTTCCTCCATCTTAGAACCTTCATCCATAAAGCTCCGAATATAACCTTCTGGCTCTGCTAGATGTAGTGCGGTCTCCAAGTGCAGATGAGCTTCCGCTGTGCGGCCGATGGACTCAAACGTCATACTTTGCGCAATACATACCTTAATTTGATCTCGGAGACGATTTTCCTTAGATAATAACAGATTCAGTTGATCCAATACTTGTAAGGCTTCCGCTGAACGTTCGCATGCTGCCAACACTTTTGCCAGAGCAAGATACTCCGCGATTCGATTCATAGGAATTTTATCCGTAGGTGTTAACCCACATTTCCTTAGCCATGTCAGAGCTGTTTGAATCGAACCCTGCTGCAGAGATAAACAAGCTTGCTCCGCTTCAACACCTAACATAAACAAATCATAGTCAGGAGAGTCAATTTGCAGTTTCAACTGTGTAAGCAGCTGTGATGCACGCGCTGGATCTCCTTTGGCTTGCTGAATCCTTGAAGCGCTAGTGTAATTGTGAATCAATATTCGAGCGAAAGGCTGCATGTCCTTACGTTCAAGGACTTTACTTGCATACCGTTCAGCTTCGTCCAATCGATTCCATTCATAGAGCAATTTGCTATAAGAAGCATACAAATAACCAACAAAAGGATACTCCTGTTTGTTCTCCCAAACTGTAATCCATTTTAATAGGAAGGCTTCCGCTGCGTGAAGATCATTAATAAGTGCCAAGTGATCATCAAACACATCATTCCCTTGATAACGATTACGCCCCATTGTTTGAAACAAACTACCTTCTGGCACGAATTGCTCTACGAGCTCAAAGTATGCCGACGTTCGCTCAAGGTCCTTTTGCAGATAAGTGGTGACTGAACAGAAAAAGTAAAGATTGCCCATAATCTGATTCCACTGGGTATCATCCATTTTCCCCTGCAACGCTAGAAACCGTATTTCAGCCTGCTCTACTCTCTTAAATGCCGTCTTCCATTCTCCAACTCCCAGCAATACAGAGATATAAAACAATTCAATCATAGGCTTCTCTGCAAAAGAGTTCTCCGGCAAACCAGACACCCAGCGAATCAAAACAACGCTTTTCGATTGCACCAACGTATGAAGATTCTTCTCGATTAAACGAACAGCATCTGCAAACTTCTTCCCTTCTATATGATGCTCCACTGCTTCTCCAGCAAAGCCATGCTCCTCCAGCCAATTTGCCGCTCGAGTGTGTACTTGCATCCACTTATTCGGATCTGTTCTGAACAATATTTGCTGCAAGAAGTCAGAAAGCAAATGATGATACCTGTACCAATTCCTTTGATCATCTAAGGGAATAACAAATAAATTCAAATGGACTAACCTCTCCAATTGCTCTTGGCAGTTCATTTGACCGGTTACAGCTTGACATAAGGAATGATTCATCCGATTTAAAATAGAAGTTTCCAGTAAGAAAGTGCGTACGGAATCCGGAAGATGATGAAATACTTCTTCTAGCAAATAATCGGATATATGCTGCTGTTGACCTCTAAATTGCTGAATGGATACAGCTATATTGTCACTTCGCTTGAGACTGATCGCCGCCAGCTGCAGGCCGCTGATCCACCCTTCGGTCTGATCATACAGCTCGGTAATTTGATCTGTGGTTAATTGCAAATCGGTTGTATCCCGAAAAAATTCAAATCCCTCATCCAGTTGAAAACGCAGATCCTGCATGATGATTCGATGTAACTCACCTTTTGCCAAAAGCCTGGTAGTAGGTATGGTCAAATCAGTTCGACTAACTACATATAGATGAATATGGGGAGGTAAATGCTCAAGTAGATAAGCCATAGACTGATGTATTGTGGGGGTTTCGATGACATGATAATCATCAAGAATAATAATTAGTTCATTTGTTAAGTTATTTAACTCATTCAATAGCGCTACTATCGCTGGCTCCAAAGTCATAGAAGGCCCATTGATCAGAAGGGGTTGAACCGTTGATCCAAACTTAGGGCAACTCTCCTGGATAGAGGCTGTTACATAACTCCAAAACTGAGCCCAATCGTTATCCTGCATATCTAATGAAACCCAAGCCACTTGCATATCACAATGTCTAATCCATTCACTTAATGCTGTGGTTTTGCCATAACCGGCTTGAGCAGAAATAAGCGTCAACTTGTAGTCCATTCCTTCATTAAGTTTACGCATCAGCCTTGGGCGAGAGACCAAAGATTTACGAACACGAGGGATATGGAGTTTCGTTCCAACAATCAATGATAACCCCTCCGAATATGTATAATGCTATGGATAATGCAATAAATTCAATCTATTTTAGTAGCATTTTTTAGAATTCAAGTCTATTAATCACAGTATATCAGATAGAGGAATATTAAAATATGAAATGATGCCTTCTGATAAGTGTATCTATATTCTGCGAAAAAATAAAAAACGGCATCTCTGCCGTTTTCTTGAACATAATCGTATAATAGATCCTTTTAGTTCACTTTAGTAAAAAACCATTTTTGAGCATCGCTTCCGTTATCCGTCCACTGCTGAACCGCTGCGCCATCTGCCGTTGAGGCTCCGTTTACATCCATAGCTAATCCACTCACTTTAGAAATTAGTTTGTAGTAGCCACCCCCTACATCTACAATGCTCCACCGCTGAGCGTTTGTACCATTGTCATCCCATTGCTGCAACTGTATGCCGGTGGCGGTTGATGAGTTTGGCACATCCAATACTTTTCCACTATGCACTGCTGTCAGCTTATAATAACCGTCTCCCGTACTTTCCACCTTAAATTTCTGATTATTGGCTATGTAATTAGTCCATTGCTGCATCTTTGCCCCACTTGCTGTGGATACATCCACTACGTCCAGAACCTTGCCACTAGCCTTATCTGCTAAAGTATAAATCCCACCACTAACGATGCTTGAGGTAGGCGCGGATTGATACACACGTACATAATCAACCAGCATTTGCGCTGGGAAAGCAGTTGAGGCGTTTGGACTTCCAGGCCAATTCCCACCAACGGCAAGGTTTAGCAGGATAAAGAAGGGTTTTTGGAACTCCTCCGTATTGCCTGTTCCATTCTCAATATAAAAAGCATTAAATTGGTTGCCATCTACAAACCACTTAATATAATTCGCATCCCATTCAACACTGTACACATGGTATTGAGAGAAATCCAGATTTCCGGATACCTGCCCATACTCGGCATGCCCATTGGCATCCCAGTGTACTGTCCCATTCACAAAAGCATTATTGTTCACTCGTTCCATAATGTCCGTTTCACCGGATTTAGGCCAACCTACTGTATCAATATTTGATCCAAGCATCCAAAATGCCGGCCAGAGTCCTTGGCCTGAAGGTACCTTGATTCTAGCTTCGATTTTCCCATAGGTAAAACTTTTAAGTCCTTGTGTTTTGATCCGTGCAGAGGTGTAGCTCATTCCATTGTAGGATTCTTTTTGCGCTGTAATAACCAGATTTCCACCCGTAACTTGCAGGTTCTGTGGACGACTAGTATAGTACTGAAGTTCATTGTTACCCCAGCCACCGCTCCCTGTGCCGATTTCGGCGGACCAATTACCAGTATTCAGAGAATTCCCGTCAAATTCATCGCTCCATACCAGATTCCAGTTCGAGGCTGCACTTGAATTGCCAGTAGTCACTAAAGCAATCATGAGTGTAAACAGCAGAAATAGACTTAGCATTTTTCCTTTTCTCAACATCGTCGTCTCCTCCTAATAAATAAAAAAATTATAGGACACAGGAATGCTTAAGACGATATCTGCCCAGGGTCAGCCCAATGGAATCACCTCTTTGATCTTATTGATTTCATTGCACGGCGCGCTCGTACATTTGAAACCGGTTTCGTTTTTGGATAAAACAAAGCACTATCCCCAAAACCAGCTATTACAGCCAGAGTCAGGTTAACGCATCACTTCATTTGCAGTGTACGTCTTCTCTATCCGTAATATGCCAAGATTTCAACCTTACTTATGTACTTTAATCCCATAGCCACTTCCTAGTTTGCCTCCTGCAATTAAAAAGGCTTTTGCACGCCGTTGCAGTTGGGTGTTCTCTTCGTACGCTTGAGGGGTCATACTTAGTTTACTAAATATTCTTTCTTCTGCTTCCTTGGAACTTTTATCGACTTCATAAATGTAGAAGCGACTTTGAAACTGAATAATGTTCGATTCTGGGTTCAAAATCTCACTTAATTCCGGATCAAGCAGCCATGAATGACAAATAAACACTGGAGTTATACCTCTGAAAAAAACTCTGGCTAACTGAAAGGACTCCTCGACACTTTGAACGGATAAAGGCTCTCCCGCTGGAATGTGCACATTAAGCACGATTTGATTGGTAAAGATTTTACAACCATCAACATCTAAATCGCGGTCCATCGCAAAAGGTTGAAATTGCATTCTTCCCAAACGAAATAAACGAAGCTGAACATGCTCTTGCAGCCAGTTATATTCTTCAATACCATATTCACCGTAATCACGCAGACATTGCATGCACCAGATCTGAATATCTGAGAATGTATCATAATAGATCTCATCCTCAATGTTACGAATACGATACTCTTCATAAGCTTCTACTGCGAATCTCACAAATAAATATAATAGTAGCTTTCGATAGCCCTCCGATGCTTTCACAGATTCAAAAAAAGAAAATCTGTCAAAATAAAAATGTTGTTTATAAACTAGATATTCATCCTCTTTTATCTGAAACTCATAAACCTGCTGTCTAGCCGCTGGATCAAGCTTTATCCCCTCACACAATGCTCTGATATTCACTAGAAAACCTCCCTATTTCCTATGGATACAGCACACCACTTGTAAAAACTCATAAAATATAACAAAGAAACGGCATTTCTGCCGTTTCTTTGTTATATGGATGGCCAAGGCTCAGAGCCTGTTTTACTCCAACCCATGTTCCTTACGGATGTTATACATGCCTTGAACAAGCAGCTCGGAAGGATCCCGATTCAATTGCAAGTGCGTTAACAATAAATGCAGTGGGAACGCACAAACGTTATTCCCATCGCTTATCGCTGGAAATCCAGCCTCGAAAACCGGACCTAGTTTTTCGTTCCAAGCTAGTCCAACATGTACATCTTCTGGCGCAAATTCTTCAGTTATTTCTTTAATACATTGCGGAACTAATACATTGTCTATGATCGCTTTAGCTTCTTCTTCACTTGAAGGCGGTTTTGGAAGCGTTTTGCCGCCCTCAATCTTCATCAGATCAACAAAGAATGAAGCCATCCATGCTGCAGGATCCTTACCCGATTGGAATCTTGCAATCAATTCACGCAGAAAAAAGCCGCAAGAATAGACATGGTCTAACTCAGACTTTACGTGAAAAACAAAAACCGGGCCGTAGGCCTCCATATTCAACACTTGTCCTTCAACGTCTTGAAAGTGCACTCTCAAAGCTACGAGACCGTTATGATGAACAGCCATCACTAGCTTATTCATATCCTCCTCAGACATTTCTGGATCATTGGTTATTTCCTCGTTCTCGTTTAATGTTTCTTCGTTCTCATTGGTTATCTCATTGGTCATTTTAAATTCCCTCCCGCTCTTATCATACCATCTAGCGAATTGAACTAACACTTTAATAATAGACAAATTCCTACCAGTTGTGGAGAAAATAAAAAAACGGCATCTCTGCCGCTTATTAAATATCCTCTCAATCCGTCAGATATAGATCCCCAAAGGCATTAACATCCTTGGAAGAGCCTATGCCACTGTTGTATTCCAGCCAGCCTCTACGCCCCTCGCCGTCATTATCATTAACCAGCAGCGAAAATTTAAGCTTCATACCTTGCTTCACTTGTGTCATGTCGCTGCTCAGTTCACGCCAGGGTATGGCTAATTCATAGCTGGTTGTTGAATCTGAACGACTCACCGCATACTTTAGCTCTATGGCATCATTTATATTGAATCCCTTAGGGGTTAACCAGCGCCACTTGAGTAAATTCCCCGCATTTCCCCGAGCCACACCTAGTTCATGGTACTCCGAGGGTACTGTTCCATCTGAGTTGGCAATGCCAATCCCGATCTGGATGCTATCCCCACTCCAAATGGCATCCCCCGATGCCGACTGTTCATGCTTGTCATCTATAACTTCTACCCCTAGATAAAGGTTATCCGCGTCCCAAGCTAAGGAGCCCTTCGCATTGATATCCTGCTCACCTCCCCACCCATTGATTTTGATATCCTTCACATCAAAGCGAGCCTGATCACTCCAATCTGATAGGTTACCATTGATTTCAACGGGCTTACTGAGTTTTGGCAACAACAGTGCGTTAAAGGAATCTAACGTCGTCTGCAATAGATTACCTATGTCATTATAAGACTTAAGCGTCCGTTGTCCTCTAGCAAGCTCAGGAATCTCTAACCGCACACTCTTTCCTGATTCCAGATTCTCCACAGTGGCGTTGTAGGTCCCCTGAGTAGAACGTCCTGTTTCATAATCGGCTTCCACTGAACCATTGAAATTGTTCGTAGACTGATTAGTAACATCCATATGAGTTTTTAATTCCTTGGCAGCTTCATCATAAAATGTCTCATATTTCACCGTCAGCGGGTCGATTACGTTAACATTGACAGCGAAGCTCATTGCCGTTTTAGGATCTTCGCCTCGTGAGACAAACAGTGTATCGTTTCCTCGCACCAAGCCTTCCGGAACCTGTATCCGAAGTCTGTCTTCCTCCTCCTGCTCACGAAGTATCCAACCCTCAGGCAAATCGATGTTCATCGACTCCTTCGCAGGAATGCGATAGGCCTTAGGCAGCTTAATATCAAAGGCATCGCCGGAAGCAATCGAAATTCCGGAATTCTCTGGAAGCTTTGTAAGATCAGAACTATTCATGACATTCCATAGAAAATGTGTTGTCGTCTCCATAATTTCATCGATGTATTTATTATTCTTGTAGTCATGTCCGACACCTTCCATGGTGAGTAGATTATGATACACCCCCTTCTCTTTCAGCTGTTCGGCCAAGTCAACACTTTGCTGGTACGGCACCAGTTTGTCTATCGTTCCATGAATGATGAGGACCGGCGGCAGCTTGCTGTCCGCACTTTTCGTCAGATCACCACCATAAATATCAACAATAGAAAATACAGATTTAATGATGGAAGGATCCTGTGATACATATTGATTGACAAAGTTTATGGCTAGATGTCCCCCCGCCGAATCACCACCGATAACAATACGGCTTGCATCCATCCCGTAAATCTCTGCGTTATCGTTGATCCATTTAATCACATCGGTTATATCTTCATAAGCGTCATTAAGTGTGCGGCTGAAATTAGTAAATGGATCTTTTTTCAGCCTATAATCAACGGACAATACAGCATATCCTCGCTTCGCCAATCCCGTAGAAAAATCTGCTGCATCGTTCTTATTCCCTTCTGTATAACCACCACCGTGAATGAAAATAAATACAGGCCTCTTCTCGTTATTATCGCCAGACGGCTCGTACAGATCGAGTTTCAGCGGTTCTAGAGCATCTGTCTCATTCTTCTTGCTCGCATACAAAATATCTCCTTTCACTGTAACCTTATAAGCGGGAGTCAAGTACTGAACCGAAATTTGTCCGTTATTGACAGTAACTTTAGCCGCTGATGTACTACTGTCAGTAGTAATCACGTTAGTCACTTCGTTTCCTTCCTTTTCTAAAGCGCTCTTATTCTCTTGGTTATGCAGTAACAACCAGGAACCTAGAACGATTACTAGGATCGTAAGAACGTAAATAAGCCTACGCATCATTATGACAACCTCCCAGAATGATTTTGGATTTGAAAAAGTAATATAATTCCAATATCATCATTCTAGAATTCAAGGCATCGTTTAACAATTATGTATTCCTTCGTGAATTAGGTTTAATATTACGAACTTTTAGTGAACAAGAAAGCGTATAATTAGGTAGAATCGGCTTTGTCATAGAAATAGATAGAGGAGGACATTACAATCATGAAGTTGAGCATGAATTGGGTAACGCTTAGGGTGCGCGATCTGGAGGCTTCCCTTGATTTTTATAACCGGATTCTGGGCCTTCCCATTGACCGCAGATTTGAGAGTAGAGGAAAACAAATTGTTATGTTAGGCACGGTGGATCAGCCCAAAATCGAGCTTATTCAGGGTAGTGATCCGGCACTGAAGCCGGAATGCGGCGTTTCTGTTGGTTTCGAAGTGGAATCGCTCGACGATGCCATAGCGTATTTGAAAAGCCAAGGTATCCCCGTCGCACGCGGACCGATCACACCAAATCCCCATCTGCGATTCTTATATATACTGGACCCGGACGGCTTCGAGGTACAGTTAGCGGAGCATAGCTAGGCTAGCACTCTTCAAGCAAAAAAAGGAAGTGTCCCAAAAGCCATGAAATGGCTGCGGTGGCACTTCCTTTTTTTTGATTATATCTGCTAATTTGTTATGGGTTGAAGGCTACTACTCATTCTGTTATCTTACGAGCTACCAGCGCTAAGTCTTTCAAATCAATCACACCATCTTTATTGATATCGGCACGTTTAGCCTCAGCCCAATCCGGACTGCTGGTATCCTTGCCATAATTAGCAGCGACAATCGCTAAGTCACCGATGGACACTTTGCCATCTTTATTGATGTCACCAGTCATACCAGGCTCCGGCTCTTCTGCTGTTATCTTGAGCTTATGGCTCGACGTGACAGTTTCGCTCTCCTTGCCTTCCGCATCGGCTACGATCACTTTTTCAATCTGAATAGTACTCTCTGTAGCTTCCGCTACTGTCTTAGTACCAAAATCCAAGGATAACAGCTGCAGATTGCCAGTCACAGCATTTCCCGCACCTTCACTCACCACCAGCAGTCGTAATTTTCCAGGCGTGTGATTAGCAGTTTCAAGCACCTGGATTCCACTACGCAAGGAAGTAGCAGCCTTGAATTCCAACAGCTTAGGATCATAGTTCATGGTTATATCCATCGCATATACAGCATCTGTTACACTTTTTACCCCAAACGCCAGTTGAAAGTCATTACCTCCAGCTACAGTGTCTACCCCAGACAGAACAGAAGTTATCTTACCCGATGGATCAACCTCACCATTCCCGTCTTTTTTAACGGTAATGATCTCGTGGATTTTGGGTTTAGTTGAACCCTCCCACTGAATCTTCACTTCAAACACATTACTATACTTGGAGGTGTCAAATATATTATAAGATGAGGACAGGTTACCTACCTTATGCCATCCACTCGCATCTCGCACGGACACCGCAGCGTTTGAATTATCCGATGGATTTTGCAAAACTATCATTTCTTTTACTTTTGTATCCTTCGACAACTTATAATTTAAGGAACCCGTATTCCCAGCACCCGGCATATAGAAGGTGGATAGCTTTTGATCAACGGACAGAGACGCTTCATTCCCTATAACTCCAGCAGGTTCAGCCTGAATAGCCGGATTGGAAGTTCCCGGTCTTTCAATCCCTTCATTAACCAAAATTTCATTAAGCGCGAGCCATGCATCATAGGTTTCAGTTGAAATCAATCTTACATAGCGGGCTTGCTTGCCGCCGTCAACTTGAACACGCTTATAACGGTAAGGAACCTCATGCTCAGGGAAATTCAAACTCCGATCGCTCGGATTAGTAAACGTATGGATCGTATCCCATGTCTGTCCGTCTAGTGACAGCTGTAAATCTCCCTTACGGAAGAAATCTCCTTCACCGTCTCCAATCACGACAGCTACATTCTGGACATTCACCACACCGCCCATGTCGATCTGAATATACTTCCCTTTCGATTGAATCGAGCCGAACCAAACCTTGTTCTCTAAAGAAGCATTGTACACGTTGTTGATAGAACCTTCATAAATGCTTCCGTAATTATGAGTAATCATTGGTGGAGAGAATTTGTTCAGCTTGATCATGAGCCTTGTCAGATCTACAGTGATATTCTCAGTTCCCTTGTTTATGATCCGGAAATAGGCAGCACTAGCAAACGCCCCATTCCCCTCATTAACCTGTTCCCATTCCACACCGTTCTTTGATGATTCTAACCGGACTTCTCCGTTTGAAGCTTCCAACACCACTTGCGTGATCTCTTCAATGGATTTCAAATTAATCCCAACATATTGGGATGGCTTTAATGTGATTCCATTCATATTCGATAATTGCACAGAATTATCTGCTACCATAACAGGAGTATCCTTCAACTCTGTCACATCGGTGTAAATGGCTACCTTATCTTTACCTGCATTTACGGAAAACTCGCGAACTGCTGTCCATAAATCAGGCTTACCTCCAGGTATTCCAGCATGAGTCAATCGATATCGAACCATCCTTGCCTCCACATTGAGCCCGGAAGCAGAAATTTTATACCCGGAACGCTCTTCTCCGATTGCAGTCCATTCTTGACCATTCACGGAATACTCAAGAATCCCCCTTTGGAATATATCGTGATCCGCATCATTTCTTCCTTGTGTGATCGCAATTTCTTCCACTTTAATGGTTTTTCCAAAATCAACACCATACCAGTCTCCATTCTGTTGAAGGGTCTGAATATAGACGTTCGTTGCTAAATCTCCGTCTACCATCAGGTTTAATCCTGAAGGAGAACCATAAGAGCTTACAGCTAGAGGTTTAACATATTCCTGGTCCACCAAAGTATAAATCTGAGCATCCAGTTTATTGATGAGCTGCTCAGCAAAAGGAACCAGCCGCTTTGCTCCTGCCTCGACCGTCACATCTGGAGAATTAAGCTTCTCAATTTTGAATGTTTTGGATAAGCTTAATGCGCTTGTGGCCTTAGCCAGTGCTTCCCATGCCTGATCAACATTCTCTTTCTGGATTGCTATCGCAGAGAGAACTGCCGATTTATCGGCAAGAACGACATTCTGCAAGCTATTTAGCCATGGATCAATTTCTTCTTCCATATTTTCATTCGTGTTATTTACTCTAAACGACACGATGGCATCCAATACTAGATCAAATTCTTTAATCAATGTATTCCCCGTCGTTTCTATCGGCTGACCACTTGAGTATTGACTTAAGAATTGCGTAAGCTCAGCTTTGATATTTTCCGATTCACCTACCACAAGTCCATGACCGCTAGGCGATGGGTCACTCATATGATAGGCGATCGTATTAAGCTCAGAGGCAACTTCAGGAGCAATATGCTTAAATGAATCGAGCCAGCTCTCCTCTTGATCAAAATCATCTACATTCCAAGTGTAATCCGCAACCGCGAAGATACCGATCTTAGATAATTCCGCATGCTTCATAGGATTTGACACTACACCTGAAATATTATGTGTACCTGGAATGAGCACTTCTGCTTTACCGAGCAGCAGTCTTGCATCCTTATAGTCATTCACTGGCCAGTTTAACCACATATATGGGTCTCTTCCATGTGCATCTTTGGGCCACTGCATATCTGCTGCATTAATAGAGGCAACAACGCCGTTTCCGGTCCACATTATATCTACATTCTCTGGCACATTTCTCAAGGCTTCAAGATAGGGTCTGCCAGTCGTTCCTGTCCAGCTTTTATTATAATATGGAGGACAATAAATTAATGATTTGACGTCTTTCTTGGACGTTACCCAATTCGCAACATCCGTAATAAGCTTAACATGTTTATCCTTATCCACTAATGATTGTGATGTGCTGATATCATCCATAAATAGTCCAAATTGACGTACGCCTACACTATACAATTGTTCAAGCTTTGCAAGTAAGGTTTGGAGTTCTGCATCATAATTGTTCCAATTAATCATATTGAACCCTGGATGAATTGCCCATACAAACTGCGTCTTGGATTCATGGCCGACATCAACCAGTTCTTTGATCTTGGCAAGCTCAGCTGCAGGATAGGGTGTTCTCCATTGCGCGTTATGGTACTTGTCATCTTTAGGTGCAAAAATATAAGAGTTCATCTTCAGCTCTCCACCGAAACGCATCAAGCTCATTCGATCTTCATGTGACCAAGGTGTGCCGTAAAAGCCTTCGATAAATCCCCGTGAGCGAGTATCAGAGAAATCTTCGATGGTGAGATTACGAACCTGCAGATCAGGAATTTGATCAAAAATCATCTTCAGCGATGCCAGGCCATAATAAGCCGCATCCGTATTTTTACCTAATATCGCAATAACACCTTTATTCTGTTGCTTGGTGCTAACGTTAAGAACATAAGCGTCCAGCTCATTGAAGTGATCCGCCTCATAGGGAATATTCTGAGTGAAGTAGTTGTCTACATAGCCTGATGAATTTCTAGTTCCCAAAAAGATATTTGTTTTCCCTGCTACTACAGCTCCTGACTCAGTGACCTGAAGTGATTTGGAATCCAGTATCCTTTGGAGCAGCTTTCTTGTCGGCCGGTCAATCGAATCTTCAATAACAACGTTTACATTTTGTGTAATGGTTAAGGTTGTCTCTTCTTCGGTTTGTTGCTGCGGTAATGGATAGATTTCATAGGATTCCGTTAATTTTGCATCTCTTTGTGGAAGATCAGAAGCTACATCCGCTGCAGCTGCAAAACTGGAGTACAAGCCGGCCACCATCATAAGTGTAATGAAGATACTGAGAATCTTCTTCGGCATTTCCTTAACCCTCCTATAATTAACCTTTCAACGCACCTGCTGTTAACCCACCCGTAATTTGACGTTGATACAACACATACATCACAATGACGGGAATCATAGAAATGGAAAGACCCGCAAACAATGGCCCCCATTCCGTTCTGTACTGCATTTCCCCTTGCATAATGGCTATTCCGACAGGAATGGTGTATTTCGCTGGATCGTTGATCAATACCGTGGCCATGATGTACTCATTCCACACCGTTAAAGCATTCATAATTCCTACAGTGATTAATCCTGGCTTCGATAATGGCAACATGATCTTGAAGAAAACGCCGTAAAGTGAAGATCCATCAATTGTTGCGGCTTCTTCAAGCTCACGGGGAAGTGCCTTGAAAAATCCAACCAGAAAGAAGATACCGAATGGAAGGATGCCAATCGTTCCGACAGAATAAACAAGCGTGAGCCCTACTAAGGAGTTGGACAAATTCATATCTCCGAGAAGAAAGAACAATGGTATCAATCCGAGTGTGGTTGGAATCATCATTGAAGCAACGTATACAAAATAAAACAGGCCTCTAGATTTAAAGGTAAAGCGAGCTAATATATATGCTGTTGTAGCAGCCATAATAAGCGATAACAGTGTACTAGCCACGGTTACTATAATGGAGTTCAGGAAGTAATCGCCAAAGTTTGCTCTGCTCCACACATTTGTATAGTTTTCAAAACGAAAAATAGATGGAAAATCCCACGGTTTCCCGAGCATAACCTGCTGATTATCCTTTAAGGAAGTCAGGAATGTCCAAAGAACAGGATATAAGACTACCAAGCTCCACAAGATGAGGAAAAATCGAACTGCAATTTTTGATATCAGCAGAAGTGGTTTTTTGGCGGGATTATCGTTCAAATTATTTTCCTCCTTACATTTCAATGGACTCTCGGTGAAGAATGCGCTGCAAAATTAGAGTTGTGATTAAAGATAACAGTAAGATCAGCACCCCGATGGTTGCCCCGTAGCTTAAATGGAACTGCTTGAAGCCCATCTGATACAAATAATAACCGAGAACTTGTGTCTGATTATCCGGGCCACCATCCGTCATCAGCTTAACGATAATAAAGGAGCCGTTCAGTGTTGTGATTACGATGTGAATGATAGAAGTTTTGAATTGCTCCCAGATCAGAGGTAATGTAATTCGAGTAAACTGTTGCCATTGCCCCGCACCGTCAATACTGGCTGCTTCATATAGCGAGGAAGGAATACCTAGAATAGAAGCAATGATAAGCAGCATATAGAATCCGATACCAGCCCATACACTAGGAGGAAGAAGTGACCACATTGCGAGGTTTGAATCACCTAACCAGTTCGTTTCCACAGGTTTTCCTGTAAATAACGAGATGAACGCATTCAGGAATCCAAGACGGGGATTGTATATAAAACTCCACAATACACCGATAACGGCTACGGAAATGATATTCGGAAAGAAAAACACCACTCGGTAAAAACCGTATTCTTTTAATTTTAAACGGGTCAATGATACTGCGAAAAACGTTGCAAATAACATGATTAAGATGACCTTCCAAAAAATCAAGAAATAATCATTCGAAATGGCTTTTGGTATAATCTCATCCGAGAATAATTGTCTATAATTATCAATACCGATAAAATTCATCGATTCGGAACCGCCTGACCAATCGAAGAAGCTTAAGTACAAGCCTCGAAACAACGGATAAATAGTGAATAAACAAAAGATAGCAAACGTAGGCAGCAAGAAACTCGCAATAAACAAATTACGTTTCCACAATTTATTGTTCTTCATGGGCGTAAGCCATCCTCCCCTTAAATTTGAAAGAACAATCAGAGGCACCTATGTCCTCTGATTGTTTAGAAAGAAGAGTCATGAACTTACTTCCGGATTTTGGCTGCCGCCTTCTCCATACGGTCCATCCATTCTTCTGGTGTAATAGAACCTTGCAGCAATGCAATGGTTGCATCATTCTCAGCCTGCTCAATGTCCGCGGCCAATTTAAATACAGGAGCAACGATCGTGTCACTACCGTTGAAATATTTCATTGCCGTTTTAACAACATCACTTGCGCCTGAAGATTCCAGATCTGCCTTGACGTTCATCAAAGCGCCAGTCAGCTCAGCCCAACGAACTGCGGCTTGTTTCGTAAAGATAAATTCAATAAACGCTTTTGCTGCATCTGGATTTTTAGCCTTCTTTGCAATTGCAATGTTACTAGTGTAAGGAATAGCCACAAATTTACCGCCTGGCTTCTGCATAACGGAAGGAATGAATCCAAATTTGAAGCCCTCTGGAACATCTTTTTTCATTTCATTTTCGAGCCACAAGCCATTAGGAATCATTGCATCTTTATGCTGTAAGAAGAGCATTTGGGAGTCTGTATGACTCATACCGAACGATGCGTTATCGAAATACCCTTTGTCCCTCATATCAACGATCTTTTTCAAGGTATTCGCTACAGCATCATTTTTGAAAGAACCTTCTTTTGCTGCTTCTTGATCCTTCAAGATTTGCGGATTGTCTCCATTCTCAGATACAAAACCTGTATTTAAGAGACCTCCCACGATGTAGTATGGGTATTTACCGGTATGAATGTAAGGATATACGCCATCCGCTTTGATTTTTTCACTTGTGGCGAGGAAGCTATCCCAATCTTTCGGAACATCCCATCCCTTTTCAGTAAACAGGGTTTCATCATAGAAGGTTCCCCATGATCCGAATACGAGTGGAATCGTATAGTTTTTGCCACTGTAGTCTTGTGGAGGTGCGATCAAGTTGCTCGTAAGCGGCTCGCCGTCCACATTTTTCGCATCTTTAACCCAATCTGTAATATCCATCAATTGGTCGTCGAGCACCATTTGCGTTTCGTTCGATCCTGCTCCATCGATGTATACAACATCTGGCGGATTACCTTGGATCCAGCGGGGCTTCATTTGCTCGTTGATTTGTGAACCTGCGGATTCTTTAATGTTGACATCTGGGTACTTCTTCTTGAATTCACTAATGACTTCTTTCCACCAACCGTCTCCATAACCACCGACAAAGTATTGGATTTCGAGGTCTCCCGCTACTTTCGGCTCTTCAGGCTTGGGCTCGTCTGTCTTCGCTGGCTCAGTCTGCGTCGCAGCTGTTGTTTTCTCGGGAGCTGGAGCTTCAGCCCCATTTGTCCCCCCGCCACATCCTGCCAGAGACAATACAATGGACATCATAACTAGACTTAATGCCGCTTTCTTTTTACCCTTGCTTTTCATTGGCTATCCCCCTCGAATAAACTTGCTCGACTTCTGTAAGCACTTGATTTTACAATTCTGACTGTAATTCCATTAACACTTTTCCATTATATAGGCTATAAAAACGTAACCACATGATCTCTTTTGATGTGGAGTTGATACTTTTTGTCCTATAGAACCTTTTTTGTTTACAAAAGAAGGACACCTGAGTAAAAACTCAGGTGTCCTTCTCTCAATTCAATATTTTTTGAGCAATTGCTGCTAAATCCATAATGTCGATCTTTCCGTCATTATTAAGATCTGCACGCTTAGCCGTCTGCCAATCTGCACTGTTCTGATCTTTACCATAGTGCGAAGCTGCAATCGCCAAGTCACCGATGCTCACTTTACCATCCTCATTTAAGTCTCCGGATTTCATCGGCGGCTGCTCATCTGCCTTAATCTCGACTTCGATATTTGAAAGATCGGCTTCTGTCTCCAGTCCATTCGCGTCACCAAATACAGCACTGCTTACCTTTATGCTCGCTAACTCAGACTTCGTCACTGGCTTTGCTTTGAAGTTTAGTTCAAGCACCTTGGCATCACCGGTTAGACCAGTTCCCGTACTAGCCGTGATTAGGCGAATGGTTCCGATTGGATCATTCTTTGATTCTAACACCTGTATCCCATCGTTCATCGATTCGCCCGAGATGTACTCTAGAAGATTCTCGTCGTACTTCAATCTAATGTCTTGCGCATAGGTCGCATCCGTGACATTGCTAACGCCCATGTCAACTGTAAAGGTCTGACCTTGATTTATCGACTTAGGTCCACTTAAAGTTATCGCAGTAGGTTCATTCCGTTCAACAGGAACATATTCGAAAGCATCAATCATCGCAATGGTATTCGAAGAGGCGTTGTTCTTCGCCCCTTTCACGACAATCTTAATTGTATGTTCCCCTTTGGAGAGATCGGATTGTTGGAATAATACCTGCTGCTTCATCGTCGATGGACCATATCCATCAACAGCCTCTGCGACTAGCCCTCCATCGAGATACACATCGAAATGTCCGTGGTTTGCCTGCAAAGCGCTGATAAATTTAATCGATGTTCCTGTAAACGTGAACGACGCTGAAGCCCCTTGCTGATTACTATAGCTTTCTGTGCCCTTGTAATCGCCTGTGTCACTGTAAGGACTCCACGTTCCGGTATATACAATCGACGGATCTTTATCATCTACTTTTATTGGAAGCACTGGTGGCTTTACACTGGATACAATCTTATATTGCTGTCCTTTCACTGTTGGAAATTCAATCAAGTTCCCATTCACCGTGAAGTTGATGGATTCCTCGCTTCCAACACGAACGACCTTGAATTTATTGGATTGTACAAATCCAGGGTATTTAACAGAAGCCTTATTACCCTGCTTAGAAGTAAGCAAGGCTTCTTTCAAGATCGTACCTTCCCAGCGCATATCCACTTCAAATCCGCCTCTTGCCACAAGTCCTTTAACGTTTCCGGTAGCCCATGCATCTGGTAAAGCAGCTAATAAATCGATACTTCCAGTTTGGCTTTGTAGAAGCATTTCTGCGATTCCTGAAGTTGCTCCGAAGTTACCGTCAATTTGAAACGGTGGATGTGTATCGAACAAATTGTCGAGCGTGCTGCCTCTAAGCTGCTCACCTAACAGTTTATGTGCACGGTTACCATCAAGCAGACGTGCCCATAAATTGATCTTATTCGCTTTACTCCACCCCGTTCCACCATCGCCACGAGAATTCAAGGTGACTCTTGCTGCTGCAAATAACTCCGGATTATTCACTTCATTAATAAGCGTACCTGGATACAAGCCGATCAGATGCGAGATATGGCGGTGCTGATCTGTTGGACTATCGATATCATTCTTCCACTCCTGCACCTGCCCCCAGCTTCCGACCTGCGGCATCCATAGCTTGCTTCGTTTCTCCATGACCTCGTTACGCAGCTGTTCATCCACACCCAAGATTTCACTAGCCTTGATGAACTGTGTGAACAACTCCCAGACTAATTCCTGATCATAAGACACACCGATGGATATATCCCCTTGCTCTGGAGAGTAGGAAGGAGATGATACTAGACTTCCGTCTGAATCTTCGACCAGGTATTTAACCCAGAATTGTGTTGTTTCCTTGATAATGTCATACACTTGGCCTCTTAAAAGATCTTTATCTCCACTAAAAGCATAGCGATCCCACACCTGCTGCACCATGAAGGCGTTGGCAGCCGGTGACCAGCCCCAATAAAAATCAGAGCCTGGCGCAGTATAACCAAATGGGTTGTTGACGGTATGAATCGCCCAGCCTTCCCCTTCAATTCCATGATGTCTTTGGGCCGTTTCCCTACCAGGCTCGCGCAGGGAATCAATGTAATCAATGTACGGAATATCGGTTTCCGCTAAGTTAACAACCTCGGAAGGCCAATAATTCATCTGCACATTGATATTCGTATGATAGTCACTGTTCCATGGTGGATTATTTACTTGATTCCATACCCCTTGTAGGTTAGCAGGCAGTGAGCCTTCCCGGGAGGATGCGATAAGCAAATAACGACCATATTGGAAAAATAATGCCTCCAAGCTTCTTTTCTCTCCGTCACTAGCATTCGTTTTATAACCATTCAAAAGCTCATTCGTAGGAAGATTTGTAGAAACCCCACCAAGATCAAGTGAGACTCTATCGAACAGTTCCTTATAATCTGTCAAATGGGATGCACGTAACTGATTGAATGATTTAGCGGATGCTGCGTTTAGGTTCGCTTCTACAATTTCTTTTGGCGTCTTGTCACTCTTATACGTTGGATAATTATTGGCATAATCTGTTGCAGCGGTCATCAGGATCGTGACAACACTCGCACCGTTCACGGTAAGTTTCCCATCCTTCGCTGTTACAGTTCCTCCTTCATGCTGTACTTGAAGCTGCGCTTCGTATGCCATCTTATTACTGGGTACCTTCCCACTTAACGTCAGTTTATTTCCTTCCCCCTTCACCGTATTGGACGGCTGAGCTCCAGTAAGGCGAACATCGAAGGTCATCGGCTGATGCTCATCCGTTGTCAGTCTCAACACCATGACCTTATCCGGATAACTGATGAAATACTCACGCTTGAATTTTACATTGCCCGAAGTATAGGACACTCTTGCCATGGCATCATTAAGATTCAATTCACGCCGATAATCAGAGTACGTCTGAGCACCGCTGTTACCCGATGCGCTTGTCATCTCCATCTCGGACAATTGAATTTTCGTTCCGCCCTTGCTTACAAGATCGAATTTATAGAATTTATAAGCTGTAGCATTGGAAAAAGTATATGATTTCTTCTGTTTGCGGCTTGCAAACTCTTCATTGGATCTGTTATCTAGCGGGGTCCACTGCTGCCCGTCATTCGAGCCTTTCAGCGTCCAGCTCTTCGGATCCCGATCAGGCACATCATTCCCTGAAGTGAACGAATAGCCGGTAATTACCTTAGCCTCTTCATATGCCCACTGCACCCAAAAAGGTGGTGCTCCATCACCTGAATACCATTTCGTATTTACCGAACCATCGGTTAAATTGGAAATAGGCTCGCCGTATTGTGGATTATCCGAGCTCGCTGTTACCGTATACGCTGACTGACGGTTAAAATCTAAGAACACGTCACCAAATGCTTGATACGCCCCGAAAGAACTATCACCAGCACCCATAACACCAGTAATCTTCCCTACAAGAGCCTTAGCTTCATTAATTTCCCCTTCTTTTAGAAGCTGTCTTATGGTCTCAACATGTTGCTGAGCACCGTCTTTAATACCATATTGATAATTTGAATCTGCTCCAGGCCCACCGCTCCACAGTGTCTTTTCATTAAATTGAATTCGCTCCTGCTCAACACCACCAAATACCATGCCACCCATATAACCATTTCCGATAGGGAGCGCCTGCGTCTCCCAGTTCGTGGCCGGTGCTTGATACCATAATGACAAATCCTGATCTGCCGCAGGCGCAGTTTCAGCTGCCGACTGAACATCTGCATACACTTTTGGACCTAAGACACCATTAGACGGAAGTATGCTGATAAGTATCTGCGAGCAAGCGATCCATACAGATAGTAGAATTGCAGTCTTTCTGACTAATCTACTTTTACCGATTGGCATGCGTTGATCCCCTCTCATAATAACAACCACTGATTGTAAAAATGAGGCAACCTACTACTCCACAATCTTTTTCGCAAGTGCAGCAAGATCAGTAATATCTATTTTGCCGTCCTTGTTCAGATCTGCGTGATTAATCTTACTCCAATCTGGACTGGAGGAATCCTTACCGTAATGGGCAGCCATGATTCCTAAATCGCCGATACTCACTTTGCCATCGCCGTTTAAATCTCCAGGTAATCCCGTATTTACTGTGATCTGAATGGTTAAGGATGCCGGTTGGAGCACGGATTCTTCCCCTTGACTGTCACTTATTATCGCTTGAGTAAGCCGGATAACTCCCTCTGTGTCTTGTATTACATCTGCTGCTTTGAAACCAAGTTCAACAATTTCAGCATCGCTAGTAATCGGATACTGACTACCCAAACTTGCCAAGAGAACCCGTAGCTTACCGGGAGTACTTGTAGATGGTTCATTGATAATAATTACGCCTTCCTGCAGAGAGCGGATTGAACCTGGAAGGTATTCCATGACACCCGGATCAAATTCAAAGGTAATGTCCTGTGCATACACATCACTGGAGACACTGGTGATCCCATACTTCACGGTAAAAGACTCCCCCGGCGCAACAACCTTCTTACTCCCTACTAAAGTAGCAGAAGGTGTAGGATCAGATGCATCTGCGTTCACTACAGGGTTCGTAAAAGATACACAGCTTAAAACCACGGCGATAATGGTCATCATTACCGCCTTTTTGTACCATCGACTACTGTTCAAATTCTTCTCACCTTCATCTTTTAAATTTTGTTCAGGATGTTAGCGTGTGTTATTGAGTTACGATTTGTTTCGCTAATTGAGCAAGATCTGTAATATCGATCTTACCGTCACCATTCATATCCGCACGCTTCGCTTGCTGCCAATCAGGACTTGATGAGTCTTTGCCGTAGTGTGCAGCAACGATACCCAGGTCACCAATGCTGACTTTTCCGTCGCCGTTAAGATCGCCTGATATTCCTGTTTGTTCTGGTTTCACTTTTACAGAGATTGTAGCTGGTGCAGTTGCGGTCTCTGCTCCGTCTTCATCACCTAGCAGTACCTCTGACACGCTGATATTAACGGTAACCGTCTCAGATACTTCTTTTGCCTGGAATGTCAGTTCGGCAATTTGTTGATTTCCGCTTAATCCGTATTCCGCACCTTCACTCGCCATAATCAAACGAAGCTTTCCAGGTGTTTTAATTGTCTCTTCAACAATCGCAACACCTTGGATCAGTGATTTAGCGGACACATAATCCATGCGATCAGCATCGTACTGAATGGTGATGTCCTGTGCAAATACCTTCCCGGAGATGTTGTTCACATCATACCGGACAACAAAAGGCTTGCCGGAAGTAACGGATGCATCAGCACTCAATACGGCTTGCACTTGAGCCGTTTCCTGCTGCACTTGATACACTGTAATCTCGGCTGCGGATGCGAATTCACCCACGCCTTTTACAGCTTCCAGCTTAATGTGAGTCGCTTCCACCGGAGCGAAATTCACTTCCTTGAGCTGTTTGCTTCGCAGCCAGTTCCCGCTTGTCATGAGCGTGTAATTCACACCATCGGTGCTTGTGTACACGTTGTAAGCAGTAATTGTGCCATTGCCTTCATCCGGCCGAGGTAAGTATCCTAGCTTGCTGATGGTATACTTTCCGCCCAGATTCACCATAATCGATTGCGGAAGTGGATCAACGTTAAACCACTTCGTATGCCAATGTGTATCCGGATCGCCGTCCAATGCCAAATTCGGATCGTTTTCACCTGCTTCATAGCTCGTAGCTTCTGCACTCATTTGACTTTGCGGAATTTCGGTTAGGTTGCTCTGTCCAGTAACCGTCACCACACTTGTTGCTGTAAATCCGCCTTCTTCCGTCGTCGCGGTAATCGATGTCGTACCCTGCCCTTTTGGTGTGACCATTCCCTTACTGTCCACGCCGGCAACACCAGGATCACTGCTTCCCCACTTAACTGTCTTATTACCGGCATTCTCAGGCTCAATGCTCGCTTTCAATTGAACCGGTGCGTCCAACGCCTTAAGTGAGAGTGTCTCACGGTCAAGCTTTATGCCAGTAACCTTCTGTCCGTCTTCCAGCGGGATGCCGAACAGCTTGAATTCACGAATAGCAGCCTTTAATTGAGCATCAGGCAGTCCGGTGATCGTAATTCTAGCGAATCTACCCTGGCTTCCAAATGTATCCTGAATGGTGCCAGTTTCCTGATTATTCGTTCGATTCGTTACTGTAATCCAATTGGAGTTCGCGGTTTCCCGAACTTCAATTTTGTACTGATAAGCCTTGTTACTGTGTTCAAAAGAAACTTCGGAGGATTTAATGGAATGCATCATACCGAGATCAACCGTCCAGCTATGGCTATTGTTCTTATCCGCTGCTGACCAGAATGTGTCCAGTTTCCCATCATTAGCGAGGCCAGCCGGATGCGCTTGATCCTCACTGTCCGCTGTAGCAGGTTTACCTTCTGAAATCAATCGAACTTCAGGAGCTGCCTTCGGCGCCTCATAGACATCGACCTCCGAAGCCGAAGCGAACCCTCCAAGTGCAACAGCTGCTTCAAGCTTCACATAGCGGGCGGAAACACTATCGAAAAGGATGTGTTTTTTCAAGTTGTTTCTGAGCCAGGTACCACTGGATACCTTCGTATATGCTTCTCCATCTGTGCTGACGTAAAGGTTGTATGAGGTAATGGTTCCGTTCCCAGCATCCAGACGTGGTGCATACCGGAATTGGCTAACATTGCGAACCTTACCTAAATCGAGAATGATGGATTGCGGGAGCTTATCGGATCCATCCCATTTCGTATGCCATGCGGAATTCCGGTCCCCATCAATCGCTTTAGCTGCTTCCGCACCAGGCTGAAAGCTTTTCGCTGAGGCTGTCATCTCATTTTTAGGTATCACTGTCGGTGAAGGCTGTGATAGATCACGATACAGATTGATCTCTGCAGCAGATACGACACCCCCAACAGCTTCTGTCGCTTCAAGTTTCACAAAAACAGCTTCAACTGTATCAAAATTCACCGTCTTCTCTAGTTTGTCATCATTCCATTGTCCACTGCTTACGAGCGTATAGTTGGTTCCATCCATACTCGTATACAGCTTGTAACCTGTAATTGTGCCGTCTTTGCCACCGTACTGTCTTGGCAAGTATTTCATTTTATTCACATACTGTTTAATCCCCAGGTCTAAAGTGATGCTCTGCTTACTTCCAGCATTTGCTGAAGAAAGCCATATCGATTCATAGCTGCCATCCAGCACATTAGCTGCCGGTGTATCCGAAGCCGCATTCGTTGCAGTTGCAATCATATCTTCCTGCGGAATACGACTTGGGTCTGTGTCCACCTGAGGCAGCTCAATTTTGACAGCATCTACTAGTGGAGTCGTATCTGCTGTATAGCCTGCGACTTTCACAATAAATTCCTTATCAGTGGATATGGATGGTGTTTTAATGTACAGGATGCCGCCTTTATCTTGCTTAGCATAGTACCAGCCACTTGTTGCTCCATCCCATGCTGCTTTGGACTGCAATTCAGGATAGGATGTTCCATCTACAGAAACAGCCTCCGGGTGATCTGGCATGTGGATCGCAAACTGATTCTTACGTGACTCCAATTTGCCTTTATAATCACCTACGCTTGCTCCAACCTTGATAATCAAGTCTCCACTCCCTTGCTCAGGAGCGGTGGAGGTTATTAATGTTTTGGCAAATTTGCCTATACGATGCTCCTTCGATGTACCATCATCTTCATACATCGTAAAGCTTGACGCTTTATAAGGATAAATATCATAAGTAATTGGATCAGGAGGAACCTGACCGTCGTATAACGATTCAGGATACATCGGGATGATAGCCCCGCCCTTTACTAGAAGCGGCAAGCGATCCAGTGGAGCATTGTATTCGTCTAACATTTTTGAACCGTAATGTTCTTCTCCTGTCCAGTAATCGATCCATTTTCCTTTCGGAAGATATATTCCGTTTCGCATAGTCGTGTCGGTATATACTGGCGCAACCAGAAACGATTCCCCAGACATGAATTGATACTGTGTTAAAGTTCCTTTGGAGTTCGGATCATTCGGATAAGAATAGATCATTCCCCGCATGATCGGAGCTCCGGACTCGTAAGACTCATTGAGATAGGTATACAAGTATGGTGTCAATTGCTGTCTTAGCTTCAAAGCATCCCTGTTATAGCTCGTATAAGGTTCTCCCCATACCCAAGGCTGCTTATCTTTGGCTGACCAACCAGACATGTTCATCAGGATTGGAGTGAAGATCTTCCACTGTAAGTCTCGAACGTAGGTTTTAGCGCTTCCTCCGAAGATCCCATCAATATCTCCGGTTGAGTACGACATCCCAGATAGCCCTGCCCCGATCATCGACGGGATATGAAATCGAATATACTCCCAGTTTCCCGACTGATCTCCGGACCAGACGGTAGAATATCGCTGGGTACCTGCCCATCCACCAACGGACCAGACATAACCTCTGTCATCAGAGTTATCTTCAATTCCTGTAAACGCCTGTTTGCTGGCACCCAGGGCGAAATCGTATCCAGGTCCCACCCAGGCAACGTCGAGTTTAGCGAGCCTTGTACCCTCTACGCCAACTTCTTGCGCGATTTTATCAACACCATTTTGAGTCCATAGTCCGGTATAGAAACCTTCCTTATGTAGTTCGTCAACGGTGTTGCCTAGATCCGTATAACCGCAACCATATCCGTCATTCGGCAAAATCCAGGCTCCAGGCATATCATTTTCCCGATATTTTTTAGCAATAAGGTTAACGACATCGGAGGTCTTTTCTGGATCTCTGTTGTAACAATCCGCATCACCAAGTCCCATGCCCCAACGAGGAATCAAGGATGGTTTACCTGTAAGATCTGTATATGCGTTCAAAATATCTTTCATTGTCTCACCGTAGAAATAATAAGCATCAAACCGATTTTCGTTATGCGTCAGCTTGACGGTCGAATCAAAATCATAAGTACCGCTTTGAAAAGTGTTACGCAGCACTCCGTATCCTGCAGTACTCAAGTAGAATGGTGCAGGATTCGAAACCGTGCCGCTTCCCCAATCCCCATAGTTGTTAGCGATAGTAATTTTGCGATCACGATGATTGAAGAATCCATTCTGCATACCGCCGCCGTAGAAATATTCATCCTCACCCCGGATAAGCTGTTGTGAGACTGACTGTCCGTTATAGTTCAAGCTAGCGGATTCTTCCCACACCACCGTTTGGTTGTCACTTTTGTACATGGCGAATTTTAACGGATTTTTGTAGGCTCTCAGCACGAATTTTCCTGTTTCCATCTTGTAATACGTACCTTCATCAGACCACTTTACGTTAACAGGTCCGAAATCATCCTTGATGACGATTGGCTCGATCGGCTTTTCCGCGCTTTTTCCTGTCAATTCCTTGAATTGCCCGTTCACACCAAGCCAAATCCGGAACATATCCTCCCGCTGAAAAATCACTTTAATCTTGTCAGAGCCTGACGTAATCTCAAACGTGTTATTATCTTTCTTTACGAAGCCAGAAATGTTACCAACGGAAGCACCATGGGCGGTTTCCGGGCGAATCATGAGCGCTGTAACCATAAGGATCATCAATGCCAGCATCCACATACCAAAGCGATTATAAATTGATCTCAATCCATTCCCTCCATTCAAATGAAGCGGCAAGACAGGATACAGCCTCCACTGTAGTTTGAATTCCTTGTCTTGCCGCTTGGATTCAAGTTGCTATTGTTATTCGATAACAATGTCTTTAGCTATAAGCACCAGGTCCGTCAGATCGACCTTGCCGTCACTATTGATGTCTGCCCGTTTCGCCTTATCCCAATCTGGGTCTGCAGAACTCTTTCCGTAGTTAGCTGCGACAATAGCCAGATCGCCGATGCTGACTTTGCCATCACCATTCAAATCCTTAGAAGGTTCTGGCACTGTTGTTGTAAACTCCACCTGAGCCGAGGAAGTGGCTGCGCTTATTTCCTGTCCATCGCTATCCCCAAGCGTTGCACGCTTTACAGTAATACGTCCGGTTTGGGGTTCTGTCAGATCCTTAGCCTTAAAGGTAATCTTAGCTACATCAATATCCCCTTTAATCGCACTCCCTGAACCTTGGCTAGCCAGAATCACACGTACAGTGCCTTCTGTATTCTTCGTCTCAAGGATACTCACGCCGTCCACCAACGCATTAGCGGATACATAATCCATTAGTGAAGCGTCGAATTCAATCGTGATATCTTGGGCGTACACCGCCTTTGTAACATTGTGTAGGCCTAACGTTATATCGAAATTCTGACCATAAGGAACGCTTTTCGGAGCAGCTAAACTTGTTGCCACTTCACCTGGAACCTCCCTAGCCACTGTAATCTTACTCACCGCTTTATGTCCTCCGGATACGGTAGTTGCAGTAATATCAGCGGTTCCTGCCTTTAACGCAGTCACGACAGCTTTCCCGCCTTGAACTTGAACAGTCGCAATAGCTTCATCGCTGCTATTCCAGGTCACCTGTTTATTCGTTGCATTCCCCGGTTGAAGTGAAGCACTCAGCGTTTGTGTTTCTCCGGCCTTCATCGAAATTTCAGTTTTATCCAGCTTGATACCGGTTACCGGAACTTCAGGAACGTTATTGCTGTACATAAAATTATCAAACACGGTAACTGAAGGACCGAATACTCTAGCCCCCATTTTCCCAGCGTCTGTTGGGATCTGTGCAATAGCATCATCAAAATAAGTCGTTCCATTGATAATCAGCGCTACATGTTTCCCTTCAAACTTCACTTTTACGGTCGATGTTGTGCCTTTTTTCAATTTGGCGGCCTGAGCATTGCTCAATAAACCGTACGAATCCTGAGCGTTCACCCAGTACCAAGCACCTTGATCAAAGCCTATAGAAGCCCAAGCATCATTATTGACATAGCGCAAAATAACACCCGTTCGTATAACATCACTCTGCGGTGTAATCTTAAACTCGATCTCACCATCTCCAATGCTCGGAGATTGCTGATCGATAAACAGATTATTTACACTGTTGGAGGTGAACTTAACGGCATGCTCACCCGCTTGATCAGGTGCTTCTACAAGCTCCATACGTCCGACACCTTTACCGATGACATGCTCCCAGCCTTCGAGCGAGTTATTCTCAAAGCTCGCTGAATATCTCACAGGCGCTGGAACTTCTACAGGATCCTCTGGGTTAGGAGCGTAGACTTCAAATTCATACATGGAGTAACCATAGGTTCCCACTCGCTTCGTACCTAACATTCGGACATATCTCGCTTGTTCAGTTGGGAATTTGACAATCTCTACTCCGCCAATGCCAGCGTTAGTCGTGTAAACGTCCCGCCAGTTCTCCGCATTATCGGATACTTGAACTTTATAGCCTTTGGCATAAGCACTTTCCCATTTGAAAATAACCTTGCTAATGTCAGTACTTTGGCCTAAATCAACATAGATCCACTCGTTGTCGGTATATTTAGAGGACCAGCGAGAAACACCCGTATCAACCTCATCCACTACAAGACTAGCCGGAAATTGAGGTACTTCGACGGAAGAAGCTACTGCTGTTTTGTGAGCAGCTAAATTGATGGTCCAAGCGGGTGATCCTGCTTCCTCCGCAATTTCTTTTCCTGATAGTACCCGATTAAAAATCTTGAATTCATCCAGTAGTCCAGTGAATGCTTTGGATGAACTGCCGATTATAGCCGCAGGTAGCATTGTCGTTACAGCAACAGAGCCTTTTAGATCTCCATCAATATACAGAGAAGTTCCATTTAGATCTCCTCTGAAGGCAACATGTACCCAGCGCCCAACAGGAATCGCTGTATTAAAGCTGTAATCATAGCCCTCTCGGGTGAATCCGGCATTTGGTGTCCCTTTCTGCTTCAGCTTAATTGCACCATATTCGGATTCCATCAGTATTTTTTCATCTGCTTCTTGTTGATCATTAAGCTTAACCCACGTGGAGACCGTCCAAGGGAAGCCCTTTACTTGAAGCGGTGTTTGAATATGATCTGAAGTCCCTGCAAACCGTACGCCTTTTCCTGTTTTTCCATCATCCACGCGAGTAACGCCAGCTCCTAATGTAGCATCATAGGAATTTCCGGACTGATCAGAGACCGTCTGCGCGCCTTCTTCAAATGGATAATGAACAACAAGATCAGTGGCCGTATTCACTTCATGTAATAAATTCGTTCCAGGACCTTCGCCTAGCATCGCTGACAACTGCTGGAACTCGGTGAATGTGCTGTCCGTGGACTGGCCTCTCCACATCTTTTCTGCAAGGACAGGCATCGCTTTCTTCACACGATCGTGGACGTCCGCCTCACTTACTTTCTTGCCCATCATATCGTTCCAGGCCCCAAACATCGCACCGAGCAGGTTCGGCTCACCTTCCTGCAGCTTCGTATTTCCACCAAAGTTGGTTGGGTCCCAGTTATTAAACAACCACTGAGAATCCAGATAATCATGGTAATATCCAGCCTTCGGTACAATGTAGAGCGTGGAATCCACCGTATTGATAATTTTGAATCCATCTCTCACCGATGCTACCGGATCTTGCCAACCGTTATTCCAGGCGTTTACGGCTATATCCTTATCTACTACCGTGGTACCCGGGAATGCATTCAAGCTGCCCCACATTCTTGATTTCTTTCCCTTGCTCTTTAAGTGTTCGTTCATCGTGTTCAAAAACTCGCGATACTTCTCAAACGTAGTCCGATCATTAGGTGCGAATTCATCGCCTCCAAAATGAACCGTTTCTGAATCAAACCATTCCCCATCTAAATATTCGTCCCATACATCCTTGATGAAATTGACCGTTTCCTGACGTGTAATATCCAGATGATCGACAGGCAAATTATCCTTAACCAGATCTGGTCTAACCTTTGTAAATGAAAGAGCATGGCTGGGGGTATCAATTTCCGGCGTGATGTTAAGCCCCCGTATTTTGGCGATGTCCTGCAATTCACGCATATCCTGTTTCGTGTAGTGTCCATCCTTTGCCGTTAATTCCGGGTACTTGGTACTTTCTAAACGGAAAGCCGTATATTTGTTCCAATGCTCCCGGCTGTTATCCTTAAAAATCTCGTTATCGTTCAGATGGAGCTGGAAATCATTCATTTTGTAGTAGGACATAAATTTGGCGTAATCCTTCAGGAAGTCTATCGTGAAAAACTTGCGTCCTACATCAAGCATAAAACCGCGTTCTCCATACTTAGGAAAATCCTTCGCTACCCCTTTTACAATGCTTGCCTTCTCAGGATCTTGCTCCAAAATTTGTAGTGCCGTTCTTGTTCCATAGAACACACCGGTCTCAGTGTTTGCATGTATTTCCACATAATCTCCTACTTCAAAGTAGTAGCCTTCCTTGCCAATCGATTCATCAGCTGTCTTATCGAGCCTAAGTAGGAAGTCCCCTTTAGAAGCAGGCTTATTTTGGACAATCGGTAAATCGTACCCTGTTAATTCTTTAAGATCCTCTTGAAAGACCTCTGCCGTAGCTGGTAGTTCGCATAAACATTCACTCGTGGGAATTACGATTTTGGAACTGTCCGTCATCTTGAAAGAACCACTTCCCCCAGTCCACTCTTGTAAACTTGGTATCACTTTTGGTTTAGCATTCTCTGCTTCGGCCGCTGCTGCAAATGGTAGTGGAGTAGAGTAAAGCACTAGACAAAAAACTGTAAAGCCGTACAACCATTTTTTCATCTGTCATCCTCCTACTAGTCAAATCATCCCTTTTGAAAAAAACCAGGTACATCATGTTTAGTTACTCACACATGTACCTGGCCTATGATCTTGATTACTCTACAATTTTGCGAGCTACAATAACCAAATCTTCCAATCCGACTTTGCCGTCACCGTTCATATCTGCTTTCTTCGCTTTCTCCCAATCAGGGCTTGCTGAAGTCTTGCCATACTGCGCTGCAACCATCGCCAGATCCCCGATCGTTATTTTACCGTCACCGTTGATGTCGCCTTGCGTTCCTTTCTTACCAATCTCTACGTTTACGGAAGAGATCGCTGCCGAAATTTCTTTACCCTGATCATCTGAAATGATTGCACTCTTAACGGCGATTGCCCCATTTACCGTTTGGTTAACTTCCTTCGCTTTAAAGGTTAATTCGAGGACGTCTGCACTGTTACTAATTCCATTGGTCGCACCTTCACTTGCTACAATAAATCGAAGTTTACCTGGGGTGCTGTTGATTGAATCAATAACGCTTACCCCACTAATTAACGAACGCGCCTCAACGAATTCCATAACATCCGCGGCATACTCTAGGGCGATGTCCTGCGCAAAAATCTTATCAGACAGATTCCGTAGTCCATATTGAACTTTGAACACTTCTCCTGGCTGAACTTGACTTGGCGCTGTCAAAGTAGAGGAAGATTTTAACTCACCGTCTGTTTCTGTTACGATAACCCGACTGGTCGCAGAGAAGCCCCCATCCATTGTCGTTGCCGTAATTACGGTCTCGCCTACCTTTAATCCCTTAACTAAAGCATGACCTTCTTGCTGTTCAACGGTTGCTACAGCTTCATCACTGCTGCTCCAGAGTACTTTTTTATTCGAAGCATTCAGAGGCTCTATCACAGCGTTCAATTCGCCCGTGCTGCCTACTTTAATCTCTAGCTGTTCTTTATCCATAGCGATGCCTGTGACTTTTACCGCTTCTGCCTCATCCTCCGTCTTGAACACATTAAGTTCGGCAGCAGAGGCAAAGGTACCCACGCCTTCTATAGCCTCAAGTCTCAAGTGTGTTGCTTCTACAGCTGTAAAGCGAACAATTTTTGTGGTCTGATCGAGGGGCCATGATCCATCTGCAATTTTTGTGAAATTCGTTCCGTCAACACTCGTGTACAGGTTATAGCTTGTAATCGTTCCATTGGTTCCAGATACTCTAGGTGAATAATTGAATTGATTAATGTTATATTTGCCTCCGAGGTCCAAAGTAATGGATTCCGGTAAGTGTGCCGGGGTCCATTTCGTATGCCAGATTGTAGACATATCTCCATCGAGTGCAAGACTCGCTTCACCTCCAGGCTGGAAGCTACTCGCCATTGCAGTCATTTGCGATTGTGGAATTTGCTTGTTAGGCATATACACATTAATCGTCGAGGTTGCACTTTTTTTACTTCCATCCTTTGCGGTAGCAGTAATGATGGCTGTTCCCGCTTGAAGTGCAGTAACTTTTCCGGCCTGATCCACCGATACAATTTCCGGATGGTCAGAAGTCCAGAGCAGTGTCCGGTCCTGAGCATTTGCTGGTTTTACCTGAGCGCTAACAGTGCTTGACTGTCCTTTGTTCAGATCCATCTTATTTGGCGTTAGTGTAATAGTCGAAACAAGTACACCTTCCTCCGGAACGATCGCACCCTCATCATCGACGCGAATGTTATCGACCACCAGTGTACCGGTTAACTCCTTCTGACTATTCAGCTTGTTTTTGATAATGGCCAGATAGGCATCTTTCGCCCCTTCGGTTGTAAAAGATAGATCCAGCGTGTCGCGTCCTTCTTTCAAATTCTCACTCACCAGATCACGAACTACCCCATTCTCCTTCACTCGAATAGCCACTGTGTACATATCCGTCTCATCTGAATTGTAGTCCATCGTCAGATGGTAACGGTTATCCTCCTTCATTCGGAGCGTGTGAGGCAATGTACGCAGCCATTCACCGGTTGCATCTTCATTCGTTTTAAGCGACCAATTACCATCCAGAACATAAGTCATGATCTGATTGTCGCCTTTTTCAACTAAATGCGTACGAACTGGACCTATTTTAGAATAAACGAAGGGACCCCAGCCCTCATCAACGTTCTCGAAATCCTCGAACAATACAGAATTACCAGCGTCTGTCTTGGTTGGATTCTCCCATACTCTCACATCGTCAAAGGTTACCGTCGAACTTCCATCTTCTACATTCAAATAGAGATTTGCGGTTTCATTAACCGCATCAAAGGTAACCTTAATCCGCTGGAAGTTCGTGCTCACATATTTGTGCTGCTGGGCTAAAAAGCCATGCTCTGTGTTATCCAGTGTATTGACAACCTTGTCAGCCCCTTGCTTCACACCGATTTTCACGGTGCGTTTCCCATCTACTTTCACCCATACTGATGCAGAATACGTCTTGCCCGGTGTAAGTCCGGTGATCTCCTGCTGAATTACTGCATCACCAGGACCCTTCACTTGAAGCTGGTCATCGGCGTTACTGTTCTTCACAAATTTAATGTGATCATCACTTGTGGCTGTGGAAGATTTCTTCCAGCTGCCGAATGTTTGGCTGTCAAAGCCCGGGTCCTTTACCGAACTCCCTTCGCCCCATTCCATTTCCGGCTCTTCAGCAGCTGTTGTCTTATACAGGGCATAACCAATCCCCGGCTGCGCGGTAAGTGTGACTTTACCTCCAGTTACTTCTACACTGCCAACATGCTCACGTCCTAAATCTGTCAGCTTATACAACTGTGCCTTCGTTACATTACTCCATGATTCTGGAAGACTCCAAGTCGTTTGGCCACCCGCTGGATTCCAGTGATAGATTTTATCTTCTGTCTCAGGACTCCATGGAATAAAGACCGTACTGTCACTAATGTTGCTGCTATCTGTCATGATAGCGATTTCACGACCATCCTTACTTAAATGGATCTTACCGTCCTGCTTACGTTCAACTACAACCTTCTTTTCAAAATCGATACGGTTATCGGTCATCTTGATGATCGGGAAATGCTGCATATATTTTGTTGGTAGATTGTGATTGAAGAATGCCGCACTAGTTGATTGGTAGCTGTAGAATGGAGCACTGTTCTGCCAATAACCCACGCCTACCTGCTTATTCCCTTTCAGTAAAGGGGTTGTTAAGAAGCCATCCAGCGATTGATTCCGTAGGAAACGGGTAACCTTGCTGTCGTCACCTTGGTTCGGGTACCCCGGATCTGTTCCCCAGTGAACCCAAGCTGCCTGCTCAAACAGAGGTCCTGCAAATTCTGTACCGAGCATCCAGCCGTTACCATTGATATAATCTGCGAGTTTCTTCGCATTGTAATCGGCACCATCATATACATCTACATATACAAAGGAAAGGTTGTCACCTGTATCGCTTTTCAGCATATCCAGACGTCTTTTCAATTCACCGGACTCCACATCTTTGGTTTTGTTAACATAGAATGTCTGATCCAGCCAGCCCCAGCCTTTACTCAATGGCTGATTCATATTTTCCATTTTGGTACCGAAAGCATCCAGCGCGTATTCTGTTGCGTTAATGTGTACACCGCCACGGATATTGTATTTCTTGCCTTCACTCAAAATATAATTAAAATCCTTCTCTCCACCCTGACGAATACCGATATGGCCGCCGTAATCTGGGTGAGAGTCATCATGACCTTCCGCTTGATATCCTTTGAATAGAATCAGCTGTCCAAAGCCATCCGTGAGATTAGAGATCTTCTTCGCATTATCAAAAGCACGCAAAAACGGAGAGGTTGTAGTAGATCCGATGTTCATGCTGATATAGGAGATATTGTCCCTTATCATTTCACTGCCGGTTGGAGCATCTGTATTCTGACGATATACAATGGCTCCATCTTGCCAGTCAACAACTTTGTCTCCATTCGCATCTGGAGTCAGTACAACCTTAGCCCAAGGCAGTGGCTCCGGATCAAGCACAGTACTTCCACGATAAACCCATGATCCTCCTGATAACGCTGCTTTCTTTGTATGGAGTGCTGTATCATCGCCTACCTTAATACGTACCTTATCAAAGCCATTTACTACATTAGTGATTACACTCGCAGCTAAGACGTCGGAGTTAACGAATGCATATGCACGCCCCCCACTCACGTCTGCTCCTCCCGCCTTAAGGTCGTTAAATTCGTCCTGTACAACGTTCCAGCCCCCAGTTATCCGGACAGCCGTTTCCTGCGCTGTAGGCTGGGTTCCAATTACAGAGACAAGGTCATGATCAGGGAATTCGATCGTTCTTACTTTTTCAGTACCATTCTCTTCAATGCTGGCCACTTTGAACTGAAGAATGTTATCCTGAACCTCCATTTCAACTTTGAGATTCACTTTAATTTCTGGAATCTGAAGCGTGTAGGCTGCAGACTCACCATGAGTGGCATCTGCTGCTTTTTTACTAAAATCAGAAGCGACTATGAAATAGGACTTCTCGTTGATTTTTATCTCATTAAATCCATTTAACTGTCCATACATTTCCGCGCCGCTGTCTAACCATGTGTATTGTTTAACCCGAGGGAACTCTTTATCGATTTCAACCTTCATGGTGTCAGAGCTTAGAGTTTCAGTAATCGTAATCGGCCTCGGTACTGGATCAGTGGATACAATTGGAGTTACCTTCACATCGTCAATCCATAGGGTCTTGTTATTAAACCAGCTGCGTAGTCCAATCTTCCCTGCACTTGTCGATAATGAGGGAAGACTCGTCGTAAGCACGTTATTGCCATCGATCGATAAAGCTACGCTACCTTTCTCATAGCGCAATTTGAGGGTATACTGTTGGTCAGCAGCAAAGGTAAAACCAGGAGCCGTAATATTTCCATACGATTCCGTCCCTCCTTTCATTGCATCCCAGCCCCAAGAACCCGCATCATATTGGATAACATTGTAGTTATTGCTATCGACGAATCGGTAGACCAGTCCAAATCGTGTGGCAGGCTGACTAAATTTTAACTTCACCTCATATTCAGCATTGGCAACCTGAGGTGAATCTTGGTCTGCTAAAATAACAACCCCTTGTGTCACCGCCTTAACAGCACCTTGATCCGCCGAAAAAGTAGTGGTCCCCTTAGCTGCAGCCCATCCGTCGATGTTGCCATCATTGTAATCTCTGAAATACACGTCCGATTCTTGAGCCGCGAATACGGCTGCCGATGGCAAGCCAAGCTGTACCCCTAGCAACAACGTCAATAGCAAGCTAACCGCTTTGTAACGTTTTCTCATCTCAACGACCTCTTTTCACTTAAATATAAGTAGAATGAACATTATCAATTCACATATTTCCTTTAATTGTATGTTTTTGACATCACAAGGACATAATGTGCCCTCCTTCCATAAGAAGGTGCGTCATTATATGTTTTTTTGTATTACTTGGAATTTAACAATCGCTTGATAACAACGGCTGACTCGGCTCTTGTGGCAGATTCTTTGGGTGCAAAAGTAGTCTGAGTTCTACCTTTCATTAATCCTGATTTCAAGGCAAACCCCACCGACGCTTTAGCCCACGGGCTTATTTTACTATCATCTTTAAATGCAGTAGTGGAATCTGAGGCCATACTATCGACCTTTACGCCGGAAGCATAAGCTTTCGCACGCATCAGCATCGTCGTCATTTCCTCACGGGTAATGCTTTTTTCCGGGGCAAACTTCGTCTTCGACAAACCACTAATAATTCCGGCTGCATAAGCTTTCTTTACCGTATCTTCGTACCAAACTCCTGATTTCACATCCGTAAACGGATTACTTCCAGAACCTTCTGTAAGATCTAATGCTCTGGCTATAAGAGCTGCGAATTGTGCGCGAGTGATGTTATTATTCGGGGCAAAGCTGTCGGCATCCATGCCTTCAACAATTCCTTTAGTGACCATTTCCATGATATCTTGCTTCGCCCAATGTGAGACGATGTCGCTGAAAATCTTGGTGAATGTTGAGGATTGATTCGGGGTAAATTCCTGATCTTTCAGATTACGATCAAGAACCTTTAATGCGGTCCATTTTACTGCAGTTGTACCAGCCCTTTTAGCTTTAAAGGTAATCGTGGCAATGTCCAAATTACCCTTTTCACCATTCACATTTCCGATCTTGGTATGGGCTATCGTAATTTCATTGTTTTTAACGATTGGAGATACAGAAAAGCCTTTGATCTTCGTTTCTGCTTTTACAATCTCAAGCACTTTCGGGTCAAAATTAAATTTAGCTTCATATGCGTATAAGTCTTGAATATCTTTCCCCTTTAATGTAACGGTGAACGTAGAATTAGCAGATTCAGTAGCTGATGTCTGCATCTCGAAGTCAGAGACTTTTTCAGCATGGACTGTACTCAACCACATGGAAGAACATAACGTACAGATTAGTGCGAATGTGAATCGTTTGCGTCTCATAAGAACATCCCTTCACCCGTGAATTTTAACTCCCCCCTATCATATGGATTTTGAAATCGGATACACATGATTTATTTTGTTCAACATTGATTATTTTTGTTATTCATTCTCTCTGCGATAAGCTAAAGGACTAATCCCTGTGATTTTTTTGAAAATACGACTGAAATGTTCTGGATTCACGTATCCTACTTGCTCAGATACCTCGTATATTTTCATTCCGCTTTCCAGCGCCTTTTTAGCCTTCTCGATTCGCAGATTCGTCAGAAACTGAATGAAATTAACACCTATTTCTTTGGAAAATTGTTTGCTTAAATAGCTCTCGCTTACACCGACAATCTGACTAATATTCGACAAATGGACATCTTCGTTAAAGTTTTTCTCTATGAGCTCTTTCGTTTTAGCAACAACAGGGCTAAGAAAGCATTCCTTGGGTTGATCTTTCGGATGCAGCTTTTGATGCAGATGTTCCAAGAACAGTCGGCACCAATGCACCGTATTCTCCCAGGTTTCCTGCTTATAAATATGATCCGTGATGGGATAAGGCAGCTTATCATGAAGTTTTTCCCAAGAAACGCCTTTTTGATAAATTAATGCACTTGCCTCCCAAGTCATATCGACTACATCTGATTTGATAAGCTCAGGTGAACAAGGGTATCGCTGAATCAACAAGCTACAGCAGTGTTCATAGACCTCCTGCCATTTCATTAAATCCGGATCACTTAATGACTTCAGCATTTCGGTTCTAGCCAAATACCATGCTTCTTTCCAGTCACTTTCCTTAATAGATGGACGCCTTTCAGCTTCCGGATAATATAATCGATTGTACCCCTGGTAGAAACTCAACCCTGCTAATCGTTCAGCTTGGCGGAATAATCGGTTCCACTGCTGATGACCATCCACAATATCACTGATTCCCATAGAAAGCTTCAAATTAATGAATTGCTTTAATCTCATGCTCACCTCAGACAAGATTATGTCTGTCAATCTACGAATGGCGATGATGCTGCATTGCTCTGGAAAAGAGAAGAACAAAACATAATGCCTGTCATCATATCTGCATACTTTGCAGATCCCTTCACTTCTACTTCGATTCGTTACCGTTCGTATCGTCTGCATAATCATACGGTGTGAATCTTCAAATTGAACGGTATCTGATAACCTAAGAAGCGCAACCTCCAGATTTTTTTCCCCCATATGCTTTCGAACAAGCTCCAACGAAGGTGTTATATCATCATCTGTCACTTCTAAAGAATCCGATAGGCAAAGTCGATGCAGAACGGAACAGATCGAAGCTTCTACGTCCTCTAAGGTTGATACTGTCTTTGAGGAGCTTTGCCGCCGCTTCAATTCATCCACAGTCTTAGTCAGTACCGGTGCAATATAAGTTTCATCTAACTTGGCTTTAACAATGTAATCAAAGGCGCCGAGCACAAAGGAATCTCTTACAAAAGAATAATCTCCGTATGCGCTAAGCATGATGGTTAACGGTTGATTCGAAAAAGTAGTGTTATTCAGTGCTTCGAGTAGCTCTACTCCATTCATATTTGGCATTTGAATATCCGCCAGAACTAGATCCACATCCTGATGGATTTTCAGCATATTTAATGCCTCCTTACCATCTCCTGCTTCCCCTGCAATCTCAAAATCGGTCGAAGCAATGGATATATACTCCCGGAGGGCTAACCTAGCTAATGGTTCATCATCAACAATGAGAGCTTTAAATTTCATCATAAATCCCTCCATAATTGATCTATAGGATTACCTCAAAGCCTCAACCGCTATCTCCCAATCATCATTCAATTTTTCTTGAATATCGGACACCTCAGCACCTGAAAAAATTTCTTGTGCAGCCTTCTTTTCATCAAACTGTATGGCATTTTTTACTTTTTCAAACTTCTCATCGATCCCCAGGTACATAAACGGCTCAAAGGGGTGCTTCTCTTGAACATTGTTGAAGAACGGCAGGAATGATTCAATATTGATCACTGTCGATGAATTTTGCGAATAATTAATATACACTTGGTAAACATCCCGGCTAAATACCCACTCCAAAAATGCTTTAACTTCTTCCGTATTTTTGGAATTTTTATTGATCGCCATATATTGATCTGGCATAGTGATTGCCTGCAAACGCTCTGAAGTTGTCTCTCTCCAGGGCAATGTGAACGCATCTAAATCTTTATCATCCTTCATTTTGGATAAATGATCTCTAAGGTACCACTGACCGAGTGCAAGCATAGCCGCTTTATTATTTTGAAACAGCAGCGTTGCCTGATCCACACCAATATTGAGTGCATCGGGCCCTGCTAGTTCATTCTCTGCTATTTTCTTAATCATCACTGCTGCTTTCTCGAAAGGAGAACCTTTTCCGAAAGGGCGTTTTGTCTGTGCGATTGAAGATAAATAATTCTCATCCTTGGATAGTAGAGGTGGTCCGAACTCAGTGAAAGGATAAAACGTCCAATTCTCTTTCCCGCCAATCGCAATCGGAATATATTTGCCATGCGCTTTAATCTTCATCATCACATCCATAAATTCATCCATCGTTTGCGGAATCTCTACGCCGGCCTCTTGAAAGATACTTGGATGGTAATAGACATATTCAGAGAAGGATACAAGTGGTAGACCAAGAATGGAATGATCTAATCTAGCGGGATATTTATTGTTTTTTGCTGCGGTTAATCCATCCAGTGGAAGAAGTACTGCTTTGTAAGTGAGTAGGTCATCTGGCTTCAGGTAAAAAATATCCGGCAAATCATTGGCTGCTAAACGAACCTTTAAATACTGACCGCTATTATCGGGAATTGTCTCTACTTCAACCGTTACATTAGGCTTAATTTTAGAGTAGTCTCTTACCTTTTCCGTCCAAAATTTGATATCTGTCTTCGCTTCCCACATGCCGAATTTTATTTTAATCGGTTGATCCAGATTCACCTTTCCCTGTTGTTGCTCTATTGCCCCTCCTTTGGGACTGAACTTACTTAAAGAGAAGAAGCCACCTACAAAAATAAGAGAAATGATCCCTATTAAAGACACACGGAGTATTATTTTCACTTCTATTAATCACAGCCTTCGAAAAAAGTTTATACCATCATACCTCCTCTGAAGTTACACATGAATGATGTTTTCCCTCTGGACTATGATCTTTTATGATCCTCCGCAGCATTTTGCTTCATCCTCCCTCCCCTAACAACTGATCCTGCATCTCTTCCTCCGGCGTGTCGATCAACGGTAGTCTTATCGATACTATCGTTCCCTGAGGTTTATTCTTCTCGTACTTTAAACCGTAACGCCTCCCGTAATGTAGCTGAATTCGCTTATTAACGTTACTGTTTCCCATACCACTGAAAGAATGCTGATGGCGTATACCATCGCTGTCATATTCCTGAGCATCCATATCCAACATGCCTACACCATTATCAGCTATAGTTATAAGAAGATCTTCCGCTTGTTTGCTCACTATGATTTCGATGATACCAGGATAGTCAACATTCTTTAGTCCATGAATAATACTGTTTTCTAAAATAGGTTGTAGTAGCAATTTCAATATATAATAACCTGCTAAATCCTCATCTACTTCCCATCTCGTTTGAATCGGTCTACCAAAACGAATCTCCATAATATACAAATAATTCTTTAAATGATCTATTTCCTCATCAATCGTAGTCAGAATTCCACCTCGATTAAAAGAAGAAGCCAACAGACGAGTTAGCGCATGTGTCATATTCCGTATGTTATCTGCTTTACTGATTAAAGCCATAAACTTGATTGAATTGAGCGTATTTATTAAAAAGTGTGGATTGATCTGCGACTGAAGTGCTGCAAACTCCGCCTTTCGCTTCTCCACCTCTTGCCTTTCATGATGGTAGAGCAGATCCTGAATACGTTCCGTCATGTGATTAAAAGAATGCCCAAGCTTAATTAGCTCCAGGCTGCCGGTTCTCATAAATTTAGCGTTTAAATCACCTTCAGTAACCAGATCCATTTGCCGGAGAAGCTCATTTAACGGCTTAGTAACATTAGATACAAAGTAAAATGAAACAAGAATAAATGCTAAGATGATCATCAATGCAAACACCCATACGATATAATTCACACTAAGGTAATTGGCTGTTAGATCAGCATATGGAATAGACTGTACAAGCCACCATCCAGTCTGATCAATCTTGGCGTAGGTTATCAAATTTCTATCTTCACCATTAACATCCACAACGTACCCTTTTTCCTGCGGACCACGATTTGCGAACCAGTGCATTTGGAATCCCCCCCCTCTAGAGGCAAGGGTATTGGATGAGATAATTTGACCTTCCTCTGTGACGATAAAAAGGCTGGATTCCGTATTATCACGTGACTGCAAAATATGATCAAAGGCACTACTCTCAAACGTAAAAAGAATCATTTCTAGCTGGGATAAAGGATTGATTACACTTGGAGATAGGGCAGCAACCATATTGTAAGGATTGTAGTTACCATATAAAATATTGGGCATCATCCCCAGAAAATGAACGCTATCGGGATTATTTAGCACCTGCCCATACCACGTTTTTTGGCGAAAATAAGAATCATCCAAATTCAAATTCTTTAAGTACGAATAGGATTGATGGTCTTTAAATAGGAAGTTCACCGACAGTACTCGTCCTGAGATGGATGCCGTGTACTTCTCTATTAAGACCTTTAGCTCATAGTAAGCCTGCTGTTTCTCGACTCCACTCTTACGATTAATTTCATAAAGCTTTGCCATCACATCCCTGTCCATACCGATGGAAGCAAATAGTCCCGTCAACCTCCTTATTTCCTGACTAACGGAATAGGAGATCGCTTGAGCCGTTTGCTGAGATCGTGATGTATTTTGCTGAAGAATATCTCGCTTATAAATATTTAGAATAATGATGGAGAATAAGATGATCGGCAGAATGACTACCAGTATAAAAAAAAGCCTTAATGTGCTAGACATCCGCCAATTTTTTCTCATAAGTTCCCTCCCCTTTAAAAGATAACTTATAAACGCTTACTTCTACCTCACCATGAATATTGAACAACATATTCCCTTAAATTTGTGCTACTTCCTGCATGGCGACAAAAGTACTCAGAATATTACACATTCAAATTTACTTCACAAATAAATCCGAGTTTATTTTCATCTTTCGACATCGCTTACGAGCTGATTCAAAATGAAAAAGAGCCGACACTATTGTAGAAAGTTCTACTTTAGGATCAGCTCTTTTAGTTCGGTCAATCGTCTTTTCAAACCGCTTGAGAATTAAGGATATGTTAAAAGGGAAGACTCACTTCAAACAATATTCATTTGCATAAAATAATTTAATTTGATAGTATAACTGACGAACGTTCGTTAATATCGAGGTGATTTTTTTTGAAAAGTAAAGAAATTAAAGACATTGCTTTGAAATGTTTCACAACTCATGGTTATGAGGGGGCTTCTTTGTCTCAAATTGCTGAGCAAGTCGGGATGAAAAAACAATCTCTTTATGCCCATTTCAAAGGGAAGGATGATCTTTTTCTGCAAGTTCTACAAGATGCCAAAGAGACAGAAATCTCATCCAAACTACAATATTTGAGTAAGGTAGGGACTCATAATCCTAAAACAGATTTATTAGGATATCTGCAATTGGTCATTGATATGTTTCAAAAGAACGAGCAGTTAAAGTTTTGGCTGCGTATCTCTTTTTTTCCACCGCCCCATCTTGCTACAGCGATTGATGAAGAAGTAATCGACACAGAGAAAAAGATTCAACCCGTACTTGAAAGTAAATTCCAAGCTTGGATCGATGCCAAAGTCATCATGGAAGATGCTGCCTCCATCCCAACGCTTGCCTTTTTAGGTGTAGTTGATTCGATCATGCTAGAGCTTGTGTATGGCAATAATGAAATCCGTTTAAATGAAAAACTAAATGCCTCATGGACCGTATTTTGGAGAGGTATTTCACAGCTTTGATTCTACAAAGAGAGGTATTACTTCATGAAGAAACCATTGAAAGAACAAAAAACAGTCTTACTCATTTTGCTAAGTAATATATTCATTGTTTTTCTAGGCGTTGGGTTGATCGTCCCTGTTATGCCATCCTTTATGAACATTATGCATTTGTCAGGTAAAACGATGGGGTATCTTGTAGCAGCATTTGCATTCGCGCAATTACTCATGTCTCCTCTGGCAGGGCGTTGGATTGACACTTACGGCAGAAAAAAAATGATCGTTATCGGCTTAGTGCTCTTCAGTGCATCGGAATTAATCTTTGGTTTAGGCACACATGTATCCGTTCTTTATATCGCCAGAATTCTTGGAGGGATTGCTGGTGCATTCATTATGCCTGCCGTCACAGCCTATGTTGCGGACATCACCTCAGTAGAGGAAAGACCTAAGGCAATGGGTTATGTTTCTGCCGCCATTAGTATCGGTTTTATTATTGGCCCAGGAATCGGAGGATTTATTACTGAACTAGGTATACGTGCTCCATTCTATTTTGCTGCTGGCTTCGCCTTAATCACTTGTATTTCGTCGATATTTATTCTGAAAGAGCCACTATCCAAAGAGCAGCTTTTGGAAATCAGTAAACTTAAAAAAGACACCAACTTTATCAGTGATCTGAAACGCTCGTTTCATCCAGCATATATTATTGCGTTTATAATAGTGTTTGTCCTCGCCTTTGGCTTATCGGCATATGAAACTGTGTTTAGCCTGTTTTCTGATCATAAATTTGGCTTCACTCCACGGGATATTGCAACCATCATTACAATAAGCTCAATCTTCGGGGTGGTTGTTCAGGTCTTTTTATTCGGTAAAATGGTAGATAAGCTCGGTGAAAAAAAGCTCATTCAACTCTGCTTAATTGCTGGCGTAGCCTTAGCTGTAGCCTCCACCATAATCAATAACTATTTAACTGTTCTGCTAGTAACCTGCTTCATCTTTCTCGCATTTGACCTACTCCGTCCAGCACTAACGACCTATTTATCAAAAACGGCTGAAAAAGAGCAAGGCTTTGTCGCTGGCATGAACTCAACCTATACTAGCCTTGGTAATATCATCGGACCTGCATTAGGCGGAGTATTATTTGATGTAAACATCAACTATCCATATCTCTTTGCGGCTGTCATTATGTTTATTGGTCTTGTAATTACGATGGTATGGAAAGAAAAACAAGCTACTAATGGCTTGGTAAACTAAGGTAAGGAACAACTGCGAATAGTAAGATTTACAAAATAAAAACAGCTCGCCCTCTATGGGGACACGAGCTGCTCAGGCTGTCGAGAATGTCTCGACAGCTTTCTTTATATCTAATCATTTACAGTCTTCACCACGTATTTTATCCTCGTTCCCACTGCTTGTACATTAAATATACAAAAAACGGAGCCCCTAACCATCACTTCATGACCAGTACCTTTGATTTCAATTTGCTTGAGAATAATTCTTCAACCTAGAATGGATTGATCACATGGAAAAAGACGTTAGGCGACGCCATACGGTAATAATAGCTGCACCAGCCTGCACCTTTGTCGGTGAAACGGTTCGTCGTGCTATACAGCAATCGTTCCTGCTCCAGCTCCTCGATCCGTTCGAGCTTTCCGTCCGCATATTCTAACAGCCTCATGCTCGCTGTATCCAGCCGGCTTACAACGCCGCCGTAACGAATATCGAGCACCTCCCAGCCGAACGGTTTGAACATCGATAGCCATTGCTTCCGGTGTGCGGCGCGAAGATTTTGCACACCCAGCGAAATTTCGGGCAAAACATCCTCTGCAATCCGCCTAAGCACTGCCTTGTCTCCACTGTCATAAGCCCGCTTCAGCTCAAGACCGATTTCGCTCTTCTGCTTCAACACCGCACATAGCTTTTGTGGCACCTCAAACAAATAATCTAGCTCTGCCTCAGCTTTTCTGCGGCTTGCAATTTCGCCTTCCGCCCATGCATAATGAGCCGCCATATCTAGCCCATCAATCTGTTTGTCGAACAGCCCCAACAGTACATCCTGATACAACAGAAACTTAGACGGATTGCTCTGCTTCTGATTATTTGGTGCAGCTCCCGGTGTCTCGTCCAAATACTTCAGCCCCATGTAAGCGTCCGCCTCGATGCCGGTGCAGAACCGAACGCGCTCGGCCAGCGCCTTGTCAGTCGGCGTCGACGAAGAATAAGCATGCTCCGCATAAAACTGCAAGCCGAGCAAAGCGATGTACGGATTGCTCTCCATTCCGTCGTCACCCCACATCGTCGCATAAACTTCCCGGATGCCTTCCTTCTTGCATACCGTCAGCGCTGCATCGGTCGCCGGCAAGGATAGCCCGTAATTGACGCCGAACGTATTGAATACCCACACAGCACCCGCAAAAATAAGATTATTACCGAGCGGCCGGTGTTTGGCGATCAATGTTTCGTAGTCCTTCTCCTCGACGTGGTTATAGTCCCAGTAAACCATATCTATGTCCTTAGGAATGCGGCTCGACATGTCCTCTGATATTTGCGTCTCATGGCCATAATAATCTTCACCGTTAGCTGAAGCCAGCTTCAGGAACATATCGCTCCACATCATCGGTTTCAACCCTAAGCGTCGAGTTACTGCGAGCACCCGCTCCAGATGGCCTGTCATAATATCAAAACGGTTCATATGTCCATTGCGATCCAAAAATTTACCGCGTCCAAGCTCTTCCGCTTCATCCATGCCGATGTGGATTTTCCGGCTGCGGAACGGCGCGCTAATGCTGACAATCATATTTTCGACCAGACGATCGGTCTTCTCCGCTCCAACTAGCAACGCGCCTTTTGTATCTTTATATTCCTTTACCGGCTCCCATTTCAAAAACTCCTCCAAATGAGCCAGTGTTTGAATGCTCGGGAACGCTTCAATGCCGAATTGATCGGCGTAATCGTCGATTTCCTTCAACTCCGCCGCCGAGTAACGGCCGCGCATATAGCCGAAATAAGGCTCGTCTTCTATCTCGTAAGTGTCTTCCAAATAGAGCATGACGCTATTCAAGCCCATCAGCGCCATTTTACGCAGCATAAACTTGAAGCTTTCAACGGTTAGCACTCCATTGCGCGATAAATCAAACATCGGACCGATCACATCGAATTGTTGTTGCTCTGTAATTTGAAAGCTCTCTCCGCCCCTAATCTTCTGAATCAACAGTCCCAAGCCTCGAAAAAATTGATGTTTAGCGCCGTAACGAATATAAGCGCTTTTACCATCATAACCCACTTCCAGTTCTCCTGAAGACGGTTCTATTAAAACGGGAATTCCATCCTCCGACCATTCTGACTTAAGTTCGGCAAGCAGCAACCGAAGTCCTGATTGAAGCTCGCTCAATTCTCCTATAAAATGTAACTTCACTATCAATCCCTCCACAATAATGAAATATATATAAAATTACACCAAAAACTCGATCAAGGTGTTAACCTTTGACCGAGCCTGCTACCATGCCTTTCATAATTTGCTCTTGGAAGATCAAAAAGATGAGAATGGTTGGTATTGCAGCAATAAACATCGCGCCCATCGTTAAGCTGTAGTCCGTTCCGAATCCATCGGAGAAGAGCGACAAGCTGAGGGGCAGCGTCTTCAACGCTTGAGAATTAATAAAGACGAGCGCGAAGGAGAAATCATTCCAAAACCTCAAAAATGCAAGAATTGTAATCGTAGCGACGATCGGCAGGGACAATGGGAAAATGATGCGTCCGAAGATTCCCCACCAGCCGTTGCCGTCGATCATCGCCGCTTCCTCTACTTCTCTCGGAATGGATACGATGTAGGACATTCCAAGGAAGATCGCAATTGGTAATTCAAATGCCGTATACGGTAGGATGAGTGACCAGTACGTATTAAGCATCCCGAGCTTGTTCATGAAAATAAACAATGGAACGAGTGTGCTATGAATTGGAATGAGCATGCCTAGCAAGAACAATCCTTTTATAACGCCACTCAACTTGAATGGGAACCGAGCAAGTACATAAGCTGCAAGCATACCGAGCACAATGGTCAGCAGCAGTGCTGAGAGGGTAACAATTGTGGAGTTGAGCACCGCCCGGCCCATATTTCCGAGATCCCATGCCCGGGTTATATTGTCGAACTGCCAATGCTGCGGCCAGGAATAGGGACGATTGAAAAATTCCTGATTCGACTTGAATGCACTTATTCCTAACCAGTATAGCGGATACAATGTAATTATGGCATAAAATAACAGGATGATTTTCGCAATTCCGGAAATCGGCTTACGCCACAGAGAGCCTCTCATCTTCTCCGACCGAGCGTCTATCATTGCTTGCATAGCGATTCACTCCTTCATCGGCCGGGCTAACATTAGCCGACCGCCCATTAGCCGCGTCTCTTCGTGATGATATGATTTAGGCCAATGAGCACGGCGCTAATCAGAATAATCATTGTGGATACCGCAGAGCCGTAGCCGTAACGGTATACCGTAAAGGTGTTATTGTACATATATGTGGCGAGCAATTCTGTCGATTGTGCAGGACCGCCGCGCGTCATGACGATAACATGGTCGAATGCCTTCAAACTTCCAGATATGCACAGTACGATGGTTACAACAACTGTTCCCCAAATTATCGGGAGCGTCACGAAAAATAGCTTTCTCCAGGCTACCGCCCCGTCGATCTTCGCAGCATCTTCAATTTCTGAAGAGATATTTTGGAGTGCAGCGATGAAAATGATAAGATACGGGCCGATATTCGCCCAGTTAATCGGGATCGATACGGCAAACATATTGATTTTAGGGTCGTCTAGCCAAGGCCGGCGCCAAGATTCCAGTCCCAGCGTCTCCAATAATTGATTCAGCAAACCGATTTGCGGGTGATAAATATAGCCCCAGATGAGACCGACGACGACTGTAGACAGCACCATCGGGAGAAATACAGCGGAGCGCATCAACCGATTGAACATCGTGTTCTTGAGCAAGAACAATGACAGCAGCAATGCGACCGATACTTGACCTATTACTGCCGAGACAACAAGGATCAGGTTGTTTTTCAGTGCTCTCCAGAATACTGGATCCTCTAGTATCATTCGATAATTATCCAACCCGATAAGCTTAGCAGCACCGAGTCCCTTCCACTCAAAGAAACCGTAGTAAGCTGACCAAAAAATCGGGACGATCGCAAAGATAATAAAGATGAGTAGTGCAGGAAGCAGCGCCATGATGACGAAGCTTCTGCTGCGCAATGATGCAGGCATGGCGACAGCCTCCTTTACGTACTTTTGTCTGATTACTTTTTAGTCGAACGCGCTTGCGCATCCTGCAGTTTTTTAGCTACATCCTCCGGCTTACCGCCCATCATAAGCTCTTGAAGACCGTTGTTGATCACTTCGCCTGCTTCAGCAGATAAATAGGCGTCATATACCGGCGTAATTTCAGAATTCACAGCCAATTCATAAGCTTTGAAGTAAAGCGGGCTTACTTTCGACTTATCCAGTTCTACTTTGTACATAACCATTGAGTTGCTTTCTGCGATCGCCTTTTGGCCATCCGGTCCGCTTACTGCGTAGATCAGATCAAGCGCTGCCTGCTTCTGTGCGCCTTTTGTATTTTTGTTAAGCGCGAAGCCTGCGCCTGCGCCACCGGAAATCGTATTCGGTTTGCCTGCTCCACCTTCTATGCCAGGCATTGTTGTGACTTCGATAGGTGCCAACTGCTCAGGAGTTGCGGATGCTGCAAGATTCGTAAGCGACCATGCGCCGTTAATCATCATAGCTGCCTTTCCTTGAATGAAGTATTGCTCTGCTTGCGTGTTGTCGATGCTGTTTGCGCCATCTTGAAACGCTTTATTGTCAACGAGCTCTTTGTACTTGCCCAAAGCGTCAATGAACACAGGATCTGTAAAAGATGCTCCATCTTGAGCTGCAGCTTTCAAGAACCATTCCGTGCCCGTCACGCGGTCTGCCAACGAACCGATAATCGTCGATTGTGCAACCCATGGCGCTTTATTGCCGAGGGCAATCGGCGTAATGCCGTTGTCGTTGAACGTTTTAATTGCAGTCATCATCTCTTCCCAAGTAGTCGGCACTTTTACACTATGCTTCTCGAAAAGATCTTTGTTATAATACATGAACGAAGTTGCTGACATCCCGAGCGGCGCTGTGAAGATTTGTCCTTTTTCAAACTCATAGCGGTCGAATGCCCCTGCCAAGAAATTGTTTTTCCATTCTGGGTATTTATCCATCAACTCTGTAATCGGTTGAAGCTTGTCGGCATCATAGAACTCTTGGGATTGGCTGCCCGCATAAACGAAAAATACGTCTGGCATTTCATTTGCTGCAGCCACTGTGCTTAGGCGTTGACGGTAACCGTCAACCGGGATCGCTTGCGCGTCTACCTCAACCTCCGGATGCTCCTCTTTATACTTGTCGATCAGGTCTCTAACCGCTTTGGCACGAAGATCGTCTCCCGCGAAGTTATGCCATATTGAAATTTTCGTTTTTTCTTCAGAGCTTTTGTTACCTTCATTGCTCTGTTCCTTGTTTCCGCTATTGTTGCAAGCGGTTGCCAAAAGGGCAATCATTAAGATAATTGTCGTTATAAACACAAATCTCTTCTTCATTCAAATATTCCCCCTTTAGTGATAACCCTAGTATAGATAAGACAGACGTGAAGTCGTAGGGGGGAAAATTAAGCCCTTACGGGGGATATTTTCACCTTCATCGATTCATCTTGAACGATATTGCGAAGGCGTTTCGCCACTGTAACGCTTAAACAGCTGGTTAAAATGCTTCATATCCTCATATCCTACCCGCTTAGCGATCTCGCTCACCTTCGCTGGCGTTTCCTTCAACAAACGGCTAGCCCATTCCATTCTCGCTTCCGTTACATACTCAATATAGTTTTTACCTGTTTCCTGTTTAAACAGCTTGCTAAAATAGTTCGGATTCATATGTACGCATGCCGCTACCTGCGCCAAAGACAAGCTGTCTGCAAGATGCTCGCGGATATAGGCTACAGTTCGGTCAATGGCTTCATTCCGGCTGCCATTTAATCGTTCATACTGCGCATGGATTGCAAGCAGCATCTGCTGCAAAGTTTCTTCTGGATTCGCAGTAAGCAGCTTTATGTCCAGCTGTTCAATCTGTGGAAGCTTTGGCATCGTTTGACCAACGGATGCTGCTGCACGCTCTAGCCAGCGGTACCCCCCAACAATCAAGGAATGCAAATACGCTTGAACGGAACAAGGCGTCGCTTCCGCATCCTGTCTAATGCTCTCCAGTTCACCTTTAATCCACTGCTGTACGACTTCTCGGCTCCCGCTTCTCAGAACGGCGGTTAGCTTACTCTCCACTTCTTCCGTACAAACGGTCCGCATTCCTTTCCGGTCTTTAATATCCTCATAGGCCAGCATTCTTGCTTCCTCTGCCAACCAGCGGTACGAGGCGGTATGTTCGGCGGTGCGAAGTGACTCCTTAAGTTCTGCCAAATTGCTGGCCCATACACCGCATGCTGCAAAAAAAGGCTGGCTATAAACGCGCTCCGCCCGCTCCATCGACGCCTTAACCAATCGCTTCGCGCCCGGCTGCCCCCTGCGGAAAATAAGCAGCCATCCATAGTCCCAATCCAGAATGACGCAGCCAAGTGAATCTCTAATCATCGCAGCCGCTTCATTCATTTCCTCTTCCTTCTCCTCCTTCATGGTCAGCGGAGACGCAGATGTCACTAGCCATAGCTCTAGCTTCTCCATATCCGATCCGAGCCTCAGCTCAGGATAATAGATCAACAGTTCCTCACTCTCACGCTCCGTCAGGAGGTTGTCCCCGCGAAGAAAGCGATCTAGCTGCTTCCAGCGGAACGCCGTTTGATGGATGGCGCCTTGATGATCAGCCTCCCGTTTGCTGACGATACGTTGCTTCACGCGCATAACCGCAGTCATAATATCGCCAGGACGGCTATTTTTAAGCAAATAATCACTTATTCCTTCCCGCATCGCTTGCTGTGCATATGCGAAATCATCGAATCCAGACAATATAACAATTTCAATGTAAGGAAAATTCCGCTTAACCTCGCGAGACAATTCCAATCCCGTCATTCCCGTCATCCGAATATCGGTTAGAATGATGTCAGGACACTCTATCGGAATGCGCATCAGCGCTTCCTCTGCGGAAGCAGCCGGCGCGAGCAGCTCAATGCCATTCTCTTCCCATTTAATAACCGTGCTAAGGCCGGTCCTAATAATGACTTCGTCATCTACAATTAACAGCTTCATGTGCACATTCTCCTTCCTTCCCACAAAGGTTGCAGCCTATTTGATTTCTGATTGGAGCGGTATAATCGTAAAACTAACTTTAGTGCCGCTTCCTTCTACGCTTTCGATCCGCAAACCGGCTTCATGCCCATAATGAAGCTGCAGCCGATTATGCACGTTGCGCAATCCGTAGCTGCTGCCTGCCGAGTCATTATTCTTCAGCGGATCAATGCCCAAGTTTGCGCTTACCTTCTCCCTCAGCAGCTCCAATCTTTCCCTGCTCATGCCGACACCGTCATCCTGAACGATAAAGGTTATTCGCTCTCCCGCTGACATTGCTTTAACGATAATGCTTCCTTTACCCTCTCTTTTCAGAATGCCATGAATCATCGCGTTTTCAATTAGCGGCTGGAGCAGCAGCTTCAGCATTCTCAGATCGAGCAGCTCCGCCGGAATATTCGCCTCGTAATCAAATTTATCCGGATATCGAATGGACTGGATTTTCACATAATGATCTACATGCAAAATTTCTTGGCTGATTGCACAATATTCCTGTCCTTTATTTAAGCTGAACCGAAGAAAATCACTCAATGAGCCGACCATATCCGCGATTTTTTCGTCTCCCTTCATTAGCGCCATCCAGTGGACTGACGATAACGTATTATATAGAAAATGCGGATTGATCTGCGCTTGAAGTGCCGACATATCCGCTTCCTTCTTCAACGCTTCGTTTTGCTTCACCTCATCGGTTAAATTAATAATTCGCGAGCTCATCCGATTATAGCTAATAATCAGCTGTCCAACCTCATCGATCGATGTGACGGGCAACGTCGGCAGCGGCTCGTCCGGGCTGGAATTTCTAAGAAAATTCGTTAATGCAGACAACGGTTTCGTCACCTTTTGAATAAGTACAAGTACAAAAGCGATGACAAAAAGCATGGAAATGCTGACTGCAATTGCAGTTAACGTTAAAAAATACTGGTTCTGCGCTCTGTAAGCTTTTGCCGGAATGATGCCTACGAGCCTCCAGTTAACATTCGGCATCTGATAGTACAATACGGTACTCCGCTCCTCCGCTTCTCCGTAATCGAACGAACCCGACTTACTCTTGAAATCAACTATTCCGGGAAAATAATCGTTCAAGTTCTTGTTAGTCGAATACCCTTCCGGCCCAGCCAATATCCGATTTTGTTCGTCCAACAGCAGGGCGACGCCTTCACCCTCTAGTCCAGCTTGCTTTAAATGGCTAGAGATAACCGATTGCGTCAAGCTAATTTTAAGCATGCCGATATCGTAATATTTTGATGTGCTGCGAATCGGCCGCGACATCGTAATGACATCCTCTTTGCCGTCCGATGTAACGAAGTGATGTACCGGAGACCACCATTTAGGATATTTCTCATAATAACTGGGATATTCGCTCTGAATATCGGCCCATTCTGATTCGAGGACGGATCTGAAGGAAACCGACGGCTTATTATCTTCATTCGATTCGATCATGACATTGGCGATATATGGTTTGGAAATCGATAATGTTGTAAGTAAATTAACGATCGAGGTTTGCTTTAGCAAATCGTGTTCCGGTGTTTTCAAATAGCTTTGGACATCAGGGTGGCCGATGAGGAATAGAGATAGATTCTCAACATCGCTCACCATATTTTCCAAATAGGCCCCAATTTGCCTAAGCGTGTTCATGCCTGAACTTTTCGCTTTCTCTTCCGTTAAGCTTTTAGCAATATAATAGGAGAACAGTCCCAGAGACAACACCGGTACCAATACCGAAATAATAATCAACAAGCTCAGCTTCTGCTTTAACGATTTACCCAACCAGTTTTCCATCTTATCCTCCGTTCAGATTACCTTTATGCTCTGTTGCTAAATTGTAGCTTTCAAGACTTCCAGAAAACATGTTTGCGCTTTCATATTAACCTAAGTCGCTCGTCCCGACTAGAGTCTATTGTTGACTTGATGAAGCATTGCCTGGTCTTGAGGTTGTCGATGTACCGGGAGAGAGCACCGGATCTTACCTCAGCACAAAAAAAATAGACCGCCCTCTCGCAAAGGAATACGGTCTATTTCCTGTTTGATCCTTCGAAAAGCGCCTATTGCACCGGCAGTCGTGTTTCCACACGGCTCGCTTGCATTGCACATTTTTTCTCTCCAAACTATTCCATGAAAGAAACCTAATAAAAAGCCACTCCACTCTCCACACAACAAAAAAAAACGGCATTTCTGCCGTTTCTTTAGGATGGGCTCTCAGGGGCTCGAACCCTGGACAAATAGATTAAGAATCTACTGCTCTACCAACTGAGCTAAGAGTCCATATGATGTTTGGTGGAGCCAAGGGAGATCGAATCCCTGGCCTCATCGCTGCCAGCGATGCGCTCTCCCGCCGTTGTTGGTTTCACTACCAAAGACACCCCGAGGCAATCAAAAATTTTCCAAAAAAAACTACTTGCAATCCATTCTATGGATTTCGTCGGGACGACGTTATCCGGCTATACGCCGCATGGCCCTCGGTCCGAAGGCACCGACCTGGAGCTCGTCCGGTGGAAGAGCGAAGCGCTGTGCGTTACCGTTCGTCGCGGAAGGCGCATCAGGACACCCGAGGAAGCGGCGTCGGCCATGCGCGCCGGGGCGGCTTACGTGGGGGGTCGGAGGCGCCATCACGCGCCCGCAGTTCATCGCGGAAGCGCGGGACGGCTTACCGGCTTCATCCGTCCATTCAGGAAGTTTTATTCTGTATCGTCGAAAAAGCACATTCCGGTCGCGTTGCCGCACTAATCGGAATGTGCTTTAATCAATTGTTTCCGCGTCTACTCCTGCTGCTGCCCCTCGATTAATTGAAGAACGCGATACAAGAACGTCGCCGCTTCCGCTCTGCTGGTCGTACTCTTCGGCTTCATATAGCCGCCCGAGCCCGTAACCAGCCCATGCTCGAACAGAGTTGCCACGCTGTCCGCAGCATATGGCGCAATCTGGCTCGCATCACGGAAGCCCTCAAGTGTTGAACCGGATGCGGACGGCTTGATTGCCCCCGTCGTTTGAAGCGCTCGGGTTAGCATAACCATAGCGTCCTGGCGGCTGATTGAGTCACGAGGAGCAAAGTTAACTTCGTTCACTCCCGAAACGATTCCCAATTGCTTGACGATGGACACCGCATCGTAGTAATAATCATTCGGTTTCACATCGGTGAACGTCGAGGTAATCTCGGCGCGCAGGTCAAGCATGTTCACCAGCATAAGGATAAAATCAGCTCGCGTTACTTGATTTGCGGGGCTGAAAGTGCCATTTTCGATCGAAGTGCCTTTGACGATGCCTCTTTCGGCCAGCTTCTCTATTGCCTCGCGCGCCCATTCATACTTGCCAAGGTCAGTGAACGCAACTGGTTTCTTGCCGCCGACAGCATAGACGCCGACTTGGTCGATGGAGAATCGCAGTACGCCCTTGTCTTTGTCATAAGACGTGCCATCAATTACTGCCGCGCTGTCGCCCGTCAGCTCGAAAGCTTGCAGATCAGCAGCTTGCTCGCCCGCTTGAAGCGAATACGGAATCGCAATGGAAATCGGTGCCTTCGCATTATTCCAAGACAGAGCTTCACCGTCCAGTTGCAATGCAACTTCAACGATTGGTCTGTTGCCGATCCGGCCAGCCGCTTCGTTGCCGCGATACTCGCCTGCATGGTCGCTTACGATAACGAGCAGCTTTCCGGCATTCTCCTTGACTCCAGCCAGCATGTCGCCAGTCAATGCAAGCTGGGCATACGGCGTGGAGATATGCAGAATCAGATTAGACTGGTTCGTCAGATTAGCTGCGGGAAGCTCCAAAGCATAGCTGACAGCCGCGTTCGACAGCTTCAATTCAAGACGAATATGCTTGTTGCCGTTGCTGTCGGCTGTTGCCTTGAGAATCGCGGCATTCAGATCTGCTACTCCGACCGAAGCCACAGCCTGATTGCCTTTCAATGTCGGGACAAGCACGGCTTTGACTGAATCGTACGTTTGCAACGTATACGGATCTTGCGCCGAACCGCCTCCAATGCTGCCCCCATTGCCTCCGCCAGTGGAAGGCGGCTTGCGATATTCGAAGGCGGCCTGCGCTGGAGTCGTCATGTCATCCGTTTCAAGCTCGACCGTATACAGTCCTTGCTCTTCTCCGGTCAACGTAAAGGCGATGCGGAAGCTTCCGTCATCCTCAGTGCCCGTCTGGCCGGTATATTGAATGTTGCCTTTTGGGTCAAGCACTTTGACATACAAATGTTCTTTCTTGCCGTTCATGACTAACCCATTGATCGTAACTTTCTTCGTGGAGGCGTCCACGGCGGCTTGTATGCCGTCCAATGTCTTCAGCTCTTGCCGCTGGGAAAGATTGTACACGCCGAATTCATAGAAGGAATAACCGTAGAACGTAGCCCGATTCAGTCCCTCAAACTTGATGTATCTCGCCGTCGTTGCCGGGAATACCAGCGTATTCTTGCCGTCGGACGCTTTAACCACGCCATTGTTGCCGACTTTCAAGGGCTCCCACGTCTGCTTATCATCCGAGACGCTCAGACGGTATTGGTCCGCGCGCGCATATTCCCAATCGATGCGGACCGTATCGAAGGTTTGCTTGCTGTCCAGATCGATCTGGAACCAAGCCGTATCGCGCACTTGGCTCGCCCAGCGCGTACCCGGTGCGCCATCCAGAGCCTTAGAAGGCTCTAGACCTGCGGCTTCCGTCGAGGATGCCTCTGCTTCTTTGTCTTGTGCGATGCTGCCAATCTCATAATACACGCCTTCCTTCAGGGCCGTATAAGCGCCTTCCGTTACAAATTCAAGGCCTTTAGCCCCATCCAGCTTCGCATTGAATGCCAGCAAATAGCCTATGGCTTCCTCAGGATCGCTCTCTTGCGTACGCTCCATCATAATCAGAGCGTTCCACATAGCGCGTACCGTATCGGCATTGCTAAGCTGCTTGTTGTCTGCGTATTTATCAACAAGAGCCAATAGACCTTCAGCGCCCAAACGAGCTTCTATTACGAACTTAACCGTCTTGGATTTGGCAGCCGCCACCGTCAGCTCCAACACATGCTTGCCCGGCTTGCCCGTCAGATCTACTATAGTTCCTTGCGTATAAGGTTTGCCGTCATACTTGGCCGTTACTTTGACGATACCGCTGTCATCATCTCCCGGAATGGCCCAGGTGAAGGCGGCCTGTGTCGTATCAGGCACAATCGTATGCTCCGAGATCGGCTCCCCGTTCATGAGCGCTACAACATCAGGCGCAGCGGCGTCTTGCTTCTGATAAGTGCCCTTCACGAATTGGTACAGCCAATCGTAGAGGACGCGGATAGCAGGATCCTCGCTTTTCGCCGCGCTGAAAATGGCGTTGTTGCCTTGATAATACGCTCTATACCCTTGCTGCATTAGCCCTGTATCCACGCCGCTGTTCAAGTAATCAATGAACCGCTCGCGGAAGACGGCGTCATTGATCATCCGGTCATCGAACTCCAGCTCCAGCGACATGCCGTACCGTTTCGCCATATCCGCTGTATCTTCCAGACGCGAGAACTCCATTTTCTCGAAGAAATAGTTCGGCTGCAGAGATACGGCATCGATGCCGACATCCTTCCACATGAATTTCTTATAAGCCAAAGAATGAGGGATCCAGAACATCTTCAGGTCAGCGTTATGAACGATGTCGCTCGCTTTCTTGACCATCTCCGGGCCAGTCGAATGCGTGCTTATTTGTTCCTCCAGCCAATACATGCCGACGAGCTCCAGATTCGAGTAGCCCGCAGCCGCCCATCTTGCTTGCACTTCATCGGTCCACCACTGAATCGCTTTGGCCCGGTTGTTCAGCGATGCGGCATTACCGACCACACTTAGGTTGAAGTCCAGATTTTCATCGTTAATGCTGCCAAAATCGGACTGATATTCGCCCGGATCGGGTATCATCATAACAACCTTCGTCTTACGGTCAGGCTCGCCAAGCTTCGCGCCTACCTCGGCCGTCGCCTCGTTCAGCGCGCTCATATCGCCGCCGGCGTTAAACGTTTTATTCAAATACCATTCCCATTCCACTCTTCTGGCTTTGCCGGCCGCTTCAACCGCTCCGAAGCCTCTGCCGTTTTCCGACGTCAAACCCAGATACAGCACGCCGTCGAACAGCCAATCGACAGGCTCTCCCTGCTTGTTCACATAGCTGATATTAGGGATAACCCGTTCCTTCGTCCAGGTTCCTGTACCATCCGGGTAATGCCCGTTATACAGCAAGCCCAAATTTTCAATCCCGCCAGTAGCCTCCCCAGGTTGCTGGAGACCATAAGGTTCGGGCTGCACTGGCTGGGCTCCGTCGATCAAGCCGTCCGCACCGGTTATCGTCACCTCGTCGATCATAGTCCACGCCCTCGGATGCAAGGAGAACACCACTTTCACATACTGAGCGTAAACCAATCCTTCGGTATAATCGCCACGCTTGACGACTCCGGTCTCTGGGCTGCCGTCCCATTTATACGTCTCGGTGTTGGTCTGATCGCCCCATAACAATTTAGTCGCATTATGAGACAATACGCCCCAGTTCACCCCATCGTCAGACGCGTAGAATGAAACGGTGAGCGGTACAAGCGTTTCGTTGTTCGGCCAATCTTGCAAGAAACGCGCGCTCACATCCTTGATCGTTTTTTGCTCGCCTAGATCAAACACAACCGAACGAGATTTCTTGTAGCGGTGGCCCACCCAGTTGCCGCTGTCACGGGATGTGTCTACGGCATTGCCGTCCGTCAGCTTCGTCCCGTCATCCGGGAAAGCGTCCTCCGGCTGATCCAACCATGTGTACGTTTTCCCTTGAACCAAATTATAAAAGCTGGTACTCTCTCCGCCCGGCTCCTCCGCATACACGGAGGATATCAACGAGAACAGCATGACCGGGACAAGCAGCAAAGCAGTCAAACTTCGTCTAGTTTTCACTTAAGCTCACGCTCTCTTTCTATACATAATTAGTTCTGCTCCTGCGCTTGCAATTCTGCAAGCGCATCGAGCATGTTCAGAATGACGACCACAGCTTCAGCACGCGTCGCCGAGGCGGCCGGGGCAAACCGGTTGTCCCCCCGACCGTTCATTACTCCCGCCTCCTGGGCTACTGCCACATACGGCTTCGCCCAATCCGGGATTTGATCCGCGTCCGCATAAGAGAGCTCATGCCCTTCCGAAGTCTTCAGGCCCAAGCTGCGAACAATCATCGCTGCCAGTTCTGCTCGGCTAATCGAAGCCTTCGGACGGAAGGTCCCATCCGCATAGCCATTGATCAGGCCGGATTCCAAGGCTTGCGCAATATAAGGTTTCGCCCAAGCTTGAATTGAGCTTGCGTCCGCGAAGTCCAGCGAACTGTTCGTACCTTGCAGCTTCAACGCTTTGACCAACATGACGACGAATTCGTCCCTGCTGACCGTCTTATTCGGCTTGAACGTCTCGTCGGTATAGCCCGCTACGAATCCAAGCTCGACGGCCCGTTTGATGGACGCTTTTGCCCAATGGCTCGCAATATCGTTCAGTCGAACCGTTGTCGATCCGCCAGACTCCCCGCCATTGCCGTTGCCGTTCTCATTGCCATTGCCTGGATCTCCGCCTCCCGGATTCGAACTGCCGTTTTGGCCTTCTTCCGGATCTGGAGTTATTGGAGTCGGAACCCATCCTCCGCCACCAGAGCTAGGTAACGCTTTGATTTTGATCTTGAACGTTTTTTTCGCGGATGCATCTCCCTTGCTGATCGTCGCGGTCAGCACGACCTCCATGTCGCTGCCTGACGGACGTTGCAACAATTGTCCGTTGGCATTCAGATAGTCGGGCTTCGAGCTGCTCCAGACGATACGCGTGCCGAGCTGTCCTTTCTGCGGTAGATAGAGATTCGCGGCAATGCTTTCATTCACATTAAGCTCGATCAGACCCATTACGTCTTCGATCGTTAGACGATCGCGCGCAATGCTCAGCCCGGCATACGCCTGCTCGGCCTCAGGACGAGTCAGCTGGGCGGTTTGAATCGCCGCAGTCGCTTGTACCATCGCCTGTTGAAGCTGTGCCCAGCCTTCAGGAGAGTAATTGTCCTCCACGAGCTTGTAGGCCTCGATAGCCGTCAACAGGTCGATAATCGGCCGTATATTGCCGAGCTTATATTCCTCGCCGTACACTTCAAATTCCTCAAAGGAATAGCCGAACATGGTAGCTCTGGACACGCCTTCGAACTTCACGTATCTGGCCGGCGTGCTTTGGAAGGTAGTCACGACGCGTCCCGGCTTGCCGTTAATCTCGCCGTTGTTGTCTTTCACGACATTCGTCCAGTTCTCCTTGTCCTCGGACACGAGAATGCGGTACTTCGAACCGTAAGCCGTTTGCCACAAAATAGATACAGCATCAATGTTCTTCACTTCACCCAGATCCACCATGAACCAGGTATCGTCCACCCAATTGCTGGACCATCTGGTGTCCCCTCTGCCGTCCACCGCTTTGTCCGCCGTGTAGGACGAGGATTCCGGCAGCGAGGATTCGGCTTGCTTATGCAAAGCCAGATTTCCATGCAGGTCCACGTAGATGTTCCTTACGATGAGTTCGTCAATCAAGCCTTTAAAAGCATTCGTTTCACTGCCTATTTTGGCTACTGGCAATACGAACGTTTCCAACTTGGAGCCGTCTTTTAGAGTAGCCGTATACTCACTGCCGTTAATGAAGATGGAGGTCCCCGTGTCGTCGCCGATCATAATGACATGGGTCCAGCGGTCGGTCGGCAGCTTATAATTGAATTCGCTGACGTAGTTTTCTTTCGTGATGGCCAGTTTGCCGCTGCCCCCGATGTTATATTTCAGCTGTCCATCCGGAGATTCCAGCAGCACAGCTCCTTGCGGGTTGTCAGCGTCCGGTTTGATCCACATGGACATCGTCCATCCGAAACCGAGCGTGCGAAGCGGCGTTTCCACGTAGCTGGCTCCGCCTTTGAGCCTTACTGCTTGCCCGAAGATTCCCTTCTCCGTGCCTGCATTCACCGCGTTGCCGTCAAAGCCGTTGCCCGAACGATCCGCGAAGCCCTCGTCGAAAGTATAATCGAGAACGATATTGCGCTCATTGTCGACTTGAAGCTTGTGCGACTGATGAACACCCGGCGGGTCCACGTACTTTGCGGCATCCGCCTGGAAGCTTGCAAAGTTCCGGTCGACGCGGTTGCCTCTCCACAGCTTCTCCGCCAACACTTGCATGGAAGGCAAGATACGCTGATGCGAGTCCGCCATGGAGACGCCCTTCTCTACAGACACGTCGTTCCAGAGCGCGAACATGCCGCCTTTTACTTGCGGGTGCCCATAAGGAAGCTTCGTCTCCAGCCAATCGTTAGGCTCCCACTCATTGTAAATAAAATCGTAATTCAAATAGCTGCGGTACAGTTGCGGAACGATATAGAGCAAGTTCGTGTTGGTATTGACAACGTCGTAGCCAAGCTTAATGGCCTGCAAGACACTTCCGTACGGCTCATACCAGATGTCCATCGTCGCATTGTTGCTGACTGGCGTCGTGCCGTCATATGCGGACAGACTGCCCCACAGACGAGCGCGCTTGCCTTTGCTGTTAATGTGGTTAAGGAGCATATCCGCGTACCTGCGGAACGCCTCCTTGTCGTCGCCGAAATATTCATCCGTGCCGACGTGCACGTCCGGGCCGACGAAGGTCGGATTGCTGCCGTCGAGATACTCGTCAAAGAGTTCTTTAATGAAGTCGAGCGTCTCCGGACGATTGATATCCAGCTGATTGTTGCTGCCCAACCTAGGGTCGTAAGCGATGAACGCGCCGGAATGGCCCGGTGTATCGATTTCCGGCACGACGTTTACGCCGTATTCCATCCCAAGCAGCTGCAGGTCTCTGAATTGCTGCTTCGTATAGAAGCCGTCCTTGCTCGTCACTCCCGGGAATTTCTCGCTCTCCAGACGGAAGTAACCGACATCGCCGACATCATCGTTCAGATGAATCTGGAACCGGTTCATCTTATAGTAGGACATCAACTTCACATAATCCCGCAAAAATTCGATCGTATAAAACTTGCGGCCCACATCGAGCATGAAGCCTCGATCCGCGTATTTCGGATAATCGCGCGTTTGCCCCTTGGGCATCGTCTTATGATCGGCATCGTGGCCGAGCAGTTGAAGGATCGTTTTTGTGCCGAACATGACGCCCGTCTGATCGGAGCCAGCGACGGAAGTATATTCGCCGATATTCAGCTCATAGCCCTCTGTCCCCAATCCCATTTGCGCGGCATCCAGCACCAAATAGATGTCCCCCTCTTGAGGTGAACCAACCGTAACCGTCAGCGGAAGCTTCGTTAAATCAAGCAAGTCCTTCCGCAAAATATTGGCCGTCCCCTGCAGAGCCGCTTCATCCTCCGCGCGAATGACGATATTGGATTTATCCGTCAAGCGGAACTCGCCGGTTGTGCCCAGCCACTCACGCAAAGAAGGAATGACTCGCGGCTCCGGGTTCCGATCGCTCGTCTGCTCGTAGAGACCGGGTACGGTGACTAACGCATTATCCGCTAACAGATATGTCGGATCGCTGTCGCTCTCGATTTGCAGCAGCAGCTGAACCTGAGTATCCACAAGCGGCGCATGAATATTGCCCTGCTCGTCGATCACCGGCAAGCTGTCCGTGTTCACCAGCGTCAGCGTATAACCATCCGGTACAGTGGGCAGGTTCAGCTGAGTGTCTCCCTCGGAGACGACGATGCTGTTTTTGACCGCATCCATCATAGGCGGCAACAGCGGTTTGCCCTTGTATACCTCGAATTCCCAGAAGGAGTATCCGTAATAGATATCCTCAATTGGACGTCGCGTTACTCCTTGGAACTTAACGTATTGCGCCAGTGTCGGCTCAAAATCGATCGTATCCTCGACTGGTCCGCGGGCGACGAGCACGCGGTTGTCCGCGAATACGTTCCTCCAGGTTACCGCATCGTCAGACACAAGAACTTGATATTGTTCCGCCGGAGTCTGCCAGTTGATGATTACTCTTCCAATTTCTACAGGCTCGCCTAGATCAACGTAGAACCACTGGTCATCCGTTCTTTCCGAAGACCATCGGCTTGCATCCCGATTGCCACCGTCGACCGCTTTCTCAGGCCCGAAAAAGTCTACTTCGTTCGACGACGAATAAGCCGTCTTTCCTAAAGCCAGATTACCTGTTGCGGCGTCGGACTTCTCCGATGAAACGGCAACTAAAATGAAAGCGGTAACAAAAAACACTAAAAAAATATTCCTATACCGTAAACGCACTACGATCCCCCCCGTTGTTTATTAGCTCGAAATTTACTCCAGCTTACCGCATGACCCTCCATGCTCAACTGCTGCAGCAATTTTATTATAAGTAGGGGCATTCGTTTCATCGATATACTTATCTTTACAATACATATACAAATGTGGACATTCGGCCTTCTATAGTGAATCAAGCATGCCAACATTTCTGTCATATCTCATGCTAATTAATAGTACAAAATCGTGATCCTTTCGAAGAGTAGTGAAAAAGAAAAAAGCCATTTCAGTAGAATTGGCTTTTCTTCATGTTATGGAAATAGAGCCTAGGGGGATACGCTACGCCCTGCACATTCTCCGTCTACCCGTCACGGGAGTCTAAAACGACTAGACCCATGAACAAATCTTGGCATTTGATGTGGAATTAAGGGGAATCGTCCTAGGCTTTAAGCCCTATTCTCGAGGGGGAGTATATCCGTTGCCCTATTCAGGACCCGCCGATCTTATAGGATAATATAGAAAATGTATCCACTTGAATAGGGATGGGAGTGATTCCTCTTGTTACAATTAAACAGCGAACTGTGGGGCAAGCTAACCGGTCCTTACGAGTCGGGCGAAATGGTACCTGAACTGTTGGAGCGTCTGATGCTTGATTTCGATAAAGAAGTTTTCGACGAGCTATTCCAGGAGCACTTATATCACCAAAATACGATCTATACCGTCACTTACGCGGCAGTACCTTATCTGGCCAAACTTGCTCTCGCATCAAAAAATATGGAAGTGCGCCATGAAATCTACATCACTTGCGGGATTATCGAGTCGTGTCATGACAAAACAAGATCTGAGCCGTATCCCTCGGATTGGAACGAACTCGCTGCTGAAGCGGGAAACGAGGTTTGCGCGGAGATGTACCAATCTTACTTAAAAGCGATAGCGGAGCTTGCTTCGCTTGTTGCAGAGATGTTGGCCTACGCCAAACAAGAAATAAGCAACGATACCGAAAAAAGATATGTTCTCATTGCCGACGCGGCTTATCGGGAATCCCAGAGCGTGGCAAACATGCTTCTGAATTTTACGGCTGGCGACGAATATGTGGCCGTTTGCGGAGTATGTAATCAAGAGGCTTACTTGTGGCCGAGCGGAGAAGGCGGTCGTATACAAGCATTCGCGGAAGATCCGGTATTCGAACCCCTTCAGGCAGCACATGAGGTTACTCCCGTTGAGGCATTCGTTGAAGCGGAACATCAAATACTGGCGGAGCGAGCCGATCAGCTGGGCGATTCCTCTTTTTTGAACCAATTGCCGTATTTGGCCGGGGAAATGAATTGTCCTTCATGCGGCGCCAGAATGCAGGTTTGGCCTAGTTTGCTTTCGACTTTTGGAGGGTAATAAACAGGAACTGGATATCGCATCCATTTCTATGTTTGGGGGGAATGACTTATCAGTGTTTCTATTTATTACACATGCACGAGGGAATACGTCCTAACAGAAAGCGAACAACAAGCAATCACAGCCATTGTCCAACGTTATGATCAGGATTTTGAAGGGAAAGACCGGGCGGAGTCTTTCACAGTGTACAAATTCGATTCGTCCAGATCAACGGAGATCTTCGCTGGCGCTACCAAGCTGTCCATGACGGATCAGATTGAAGATTTGCTGAACGATTTATTTCATTGGTTGAAATGTTTGACCGAGATACGTAGAAAAGTAGACGGTGGGGAATGGCATGTTCACCTGGATGATATCGATGCCGTGTGGGATGATGAATTAGGCTGGAAAATGCCTGAAAACTGATTTCCATAATGAATGCCATGCACTTGGTTGCCAGCCTTCAAATCATAATCATTACCTTTTAGACTACTTACACTTGAAGTCGCTAAAAACGAGCTAATGTTCAATTTTAACGTCAGTTCTACTGAATCTCGGTAAACCCTAACACACTCAATGATCGTACTAAGCATCATTTTCTTTTTAGCAGTAGAAGCTTTCTTAAATACCTCGCGCCAAACAGGAATATAGGTCTGGAGAGCCTGCATTTCAACTTGTTCTACCTTTTTAGCATTGAGCTTCTAAATTACCTCAAAAAGAAATAGACCGCCCTAGTCCAAAGGATGCGGTCTATTTCTGCCCGTAAAACCTGAAAGCCGCCGCCCTTAAAAGCGGCTATTGCACTGGGAGCCGTGTTTCCGCACGGCACTCTTTGCATTGTAAGATTTATCTACCCAAACTATACCACGATCAAAACCAAATAAAAAGTCACTCCGCTTCCTGAACAACAAAAAAGAAACGGCATTTCTGCCGTTTCTTTAGGATGGACTCTCAGGGGCTCGAACCCTGGACAAATAGATTAAGAGTCTACTGCTCTACCAACTGAGCTAAGAGTCCATATGAAGTTTGGTGGAGCCAAGGGGGATCGAACCCCTGACCTCATCGCTGCCAGCGATGCGCTCTCCCAGCTGAGCTATGGCCCCAAACGTAATTTTCAGATGTATGTAATCACACATTCTAAAATTTAGTTCGGTGTATTTAAGTCATTTTGACAAATCCAAGCGCCGTAGGCGACTCCTATATAATATAAAAAATCGCCTTCGCTGTCAACACTTTTTTTAGTCATTAGACTAGCCACAACTCTACAATCTGTCCAGATCTCCGGTGCTCTTAGATAACAGACCCTTCAGTTCCTTCATAAACATGTTAATATCCTTGAACTGGCGGTATACGGATGCAAAGCGAACATAGGCGACTTCATCTACTGGATAGAGCTGCTCCATAACCAATTCACCGATCTGTTGGCTCTCCACCTCAGCTACGGCGATACCGCGTAGGGATTTCTCTACCTCAGAGACGATCTTCTCTAGACGTTCTACAGAGACGGGGCGTTTCTCGCAAGCACGGATAAGACCACGCAGTATTTTATCACGGCTGAACTCCTCGCGGCTGCCGTCTTTTTTGATCACGATTAACGGTGTTTCCTCGATCATTTCAAAGGTTGTAAACCGTTTGCTGCAACGCTCACATTCACGCCTGCGGCGGATGGACTTATTCTCATTCGCTGGTCGCGAGTCGAGCACTTTAGTATTTGTGTGATCGCAGTAAGGGCATTTCATAAGCTTCATCACTTCCTATTACATAATGTTTTTAGTCCCGGTATGTTAAACATCCGGCTTTTAAAGGGCTATTTCATTTTTTCCAGAAATCACCGTTTTTTTATTGTAATGATTATGGCAAGTCCGGCACATAATACAGTTACCAACAGAGGAGGTGAACAGCAATGAGCCAAAACAACAGCTCCAATAACCTTGTAGCTCCAAATTCCCGTGGTGCTTTGGAACAACTTAAATATGAAGTTGCCCAAGAACTCGGAATCACGCTTTCCCCAGATGGTTACCAAGGCAATAAAACTTCTTATGAAAATGGTTCGATCGGTGGTTACATCACTAAACGTCTTGTAACCCTGGCAGAACAACAATTGGCAGGTCAATACAAATAACCTGTCCACATAAGCTTACTGAAGAAGTATTAAACGATCGCAAGATCGTTTAATGCTTCTTTTTATACATAACACGGTTTTAGAATTCGTTGTAAATATCCGTGTACTGATCATAGTAATAGTTGACGCGCTGTACATAATGGCGGGTTTCACCAAACGGAATATCCTTAATCGTAGCATCCGTTCCATCCCAGATCCCCTCATCCAGCCATTTTTGAACTTTACCCGGTCCAGCATTATATGCAGCGATAACCGCTGTAGGTTTACCTTCGAATTGACGGGATAATGTTGAAAGATACCAGGTACCTAATTCAATATTTGCTGATGGTTCATGCTTTAGCTCCTCCATAGAAACATCAGGAAGCTTGGCCTTTTCAAGGGCCCATTTGGCGGTATCCGGCATAAGCTGCATTAAACCTATAGCACCTTTTCTGGATTCTCGTCCAGTTTTGAAGTTCGTTTCCACTCGGATAATCGAAGCCACTAGAAATGGGTCAATATCGTACGTAACGCTGTGCTTACGGATCTCATCTTTATAATGGATCGGATAAAACCAGGACATCCAGTTCGTACTCAGAAACAATATCGCAGTAAAACCAATGAATAACAGAAGAAGGACTCTTTTTTTACGTAACCATTTCATGATAAGCCCAGCCTGTCCCAAAGAACAGCAACCTGTTGCTCAGTGTGCGCAAGTTCGCCACTGTTGTCAATGATATAGTCCGCTTTGTTACGCTTCGCTTCAATATCCATCTGTGCATTTAAGCGTGCTTCTGCTTGTTCTATAGAAAGTCCGTTACGTTCCATTAATCGAGCGATTTGCACTTCACGAGGCACGTAAACCACCAGTATTTCATGGAACATGTTCTCGAGTCCTGATTCGAAAAGAAGAGGGATATCCACAATTGTTAACTTCTTTGGATCTTCTTCCTCCATGCTGTTCATACGTTCTTTAATCTCCCGCCGGATTGCGGGATGCGTCAGATTGTTCAGGGCTTGCAGGGCCGCCGGGTTTTGAAATACAATGTCCCCCAGCTTGCCCCTATTCAGTGTGCCATCCGAAGAGAGGATCTCGCTTCCGAATTGTTTCACAGCCGCAGCCAGCACCTCATGACCGGGGAGCATAACTTCTCTGGCGATCACATCCGCGTCAACCAGCCTCGCTCCCTTGCTCACAAGCAGTGCGGACACCGTGCTTTTTCCGGATGCAATGCCTCCGGTTAAGCCAATAATCATGTACTCACCTCATAATAGCTTCAGTATTCCCATTGTAATTAATAATAACGCGGGTAGTGCAGCAGCATGCTTCATCCAGTAGTTCCCGGCGAATCTTAATCCAGTCTTCATGCCCAGCAATAGAAATGTACCACTAAACAGAGCAATTGTAAGTGATGTCCATATCGGATCGAACCCCAGCAATGCTGCGCCAAGTCCAGCTCCAAAAGCATCTAGAGAGAGGGCAATCCCGAGCAGCATAGCCTCCATCGAAGAAATACTCCCGGAATCATCCATATCTGCAGAAGACGGAGTACGTAAGATCTGTACAACAATCCCCAATCGTCGTAACTCAAGGGAAAAGACAGCCGACTTTGCCTGCTCAGGAGCCATGGTAACCTGTTCTACAACATCTTCAGTATCAACAGCTACCTCTGCCCGAGCTTCTGTGGATAGCACATTTTCTTCACTACCTACTTTACGCTCACCTGTCTGTTCCTTCTCTTTCTGCATTAACATCTGGACGAGCGACCAGCACCCCATTAGCACGAGTATAACAGCGCCAACCTCAGAAGCTGCATGTGGAGACACTACCTTGGCAAGCAGAACACCCACTTGCATAGATACACAGATAACTACCCCCGAACAAAGCGAGATAATCAGAATGGAGAGCAATGGTATTTTCATTTTACGCAGTCCATATGTAATACCAACGCCAAAACCATCCAAACTCAAAGCAAAAGCTAGTAATATTAGTGAAAAAAATGGGCTGAGCACCCGCAATCCCTCCTGTGAAGAACCGGAACACTGCAGAATACACTTCATTCAGCTTCCGTTCTCTATTAAGCATTCTTCACACAGTATATGGGCGGGACAAGTAGTGGGTGCCAACCTAATTACTTCTTCAGTTTTCAACCTTACGCTGACAGCTTGGACAATAATGCGTGCCGCGGCCACCTACAACCGTTTTCTCAATCATCGTTCCACAGTGGTTACACGGCTGATCTTTACGACCGTAAATCAACAGCTGCTGCTGATAAGTGCCGCTCTCACCTTGACCATTCACATATGATTTTACAGACGAACCACCAGCGTTTACCGCTTCCGTCAGCGTACTGACAATAGCGTGATGCAGCTGATCAAGTTGCTCGTCCGAAAGGTCTTTGGCGCTGACTTCAGGATGTATCCCTGCACGATGTAACGACTCATCTACATAAATATTACCTATGCCGACGATATATTCCTGATTCAGCAGCAGCGATTTAATTTTTGTGCTTTTGCCTGATACAATCTGCTTAAACCTCTCCGGCGTAAAGGATGGCTCCAGCGGCTCCTGTCCTAGCTTATTAAGAGGAGGCAGTTGGAGGTCTTCACCAATCTGAAAAAGATGCATTGTACCAAACTGACGAACATCCGTGTAACGCAGCTCAGTGCCATCGGTAAAATGGAATATCACATGCGTATGCTTGTCCAGTGGATCTTCGTTCGAAAAAAGTCCGTAACGGCCCTCCATCCGTAAATGAGATACCAGCACCAGACCGTCTAACACGATGCGCAAAAATTTCCCTCTTCGTTCAACATTAACAATGCTATGACCTGCGAGCAGGTTGGCAAAAGCCTGAATATCATCCGGCCGCTGAATAATCCGGGCCAACCGGACGGTTACACTCTCTATCTGCTTTCCATTGACTAAATCATTCAGTGTTCTCTTGACTGTCTCTACTTCCGGTAATTCCGGCATGATGTCTTCACCTCAACTACATTATAGCTGATATGCACACCTTAAAGGGAGCCTATTTCGCTTCGTACCAGTTGCTGCCAAAACTTACCTCTGCTTTAAGCGGCACCGATAACTGCAATGCTCCACCCATTACTTCCGGCAAAAGCGTCTTCATAAGCTCCATTTCATCCTCTGGCACCTCGAATACAAGCTCATCATGTACCTGAAGCAACATACGGCTCTTTAGCCCACGCTCAAATAGAGCCTTGTCCATATGCACCATCGCCAGCTTAATAATATCAGCGGCAGTTCCTTGTATAGGTGTGTTCATTGCTGTACGTTCCGCAAAAGAACGTAGATTAAAGTTCTTCGCATTAATCTCAGGCAAGTAACGACGGCGTTCCAGCAGCGTGGTTACATAACCATGTTTCCTTGCATCAACTACAATATCATCCATATATCGACGTACACCTTGGTATACCTCAAAATACTGCTCAATAAATTGAGCGGCTTCTTTGCGAGGAATATTCAAGTTCTGCGACAGACCATAATCACTGATTCCGTACACGATACCAAAGTTAACGGCTTTAGCAGCACGACGCATATTGCTATCAACCTGATCGGCGGTAACTCCAAATACATCCATCGCTGTCTTCGTGTGAATATCCATATCATGGAGAAAAGCTTCCTTCATCCGCTCATCACCGGAGATGTGCGCAAGTACCCGTAGTTCAATCTGCGAATAGTCCGCCGCCAGAATGGACCAGCCCGGTTCGGATGGAACAAACACTTTACGGATTTTACGTCCTTCTTCTAAGCGGATTGGAATGTTCTGCAGGTTCGGAAATTGGCTGCTAAGCCGTCCTGTCGCAGCAATCGTCTGCCGATAGAATGTATGCACCTTCCCTGTTTTCGGGGAAATTTCCTTGAGTAGCCCCTCTACATAGGTGGATTGCAATTTGGCAATCGTGCGATATTGTAGAATCAAACGTACCACATCGTGATACGGTGCTAACTTTTCCAGCACCTCTGCGTCTGTTGAATATCCGGTCTTCGTCTTCTTGACGACAGGAAGACCCAGTTTTACAAATAAGATCTCGCCCAACTGCTTAGGTGAATTCAAATTAAACTCTGTGCCACAAATTTCATAAATTTCGGTGACCAGCTTTGAAATCTGAGCTTCGAATTCTTTTCCTAATTCTTTAAGATCCCCTTCGTTGACTGCAATCCCCTGTTTCTCCATATCCGCAAGAATACGTGATAATGGCATTTCGAGATCCTCGAACAGTCCGGTCATCGCCGTTTCAATCAATTCCTGCTGTTGTTTCTGGGCGATGCCAAGTACCGCAGCACTCTTACGTGCGACGTGATTTCCTAAGATTTCAAGCTCAGGAATCTTATATTTGGCGCCTTTACCAAATACATCTTCATCAGGTGACAATCTTGGCAAGCCGTATTTCGTAGCGAGATCGTTTAGGTTCTGATTAGCTTCCGTGGGATCCAGCAAATAAGCCGCTAGCTGCACATCATGGGCTGCACCTGCAAAAGCAATCCCCTGCCAATGCAGTGCCAAATCAGCACGGTGAAGATCATATCCGCTCTTCGGAGCCTTCTCATCTCCTAACCAGTCACGTAGCTTCGCAGCCGCTGGTTTCTGTAGTAATTCAAACGGCACATAATAATGTCGCTCCAGAGTAGATAGCCCTACCCCGATCACCTCGGCACGATGCGGATTATCCCCATTGGATTCTACATGCAGTGCCGAAATACTAGGGAGCGCTTCATTTAGCGCCTCAAGTTCATCTTCACTCACGATCGAAATATCGAGTGTAGCAGCTTCTACTTCCGCTGCACCCTCTTCTCCATCAGCTACTGGAGCATAGGCACTAAGTGACAACCTTTCCAGAAGTGATTTGAATTCTAATTTTGCGAGTGCGGGTCCTGCTGTATCCGCAGAAATTCCATTAAAGATCATATCTTCCCACGAATGCTCAAGAGGCACTTCACGATAGATGGTTGCCAGTTTCTTACTCATGACAGCGTCTTCCGCGTGTGCTTCCAGTTTTTCTTTCATTTTACCTTTAAGCTCACCGGTTCCTGCTAATACACCTTCAACCGATCCGAATTGATGCAACAGCTTGAGCGCTGTTTTCTCACCAACACCCGGAACGCCCGGAATGTTATCACTCGCATCACCCATCAGTCCCTTAAGGTCGATGATCTGCTCGGGTGTTAAATCATATTTCTCACGAATTTGTTCTGGTCCATAAAGCTCAACCTCAGTAACTCCTTTGCGGATCAACGCAACGGTCGTATGTTCGGAAGCCAATTGAAGCATATCCTTGTCTCCCGACACGATCATAACCTGCCGGCCTGCTTCATCTGCTTGGCGAGAAATGGTTCCAATAATATCATCGGCCTCATAATTGCCAATTTCAAACTGCGGTACACCCAGATTTCTGAGCAAATCTTTCAGCAGTGGAAACTGCTCGGAGAGCTCGGGAGGTGTCTTTTGCCGACCGCCTTTATAATCCTCATAACCTTCATGCCGAAATGTGACTTTTCCTGCATCGAAGGCAACAATCATATGTGTCGGCTTGTGTTCTTCAATTAAACGGAGCAGCATCGTTGTGAAACCGTACACCGCGTTCGTCTGTTGCCCTGCTGTATTCGTTAGCGGAGGCATCGCGAAAAATGCGCGGTAAATAATATTATTTCCATCTATAAGTATCAACTTGTCCATAGTGCACCTCGCCTTTTTCATGCTTACTTCTTACATCTTAACATATGGCCTGTCCAAGTAGAAACGGCTATACCAACTTAAACAATGGGATTAGCTGAAATGTTAGTAACATTAAGAGCTAATATGGGGGAATACAACAAGTAGCCGCCCTTATAAAAGGACGGCTACTTTCATTTACCTAAAAACACAAAAGATGTGAAGGTACGATAGTAATGGAGGAGAAGTTTGGAACTGTAGGAGCGAAGCGCCCGCCTTTGTCTCCGGATTTCAACCATAAAAAGCGGTATAAAATCAAGAAATCTGGAGACAACAGCGGCCGGAAGTCCAAACATTCTCCGCAGTTACGACAAGTACCAAACATCTTTTGAATCAAAACTATTCATTCAAATCTGGACGACTACCGGTAACCAGGTAAACTACGCTTTCACCAATGTTAGTAGCGTGATCGCCAATCCGTTCGATATATCGGCCTACCAGTGTCAATAACATAGCTTGGGATACTGTCTCCGGCTTTGTTACCATATAAGAATACAACTCATTGATCATCGCACCATACAATTGATCGACCTGATCATCATCCTGTGCCATTTTATAAGCCAGATCAGTGTTCTCATCCAGGTAAGACTGGATCGCCTCATCGATCATAATTGTCACGATTTCAGCCATACGAGGAATGTCTACAAGGGGCTTAATCAGCTGTTGGCCTTGAAGACGCATGGTCGCCTTAGCTACATCAATCGCCAGATCCCCCATGCGTTCCAAATCGCTTGATATTTTGAAGGCAACGATAATGCGGCGCAAATCTTTAGCTACGGGCTGCTGCGTAATAATTAAGCGTGAGCCAATTTCCATGATTTTATCTTCCATGGCATTCAGCTGTAAATCCGCTTCAACGACTTCCTGTGCGAGCGTTGTATCTAGATTTTGTAATGCATTAATTGCACCTTCAAGAGCATCCTTAACATGCTCACCCATCTGCTGCAGCAGACTGCGCAGCTCTTCCAAGTCTTTATCAAATTCTTTTCTGCGAATCATAATAAGAGCGATCCTCCTCATTAACGTATGGTCAGCTTGCCATTTCCAGGGACGAACACCCTTTTAAATCTGATCAGCCGAAACGTCCGGAAATATAATCTTCAGTGCGGGAATCTTTAGGGTTCGAGAAAAGCACCTCTGTGTCCGCCGCCTCTACAATTACACCATTTAAGAAAAACACGGTTCGACCGGATACACGTGCGGCCTGATGCATGTTATGAGTTACCATAACAATGGTATACTCACTTCTTAGTTCCTGAACAAGCTCTTCTATCTTGAGAGTGGATACAGGGTCGAGCGCAGAGGTTGCCTCATCCATTAGCAGAATATCAGGCTGTACCGCTAACGCTCTAGCAATACAAAGCCGCTGCTGCTGTCCACCAGACAAGCTAAGGGCAGATTTCTTCAGAAAATCTTTCACTTCCTCCCATAGGGCGGAGTGACGCAAGCTTTTTTCTACGATCTCATCCAGTTCACTTTTGGAACGGATGCCGTGTAAACGGGGACCGTAAGCTACATTGTCGTAAATCGACTTAGGAAAAGGATTCGGCTGTTGAAACACCATACCGACCTGCTTACGCAGGCTTTCCACCTCTACCTCATCACTATAAATATTTTTGCCACCGATGTTTACAGTTCCTTCTATACGTGTGCCAGGAATCATATCATTCATACGATTCAATGTGCGAAGCAACGTGGATTTCCCGCAACCGGAAGGTCCAATAAAAGCGGTAACCTGTTTCTCCGGGATTTGCAGATTCACATTCTTCAGTGCGTGGAACGACTCATAGTAGAGATCAAGATTCTCTATGTCAATGATGGATTTCATTAGTGTTTACGTCTCCTTCTCATCATCTTCGATCTCCATGATAAGCTTTTAGTGTAAATACAGTTGGAGAGAAATGTTAACGCAATGTAAAATCAGTGAGATGAATGGGTCCACATCACAGTATTTCCCCAGAAGCCAACTAGTACTCCGAGCATTTCTTATTTATGAAAAGTATAGAAAAAATAGAACTCCAGTCACTCTAAATGACCGGAGCTCTTTTTTTATTAACCACTAATTTATAGCCTACGCCTCGAATCGAATCGATATGAACGGATTCTGGATCCAGCTCAAGCTTTTTACGAAGTGAACTTACATGCACGTCCACCGTACGCTGCCCACCAATATAATCAAAGCCCCATACAGCATTCATGAGATCATCTCTCGTCAACACAACCCCTGGCTTACGAGCCAAATATAATAGCACTTCGAACTCTTTAGGCCGTAAGTTAATACTATGACCACCGAGGGAGACTTCATATCTCTCAGGGTAAATCTCTAATTGACCTAAAATAATGGTAGAAGCAGAGATAGGTGTTTCTGTCGGTGCTTCCTCAGCAAGTCCAGAAATCCTCCGAAGTACAGCACTTACTCTAGCGAGCAGTTCAGAGACGCCGAATGGTTTGGTTATATAATCATCAGCACCTGATTTCAGACCTCTAACAACATCTTCTTCCGCATTTTTGGCGGTCAACACAATAATAGGTGTACGGATACCTTGTCCACGCAATTTATCAAGGATGTCAATGCCATTCATACCTGGCAACATCAGATCTAATACGATCAAGTCAAAAGGTTCCCTCGTCGCACGATCATATCCTGCCGTACCATGATCCTCTACTGTTACCTCGTAACCTTCCTGCGTTAAGTTATAGGACAGCAGCCGGGCCAGTGTCGGTTCGTCTTCAATGACAAGCAATCGTTGAGCCATAGGTTCCCCCGTCTTCCATATAGTTTGATTTTTACAAAGCAACAACAAAACAATCATATCACCACAATGTTAACTTGGTGTAAAATCGATAAGGTGAATTTACAAAAATCTAATCCACCTTTTCTTCCTGCAAGAGCGGCAACTCAATAATAAATGAACTTCCGATCCCCAGATCACTTTTAACCGAAATCACACCATGGTGCAGATCTATCAAGTGCTTCACAATAGACAGTCCCAGCCCCGTTCCACCGGAACTTCTTGATCTTGCTTTATCCACTCGATAAAAACGTTCGAAAATGCGCGGCAGATCCTTTTTGGGAATTCCCATCCCTGTATCGGTAACGGTAAATTGGACATTCTCAGAACCATCTGGCTTCAGTATATTCTTAACGTAGACTTTTACGCTACCCCCTTCATGCGTGTAATTAATCGCATTGGAGAGCAGATTCATAAAAATTTGACGTAGTTTATCTTCATCGGCCTCAATGAACAGCTCCTCAGGAACCTCTACGTTAAGACTAATACTTTTCTTCTCAGCCACTTTGCTAATGGTTCCCAGCACGGAATCAAAGAATTCAATGATATGAACAGGTGAGCAATCGAGCTGCACACGTTTAGATTCGATTTTAGATAATTCCAGAATATCTCCAATCAATCGATTTAAGCGTTCGTTCTCATCATAAATAATTTGCAAGAAGGAACGGGCTGTCTTCTCATCCTTAACCCCACCACCCAGCAAGGTCTCGGCAAATCCTTTAACAGCGGCAACCGGCGTCTTCAATTCATGGGATACGTTAGCGACAAATTCACTTCGCATCCGCTCCAGGCGACGAATCTCTGTTACTTCCTGCAGCAGGAAGAGCATGCCTCTATACGTCCCGTCCTGGATCATAGGTACTGCGTCCATACGTACAATCCGCTCTCTCGGATTGTAAATACTTCGTTCTTCATGGAGCGGTTCTTTATTCGATACCCCTTCTTCAAGCAGACGTGTTAACTCATAATGACGCTTTAGCTCCTTGTACGAATGACCCGCCATTTCACTGTTGCTAACATCCAGCATCCGCTCTGAGGCTCGGTTCAGCAGGGCAATTTCTTCGTCCGCATTGATCATTATGATGCCGCCAGTCATATTGTCCAGTACGCTTTGCAGCAGATCCTCATTATCACGAATAGTCTTAAGCTGAGCTTGAAGACTGTCAGCCATGGCATTTATTGCTGTCGCCAGCTGCCCGACCTCATCTTTACGCTTCAAATGGACTCTTGCATCATAATCAAGATCTGTAATACGCCGCGCGACTCTCGTGATTTGTTCAAGCGGTGAAGTCATGCTCGATGCCACTTTGTAGCTGACAATAGTTGCTGCCAGGAACAAAATAACTAACCCCCCAGCCATAATCATCCAAGCACGGTTAAGCCCTTCCGTTACTGCATCCAGTCCCATAGAGACCCGAATGTAACCGTCAAAACCATGATCTGAGGTCACCCGCTCGGCTACATATAACATCTCGCGATCTAAAGTTTCGCTGTAACGAATGGCTCGTCCAGTCCCCTCTTTAGCCGCAACAATCTCCTCTTCACGATTGGCGTGATTGTCCATCTCCAGAGGATTTTTCTCTGAATCCCCTAAAACTTTGCCTGACTTACTAATAAAAGTAATCCGGGAATCCAGAAGCTTGGCGATATGCTCTGCCTGCTCCGTGTAATACGGAATGGAATTGGAGGCGTCCATATCTACAAATTCCAATGTACCTGCGAGTAGATTTATTTCCCGGGACATGTTCTCTTCGAGAGCAGCTATATGGGAGCTCTTAAACAGATGAGCCATCGTAAATCCAGTGCCAATCATGGAAATACCGATTAAGGCCATAAGTATAAACGTAAGACGAGCGCGAAACGGTTTCATCTGAAGTGTGCCTCTCCCTTTTTCATTGTATCTTTTATCCTAACTTCATTTTCATCAAAAAACCAGTGCGACTATTTTCGTGACATAAATCCCTACTATAATAGATTATATAAAAATAACAGCCCAAGTTGATTATCTCTGGACTGTTACTTTGTATTACTTTTGTAAAATATCATGATTTCATTCTATACAGGTTGCAAGAAACCACTGATTGCCCTGAGTATCTCTAATACCCGCTCCTCTTTCCCCATAAGGCTTATCTAATGGTTCTTCAATGATGGATGCCCCGGCATCCAAGCACTTACGAAAGGTCTCATCCACATTTCTTACATATAGATGAATAGCGAGCTGTACTGGTGAATATTTCTCATTAGCCTCGGAAACCTCGATGATCGAATCTCCTATTCTAAGTTCTGCATGTCTAATCTTGCCTTCATCATTCCGCAGCATATCATTAATTCTTGCATCAAAGCAGTTCACAACAAAATCAATCAATTGATCTGCACCAGCCACGATAAAATACGGAGTAACGTTAAGAAGACCATTTCTAATATAATGTGGCACCATTCGTAAACCTCCTTTAGACAAGCATAAACACCTTCGGCGTCCCTATCTATATAGACGCTAAGTGATTACACGAGGAATATAAGGATAAATTATAGCGTGGAACATATAAATTCTTATATTTTCGATAAAACCGGAGAAAAAGCCATAGCAGCGGATGTCCCCACTATATGACTATTTCACCGGACTGTACCCGACTTATTTAAATACAGGTTCTTTAAACTGAGTTAATTTTGCTGCGGAATCTTTCTCTACATCTGCGTGCAGACTGTTGCCATGGGCATCCATCGTTACAATAGCAGCGAAACCATCCACATCCAAATGCCACATTGCTTCAGGAATGCCAAATTCCATAAAATCAACAGCATTTACCTTCTTGATGCATTCCGCATAATACTGTGCAGCGCCACCAATCGCATTGAGATATACGCCCCCGTGCTCCTGAAGAGCTTTTAACGTTTTAGGACCCATTCCACCTTTTCCGATTACGGCACGAATTCCAAATTTTTTGATAATATCGCCTTGATAGGGCTCTTCACGGATACTAGTAGTCGGACCCGCTGCTTTAACATGCCAGCCTTCCTCGTCCTTCATCATTACAGGACCACAGTGATAGATAACTGCACCGTTCAAATCCACCGGAGCCTCATGATCCATTAGATATTTATGAAGTGCGTCGCGGCCCGTATGCATTTCACCGGATAAAATCACTACATCCCCAACTCGTAAACTACGGATATCCTCTTCACTAATCGGTGTAGTCAGGTGGACTTCGCGAGATCCAGTAGCTGCATTGTCTTCACCTGCATCCGCCACTTCCGTTTCCGACGCCTGGTCCCGTCCATCATCAACCGAAATCCCTGTACCACTCTCGTACAACCAGTCCTCTATATTTCCTGTTGACGGATCAACCAGCACACCTTGGCGACGGAAAGCCCAACAGTTGTAGGCAACAGATACGAAAAAGCTGGCTGGCAAACGATTCATTACGCCGACCTTACAACCAAGCAGCGAAACTTCCCCACCAAAGCCCATCGTTCCAATACCCAACTTATTGGCATTCTCCATGATATAGTCTTCCAGCTTGCTGAGATCCTCTATTGGATTAACATCTTCCACTTTGCGGAACAGCTGCTTCTTAGCCAGCTCATAGCCAGTTGTGCGGTCGCCGCCGATACCAACACCAATAAAACCAGCGCTACAGCCTTGCCCTTGTGCCTGATAAACAGCATGTAAAATACATTTACGAATTCCGTCCAGATCACGGCCTGCCTTGCCCAATCCTTCTAATTCTGCTGGAAGGCTGTATTGAATATTCTTATTCTCGCAGCCGCCACCCTTCAGAATCAGTCTGACATCTATTTTTTCCTCTTCCCATTGTTCAAAATGAATGACCGGTGTCCCTGCTCCCAAATTATCTCCGCTGTTCTCACCTGTCAATGAATCTACAGAATTTGGGCGAAGCTTACCATTCTTGGTCGCCCGTACAATGGCGTTGTGAATATCTTTTTTCATCTCAATCTGATTGATTCCCACAGGTGTGTGAATGATAAATGTAGGCATTCCCGTATCCTGACAGATCGGTGATACTTGCTGCTCAGCCATTCCGATATTTTGAGCAATCGTAGTTAACGCAAGACCTGACCGGGTAGCTCTGTCCTCTAGTGCGCGACCCTTGGCGACCGCCCGGCGTACATCACCCGGCAAGTTCGTGGACGTTTCAACAATTAGATTATAAATGCTGTCTTCAAAATGCTGCATATTCATTCAAGCTCCTCTCAGCAGATCCAGATTATCAAAAGTCTGATACAATTAGTATAATAATATCATACCTAGCAGCTCATGAAAGGGGTTACTTTAAAATTGAACTACCATTTTTCCGCCTATTTATATCGGCTTCAATATATTCAGCGCTGGAGCCTAATGCGCAGCACCGCACCTGAGAACGTTGCAGAGCATTCTTTCCATGTAGCTCTGCTCACACATATGCTCTGTTCCATTGGTAATATTCATTATGGACGTTCATTAAACGCTGAAAGAGCAGCAACTATGGCCCTGTTCCATGATGCCAGCGAAGTGTTCACGGGTGATATTGCCACACCAGTGAAATACAATAATCCTCGGCTACTTACCAACTTCCGCGAAATGGAAAGAATTGCTGCGGAACGCTTGACCGGTATGATTCCTCCCGAGCTTCAGGGCATTTACACGCAGCTCATGCAGCCAGAAGACAGTTCTCCCGATTCGGAGGACGTTCTCCTGCACAGCTACGTTAAAGCAGCCGATCGACTGGATGCTTACCTAAAGTGTGTCTGGGAGGTTGCTGCGGGCAACCGTGAATTCGCAGCGGCGAAAGAGCAGACAGGTGCGAAGCTACGCGGACTCGGCTTACAGGAAGTAGATTATTTCCTCACTCATATGGCTCCGAGTTTTGAAATGTCGCTCGATGAGCTGTCTGCTGGAAACTAAATCCCAAGATCAATACAAAAAGCTCTAATTCGGCTAACCCTGAATTAGAGCTTTTTATATAAGTATCTAGGTTTGGTTGGCTGAGCATCTACCCGTTTACGACCTCGCCACCATTTACATGGATAACCTGTCCGGTCACATAACTCGAATCATCGGAGGCTAGATATACATAAGCTGGGGCCAGCTCCTCCGGTTGTCCCGGTCGCTTCATAGGCTGCGTACCGCCGAACTCACTAACCTGTTTTGCATCAAAAGTAGATGGAATAAGCGGTGTCCAAATTGGACCCGGAGCAACGCCATTTACCCGAATGCCTTTCTCTGCCAGATTCGTAGATAAGGAACGCGTGAAGCTCAGAATGGCTCCTTTCGTTGAAGAGTAGTCCAGTAATTGTGGACTACCACGATAAGCGGTAATCGAAGTCGTATTAATGATTGCTGATCCTGCTTTCAGATGAGGCATAGCCGCTTTGGTCAAATAAAACATTGCAAAAATATTCGTACGGAATGTACGCTCTAGCTGCTCGGACGTAATATCCTCAATCTTAGCTTGTGGATGTTGCTCCGCCGCGTTATTGATGAGAATATCCAGTTTCCCGAGGCCCTCTACCGTCTGTTTAATGAGATCTTTACAGAAGGTTTCCACACCAATATCTCCTGGAATCAGAATGCATTTGCGACCTTCCTGCTCCACCTGGCGTTTCGTTTCCTCTGCATCAGAGTGTTCATTCAGATATGAAATAACTACATCGGCGCCTTCTTTTGCAAAAAGAACAGCCACTGCCCGTCCGATCCCGCTGTCTCCTCCAGTAATAAGTGCCGCCTTGCCCTGCAATTTACCTGCCGCCTTATAATTAGCCGGCTCATATTTCGGCAACGGCTTCATTTCGCTCTCAATTCCTGGCTGATGATGCTGTTCTTGCGGGGGTAAGGTTTTCGTAGCTTGCTTGTCGTTTGACATAATCCTAGCTCCTCTCGTTAAGTAATTGATAGTTAACTGATCGTCTTAGGATGGCTCAAGCGTATACGTTTATACGCCCGCTTTATCATTTTTTTAAATTGCTGTATGAAAAGTTACTTACCACAATGCAGGTAGAATCAAACAATCCGAAGTTTTTTTGAACACAAAAAAACCCGCTCTCCATTACGGAAGCGGGCTCATAGTGCTACAGATTAAATAATATCGTTAAATACCATGAAGAATACCATCAGCAGCAATGACACGGACAGTAGCGCACTAAGCGTACGCAATTTGCCTGTTTCTGCTTTGACATCACGGTTCTCACGAATTCCAGCAGCAGCAAGACGCAAAGGCTTGCTCATAATACCACCAAGCGCAAACATTGCTAGCAACAATACAACGATAATGATCATCCATGCTACAGAATAATCACCTTTGGTCATCATGTAACCACCTGTAAGTAGTTGAATCACTAAACCGTACTGTGCAAAGCGGTTAAATCCAGTAACTGCACTTAACGTACCTTCTTTTGCTGCAGGCGACAATTTTTCAGCACGACCGATGATGAAAGGCAGTACAAGGTAAAATCCTAGTGCCAGCGTCCCGATCATATGTAAGAAAAACAAAACGTTCCAATCCATATCATATCTCCTCCAATTTAACTGTGATAATAGTTACATATAATTATACCCATAATATTAGAATAAGAAAAGCAACTTAGGTGTCCATTCTTTGAAGTTGTTGATATAAAAAAAGAGAGAGCCCTTAAGCCATTTCACGGCCTTCGGGACCCTCCCCTTTCATTTGACACAATCTACACAGATAATATTGCTGTTACACTACGTACGGACTCTGCGGACTTATCTAAAGCCGCTTTCTCCTCAGCCGTAAGCTCCAGTTCAAAGATCTTCTCAATCCCATTCGCACCAAGAAGAGCTGGAACGCCCAGAAACAGATTGTCATAACCATATTCGCCTTCAAGCAAGGCAATAACCGGAATGATCCGTTTCTTATCCTTCAAGATCGCTTCCGTCATCTGAACTAAAGAGGCTGCAGGAGCATAATACGCACTACCATTTCCTAAAAGGTCAACGATTTCCCCGCCACCCACACGTGTACGCTTCACAATCTCCTCAATACGATCCGTAGGAATCAATGTATCGATCGGAATGCCTCCGACACTAGAATAACGAACGAGCGGTACCATATCATTGCCGTGTCCGCCTATTACGAAACCACGTACATCTTCAACGGATACGTTCAGCTCTTGTGCAATAAAAGTGCAGTAACGCGCTGTATCCAGCACGCCGGATTGTCCAATTACGCGGTTTTTCGGAAAGCCTAACGCTTCAAATGCAGCATAAGTCATCGCATCTACCGGATTACTCAAAATAATTACGATGGATTCCGGTGCTACATCTCTTACGTTCTCGCATACCGACTTTACAATCCCTGCATTGATATTCACAAGATCGTCGCGGCTCATCCCAGGTTTACGGGCAATCCCTGCAGTGATAATTACAATATCAGAATCTACAGCATCTTCATAACTTGAGGTTCCAATAATATGACTGTCGAATCTCTGCACAGGACCTGCTTCTTGCATGTCAAGCGCCTTACCCTTGGTTGGGTTCTCCATTTGTGGAATATCGAGCAGCACAACGTCTCCAAGTTCCTTTTGAGCTAACATAAGAGCTGTAGTAGCGCCGGTAAAACCGGCACCTACCACTGTAATTTTATAACGCTTGATCGCCACAGATTCGCCTCCTAGAAATGATAAAGGTAAGGCTAATGTTATCTGGCTAAGGCTAATCTAACCTATAGGTGGTTAATAATTTCGTCTGCAAATGCGGAGCATTTCAGCTCAGTTGCACCTTCCATCAGGCGGGCAAAGTCATAAGTCACGGTCTTATTGTTGATAGCAGTTTCCATACCTTTATAAATCAGGTCCGCTGCTTCCTGCCAGCCCAAGTGCTCCAAGAGCATTACGCCGGACAGAATGACAGAACCAGGATTCACAACGTCTTTGTCTGCATATTTAGGAGCTGTACCATGGGTAGCTTCAAAGATGGCGTGGCCAGTAATGTAGTTAATGTTCGCTCCAGGAGCGATGCCGATGCCGCCGATTTGTGCAGCCAGTGCGTCGGACAGGTAATCCCCGTTCAGGTTCAACGTAGCAATAACATCGAAATCAGTTGGACGAGTCAGAACTTGTTGCAGCGCGATATCCGCAATTGCATCCTTGATAATGATTTTGCCAGCAGCTTCAGCATCCTTCTGAGCAGCATTAGCGGCAGCCTCACCGTCACGTTCCTTAATCACATCATATTGACTCCAAGTGAAGACCTTATCTCCGAACTCTTGCTCAGCTACTTCATAACCCCAGTTTTTAAAGGCACCTTCAGTGAACTTCATGATGTTTCCTTTGTGAACAAGCGTTACACTCTTACGTCCGTGTTTGATTGCATATTCAATTGCAGCGCGCACCAAGCGCTTCGAACCTTCGGAGGATACCGGTTTGATACCAATACCAGAAGTTTCAGGGAAACGGATTTTGTTAACTCCCATCTCTTTTTGCAGGAATTCAATGACTTTCTTCACTTCAGCAGAGCCTTCTTGATATTCAATCCCTGCATAGATATCCTCTGTATTCTCACGGAAAATAACCATATCCACCAGCTCAGGACGTTTAACAGGAGAAGGTACACCTTGGAAATAACGAACTGGACGCAGACATACGTACAAATCCAATTCTTGACGCAAAGCTACATTCAATGAACGAATACCGCCTCCGATTGGAGTAGTAAGTGGTCCCTTGATCGCCACAAAATATTCGCGGATTGCTTCCAACGTATCATTTGGCAACCATTCACCATATGTATTGAAAGCTTTTTCGCCAGCAAATACTTCGTACCAAGCGATTTGCTTAGTGCCACCATAAGCTTTAGTTACTGCTGCATCAAGTACGCGCTTGGAAGCTTTCCAAATATCACGGCCTGTACCGTCACCCTCGATAAAAGGAATGATTGGATTATTCGGAACTTGTAGTTTTCCTTCTTTAATCGTGATTTGTTCGCCTTCTGTAGGTAGATCGAATTTTTCTAGTTTCAACATTTGAGTGTATTCCTCCTAAAGTTTTGTGGGATTTAAATAGCATTGACAAGCATCCAAGCATAAACGCCTTCGGCGTCCTTATAAGGACGGTAAGTGTTTAAGCGAGAAATATAAGACATAAAGTATCGTGTGAAACTTATACTTTCTTATATTCGAACAAAACTCTCATCATCATTAAAATCAAAAATTTAAAACACTATTGCTAGGGTTCATTCTACTAAACTTTAGGAGCAGCCCGCAAGGCTGCTCTTCTATCTTTCGTCTACTGGAACGTATTTCTGTTCAACCATACCCGTATATTCTGCACGTGGACGAATAATGCGGTTATCTGTATATTGCTCCAGAATATGCGCAGTCCAACCTGAAGTCCGGCTAATTGCAAAAATAGGAGTGAACAGTTCACGATCTATGCCTAGCTGTGTATAAACAGAAGCCGAATAGAAATCAACATTCGGTCTTAATCCCTTTTGCCCGGTAATCAATTGTTCAATATTTACGGACATGTCGTAAAGGGTGGTGTCATTTTTCATCGTGCCAAGCTCCAGCGACATTTTCATCAAATGTTTTGCACGTGGATCACCGTTCTTATATACTCGATGACCGAAGCCCATGATTTTCTCACGGTTATCCAGTTTCTTACGGATAAACGGTTCAACCGCTTCCAAACTTCCGATCTCCTCTAGCATCTTCATAACAGCTTCATTCGCCCCACCGTGAAGCGGGCCTTTGAGCGCACCAATAGCGGAGGTGACCCCAGAATAAATATCGGATAATGTCGCAACTGTAACCCGGCCAGCAAAAGTTGAAGCATTCAGCTCATGGTCCGCATGAAGAACAAGTGCGGTATCAAGTGCTTTGACAGATACGCTGTCCGGCTCTTTTCCCCACAGCATATACAGGAAGTTCTCAGCAATAGAAACGCCTTCTTTCGGAGCCACTGGTTCAAGCCCCTTGCGAATACGCGACAGTGCCGCCACAATTGTTGGGAGTTGTGCCTGCAGTTTTACCGCCTTAATCTCGTTCGCTTCTCTGCTCATATCGTCAGCCGCTTCATCATAGAGAGCAAGGCTTGATACAGCCGACCGCAATGCTGCCATGGTGTTGGCGTCTTTTGGATAGAGCTTCATTTGCTCGATTACCTGTTCAGGAATCTGTGCGAAGGCACTAAGATCCCGCTTGAGCGCTTCCAGCTCTGGCACCGTCGGCAGACTGCCGAACCATAACAAATAAGCTGTTTCTTCGAAGGTAGCATGTTCTGCAAGTTCATCAATATCATAACCGCGGTAAGTGAGTACACCATCCACAATAGAACTAATGGATGAAGTTGTTGCAACGATACCTTCCAAGCCTTTGGTAGCTGTCATAGCATATCTCTCCTTTGCCAACAAGGTATAAAAACAATCTTAGTTCCATGAAAACATTTCCAATTCAAAGCATTAAAAAATCTAATAAGTGCGTGTAAGAACATTTCCGTCAGGAATGCTGTATGACCAACATGCTTCGTATCTTTATTCATCATACTGGATTTTGTCGGTTATGTGAACAATGTGGAAGCTTTGGAGCGCATCAAATGATTTTATCAGAGAGATAGAAAAAAACTTCTAATCCTCTGATTCAATTTTTTCATTTCAGTTTACAGATTCCGGCCCATTCTAATATTTATCCCGCATTCTAGTCTTTAAATCGATCCTATGAATATATATGAAGACGAGCTCTTATTCCCCTGTCTATGCAGGAATGAAGAAGGTGTGGTCTCGGTATGGATCGTTTGGTATTAAAAAGACTGCTGCGCGGCCTGTGGGTCGTTCTAGCAACTTCCATCCTCCTGCTCGCAATCTATTTATTACTTCCGCTGTTATACCCCCTGTTGCTCGCTTGGCTGCTCGCATATATCATGCATCCATTAGTACTTATTCTTAAAGGCTTTAAATTACCAAGCTGGCTTGCGGTATCACTTGCACTGCTATTTTATATAGGCGGAATCACACTAGTCTTAACCGCGATGATTACAAGACTCGTAAAAGAATTAATCGTCTTGCTGCAAACCTTTAATCTCCACACCGACCAATGGAAGGATCTTCTGATGTCCTTAAGCCAGAATGCAAGCATTCAGAACATCATCAACCAGATTAATCAATTCTACCGAGACAATCCTGACTATCATGCTACGATTGACAGCAACATCAGCAGAACAACGGAAACTGTAGGTTACGCAGTCACGCAAGTGGTCACGGGATTTTTTAATGTAATATTGAAACTGATCTCCGCACTTCCTAGTTTGGGTACGATTCTTATCGTGGTTGTCCTTGCTGCCTTCTTCATTAGTACGAGTTGGGAGCGTCATAATGATAAACTTACAGGCTGGCTGCCGACAGTATTCCTAAAGCCTGTGTCAGATATCTGGAGAGATTTACGCAGAGCGCTCTTCGGTTATCTACGCGCCCAGGTCATCCTCATCTCAATCACAGCGATCATTGTAGTAATCGGGCTGCTGCTGCTGGGTGTGAAGTCTGCATTTGCTATCGGCTTAATGATTGGCTTTGTGGATCTACTACCTTATCTCGGTGTGGGAATTGTGATGCTGCCTTGGGCGTTATATTCTTATATGACGGACAATCTGGCACTAGGGATAGGACTATCCATACTTTACGCTGTTATTCTTATTACCCGGCAGGTGCTTGAGCCGAAAGTGCTCGCCAGCAGCATAGGACTCGATCCCCTTGCCATGTTAATTGGCATGTTCGCCGGTCTGCAGTTGTTCGGTATGCTAGGGCTGATCATCGGCCCCGTTGTCCTAGTAGTCCTTGTTGCCTTTAACCGAGCGGGTGTATTCCGAGCTTTGCACAGCTACATTGTTAGCGGCAGATTAAGATAGGAACCGATAATCATCAATTCGTAAAATAGCAAACAGAGCGGGCCCTTCAGCAATGACAGGGTCCGCTCTGTTATTGTTGTAAAAAGTATACTACCGACGGTAAAAGGTGAAGGTGCCATTCTTCATCTTCTTCTCAATCCACTTCAGCAAAAATATACGGTACAAAGGCCGAGTCAATGGAAATACTAGCGTGAAACCGACAATATCGGTTACGAAACCCGGCAATATCAGTAGCAATCCTCCGAAAAAAATACATAAACCATCCAGCATCGTCCGACCAGGAACGCGGCCCTCCTGCATATGTGTTCTGCTGTCCTGCAGCACCTTCTTACCTTCAAATCGCATCATTAGTAGACCGATTACTGAAGTGGTCAGCATAAGCAGCAACGTTTTAAATGCTCCAAGTTGATCTGCTACGTAGATAAAACCGAATAATTCCACAGCAGGAATAATAAATAGTCCAGCCCATAACCATTTGCTTCTAATCATACTGAACCCCCTTCTTCCCGCAGCGCCTCTTTTATTGCGTGAAAGAGCTCTGGAAGGGCTCTATCCAGCCTAGCAGGCCTCCATTCCTGGTTCACCCAAACATGACTTGTCGTGCCGGTAACCAGCAGCTCCCCAGGTGGATCCATCGACCGCAACTCCCCTAGAGTAGCCAATAAATCTTCTGAATTTCCACCTTCTTCTTCCGAAAGCCTCCGCACTTGATACTCAAATACGACTCGTAACGCTGAGAAGGTAGTCATTCGCGCATACACGGAGATAAGATCATCATATCGCGCCGGACTTTTAAATTGCAAATCTGCTGAGGTGACAGGAAGTAGGACGCCTTGTTTCTCAAGTTCGCGATAAGTAAAACCAACCTGACGAAACATCTCCGTACGACCAGACTCAAACCAGTTCAAATAATTCGCATGATACACGACACCCATCTGATCACTTTCCTGATAGCGAACACGCAGGGTCGACTTATACCATCGGCTGGGCAAGCCAGCTCGTTCTAATTCCATCTATAAATACTCCTTTCAGCATAGCAGCAGGGAAGCGTTAAGCCTGGGCCCCGCCTGAAGATAGCGTCGTCGATAATTTGCGCCGAGAGTTTCTGGCAACATAGAACAGCAGCATTGCTCCTGCTATAGAGCTCAACATACAAGACAGATTCATTACTTCTACCCCGCCTTGATTGAGCAAGAATCCATTCAGTAAATTACCGACAATGCCAGAAAAACCTGCAAACACCATATTAAATACACTTTGGCCAGTGGCCTGCATCTCGTTAGACGTGATCTGAGATACATATTCGACTGCAGCAATATAAAAGAACCCAAATGAAAGACCATGCAGCACTTGCACTCCGATCATTACCGATGGATAAGGAAAAGCAACCTGAATACCCCACCGCAAAACATAAATAAGAGCCCCAAGGAGCAAGGTCCGCTCACGACCCAACCTCTTAATCACCTTAGAAGCAAACAGCATGGAAGGCACATTCGTCACCGATGCGAGAAAGAGCGCAATCCCTGCATAGCGCGTAGACCCTCCTACCGATTGAAAAGCGATTACAAAGTATGTACCAAAAGCAGCCATCGTCTGGTTCACAAGAAAGCTGCCACCCAAAAACGCAAGGAAGACCCGATTCCCCAGCAGTTGTCTTACCCCCTGAGTAAACGATTGCCTCATCATATGATTCTCTTCCGCCTGCTTCGGCAATGTAAACGCAATAAGGACTGCAATCAGATTAAAAAAGAGAAAAGGTAGCCATATCGTGGATACAGAGAAGGTAGATACGTACACCCCTCCTGCATAAGCTCCCAGAGCCGCTCCAATGCTCATCATAAGCCGGATGCTACCGTAAGTGGCTCCGGCTCTATTCGCCGCCGAGATCGCGTAAGAATCGGCTATAGGAGCCTGTGTAGAGGAGAAGATCGTTGAGCACGTATACACCAGAAGAAGTACAATGAAATATTCCGAACGATAAAAGACGGCTAGTAAGGCCGGAACCGCCACACTTAGGATTAGTACTAAACGCGTCTGATTATACCGATCAGAGATAATCCCCCACATCGGCTGAATGGTGATTGCAACTAGCGTGCCTGTTGCCATTAGTATACCTATCTGTCCACTGTTAAGTCCATTATGGACCAGCAGCAGCGAAAGATAAGAGCCAAATGAACCGCCGGCCAATCCTAAAAATAGATAAAAGCCGCGCAGCTTCGATAATTTTTCCATTTGTACTATGAGTCCTCCAGCTTTATATTTTTATATTTTAACAGAATACCCGTACTTCATATGTAATCATCGCATTTAATATAGCAGTACTATAAAGGCGGTGGACAAGTTGAGCATAAAATATAACTCTCTCATGGTAAATCATCCTTGTCTAACAGACAAATCTAATGCGAGCAATAGACAAAGTTCTGCTTTTGGCTGGTCATCTAAGAACTGGAGTGGCTACACTGTTACTGGTAGAAAAGGTGCCTTCAATCGCATTTCCGGTGAATGGACCGTCCCATACGTAAAACCAACCCACAAATCCACCTATTCCTCCGCATGGATTGGCATCGACGGCTTCAAGAACAGTAACCTTATTCAGACGGGAACAGGTCATGAATTCGTAAATGGGATTGCCCGTTATTACGCCTGGTGGGAAATACTACCTGACGTCGAGACCGTAATCCCTTTTCCAGTATACCCTGGAGATCATATGAAGGGTACTATCACAAAAATAAACCACACGAAGTGGTCTATCACACTCCGGAATTTAAGCCGAAATTGGACCTTCCGAACGCTTCAGCGATATACTGGTCCGCAGACCTCCGGCGAATGGATTATGGAGGCTCCTGAGGTCGATGGTTCCATCGCAAAGCTGGCCCGCGTTGGCACTACCTATTTCAACTGCTGCCGAATCAATGGAAAACGACCTAGGTTAACTCTTTCTAATGGAGGGATCATGGTCCAGAATAACACCACTGTTGCGGTTCCTTCCAGTCCAAGCCCTCGAGGGGACTCTTTTAGCGTCAAACGTATATACTAACAGCATAAATGGATTCAGCACAAAAAAAAGAGCTGCCTCGTTTGTAGATTTTCACTACATCTGAGACAGCTCTTCTATTTTGAGTAAAATCTACGAATCAGGCAAAGCACAGTCGAGTACTACTCGATTGTGCTTACTTTTACCAAGTTAGTGGAACCGGAACGTCCAAGTGGAATTCCTGCAGTAATCACAACTAGGTCGCCAGCCTGAACCAGACCGGAATCCTTACCACCTTGGATTGCTGTTTCAAGCAATTCATCTGTGGAAGTAGCTACTTTACCGAATACTGGCGTTACGCCCCAAACGAGGGACAATTGACGCATAGTTCTTTCTTGTGTCGTAACAGCAATGATTGGTGCTTTAGGACGGTATTTGGAAACAACGCGTGCAGTATGACCTGTAACAGTCGAAGAAAGAATAGCCTTAGCGTTCAGATCCAAAGCAGAAATTGCAACGGATTGGCTGATAGCTTCTGTAACTGTAGTTTCTTGTAAAGTTTGTTGTTTTGAGAAAATTTCACGGTGGTCCAAAGCGGACTCCGCTTTCTCAGCAATACGGGACATTGTAAGAACGGATTCTACTGGATATTTACCAGCAGCAGTTTCTCCGGAAAGCATGATTGCATCTGTTCCGTCGAAAATAGCGTTTGCTACGTCACTTGCTTCAGCGCGAGTAGGACGTGGGTTACGTTGCATAGAATCCAGCATTTGTGTAGCTGTGATTACTGGTTTGCCAGCAACGTTACATTTTTGAATCATCAATTTTTGAGCCAAAGGTACATCTTCAGCTGGAATTTCAACACCAAGGTCACCACGAGCAACCATCAGGCCATCGGAAGCTTCTAAAATTTCATCAAGGTTGTCAACACCTTGTTGGTTTTCGATTTTGGAAATGATTTGAATGTGAGAAGCGTTGTTTTTCGAAAGCAGCTCACGAATTTCCTGAACGTCGCTAGCTTTGCGAACGAAGGAAGCGGCGATAAAATCGATGTCCTGTTCGATACCAAAAAGAATATCGTTGGTGTCTTTTTCCGTAATACCCGGCAAGGAGATGTTTACTCCTGGTACGTTAACGCCCTTCTTGCTCTTGATCGTACCACCGTTTACAATACGGGTCTTGATTTCAGTTCCTTGAATGTCGACAACTGTCAAACCAATCAGACCGTCATCAATAAGGATGGTGGAGCCTACTTGAACATCATTAGGAAGCTCGCTGTACGTGATGGAAATACGTTCTTGGGTGCCAAGGATTTCTTCCGTAGTTAGTGTCAGGTACTCGTCCTGAACTAGTTCAATCGGTTCTACTTCCAACTTGCCTGTGCGAATCTCCGGTCCTTTTGTATCGAGCAGGATAGCAACAGTTTTGTTCAGTTCCTTAGATGCTTGACGGATCGTTTTAATCCGAGCACCATGCTCTTCAAAATCGCCGTGGGAGAAATTCAAACGGGCCACATTCATACCAGCCAAAATCAATTTTTTGATATTCTCCAACGATTCACTCGCAGGTCCGATCGTACATACAATTTTACTTTTCCGCATTAGGTTTTCCTCCGTTTTTTCGTTCTCTCTGTCTCACTTTTTCCAACTACAAAATCTACTACAAGGCTAACTAATTAAATAGGAACTTTGTCACATGTGCCTTTAACTACGCCCTTATGAATATTACTGCAACTTAGACACAAAATCAATGTTGTAGGCTCTTTTAGATGTAATTTGAGCTCGAATTATCTGAACGCACAAAAAAAATTAAAATAATCCCGGCATTGCGTCGAGATTATTTTAATTCCAATAAAATGTATAATTTACACTTAATTCAATATGGTCCACTAAGTATGGTTATATGTCTTAAAGTGCAAATGGAAAGGCACTATTCACACTTCAGATTCCACTTCTTCTTCAAGGAAAATCTGCTCCTGCTGGACTTCAGCAAACTCACCAATTTTACGGAATTTACGATAACGATCTTCTTTCAATTCCGCTCTATCCAGAGGAATTAGCTCCTGCAAGTGACGCCATAATGCATCCTTAATTGCAGCTGCCGTAGCTTCGTAATCACGATGTGCGCCGCCTTTTGGCTCAGGAACAATCTCTTCGATGACTTCCATTTCAAGCAGATCAGATGCCGTTATCTTCATGGCTTCTGCCGCTTGATCAGCCTTCGAAGCATCCTTCCATAGAATTGATGCAGCACCGTTAGGAGATATCGCCGAATAAATGGCATGTTCCAGCATAAGCACTCTATTACCAACTGCCAGTGCTAATGCGCCCCCACTTCCGCCTTCACCGATAACCACACAGATTACAGGAACACCAAACTGAGACATCTCGCGTAAATTACGGGCAATTGCTTCGGATTGTCCTCTTTCCTCAGCTGTATTGCCTGGATATGCACCTTTAGTATCTACAAAGGTTATAATGGGACGATTGAACTTGTCCGCTTGCTGCATCAGACGCAGTGACTTACGGAAGCCCTCAGGGTGTGCACTGCCGAAAAAGCGTAAAATATTCTCCTTCGTATCTTTACCGCGCTGCTGGCCAATGACCGTAACCGGGACGCCGTTAAGTTTAGCGATACCGCCTACAATTGCAAGATCATCCCCAAACATTCGATCCCCGTGAAGCTCGATAAAATCTGTGAAGATCTGCCCCATAAGATCAAGAGAAGTCGGACGTCCTTGATGTCTAGCTAGATGCATTTTTTGGGAAGGCGAGATATTAGAATAAACTTCCTCCTCTAGCACACGGTACCGTTCTTCCAGTCTTGCTACCTCATCCGTAAAATCAATACTTTTCTCTTCGCCAAACTGCTTTAGCTCGGCAATTTTCTTGCGCATTTCAACCAGAGGCATTTCAAAAGGCAACTCTCCTGCCAACCTAAAATCCCCCTTTCACATCATGCAATTCCAAAATTTTGGTCAGTGTGGCGCGCATTTCTTTACGGTGCACAACCATATCAATCAAGCCATGCTGCAGATTAAATTCAGCCGTCTGGAAATCATCCGGAAGCTTTTGGCGAATTGTCTGTTCAATGACTATACGTCCTGCGAAACCGAATACCGCCCCAGGCTCAGCAATAATAATATCGCCAAGACTAGCAAAACTCGCAGATACTCCGCCAGTTGTCGGATCCGTAATTATAGAAATATAAAGGCCGCCCACTTCGTTGAAACGAGCAAGCGCTGCACTGGTCTTCGCCATTTGCATAAGACTTAGAATACTCTCCTGCATTCTCGCTCCGCCAGAAGTAGAGAAAATAAGGAGTGGAAGCTGCTTCTCCGTGGCTTCTTCAATCGCCCGGGTAATCTTCTCACCAACTACAGATCCCATACTGCCGGAGAAAAATTCGAAATTCATCACAGCTACGATCACTGGATGTCCGCCAATAGATCCCTGCCCCGTAATCACGGCATCAGTTTGTCCCGATTTTAGTTGCTGTTGCTCCAGTTTAGAGGCATAACCCGGGAATTTCAGCGGATCTATAGAATACATTTCACTATCAAACTCAATAAAGCCCTCTGGGTCTAACGTCATAGCAATACGCTCTACGGCGTTCAAGCGCAAATGATGACCACAAGTAGGACATACTTTTAGATTCTTTTCCAATTCCTTGCTATACTGGATCGTTCCGCATTTATTACATTTACTCATTAATCCTTCTGGAATTTCCCGTTTGGGGCGTTCGCCTTCTGCAGGCACGCCGCTTCGCTCCAGACGTTCTGAAGGAATAGTCGCGTACTTCCGTTTCTTCTGAAATAAATCTTTGAACACACCCGCACCTCTTCAGCCGTTTATTTGCGTTATGCAGCTTGCCGCTGTCATGACTTTTCTCTTGATAGAAATTCAGGGATGCAGAATAAGATTAAGGACTTCCTGTACTTCCTCCAGTTCACCTGAAGGAACCAATATCTCAAACTGCTGCTTGGACATATTGATTGGACGGCATTTTACTAAAAAACCTTCTTCAGTCAGCTTACTCTTAATCATATCCGCCACTTTGGCGGTCGGCGCGATATATATTACCGTCCACATGCCTTGCAAGGCCTCCCCAATCTTAATTCCCAGCCGTATCCCGTATAATGGAATTATGATAACACAGTTTTCTTTTTTCCCGCAACAGGCGTAGGGCAAAGGAAGCAAGACTGAGGAACTCGTTCAAACGAAATGAATCGGGTCATTTATTCCGTATCCGTGACCAGAGGATATACTTTTGCCCCTTCCTGCCGATGAGCGATTCTAGCAGAAGCAGCTGCAGCGATACCCGCTACTAAGTCATCCAAGAACACGTGAATCCTCCCCTTATCATCGTTCAATTCACCAATGATTCCAAGCTTTATTTTGTCCAAGTACCCAAATCCTGTAAGTCCGATCATCCCATATACCCCTGTGATGCCAAGGGCTAGAGTCTCGTCCGCTCCATAAAGTGATTCATCCGCTTCCATTACTGCCTGGAGCGGCTGCGGAAGCAGTCTTTTCTCTGCCAGCTCATCAAGTGCGATCCCCGTCATTAACGTGTACTGCACTTCTCTTTTTCCCAATACAGATTTCACACTGGAAAGGCATTCTTCCTTGGATAAACCGGGATAATAGACCGATTGTAAAATATATACGATTTCAGCAATGGAAGAAAGTGATACGCCTCTACGTTCCAACAGATCAACTGCCATTTGATAGGACATGATGTGATTCCCCTTTCCGCCCAGGGATTCGCCCTGTGGTTTCCTAATGTATGCGGAAAAGGGTGGAATTGTTCTTATTTTATTCTTACGGTACCTGCCCCCAGCATAGACTCGATAGCCGCGATTAGCTCCTCGGTAGGCTTAATCCGATAATTATCGCTAAGGGCCAGGAGCTTCTGATCCCGTTCGTAGAACAGAATCGTCGCTACTGGGCCTGGATGATTCTGCAGCAGCTCCTTCAGGCGCGACAGCTGCGCAGCATTCTCGGCGGCCGGCGTGATCTTGATAAAGACACGCTGGCCTGAGCCCGGCGCTGGCGCAGCGGCCGGTGCAGGTGTTGCAGGCGCAGCTGCGCCGCCTGCAGGTCTGCCAGCGGGGCCAGTGGCGGCCCCGCTAGCCCGCGAAGCAGGAGCCGCGCCACGCGGCTGCGCTCCTGCTGAGGCCGAGCGTCCCGCGCTATACGGACGGGACGCGGCGGCACTACGGCGCTGCAGCAGGCCGCGGAGTGTCTCCGCGGATAGCAGCGCCACTTCCTCGGCCAGCAGCTTGAAGCCTTCGTCCTCCTGCTGCACCTTGGCGCGCAAGGCCAGCAGCGCGCCCTTGGCAATCAAGCCGCGGCTTCGCTTCCACACCTCGGGGAAGAGCACGACTTCGCAGCGCTCGATCTGATCTTCCCATTCGATGAAGGCCATCGATTTTCCTTGCTTCGTCGTAATTTCCTTAACGGATACGACCATGCCGGCCGTAACCGTCTGGCTCTCATCTGCGGCTTCACCGAGATCCATCAGCCGCTGTATGCCCGGCTCCTCAAGCAGCTCAGCGCTATCGTCGAGCGGATGACCTGATAGATACAGCCCCAGCAGCTCACGTTCCATCTCCAGCTGCTGTCCTACTGTGAACTTAGGGATATCCGGATAGCGAATCTCCCAATTCGGCGTCTCCACCAAATCGTCGAACAACTGGATTTGCAGTTCATCCCGCTCCTTGCGCCATTTCGTCGCGGCGTCAACGGTCTCGTCCAGCATAGCCAGCAGCTGGGCCCTATGACCCGGCAGACAGTCAAAGGCTCCTGCCTGCAGCAAAGACTCCACTACCCGCTTGTTGCAGACCCGCAGATCCACACGTCGACAGAAATCGAGCAGGCTGTCGAACGGCCGCTCCTTGCGGACCGACATAATATTCTCCACTGCTAACGTGCCGACGTTCTTAATCGCTGCGAGCCCAAAGCGGATATGCCCTGTTCCCGTTTCCTCTCCTGGAACAGGGGTAAACAGTACGCCGCTCTCATTCACATCCGGCGGTAATACGCCGATGCCCGTGCGGCGGCAGTCCAGTACATATTCCGCCACCTTACGGTGGGTTCCCATCACGGCGGTCAGCATAGATGCCATAAACTGTACCGGATAATGCGCCTTAAGATAAGCCGTCTGAAAAGCCAGCACACCATAAGCCGCCGCATGCGCACGAGGGAAGCCATAATCCGCAAACCGTACGATCATATCATAAACGGCATTCGCATCCGTTTCGTTATATCCTTGCTGCAAGCTCCCCTGTACAAAATGACTGCGTTCCTTATCCAACGTCTCGCGCTTCTTCTTAGAAACCGCTCGGCGGAGCAGATCCGCTTCACCAAGCGAGAATCCAGCCATAAGCGAAGCAATCTGCATGATCTGTTCCTGATACACAATTATCCCATAGGTATCCGCTAATATAGATTTCAAATCAGGATGCGGATACTCTACTTCGATCTGACCGTGCTTACCTGCTATATATTTCGGGATAAACTCCATCGGACCCGGACGATACAAGGCTAGAACCGATACGATATCTTCAAAACCATTAGGCTTCAAATCCTTAAGCACACGTCTTACACCCGCCGACTCCAGCTGGAAGACCCCAGTCGTCTCACCAGCACCTAACATTTCATACGTGAGCGGATCATGATCTGGTATGATTTTAAAATCTGGAACACTGCCACTCATTTCTTTAATCGAATTCATACAGCGTTCGATAATCGACAAAGTACGCAGGCCCAGAAAATCCATCTTCAGCAGCCCAACACTTTCCAAATGCTCCATAGAGTACTGAGTTAACGCTGTACTTTCGTTGCCCTCTTGAAGGGGTACAGCATCAGTCAGTGGACCTTTGGAAATAACAACACCGGCAGCATGTGTCGAAGCATGACGAGGCATACCTTCCACTTTCATTGCCATATCCAGCAAGCCTTTGATCTTCGGATTACTGTCATACAGCGCTTTTAGGTCTGGAGTAGTCTCCAGCGCTCTAGCAAGGCTGATGCCTAGTTGTCCTGGGATGAGCTTGGCAGCCTTATCTACCTCGTTATAAGGTAAATTCAGTACCCTGCCCACATCACGAACTGCAGCCCGTGCAGCCATGGTTCCGAACGTAATGATCTGTGCCACATGTTCTTTGCCGTATTTCTCCACCACATAAGCGATAACCTCATCACGACGCTCATCACTAAAATCGATATCAATATCCGGCATCGTGATCCGTTCTGGATTTAAGAAACGTTCAAAGAGCAAGTTATACTTAAGCGGATCTACATCCGTGATTCGTAGGGAATAAGCGGTAAGACTCCCCGCGGAAGAACCCCGGCCCGGACCAGTAGCAATCCCCTGACGATGACAATAAGCGATAAAATCCCACACAATTAGAAAATAATCGCTAAAACCCATATTCTCGATGACGCCAAGCTCATAGGCAAGACGCTTTTCAGCGGTTTCTCTTTGCTCAGGCGATGCCCAAAGCGGTGTGTCTATATACCGTTCTTCAAGCCCTTTAAAGCACAACTCTCGCAAATATGCAGCGGAGTCCTTACCTTCTGGAATTGGTGAATAGGCAGGCAGAATATGTTGACCGAAGGTAAGCTCCAAATTACATTTTTCTGCGATCAATAGCGTGTTACTGATAGCTTCAGGCACATGCGGGAACAACGCCGCCATCTGATCACTGCTTTTGAGAAACAGCTGATCTGTTCCGATTTTGAGCCGTTCCTCATCATCCACAGTTTTACCTGTTCCAATACAGATCAGAACATCCTGTACCTCTGCATCTTCCTTGGCCAAATAATGGACGTCATTCGTAGCTACAAGTGGGATCTCACAGGCCTTGGCAAGTGCGATCAGCTTCGGATTTACTCGTTTTTGCTCGGAAATTCCGTGATCTTGAAGCTCCAGGTAGAAGTCTTCGCCAAAAATCTCCTTATATCGCAGCGCAGCCTTTCGCGCCTCGTCATCTCTTCCATGCAACAGATGCTGCGGCACTTCGCCGCCAAGACAGGCACTGAGGCATATGATCCCCTCCGAATGAGCGGCCAGAGCCTCCATATCAATACGAGGTTTATAGTGATGACCTTCCAGATGGCCGATAGAGATCAGCTTCATCAGGTTCTTGTAGCCGGTTTCATTCTTGACGAGCAGAATCAGGTGATAAATCGGTTGATCTTTACGACTGCCTCGCTCACGGCGAGAGCCCGCGGTTAAATAGGCTTCACAGCCGATAATCGGCTTGATTCCATTCTCTTTACACGCTTTATAAAAGGGGATCGCCCCATACATCACTCCATGATCCGTAAGCGCCAGCGACTTCATGCCGTATTCGCCGGCCCGGCGCACGAGATCGGTAATGCGCGCCGCCCCGTCCAGTAAACTGTATTCGCTGTGCACATGCAAATGCACGAAAGGGCTCATCATCCCACTTCCTTTCTACTACAAAAATCAAACATAAATAGTTGTTCAAAAAGTCCGCTTTTGATCACGAAGTAACCCAAGAAGCTTACTCGACATCGAAGATTGAATTCAGGCGAAACTTCCGGTGCTCACGTAGCTCCCACTACGCTCCGCTCCTCATTTTCTACCTTCTTTCAATCTTCTCGGTGCTGAAAACCGTACTTTTTGAACTCGCACTATAAGATGAAACTATTTTATCATATTAAAGGGGGACCCGCCCATAGAATGGATTAAGAGCACATGGACAGGCAACGTTTATAGATGCCTCGTCCGGGAAGGGGCCTTTATGAGCATATTTATGAGCAAAGCCATCCTCGATTTCTTTATCGCCTTCGGCATCGTACTTGGCGGAGCTATGGTCGGCGGAATCGGCGCCGTAGTATCCCTGCAACCACCGACGCAAACAATGCTAGATGTAGCAGACCGGATTAAAATATGGGCACTTGCCGCCGCTGTAGGGGGTACTATGGACCCTTTACGGGTCATTGAAAGCAATGTGATTGGAGGTAACCTCTCCCCCGCCATCAAGCAAATCATGTATATTGCCTTCGCTTTTCTCGGAGCTCATATGGGCAGCGAGCTAGTAAAATGGGTGTGCGGCAGGGGGTAACGCCAGTGAGAGTTCCACCATTCAGTCGTTTTCGTAGATTCACCCAAATTTCCGCTATATTCATGCTGGGAATCGTCGTAGGAGCCGTCATATACAACGGTATATACCATGTTGGATATAACGTGTTATGGCTGCAAAATCAAGACTTACGCGTAGACATTGAGCAATATCAGGAAGATATTAAAACGCTCAAAAAATACAATAATACCTCTACCGTAATCAGAGAAATCAAAATCCGTTCGGAAGAGAGCAAGTCCAAAGAAGATAACCCCCTTGACCCCGTAACTGTAAAATTAATTATAAGCCAAATGGGCTCAGATCTGGAGCCCATGCGTGGTCGCAGCATGTTCGATATTGACACAGACAGTAAACTGGTTAGACTGCTGCTGGATGGCAAACTTTACATTGTGCGTGATAAGGAATACTCTGTCAAAATCCGGACGATGCTCGTCATGGAAGGTGTTCTGCAAATCTGGGTGGAAATCAGTCCTTTTAAGCGCAACTGACAACCATCGTGTGATACAATAATGGAAAGACAAAAGTGGAAATTACTTCAAGGCTTTTGCAAGACATGATAAAGGAGCTGGCTGTCCATGGTTTTATTTATCAAGTACTTATTGTTTATCCTGCTGGTGATCTTTGTAATCGGCGCCGCTGTGTACAGCTTATCCTCTCGCCGTGCCTTAAATCCCCAAGATAAGGGGCTAAAACGCTCCGTCATGAATGTGATGCTGGGCGCTATGCTCGTAACGCTTTCCCTGATTTCCATGTTTCTATTTCGCGGCTCCACCGTTAATATCATTGTTGAAGCTGCCTTTCTTCTAATCGGTGTGTTTAACATCTTCTCAGGAATACGCAGCTATAGTTATTACAGTCGTAGCCGTAGCCAGGAACAACACCAGTCGAAAGCCTAGACTATCCCTCTGATAGGATTACAAGAATAAAATAGACTACCCTCTCTATCATCGTTGAGGGCAGTCTATTTAGCATGTTTGTGATTCATTATCTATTAGCCGTGATCAATGGATTGCAGCATCAGGACAGCTTTCGCTACCAGGGTATCCGAATAGCTGATCTCTATTTCTAGCTTACATGTACGGCGACTAATCTCGAGCAGTCTCGGCATTACAATAATCGCGTGTTCGATCTGTACCGGCCGGATAAAATAGGTGGACATATTATCTAATACATAGTCATTTCCTGTAATATCCTTAGCTGCCTTAAACGCAGAGAGCGTCATTAGCGTAGACAATACACCTTCAGAAATGGTACCAAGGTCTGTGGCCATCTGAGGCGTAATAAAGCCGTGAAAAAACAATCGTCCCTCTTCATCCCGCTCATCCGCAAAACCGTTCCAGATGAGATGATCGAAGGTCTCCCCAAGCTGTGGAGTGTTACGGACATCTCGCAGACTTTGCAGCACTTCTTTACGGGTTAGGGAGCCCACCAATTTGCGGTTACGGTCTACAATGGGGAGGAAATCGACACCTTCCCACATCATGATCTGCGCAGCTGAAGCTAGTGAGGTATGCAGCGCAGCGGTAACCGGACTCCGAACCATAGCCTTTTCAATACTTTGCCCTTCTGTCAGGTTCTCTACTTCGCGTCGGCCGATAATCCCAATCACTCGGTTCCATTCATCTGTAACGGGAAAACGTTGCTCTCCAGTTTCCTCAGAAATCTGTCGTAGTTCACCTACGGTGCTTGAAATTTTTAACGTAATCATACGCGGTTTGCTGTCGACAATATCTTCTACCAGCATAATTTTTTTCTTAATCAATCTATCAAAAATCGCTCGGTTAATCATTGATGCCACGGTAAACGTGTCATGTCTTGATGAAATGATGGGGAGATCCAGTTCGTCGGCTAATGCCTTCACTTCACGACTCGTCCCGAAACCACCTGTAACCAGAACTCCGGCACCCTGCTCTAGCGCCAAGGAGTGAACATCATCGCGGTTACCCACAATAAGCAGACTGTCTGCGTCTATATAACGAATCATCGCGTCGACCTTCATCGCACCGATTACATATTTATGTAGATGTTTACTCAGTCCGCTAGCCCCGCCGAGAACATGACCTTCCACAATATCAACCACGTCACCAAACGTCAGCTGTTCAGAAATGTTACGAGGCTTCTTTTCTACACGTACTGTACCAATCCGTTCCTTCGTAATGACAATTCCAAGATTCTCAGCTTCCTTAACGGCACGATAAGCCGTTCCCTCACTGACCAACATTTCTTTTGCAAGCTTACGAACAGATATTTTGGAGCCTACCTTAAGACTTTCAATATGCTGCAGCAGTTGCTCGTGTTTAGTAATTGCATCGCCTTGACCTTCCAACTGTTACACCCCCGTACTCCGATCTGTACTATACTGTACTCATTATACACGGAGAGAATGGCACAGTACAACCGATTCATAAGCATCGAATTCGAATTTAACTGCCCGTTATTTAGCAACCTTTTCCTCTTTTTTATAGTCTGAGAGTTAAAGAAAGAGGAAAGGAGCATTGTGGATATGAACAAGACCATGTTAATAATATTTACCATTACTTTGCTTTTCATAGGACTGATCGGCTGTGGAAATGCGAGAACAGAAGTAAAACAATCAAACCAAATAGAACTGGATGCACAAAATATAGTTTCTATTAACTTAATTGAAAAAGACCAGCCGGCGACGACTATTTCTGAAGCATCATCCTTGGAACGTTTCGTTCAAGCCGTAACTACTGCTGAATATGATAAAGGACAACTAGATATTGCTCCAAGCGATTACAGAACCACCGTAAACATGAAGGAAGGCATAAGTTATGAGTTCTCTTTTTGGATCGTCGGAAGCAACAGTGGGTTACTCATTAAATCGGGACAAACGGGTCACTATCGTCTTTCGGATATCAGCAAAAAAGATCTGTTGGACTTATTCCAATCGACTGTTAAAGAAGATAAGATTTCTCCAGCAGACACTACTAACCCACAGCCCCCTAACGTTCAAGTTACTGTTGGCGGTGAGCATTTCGATGCCATTCAAGGCTCTTATTGCTGGAATGACAATGGCAAAGGCTCCTGTGTAGATATGGCTTCTTACGATCAATTAGTTACCAAACAGAAGGTACATCCCAAAGCCATCAGCCGTGATCAGGTAGAACTCAAATTCTCATCTGCACCCAAGGAGATAGAGGTTGTGGCTTCATTTCCGGGTGAGGAACGTCCGGACGAAGCTCTTTCCGTAGAAAATAACAGTTTTCAACTCGCAGCAGGTAGCGGAAAACATCTGTATATAATCCAAGCAAGATGGCCTCAGGGGAGCGCCAGTTATGTATTTGAAGTAGAATGCTCTGCCAGTAAAGAGTAACCCGTTTGTTAGACAAACTGGGTAGTGGGTAGGCGAATAGAGAATAGTCCCTTAAGAAAAAAGGAAAAATATGTTATAATGGAGAGGTGAAAGGGGATGACTTTATGCAATTTCTTTTTATACTCGCGATTCTCGTTCCTGCGGTGTGGTACTACGCGGCTCTAGGTAAACGGATATCTGCAGAAGAAAAGAAAGCTGGAAAAGATCTCTCGGATGAGATCAATCCTTTTACAGGTGCAAGATAACTTTAATCCCCCTGCTTTGTGTGGCAATTTTAAGGCCCACTGGCTTAAGCTAGTGGGCTTTTCTGTGAATCTAAGGGATTTATACCCCTCTTTCAGCTAATTTGGTGCTTTTCACGGCAATCTAGGGGATTTATACCCCTCTTTCAGCTAATTCGGCGCTTTTCACGGCAATCTAGGGGATTTATACCCCTCTTTCAGCTAATTCGGCGCTTTTCACGGCAATCTAGGGGATTTATACCCCTCTTTCAGCTAATTCGGCGCTTTTCACGGCAATCTAGGGGATTTATACCCTTCTTTTCGCCATTTCAGCGTTTTTCACGGGAATATTTAAATCTAGTTACTTAAGAACGCAGCCCCAATTCTATGATCTTTGTGTAACTCTAGTTTCTTCTTTCCATTTGGACTGCCATTGCTCCAATTTTGCTTTTCGCACAGCTTCCAAACGCTTGGTCTTCTCCTCATCAACACCGATAATAAAATGGAGATGTGCCGCAATGACCATAAAGGCAAAAAGTGACCAGACCACCCCAAAACCAAACACCCAGCTAGGCCCATTCGCAAGCGATAACTTCGGCAGAGCATACAAAAGCATGGCCAACGCCAGCAACAGATAGACACCATGTTTAAACTTGTTTCTTTTTCTCATTACTAACAGCTCCTCGTAGACAAGATATTCGATTGAATCTATATCTCTACTCTATGAACATGAAGCCCGTAATATGAGACAAGTCCATAAAAATATACTTCTACTCAAAAAATTATATAAAATAGTATGCATTTATGTAGCTAGCAAAGCTTATATATGAGATGATTATTTCATTTAGGGGGCGATTTAGAATTGAATGCAACTTATACTCATACCGAATACATAATTCGAAAAAAGGTATTTTCGATCATGGGTGCGAAACTTCATATTTATGATAACGCCGAGCAGCTTGTACTCTATTCACAAATGAAAGCATTCAAGTTGAAAGAGGATATTGCACTGTACACGGATGAGTCTATGCAAAAGGAGCTTCTGCGTATAAAAGCCCGCAATGCCATCGACTTTAGCGCTGTTTATGATGTGCATGATTCGGAGACTGGCGAACACGTTGGTGCTCTTCGGCGTAAGGGACTCAAATCGATTTTGAAAGATGAATGGACGATTCTCGATCATCATGATCAGGAAATTGGAAAAATCAAGGAAGATAGCACCGCGATGGCTATACTCCGCCGCTTCATCTCTATTATTCCTCAAAAATATAATATCGAGATGAATGATACAACGATCCCGACTTTCAAACAAAATTTTAATCCATTCGTTACAAAAATCATCGCTGACTTCTCTGAGGATCCCAAGGGAATGCTTGATCGCCGCCTAGGTTTGGCTGCTGGTATTCTTCTCTGCGCAATCGAAGGAAAACAAGATTAGCGAGTTTACTCATGTGCTAGTCACAAAAATAAATAGGGTGTTCCCAATGCCAAACGGCTTCGGGAACACCCTATTTAGATTACACTGATCAAACTTTTCAGGTGAATACCCGCTTACTAAAAGCGTTTATTCGCCATACAATTGCGACAAGCTCTCGGTAATGATCTTGTTTACATCCTCGATTACAACACTCAAACGGCGTTCTGCATCGAACAGACGGCGAATCCCAAGATTCATGTTAAGCACCTCGAATAATTTCTCCATTTTCTCCATTTCTTCCTGTGGAGGCATATCTCCGCTCATCATCCGTTGTTGAAGCTCCAATTGACCATTGCGGAAGTTGTCGAGCATCGCCTTGGCTTCAGGATCTGTTTCTACCAGTTTCATCGCGTTGGTGATATCCGCTACCTCAGTGCTTTCTTTAATGGCTTTCGCCAGTTCATGTGCTTTGTCGTGAATACTCATTATGATTCCTCCTAAAAGTTTTGTAAGTCACTACTTCTCGATTCGTCTTCGTACAAAACTCACTTCGAAAGCGTTGCTTAAGTTTTGTTTGCGTTCGCTTCCTAGAGTTACTTCGTACAAAACTCACTTCGAAAGCGTTGCTTAAGTTTCCAAATATTAATTCATCCCATGCTTGTTTCGCTTCTTGGGTCAGACTTATGAAATGATGCGGCAAGGTTTTTAAAGAGTAGGTCAATCACCAAGGGTCATATGTCTCCATATGATGAATGATATGTAACCCTTAGCTACCAAATTGCCGGCATCATGCTGCCTACCGGAAGGAGATCCACGATGTCCCAATTCAAGATCCCGGTCCATACGGTCCAGACGGGCATCCTGCAGGAAAACGCTATAATGCTTGGCGAACGATCCATGAAAAGACTCAAAATCCCGGCTCACGGAACGCTCCAGCTGGCTTTCGGCTCTTTCCGGCAGGAGGTTACCATTATCCCGGCTCCCAAATCCGAAAGCCTGCGTGTAAGCGAAGGACTGGCGCGGCGCACCGGATGGAAACATCGGCAAACCCTCAACGCCTCTTACAGCTCCGTAAGTCGTACCTTGCGACTTGGACCGTTGATCGGTGTACTCGTCAGCCGTGACCATCCAGATAATCTCGACAGGCTGTTTGGACCCATTACCATGTTCTGTCGAGAATTAACAAATGCCTGCCACTCACAAGGCGCCTATGTATATTTCTTTACCCCGGAAGCGCTGGAAACAAGCAGCTCTTCCATCCAGGGCTGGGTATACAACGAGGGTTGGAGGAAAATGAGTCTGCCCATCGCCGATGTAATCAACAATCGGCTAACGACGCGAAAGGTGGAGAATAAACCTAGCGTACAGCATTTTTTGGCGGATGTAAAATCACGGTATGGAACGCATTTCTTCAACGAAAAATTTCTTGACAAGACAGAAGTATTTGAAGCTTTAGCGCAAGACCCTTCATTGAAGCGGTATTTACCGGAATCGCATGTTTTAAACGGTTTTGCCGTTGTAAAGAAGATGTGCAGCCAATATCCAAGCGTGTTTCTAAAGCCTGTACGAGGCAGTCTCGGCAAAGGAATTCTCCGAATCTCCAAAGATGAAGGCGGAGGATACCGTTTGTTATCTACTACCTCTATAGGTACACGCAAGCAAAGCTACCCAACATTAGCTAAACTGTATCAATCCATTGCTCCCAAGATGAAGACAACGCGCTACCAGATTCAACAAGGATTGCCCTTGATGGAGCTCGGTAAGCGTCCTGTAGATTTTCGAGCACTTGTACAGAAGAATGGTACCGGGAAATGGGGCGTTACCTCCATTGTCGCTCGCACCGCTGGAAGCAATCATTTCGTCTCCAATCTAGCAAGAGGTGGCAGTCTCAGTACTGTCCGTGAAGCCGTTAGCAAGAGCAGCCTTCCTCCAGGTACCAAGGATAGCGTACAGCTTCAGCTTCCAAGAGCAGCACTTGCCATTGCAAGAGGAGTAGAAACCTTTATCCCTGCTCATTTTGGAGAGCTCGGAATCGATCTGGCACTGGATCAATCCGGACGAATATGGCTCTTGGAGGTTAATTCCAAACCTTCCAAGAACGATAATACACCGCTAAACGATCAAAAAATCAGACCGTCCGTCAAGCAAATGATTCTGTATTGTCGCTATTTGGCCGGTTTATAAGGAGGACACAATGACTGAAACAGCTATGGGGTTCCTCGGCATTATGACGGGCCGTCGCCACGGGAATCCTCCGATTGCCGAGCCAGAATTTTGCAGTCATTTATGCCGTGCAGCTCCGCGATACAACCTTAAAGTCCTCGTGTTTCATCCGGACGGAGTAGCGGCAGACGGGTCATCTATAACCGGTTATACATGGAAAGACGGAAGCTGGCACAATACGACCTCTACACCACCAGATATCATTTATAATCGTTGTTTTTACAATAGTCCGAAAGAAAGAAAAGAAGCCTCTTCTGCACTCTCTTTCCTTCACCGCTCACTACCTTGGTCAAGAGGTTTACCTGATAAATGGGGCGTATACGAGATCTTGAAGCGCAACCGAAGAGCCGCTATTTTACTGCCGGAAACTGTTCTTTATACCGGTACACGCAAGTTAAGCAATATGCTCGCTGAAAGAGAATACGGGGTCTTCCTAAAACCCAAAGCAGGCTCTCATGGCAAACGTACATTGCATGCCATACTGCAGAACAGACGCTCTGGAGGAGGCATAAGAGTACGAGGGCGTGATGGGACAAATACACCCTTTCAATATGTATTCAGCTCGCAGGATGAAGGACTGAACTGGATTCATGAATTTATCGGCACACGCCGCTATATTATACAGCCTTATCTGCACCTAACTAATCGTAAGGGGCAACCGTTCGATGTGCGTGTATTGATGCAAAAGAATGGCCTCGGTCGCTGGGATCTTACTGGCATGGCCGTTCGGCTGGGTAATCATGGTTCACTGACTTCGAACCTGCATGGCGGTGGAACTGCGGTTCCTCCTTTGCCCTTTTTACTTGCAGAATATGGTCAGGACGGAAAAGACATCATGCAGGAGCTTGCTGCAGAAGCTGCATACTTGCCTCCTCTTCTGGAGGCCGCATGCGGTAGGCTTGGAGAACTCGGCCTAGATTTCGGTATTGATTCGAGCGGTCGGATTCATTTACTAGAAGCAAATTCCAAGCCAGGGCGCACGGTATTCCGGCTGACGGGCGACCGCCGGGCTGCTAAGCTCGCCGCCGAGAATCCACTGTCTTATGCGCGCCATCTGCTACTCACACAGCGACGGATACCATCCCTATCTACGGACAGCTCCGTTATAAACGGGAGAATGATAACAATGGTTCCTAAGGAGGATTCATAAATGAGTCTCACTTTTTGCAATGTGCATTTTACTAAGCAGCCCCAAAGAGTTGTATATGTATCAGGTGCACTGATGAAAAGCTTGAAATTAACCGGGAAGAAGAACATTCGCCTTAGACTCGGTAAAGATGCCATCCCGACCATGATCAAGCCCATCAAGCGCGCCGGAAATCATCTATTCCTCGCCACTGGTGTAAAGAGTGCTATCAAGGTTCCGAAATCTGGTGGTATCTATTTACGCAATCTGCAAAACGACGAGGTACAGCTGGGACCTTTAGTCGGTGTATTGACCGATGGGCCAGCATCTTCAAATCAACCCTTCGGTTCTCGCACTGGCTTTATAAAGCAATTACTGCGGGAAGGCAGTAACAAATGTTATATATTTGCCTTTATGCCGCGTGATATCAACTGGCAACAGGAGCAGGTCTATGGTTATTTCTTAACCGCAGGCGGCAAATTCGAACGTAAAATGGTTCCTCTGCCTGATGTCGTCTACAATCGGCTACCCAGTCGGAGAGCGGAGACTTCACCTTATATCAACCAGCTTCGCGAACGCTTTATGCGCAAGAAAATCCCTTACTTCAACTGGAGCTTTTTCAATAAGTCCGATATTTATCGGTTGCTAGAGAATGACGGAGCAGCAAACCGTTACGTACCTGAGACACACAGCAATCCCTCCTCCGAAAAAATGAGAGAAATGCTGGATCACCACCATTTTGTATATTACAAACCTTCCGCAGGCAGCCTGGGTCACGGGATTTACCGACTTACCTATCTGCCGAAAAAAGGATATTTTGCCCGCTACCGCAAAGGTGGAAAAAACGTACTTCTGCGCTTCACTACCTTTGAAAGCCTCATGCGTATGCTTCGGTCACGACACGGTCAAGGCCTGCAAAATTATATCGTCCAACAAGGAATACGTTTGATTGAAATTGATGGCTGCCCCATTGATTTCCGATTCCATATGCATAAAAACGGCAGTAATCAATGGATTGTAGTTGGTATTGGTGCGAAGAAAGCCGGCCGAGGCAGTGTCACCACTCACCTCAAAAATGGGGGGGCATTGCTTACACCTGGGCAGGCGCTCGGGCGTGTATTCGGCAGCCGAGCAGATGAAGTATTACAGCGTGCGAAGAGTACAGCCATTAAGCTGGCAGAATCCTTAGAAATCCAGCATCGTCATTTGCTCGGTGAAATTGGCTTTGATCTCGGCATTGATCAGGATGAAGACATCTGGATGTTCGAGGCCAACGCCAAACCAGGACGTTCCATCTTCCGTCATCCTTCCCTGCGCGCTGAGGGCAAAGCTTCCATCGAGCACATTCTGGAGCATTGTCTATACCTCAGCAAATTCCGCAGGAGGGATGAGATGTGAACACCCATATTCCGGATGAAACAAAACCCGTTATTGCCATACTGACAACCAGCGATAAAGTAAGGCATTTTAATGGCAACCGTAATAATTTCCGGGACATCATTCGCACAGGCAAGGAACTGGGATTTCTTGTCTACGTCGTCACTGTCCGTGACTTGAAGCTCGAGGAACGGATGGTGAACGGTTATGTCCCATCATCCAGCGGAAGAATATGGTACAGCATTCCTGTACCTCTTCCACAAATCATCTATAATCGAATTCCTACCCGTGAGGATGAGGAAAAACCTGCTGTCGTACGCAAAATAGCTCAATGCCTGGAACATCCAGGCATTAAGCTATATAATCCATATTTTTTCAATAAATGGAGTCTATTTGAATGGCTGAAGGGCTCGCATGCCACCTCAAAACATGTTCCAAAAACCAGACGTTTACGCAGTGCAAACACGCTTATTGCCATGCTAAATAATCATACCAGTCTCTACCTAAAACCTGAGAATGGCAAAGCAGGTAAAGGAATTATGCGTTTAAAATACCGTGCAGATACCACCTTACCCTATCGTCTGCAAATTCAAAGCGGCAAAAAAAATGTGACCTACAAAGCTGCCTCAGTAGAACGCCTCTGGGCACGGATAGGAAAAGAAAAGGGAAGCTCACGCTATATCGTACAGCAAGCTATTGAACTAGCAACTCACCGAGGACGACCATTTGATCTACGTGTACTTCTGCAGAAAAATGGCAGAGGCGGCTGGGCAATGACCGGCATAGGTGCACGTCTAGCTGGTGCCCGCAGCATCACTACGCATGTACCTCGTGGCGGAAGTATCGAGGAGCCCTCCACCATGCTGGAAAGCACATTTGGAACCGAAAGAGCAGCCTCTATCTTAAAAAGTGTACCTACAACTGCTCTGTTAATTGCCAGACAAATTGAAAGAGCCTCTGATTCTATGCTTGGGGAGATGTCGATGGATCTCGGTGTCGATGAGAACGGTGGACTCTGGTTCTTTGAGGCAAACTCCCGTCCGATGAAATTTGATGAGCCTGCGATTCGCAAGCTTTCTTTGGAGCGAATCTTTCAATATGGCCAGCACTTAGCACGCCATATCAAGTAGAATTCATTAAAGGATGTGACACAGCATGCAGATATCCTCTATCTACGACACTGATGCTAAAAAGTGGAAATCGCGGCTAACCGGACTGCTTGAGTTTATAAGAGAGCATGGGGAGCGTCGGATTACAAACCAGGCTTGCAAGGTAATGGCCCGATTAACTCCAGAACAGTTGTCAGAGCCGGGTGTCTCGCTGCTTGTCGCCACCGTACGCGGTCAGAATGGGCGCCAGCTAGCAGGAGTAAGCTTCGTATCCGGTTTCGGTGAAGAGGCCTGTCTCGTTGCCGTGCATCCCTTATACCGAAATAGGCATACCGGCACCGCCCTTATGGCCGCCCAGTTAAAGCGTTTAGGCCGTCTGGAATGCAGTGTTGCCAGCGATAATACAGCCAGTCTGAAAATGTGTTTCAATGTTGGTCTTGCCGCAGTGGCGCTTTCTAGTGGCCCTACTGGCAAGCCAACTTTATTGATCCGGTCACCACAGAATACCGTCAGTACTACAAACTCTCCACAAGAAGGTGAACTCCTGTGCCAGAGCCCGTCTTAGGCATTCTTACTTTGTATATAAATGAAGCCAAGCAGCTTGAAGAAAAGGCCGTGTACCGGAGAATGATCATTGAGGGTAATCGAATGGGCTTGGATGTTTTTGTGTTTACCCCCATGGATGTCCATCCCAGCAAAGAGCAGATCCATGCCCTAGTCTTTGATCCAAAGAGCGGGAAATGGTCACGCAAATGGCGTTCCTTCCCGAACATGATTTATGACCGTTGCCGTATCCAGCGCAGCACGCGCTTTCAACAGTTGCTTCGTTTCCGTGAACGCTATAAACATCTGCTGTTTCTGAATCGTCCACTGCGCAACAAATGGACCATTCACCAAACGTTCTCACAAAAGAGTCGCTTCCGGCAGCATATGCCAGAAACATTACTATATAACTCCTCTGCGGATCTGCACCGAATGTTAAAGCAGAGCCCGGTCCTCTATATCAAGCCTGCAAACGGCACAGGTGGACGCGGGATCCTTAGAATTGAGCGGGTAAAGAACAGTAAAGGGGTATTTGATATTCAGGGCCGCCGCCAAGATCGCCGGATTATTCCACCCCGAAAGGTCTCTGCCTCCCGATTGGATTCCATCGTTCGACAATGGTGTATTGGTGGACGTTTCCTCGTCCAACAGGGGATTCCACTACGTTTGCCTGGCGGACGTTTCCATGATTACCGCATGCTCGTTCAAAAGAATGGGCAAGGCGTCTGGGAACTGACAGGTATGGCAGCAAGGGTCGGTGCGGCGCGAAGCGTAACCTCCAATCTTCATGGCGGTGGGCACGCCGTTCGAGCTGAAACGCTCCTGAAGGAATGGCTGGGTAGTCAAGATAAAACCGATAAGGTTATGAAAACTGCCGAAAGGTTAGGTCTTGATGCCGCTGCCTTCCTGGAAGAAAGTTTCGGAGCCTTATGTGAACTTGCACTGGATCTTGCCATTGATCGAGAAGGAAAAATCTATGTGCTGGAGGTTAATCCAAAGCCTGCACGTGAAGTGTTTGCCCGATCAGGGGACGGCAACACCTATCGCAAAGCACTAGTGCGACCTTTAGAATATGCGTTATGGCTATATAATAACAAAGGTGCCCCAACCACAGCTAAGACTACTGAGGAATAAATTGATACTCAACAACAAAAGCAGCGGCTTCCCAACTTGGGCAACCGCTGCTTTTGTTAAAAATAGGAATTAATAAATTCACTGCTACAATTAAGGATTTATGATTCCCGACTGAATCAGAAGTCTTCTTACTGCAGCGGCTGCCTCGGCACGAGTAATATTCTCGTTAGGCGCCAGCCGCTCATTTCTACCTACAATGATGCCGGCAGAAAGATTCATTTTCACGTCTTTTTCTGCCCATTTGGCAATCGATTTCGAATCCGTAAAAGACTGAAGCAGCTCTAAATACTGCTCTTCACTGCGGGTAGATACTAGCTTGGTAATTTTCATCGCTCTACTGACGATGGTCATCGCTTCTTGTCGCGTGATGCTGTTATTCGGTCTGAATGTATCGTCAGGATAACCAGCAATTAGACCATTCTCTATCGCAACTTCCATTTCCCGTTCATACCAGACATGTGCCGGGACATCACTGAAGGATACAGACCGCTCATCATAATTGACAATTCCCAAAGCTCTGACCATCATAGCCGTGAATTCCGCTCTGGTGATTGCGCGCTGCGGCTCATAGACCGTATCGCTCGTGCCATTCGCAACGAGCCTGGAGCCCATAACATTAACATCCTGTTTGCTCCAATGCCGCTCAACATCCTGGAACTCTTCCGGATTCCAGATTAATCCGAAGACTCCGCTCTCGAGGCTGTTAATGCGCGCATAGTAACGTCCATTCTCTATATTCACATAAGTTGGCTGATGATAAATCTCACCATCCTTGTAGAGAACACCTGTTGTAATCTTCATTCCTTCCGGTACCGGCAACGTATATTCTCCCCAACCTTGACTTGAAACGGATCGGGTCTGATTTTTATACGATGCTTCGATATAGAACTTGACAGGTTGACCTACAGGCTGTACCTGCTCCCTCTTGGCTGCCAGTTTGAATCCTTCAATGTAACTCTGATCGGCTGTGGTTAATCCTACACGAATCACAATGTCTTTTGGATTCATATGTTCTTGTCCAAATAGCTTCTGGATTTTATCCAGACTTACATTACCAGAATTCAGCTTGATAGTACCTAAGTCGGTTTCAACCTTAATCACTCCATCCTGATCCTGCAGCTCCTTCAACTTCTCGCCAGTCAGTTCAGTACTTCTGGTGTCTGCTGGTACCGGTACAGGAGCAGTGCTGACAACAATCGGGTTGCCGGAGTGCTGAGAGTCGTCCGATTTCTTATCTGCGATTTGAATCATTTGGAAAATACTGAATTTATCAATCTGGAACTCTGCAAATTCCGGTTCACCTTTAGCGGTGTATCCAATCCGGAGAGGAGAATACACTACAATGTCTCCGTCACTATGCTCAACATAGATTCTCAGACTATCCAGGAAGGCATCTCTGGCAACGGAGCTCTGAACAGGAATCTTGTCAGTCAGCTCAGACAGCGGAATCCGGATATACGTATTGATCCCACTGTAGTTAGTCTCAATCCCCCGCGGTATTCCCTGAACTTTAACGGTCTGGTTATTGGCTAGTATAAGCTTCGTAGTACCAATATTAACGGCGTTCGTCTGGAAGGTCTGCTGTTCCTTTAAATTCCGTACCGGTACAATTCTGAAATACAAGTCTGTACCGGCAGCTTCAAGCTGCTTGATACTTGCTTCATCCAAATGAATGGATGCCAGACTGGTGACGATATCCAATGCAATGTTGCGCCCTGCAAGGGTCAATATGGCCGATGCCGGAATTTCTATGGCAATCTCATCCGCATGTTCAGAAGGATCGTCCACGTGACTTATGGTCAGGCTTCGATTCACCAGATCTGGATCATTTGGATTCACAGCTTCCACCAAATTAAACATTTGATTGTCGTCCACAATGATTGTATCGATCTTAGTCCCATCCGACATATTCGTTCTTAGAATGTTGATACCTTGCTGCAACGGCTTGCCATCGTTATTAATAGACAACTCTGCCTGTCTGGAGGTCACTTGACGGATAGCTCCGTCCTTCGCCACTCCTAGCGCCTTGACAATCAGCAGATATTTTTTGGTCGCAGTTTTGCCATTTCGGCTAAAGGTTGCTGTCAGAATGACGTTGGTCTCTTCATTTTTCCGGTTAACCTTGCCTTTAGCTTGATCAACGTTCTGATCAATTCCGATTACTGCCGGGTGATTAGAGGCCCATGTAATATCAGTGTTGTACTTTCCAGTCTGCAGCAGCAGGAAGCCTTCAGTTACACTTTCCCAAATGTCACCTTCTGCAAAGACTGCGGCATCGTCTATCTTCAAACTTCTAGCTGCCTCGTCCACTGCTTCTTGATCACTCAGCTTTTTGACGATGACCGTAAACGTCTTGACTCTAAATTCGCCCGGCTTGTCGTGATCGGCAAGCCGCACGGTAAGCACTATCTTTACATCCTCTTCTTCCGGACCCGGTCTGCTGACCCGGCCAGTGTTCGAGATGATGTCAGGATTACTAGATGTCCAAGTCAGTAAGGAACCCGTATCTCCTTTAGTCGTCAAAAATAAATTTTTCTTTACAGAATTCTCGGAATCTCCTGGTGCGTATACAATATTCGCATTAAGTTCATCCTTGGGAAGATCAACCAGACTTGTTCCCTTAACCGTGATGTAGAAGTCCTTTTCATGAAAGAAGCCATCCTTCGTTACCCGGGCGGTCAATCTGACAATCGTATCTTTCAATGGTCGCTGGATTTCTCCTGTGTTACTGACAATATCGCTTCTATGGCTGGTCCATACTACTTTGGAATCATAGAAGCCATTCGAGATCAGCTGGATATTTTGCGTTACGCTGTTTACCGAATCCGGATTGGTATAGCCAATTCTCAACATACCGATTTCTTCGGCCAATTGTTCATTAATATCTGCAATCTTTGCCTTAACAATAAGGATGAACTCTTTCTTAAAGGTGACTTCACCCTTGCTTATCACTGCGGTCAGGGTTACCGTCTGGTCCCCTTCCAGATAACCAGGACGCGTTACCTTGCCGTCTGTATCAATCACTTTCTTATCCGACGCACTCCAGGTAATGCCGCTACCGTTGCTGCCTTTTGTCAGCAGTTTCAGCAGCGTCTTCACATCCTCCTGGCGCTCATTTTCGGCCCGGATCATCTTCCAGGTCAACCCTGCCAGGTCTTCGCTTACGGCTTCCGCGTCATTCATCGGCTGCTTGATGACTGTCACAACGAATTCCTTGGTCTGAACAGCTTTACCCTTGCTTACTGTCGCAGTCAAGGTTACATTCTGGTCCCCTTCCAGATAACCAGGACGCGTTACCTTGCCATCTGTGCCGATGACTTCATTATTCGAAGTACTCCAGGTAATGCTGCTGCCGTTGCTGCCTTTTGTCAGCAGTTTCAGCAGCGTCTTCACGTCTTTCTGGCTTTCATTATCGGCCCGAATCATCTCCCAGGTTAACCGATCTAAATCTTCAGCAACCGACTGTTCATCGGTTCCCGCTTCTTTTTTGACAATAAGAATAAAGGTCTTCGTCTGGACAGAAGAACCGTTCTTGAATTCCGCTGTTAATGTAACCTCTTGATCCCCTTTCTCGAATGAGGGTCTAGTAACAGTACCGTCAGGCGAGATGACCGCTTCATTCGTAGATTTCCAGATAATCTTACTTCCGTAAGTCCCCTTCTCAGTAAGATATACATCCGAGGTGACAGACTCTTGCTGGATATTCTCTTCCCGGATCGTGTCCCAGGTAAGATCAGTCATATCCCTAACAATTAGAGAAGTTGCATCCGGCACCTGCAAATCGAAATTATTTGAGGTGAGTGATGCTGCAGCGTCAATGACAATTGCAGGATCAACTGTGACCGAAGCAAATGCGGAAGCATCGGATTTCTTCGTTGCCTGCCCCGTAAAGTGGACTTCGAGTATAGTGTCACTGATGCGCACCACAGTGAAGTCCAGTCCCTCCGGTAGGTTATTGATCGTTACACCAGTGTTAACCTCTTCGGTAAATCTGCCGTTCTTCAGGGTTACCCTCAAGGTCTCCTCGACCGAGCCGTCGCCCGCATCATGGAGAACATCTGGAGAAGCCGAAATGGACGGCGGCGGAGAACGGAATAGGACCGAGAAGGTAGTTGACGGGATTCCCGCGACCGTCACCTCCGCATTATTTATACTATCCGTGATTTCGTGGCTGTTTGCATGTCCGGCAATAGATAAGGTTATTTGGGTAGGATTGTCAATCGTAATATCGCCTATTTCCAACCCATCCGGCCAATTCACCGCGTATACTGAATCTCTAACGGATGCATCAAAGATTCCGTTCTTGAGCTCCAGAACCAGTGCATCGGCAATGCTGCCATCATTAAGATCGGATTCATAAACAGGTGAGTGAGCGACCAGAAAAGGCTCCTTGTCCTTAAAATCAATCTTAAACGTATTAGTGCTTAGAGATTTCGGACTTCCGACAAGCTTATCAGCCGCTACCGTTACGTAGGCATTGTATACGTCCTCCGTCTCCATTGCGATGCCGTCAAAGCCGATTTGAAGCTCCTTATCAGAGATTCTCTTCAATGTCGCGCTTAGCCCGTCAGGAAGATTTCGAATCTCGATATCATTTGAACCAATATCCGAAGCAAATTTGCCGCCGGTAACGGACAACAGCAATGTCTCGGAAATCTGCCCACTACCGTATACCGCTTCCGAGACAATGCCTTTATCCAAGCTCAGCATAGCTGGATCAATAAAGGTAAGACTGAAGGTCTTGGTTGTTAAATCAGCGGAAGTCCCGATCAGATTCTCTTTGCCGACTGTCACAGACAAGTTATCTACACTAAATTCCTTACTGTGGTTTACCGCTGCACCGGTCAGCTTGAAGTTGAGCTCGTTCTCACTCAACCGGGTCACCTCAAAGCCCAGTCCGGCGGGCAGGTTGTTGATCCGAATATGGTTCACGTCAATCGGATCGGTAAGGGTAGCTCCAAGGATGTTGACCTTCTGGTTGCCCTTCACCGTACCATCATTGGCCTCCGTCTCAGTCAGAGGGCCGCTGCCCTCATCCAGCTCGATTTCCGCGAGAACCTCTTTGAAGTCCCGCTCGTCTAGACTGGTGTAGTAGGTGAAGCTCTTGCTCTCACTTGGAGCCAGAGCGCCCGAATCCCAGGTCATCGTGATACCCGTATCAGCCACCACTTCCTGATTTTTAGACTTCGGACTGTCATACGCCTCAAAGGCATAAGGATCTACATTGGTAAATCCGAATACGGATGCCTTGGCCTGCGGATTGCTTGAGTAGAAGAAGATAGGTGCTCTCGAACTAAATGCTTTAAAGAGCGGGTCTGCGTCCGAATTGGTCTTCGCTTCAACGACAGCAACGCCATCCTCCTCTACGGTATGAGTTACCCTATTAGCCGTTGCATATGATCCGCCCTGGTCTACCGTATTATCCGGATCCATTGAACGCATATACCGAGCTCCATCCCAGGTCTGGTCGGAGAGATTCTTAATGGTAACGTCATTACGGTAGAACTTGTAATCTTCTTTAAAGCTTATAACCTGCTTAATTTCCATTGTTCCGTCCCATGTAGAGACGATAGTCGCACTCAGGAGCCCTTTATCCTCCTGCGAGGTATTCAATACCGTAGTCGGCATTTGCTTGGTGTTCATCACAGCTGAATTGGATTTCGCATATGTATTTCCACCCACCTTATAGCCTACCGCGAACCGTTCCTCGGGAGTCCCAGGCAAATAATAATCCACGGGCAGATCCAAGCCAGTGCCATACCCGTCATGATCCGCACTCATGCCAAGATTATTTCTACTGCTTGTTCCGCGGAAGTTCGCGGGTTTATTGCCCTCAGTGCCGAAATCGCCCCAGTTGCTGATTCCAAGCTCTATATATCTCCCTCCCAGGAATAGCTCAGACCCGCCTAATCCGCCATATTCGGCCCTTGCCCCCGCTGAACCTGCAGCCGCGTTTCCTGTTGCAGGTGCAACAGGAAGCATGGACAATACCAAAGACAACACCAACATTATCGAAAACAGCTTATACCTCTTCATTGTCCACTCTCCATTCCTCATAGTAGTTTTACTGCCTTCACTTTTCCGGTGTATGAAAAATGATGGCAGGAGACTGCGAATGTTTACAGCCTGCCACCTCCAATGGGGGAACTTGCTAACAGGCAGGATGTCCAATTCGCGCCAATCTTTCAGTTTGAGCACCTACACTCCTCCTTTTAGAGAATGATGTAGTTTCATAAAACCAAATCAATCTCACAAAAAACTCACAAAAACTCGATTGGTGTCGAGATATTTTCCAGCAGCACAAAAAAAGCAGAGCGAACGATGGCTCGTTGGCGCTCTGCCTGCATAGGTTATGAAAATTGCCGAAAGGTTAGGTCTTGATGCCACTGCCTTCCTGGAAGATTCTGATGTTCTGAGGAACTTATATTAGAAAAACTCGTTGTATTGAAGATTTTGATTAGCTCAGCCAAGGCGTTAGAAAAAAGAAGAGCATAGTGGTACCCACACAAATATGGAGCAAGAGCTGTAAGTCCTTTTCTAATAGATGTTTTATAAACAAAAGATAGCTCACGATACACAATAAAAAAACAGCAATATAAAAAAACAAGGAATCATAATGAGTAACTATAAATAAGTCTCCGCCACCAATAGAAAAGACTATACCTATTACTAAAAACCACATGCCCACTCCAAGTGCAGCGCTTAAAGCAATAAAAAGGAAGCTCATTATCATTTTTCATACTCCTTTAACATGCTTCTCGATTCCTTATCATCACATAGGAATAACCCCTTTCCATGATCTATCGGATCATCCCCTTTGTTTATGTATATCTTTTTAGCTTTGAGCTATTCCTGCATCTGCATTTAGAACCTTAACATTAAAAAGGCAACCCTCTGCCTAGATGAGGTTTGCCTTTTATTCGTTTACCAAATATAAATCGCGATATTCCTATTCGCTAACCGATGCGTTGTCGTACAAGTCTATCAACTCATCAAAGGAAGTGATAATTACATCGGAGCCCTTCAGCTCATCCTGACGGCCAAAACCTGCATACGCACAGCCGATGACGGTTTGAGCATTTCCCTTACCTGCCTCCACATCGGACGAGCGATCGCCTACCATCCAGGCACTCTTGATTCCATGATTGTCCAGCAAAATGCGTAGCAATTCTGTCTTCGTCGCAGTGCCTTGACCACCGGCACTATACAATCCTTCAAATAACTCTTTAAGCTCATGCACCACAACTATACTGTGAATGTATTCCTCCAGCCCATTACTAGCCACAAACAACCGTACTCCACGCTCTTTTAGGGCAGTCAGTGTTTCGACCACCTGAGGATACAGTAACGTCCCACCTGCTTCAAGTCCTTCGACCTCAAGCTGCAATAGCAGCTCATCTGCACGGCGGTGCACCGCCTCATCGGCATCAGGCATAACCTTCTTCCAAATATCTGCCAGCAGCATCCCTAAGCCGCTTAGAATAAGCTCTTCAGGCGGTGTTGGTCCTGAGTATAATCCCTCTTCCCGCAAAATATCGAACATTTTATGATATGCAGGTAATAAAAGACTTTCAGTCTGGAACAGTGTTCCATCCATATCAAAAACAATCGCTTCCGGCTTGTTCAACTCCGAGTGAACCGCGTTCAGTTCTGTTCCTTGTACCTCATTACTCATCTGTTGTTCCTCCCCATTCTCTTTTGCTTCAGGTAAGCACATTCATCTGCACGAAATTTCCAGTACAAGCCCTATGATATATGATATCACTTCGGAATGTCCATGCTCTCCACTTTTCTTGTTGCAGTTTATATTTCAACATGTTATATTACAACCTGTAATATAACATGTTGAAATATAAAGGAGAGATAACCATGTCACGTCCATTAATCATGCGCTTCCTCAAGCAGCCCGCTACCATCGTCGGGATTATAACTGCACTGTTATTCCAAGTCTTTTTCAGCTTAATCTGGATTACAGGGTATGACCATGTAACTGATCGGGTAGATCGGTTGCCGATTGCTATTGTGAATGAGGATGGTGCGAATGCTCAGCCTGTAGTCGATGGCATTACCCAGTCCCTTCAGTTCGTAACCAGACAGGACCTTCCACTACAAGCTGCCAAGGAAGCCCTTGAGCATAGAGAAATCCGCATGATTATCAATATTCCACAAGGGTTCACCGGAGCGGTTAGTAATCCATCCGGAAAGACTGAACTCCGTTACCTCATAAATGAATCTAATCCGCAAATGGTTAGCAATGTTATGCAGACTGTAGCCCTTAAAGTCACGGCTGCCATGAACACACAAAGCAGTAATACAACACTAAACCAAACCCTCGAAGCTATGAAGCTGCCACAAGCACAAGCAGAGATCATCAAAAGTGCGGCAAGCAGCCGAATCTCCGCAAACGTTGAAGTCATCCATCCTACAACTAATTTTGCACAAACTATGGTTCCGTTAATGATTGTTACGGCCTCCTTTACCGGAGCTATGCTACTCGCCATGAATCTGCAAAAAGCTTCTTCCAACTTATCGGGTCAATTTGGTAAATGGGATCGCTTTGGAGCCCGGTTTGCCATTATGGGTGCAACGGCTGTACTAACCTCTCTAGTGGGGACTATCATGGTTAACTCACTCGGGATCCACTCCAACCATGGCTTTCTGCTCATGTGGCTGTTCGAATTCATTGTGATTCTCTCCTGCATGATTCTTGCACAGTTCAGTCTGCTGCTACTCGGCGACGCTGGTGCATGGCTAAATATCGCACTTCTTTCCATACAAATGTTAGCTTCCGGAGCAACGATTCCTCGTGATGTGCTTTCTCCTTTTTATAGCTGGATCGGTCCCTTCTCACCTGCTTACTACGCGGTAAATGGCATGCTCGACCTAGTTATCGGAGGCAATGGTGTATGGAAAGATATGTTCTATCTACTCTGCATTGGTGCAGCAATAGCTGGATTAAGCATTATCCTAACCTTCATTCGCAAGGAAACTCAGTTATCACAAGAACAAGAGCCCGTACCAGCAAATGCATAATTATTTAGTTTGCCTCCTTGGTTATGCCTTTTCAAATTGAGAGCGAAATGCAGTTGTGATATGGTAGGAGGTGAAAGAGAGGAGCGACAATGATTCATGAATATACAAGATGTCATTCTAGGGATATTAAGTGAAAAACCTCATTCGGGTTATGAGATAAAACGGCATTTCGAGGAATACTTTTCTTTTTTCTTTGATGCCAGCTACGGCACCATCTACCCAACCCTGAGCAAGATGGAGAAGCTGGACCTAATCACCAAAGAATCCATACGGCAGGAAGGCAAACCTGACAAAAATGTATTTACCATTACCCGTGCCGGCTTGGATCAGTTCCATGCTTACTTGCAAACACCGGCTGAAAAGGAAGTTCTGCGTTCAGACTTTTTTATGCATCTGTATTTCGGAGATAAGACCGATAAAGAGAACATAGATAATCTACTTCGGCAAGCATTGATAGAAAAGCAGGCAATGTACGACGATCTTGATCAGAAATTAAAGCAACTAGATTGCAAACTGTCCCCTTACCAGAAGCTGTGTATGGAATTGGGCCTAGTGCAATATGAAGCCTTTATCAAAAAGATTCAAAGTGTGCTGGAGTCTGAATAAGGATCGTGTGGGCAGTAGATTTCCTATTTTTCTAGGGGATTTGCTGCTTTTTTTGTTGTGCTATCATAAAAAAGAACCGGCAGCATGCACAAATTGTGCTTGCTGTACCGGTTCTTTTTTAGCAAAAATGTGTAATCTATCGACTACACTCTGTCAAAGCTAGAAATCAGCTCATCGAGAACATCTTTGCTTACCATTTTACCTTTGAAATTGATGAGGTTCTCTGCGCTTCCGGAGAAGATACAAGTTGGCTCGTATTTTCTAAGAATAATTTTCTCTCCATCTACAAAAATCTCGAGCGGGTCTTTTATGTCAATTCCCATCGTTCTACGTAGTTCAATAGGAATTACGATACGTCCCAATTCATCTACTTTTCTTACTATGCCTGTCGCTTTCATCATCGTACATCCTCCCTTAAATTCACATTAATAATCATTTTTGCTAAAAGCTATGTAGGCTTCTAAGTGATAGTAATGATTACGCTATACTCTAATATTAAAGTGCTATTCATTCCCTGTCAATTTTATTTCTACAAAATATGATATTTATCGACAATTATTCGACAAAAATATGTACACTTTCGACAAAATGCTGTAAAGCGATCCAAATTATTTGTCTTGAAATTAATAAATATCCAACATTGCGATTACAAATCAGCTTGAAGAGTATCCCAATTGATACCCTCATTTACCCAATACATCAAGTCTGGAAACACTCCGACGTATATCAGAGCAAAAAAACGTTTAGTAGAGTTAATACAGACTATTTATGCTTTATGCATCTACTTTTTTCGACAATCAAGCTTTCTACTATGTACTGATTTAATATAAGTATTACATATTATTAATAGAAAGATCAAATATTGGATAAATTTAGTATAATTAATTGAATTTAATTACAAAAAAAACCGACCAGTGATCTCTGGTCGATCTATTCTATCGTTATAATGGTTTCTCCGTAACCCTGCCATTCGCATCAATAATTGCATTATAAGATAGGCTATTCATTAGCTTGATCGTCTTCTTATTATAAGAATCGTCCATGAAGTTCGGCTGTCCACCAATAATTTTGACTGGCGTAATCTTACTAGTCACCTTGGCCTCATTAATCTCAAAATTCACCAGCATCGAGTGAAGCGTCTTTTCTCCACCACGTGTTGAACGATTAAACACAAAGTTTCCAAGTGAATAATAGATCGGTTTATTTTTGTAGTATTCGATGCCCATCAGGCAATGGCTGTGTGCGCCGAGTATGATATCTGCACCACTATCAATCATCTGTTTGGCTAGCGTGCGGGCGTATTGTTCAGGATAATCCTTAAACTCTTCATTCCAGTGAATGTACACAATCGTGTAATCATTCTCCTTTGACATCTTCTGAATAGCCGTAAGCATAGGCTGCGAGGTGTACGCTGAGGCAGCTCCCGGTTTATTGTTGCCGGCATACCAAGAAGGGCCTGAAAGCACTCGACTTACACCTAAGATAGCGATCTTCTTCCCCTTTACCGTCCTTGTATACGGTTTGAACGCTTCCTCTACATTTTTACCAGCTCCTGTATGGCCAATCTTGTTTCGATCCAGATGCACCAATGTATCGAGCATAGCGTCTGTTCCGAAATCTAAAATGTGATTATTAGCCAAAGAAACGCCGTCAATCCCAGCATAGGTTAAGCCACTAAGCACTGCTGGTTTAGACCTAAAGGCAAAGGTTTTCTCTGCTGCCTTCCCTCGAATAGACACTGGCGTTTCCAGATTCGCGAAGGCGATATCTGCCTTTTGCAAGGTAGGTGCGACTTTCACAAACGGAAAGTTCACTCCGTATTTCGCGATCTGATCACCCACAAAACCGTCCAAGAGAATATCACCAGCAAAAGCAAGTCTGATAGGTTCTGAAGATGGCGAAGCTGCACTAGATGCAATCGTCGAAGGGAGAATCAGTGATAATAGAAGTGTAGTAAGTAGCATGCTGCGCAGTACATTCGACCCTAATCTCAAAAAATACAGCCTCCTATCCTCATTATGGAATCTATAATAGCTATTATTCTAGCTTACTGGAAATAGATTACTAATTTAAGGGTAAGAAGACCTGTTATGCCTTTGATTTTTTCAAAACAGCCCGGAAGCATTGTAACCCACCCCACAAATCTGTGGACACAGCATCTACAGGCAACTCAAAATCCGTCTCCCCCCAATATTGAAATCCAGCTTGCAGCAGCAAATCATTCATGAGATTTAAGTTTACCGTTGGGTAATCAAACGTTAGCACGAGCAGCCCTTCTTCGTTCAACGTTCGGTGAAATTCCCGTAAAGTGCCGACCGTATCCTCTAAGGTCAAATGCTCCAGCACTGATATGCAAAAAATAGTGTCAAAGCTCTCATCCTCATATGGAAGAGCCGCAAGATTGGCCTGAGCAAGATGCAAGTTGTTCGTTCTTCTAGCTATAACCTGCTTTGCCGCTTTTTCCCCGATCTCATCTGTAATCGCATCTAGGATGTCCTCCCGGTAAATAACCCTGCTGTCCATATCGCAAGCATAAACCTCTGCACATACCCCAGCTAAATAAAATTTCAAGGGATGAGGAATTCCACAAGCAGCATCCAGCACCACACCATGTGGAGAAATAAAGTTAATACACCACTCATATTCAAAGGGACGGCTCCACCAGGATTCTGGCAAATCATAAATTAACTTCTCACGGCTTGCATCTGAGTTTACAAAAAAACGCGAGACAAAGGGATGTGTTGGCATGGCCAGGACTCCTTTTTAACGGAATTTAAGGTAGTGAGAGTATATTCATGATTTGCTGATTCATTCCATAACCTTACATTGAGCTAGACAAACCCAAAAAAAACGGCTGCTCCCTTAGGAACAGACCGTCTTTAAATATTAACCGTACAAATCTTATGAGTAAAAGGATAGAGGCTTGGCCTCAACTCCATGTTTCTCGATCAAATGATCTAGTAAAGCAGACCATTCCGCATCAACCGTGCATTGATCTGGATGAGCCTCGAACCAAGCAATTGACTGCTTTATCCCTTCAGAGAAAGGAACGGCAGCCTGGAAGTCAGGCACGAGACGTTTGATTTTACGATTGTCAAAAACACTGCTGACCGCTTGATCGCCGATCAAGCCATCCGCCGTCCCTGGAGGGGAGAAGGCTGTGATAAAGTCTGTAGAGATATGAACCACTTTCGGCTCCACACCTGCCGCTTGCCCAATGGCCGCATAGATCTGATTCCAGTTCAACACCTCATCAGAAGTAATATGAATGGCCTCCCCAATCGCTTCCGGATGCCCAAGCAATCCGACGATTCCTTTGGCAAAATCTGAGTTATGCGTCAGTGTCCACAAAGATGTTCCATCTCCATGGATGACTAAAGGCAAGCCACGACGGATACGATCAATCAAGGACCAAGGATGCTGTCCGCTCGTGAGTGCCGCAGGGATGGCTGTGTTTCCGTAAGTATGGGAAGGACGAACAATCGTAACCGGGAATCCGCTGCTCTTGTGTGCTTCCATCAATAGCTGCTCACAAGCAATTTTATTTCTCGAGTATTCCCAATAAGGATTCTCCAGGGGTGTCTCTTCTGTGATTATATAATTACGCTGTGGCTTCTGATAAGCCGAGGCCGAGCTGATAAAAATGTACTGCTTCGTTTTACCTGTAAACAGATCAATATCTGTCTGCACATGTTCCGGTGTAAAAGCAATCCAGTCTACCACTACGTCAAATTCATAATCTCGCAATACTTCGGCAGCCTCCGCCGGATTACGAATGTCACCTTGAATCACCTTCGCCCCATCCGGAACGAATTCGCCTCTTTGTCCCCTGTTGAACAAATACAGCTCTATTCCTTGTTCTACCGCGTGCGGGGATACAGCCTGGCTAATCAGTCCCGTACCTCCGATAAATAATACCTTCATTTCACACGCTCCTTATAGAGGATGTTCAAAAACCGTACTTTTTGAACTCTCATTTATAGTAAAAGTAAACCTGGCTCGTCATTTATTCATTAACGTAATCTCGCCATAAGTGCTTGGGCTGCCAATTCAGCAGCTTCTTCGCCTTCGCATTGCTGAGTAACGACTCATGGCCTTCCAGCGGCTGGCGGAAATCCGTCACCTCTGGATAACGTGCGGCCATTAACTCTCTGCTAGGAACAGCCATACTGGTCTCATCTGCGCATATATTAAGAGCAACTGCGCCCAATCCGTCCGTTTCAATCGCCAATTGGCAAGCTGTCGCTACATCCCGTGTATCAATATAACTCCACAGAATCCGATCACGCTGCGCGGGATCATGAATGAAGGAAGGGAAACGTTCATACGTCGATGGGTTAATGACATTTCCGATTCTTAGGGAAACGACTTGTATACCCGTTCTGCGCTGGAACATCTCTGCTGTCTTTTCATTCACAACTTTAGATAGACCATAACTGTCCTCAGGTAATTGTGGATGCTCCTCATCCATAGGCACGTACTGCGGACCCAATGGGTTAACCGCAAAACAGATGCCATAAGAGGATTCACTGGAAGCAATAACTGCTTTGCGAATGCCTAGTCCAGCAGCAGCCTCCAGAATGTTATAGGTGGATACTACATTATTTTGAAAGGTGACTTCACTCGTCTTTATATTTGCGGCCGGGATCGCAGCCAGATGCACAACTGCATCAGCGCCTGCAAGTACGCCGTACACTTCACCTAAATTATTCAAATCAGCAATGATCGTTTGGCACAAGGAATCTGGAGATTTTTGCGTATCCACATTCACAACCTCATACCCTTGCTCAACAAAATGCCGGACCACCCATCTGCCGAGCATCCCGCTTCCGCCAGTAACAACTACTTTCGCCATGATCATATCTCCTTTTTTATGAATCTATCTCTAGTTAAGAATCTCTTCAATTTTCTTAAGCATATCCTCGGAAAGTTCTATTCCCGAAGCCTTAACATTCTCTTCGACCTGCTGCGGACGACTGGCACCCACTAGCGCACTTGCTACATTAGGCTGACGCAGAATCCAAGCCAAAGCCAGATTTCCCACAGAAATATTCAACTCCGCAGCTACCCCGCTTAGTTGGCGAACCTTTTCAATCTTCTCTTCTGTAATCGCCTTTTTCAACCGATCCAGCTTAGCCGCACGGCTATCTTCAGGGATGTCCGCGTTATACTTTCCTGTTAACAGCCCTTGAGCCAGTGGAGAAAAAACAACCTGTCCAATGCCACGTCGCTCGCCGAGCGGAATAATTTCTTTCTCAATATAACGTTCGAACATATTATAAATCGGTTGGTTAACCACGATATGATCCAGTAAATAGCGGTCTGCTACAGCTAGCGCATCTGTCATTTGCGCCGCAGTCCACTCACTTACACCGACATAATATACCTTGCCTTGACGAACCAGATCATCCAGCGCACGTAAGGTCTCTTCAATTGGAGTTTCCGTATCGAAACGATGGCAATACATAATATCCACGTATTCTACGCCGAGACGCTGCAAGCTTGCGTGACATTGTTCCGTAATATGCTTGCGGGATAGACCACGATCGTTAGGCCCCGTCCCCATTTCGCCAAACACTTTAGTGGCCAGCACATAGGATTCTCTCGGATAGTTCCGCAAGGTCTCGCCTAGCACTTTCTCAGCAGCACCCTTTTCGTAAACATTTGCCGTATCAAAAAAATTCACGCCTAGGTCGTAAGCGGTTTCAATGGCTTTAACAGCATTATCTCTTTCTACATATCCTCCGTATGTCAGCCAGCTTCCCAGACTAATCTCGCTAACTTTTAGGCCTGTTCCACCTAATCTACGATATTTCATAATAACTGCTCCTTTCCATAGTTCCGTGTTATGATTTCGGCAGGTTGCCTAACGCACATATTCATTCTAGAATAGTTTGTATATAATAGGAAGAAGTGAAATTTAGTTTACTATATGATCTCTAGAGTAGTTACTATACAAGAGTATAGTGGCACCAAAACAGGAGGAGATTCCTTGACAACAGCTAAATCTAGCAATAATTATATCCCTAAAACCCCACTTACTATTGAATGTAATGTAGAAAAAACACTTGAGGTATTGGGCGGAAAATGGGCTTTTCTCGTACTAAGGGAGTTATTCGACGGTACCCAACGCTTTGGAGCGCTTCAGCGAAAAATCACTAATGTCAGCCCTCGTGCTTTGACTAGTACTCTACGCCATTTAGAGGAACACGGTGTACTAGAACGCCATGTGTTTCCTACCGTACCCGTAACAGTGGAATATTCTTTAACTCCAAAAGGTGAGGATTTGCATCAAATTTTGAAGGAAATGAAGCTGTGGTCCGCCAAATGGACGTAGCATAAATAATTGGTTGAAAAATGATCAAAATAGACCCGGGATCATCGTTCCCGGGTCTTCTTTGTTTTACTATAAGATTAATATTTATCCACAATCGCGCCGAGAACTGCGGTATTTACATATGCCTTTCCTTTAAGGCTTTGCAGCTCCTTAGCAGTGCCTGTAACAACAACTCCCAATAGCTGTACGTCACTGGCATCCGGTGCCGCTTTATCCTTTTTCAAATAGTTCGAGATTCGCTCAAATTCTCCGTAATACTTGCCCTCTTTCTGAAGCCCATATGCTAGTGATTGTAAAAAATCCTCTGGTTTCGGTTTAAATAAGCCTTCCCAATTGACACCGTAACCGTATACTTGTCTCGCTGATTCCGGTAATGCATATTTATTCGGGCTGCTATCATTCGTAATAAACTCAAGCTTCTTTTTATTGTCATACGTATCTACCCAATACCACTTCTGTGTCAGCTCTGTTGGCAGCATCTTCTCTACTTCTGCTTGTGTATAGCTTTTATCAAACGAAACTGCCATTTCTACCAGCTTACCAGGTTCCATTTGTTCAAGTGCAGGTAGGTCATTCAACACCTTACCGTTATAATTCACCCCAGGTACATAGAACATCATTTCCCGCTGTCCATTTTGACTGTTATATCCTCGGTAATATTCATAATTTTGGCTTGTCATTATTGGATCAGGAACATTAATACTAGAGTATCCCCTGTAAAGTAGAGAAAAACGGCTGCTCATACTGAATTCCAGCTTTTTAGTATCCCACACGACAGGTACACCCTCAACAACCTTGTACGTACTCAGTTCAACTTTGCCCGATAAAAATCCTAAATCCAGCTCAGTTCTCAGCTCATGAAGATTAGGACTGCTAATTTCCATCATAATCCTCTCCTCATCCAGCCCACGCATCGCTAACCAGCTGGTCAGTTGAGAGATACCCAGCATGCCACCGAACAATACTATAATGGTCACGATCAGTGAAATGACCGTATTACGTATCATTGTTTTTCGTTTTGCTTTCTTAATTATTTTCGAAAGGTTTTGATCATCCTTTTGTTCCCATGGAGCCGTCATTCCGCTTCACCTCTGTATTTTTTTTGAAATTGCTTGCGGGCACGAAACAATGCCGATTTGACCGTATCCGTTGTGATCCCAAGGAGCTCAGCTATCTCCTGATAGGATAGCTCCAGCTCGTACTTCATAATAATGAGCTGTTTGTGGAGAGGAAGAAGCTCATCTAGTACACGTTCGATGTCCTCTCGTTTCTCTTTTAACAGCACATGATCCTCTGGCAGTTCCATGTCTGGAACATCCACATAATCAATAGGAATGACTATCCGTTTGCTGCGGCGGCACAGATCATAATAACGATTAATCGCTACTTTATATAGCCATGCACTGAATTTGTTCTCATCAATAGAATCGATATACAAAAGTGCCTTATATACCGTATCTTGTACGATATCCTCCGCGTCGGCTGCAGGTGCCCCGAGACGAATCAAGTATTTTTGGATTTCTAACATTTTCGGTTGAAGTATCTGATGTAGCTGCCCGGGCTTCATCCTGCACCTCCCTTCGTATGTATAACGGTTAAGTTCTCGAAATGTTAGCTGATAGTAGAAAAACTTATAAAAGAAAAGTTTCGCAAAAAAATCCCCTTACCGCTAACAGTATATAGATACCGTATAGCGTAAAGGGGTGCTTTTTAAAAAATATTATTTATTCACTTATAGAAGATTCATTGATACTAGTAACATACGCCTTTTGAAATACCAAGTCCGCATCAAATTTTAGGCCAGATATGCAGCTACATAATCTTTAAACTCTGTTGAAGGAACCATTCCCAGCTCCGTACGATAAGCAATCTCGAATTTCTCATAGAGCCGTGCGATCTTATCCTTATTTCCGAGCCTAGCATATATATCAATCATTTGCTGGTTCATCTCTTCATGAAGAGGATATAAACCCAAGAACTTTTCTAATCGTTGCTCCGCTTTATGCCAATCCTGAGTAGCACAATCTCTATCCACTAGCAATCGAGTCCAGGTTGTAAAATACTTGCAATAAGCTTCCTCCAGCGAAATCTTCCATAGATAAGGCTTTCCATCCAACAGGGGCCCCTGATATAAGAAACAAAGCCGCTCCATTTGAGTAGTGTTTTGTTTCCCTTCAGCCATTTCTAAATGAAACCTTTGATAATCAAGAGCATCATAACTTTCATTTCCGGTCTCCAGCATATAACCATCATTCATTTTACGGATTTCCATGACGAAGCCCTTTTCTTTTAGCATTTTTTTCAAGAGGTAAATCGTATTATACAGGTTGGATGCCCCTCTCTCATCCTGCATATCTGGCCATAACAAATCAATTATTCTCCATTTACTGATATAACGACCTGCATTACATAGAAAATATGCGAATAATTCCTCTGCTCTGCGCGTTCGAAAATGAATGGGCTTGCCTTCTGAATCACAAACTTCAAATCCGCCAAAACAGCGGATCATAGGCCCCGTTTTCTTTGGCTCTAGGATCACCGCAGGTCTCATTCGTTTAATAAGTCGTTCAGTGACCCTGTTGATCGCTTCGGGTGTTATTGGCTTAAGTATATAATCTAGTGCACTAACCTCGAATGCTTCCAGTGCATAATTCTTGTAGGCCGTTGTAAATACAATTTCCGGTTGATGCATCAGCTTCTGAATTCTGCTTGCCAGCTCAATACCATTCATCTTAGGCATTTCAACATCTATAAACACGACATCCGGTTGTAAATCAGGTATGCATTCCAGTGCCTCTAATGGATTTGAGAAGGCCCCGCTAATGGTATAATCTGGATTACGACCGATCAGTACCTTCATCAAATTCAAAATTGGCTTCTCATCTTCAACAATCACTACACGAATCATCGTGTTTCTCCCTCCATGCCCCCAAGGCTTGCTGGTAAATACATTGTTACTTTGGTCCCAAACCCAAGGTCGGAATGAATGGTTAGGGTAGCTCCGGGTATAGCGCCTAGACGCTTTCGAATGTTATGGATTCCAATACTGCCATCCGGCTGCTCGTCTCCAGTTAATTGATATAGCAAGTCATCTGGCATACCCACACCATCATCTTCGATGATAACTTTCATATAGTTACTACCTGCTTGAACCGTGAGCGAAACTCTGCCCTGACCCTCTTTTTCAAACAATCCATGTCTGATCGCATTTTCAACAAATGGCTGAATACATAAGGAAGGGATTTCAACAGAACGCAGACCCTCATCCATATAAAAAATAAAATCAAACCGTTCTCCAAAACGCGCTTTTTCGATCTCCACGTAGGCTTGAATCAGCTCTAACTCCCGGTGCAAAGGAACAACTAAAGTGGAACGGTCCATATCGAGAATATAACGGATGTATTGACTTAACATGGATAACAAATAGGCGGCTTTCTCTCCATCTGTATAACAGAAAGAGATCACACTGCTCAGTGCGTTATACAGAAAATGCGGTTTGATTTGCGCTTGATGAAAAGCATACTCATTTCGTATCGCTTCTTGTATCGATGTCTTCATTGCAATCAGCGTTTGAATTCTCGCAATCAGCGTTTCTCCATCAAATGGTTTAGTTATATAATCATTCGCCCCAGCCCTGAAGCCAAGCGCAATATCTGTTGGCGCGTCTTTTACTGTAGCAAACAAAATAGGTAAATCCAGAATGGAGTAACGCACCCGCAACGTTCGGCACAACTCAATTCCTGAAATCCCCGGCATCATGACATCTAATATAACTAGGTCCATATTAGGGTACTGCTCCATTTTGTCCATTGCTTCATTCGCTGAAAACGCCGTAATTACATTGTAATGATGCCGTCTTAAAATATTCAGCAGAATATGAATGTTAGAGGCCTCATCATCCACAATTAAGATCGTATATCCACTCTGATCCACTATATCAAGCGAGGTCTGCTCAAAATGCGCGTGCTGCCCCACCCCTGTAGCTGCTACTTCGCGGTAGCCTGGGATCCGCTCGATTTTGGGCAAGGTGAAGATCATTCGAGTGCCTTGACCAACCTCAGACCAATCCACCCGAATCTCACCGCCCATCCGCTCAATTAGCTTTCTGCTAATATACAGACCCACACCCATTCCTGTGTAACCATCTTGCGGAAGTGGTTTATCGACTTGTTCAAAATATTCAAATATGGCGGTATGCATATCAGGGGATATCCCAGTTCCTGAATCTTCCACCGTAACAGATACTGTATTTCCCTCTACATAAGCTTTTATGGTAATAAATCCTTTATCCGTATGCTTGATCGCATTGTGAACTAAATTGTACATGACTTGTCTTAATCGACTATCATCCGCAAGCACCCACACATCGGGTTCCACCTGATTATCTAATCGCACAGATTTCCCTGCGAGCTCAAACTGCAACACATCAAATACAATTTGTGAAGCCACCCTTAGATCAACCACTGTCTGCTGTAGTCGTAATTCTCCATGCTTCAAAAGACTAACATCAATCAAATCCTGAATGAGCATTGACAGCTTTGTAGAAGTGTCCTTAATTAACCAAAGATTCTGTTTCTGTAATGGATACAGATTATCTTCGCCATCTTCTAATAAAAAGGATGTCATATTCATAATGCCATGCAGCGGAGTTTTGATCTCATGAGAAGTGTTCATCAGAAATTCATCTTTAAGCTGGTTCGAGATTAGCAACTGACGGGACAGCATTTCCGTCTTATCATAAGTGTTTGAGAATCGTACAGCTAACATAATATTGAAGAAAACAATAAAACCAATGACTCCGCATTTACCCACCAAATCGGTCTGCAGAACATTTTCAGAGTAAAGACTTACATCAAAGAAAAATATCAGGAGCGAAATCGCACCGCCAATGAACAAAAATAGTTCTTTTCGATCCGTCGTCTGGCTCTGGCTGCGAACATATAAATAGATCATTCTGACTATGATTACCACCATAACGATTCCAAGATAGGTTACGAATAGATACTTCATACGAATGTGTACACCATACGGGAGCACCAAAACCGATACAAGATATAAGAGAAATGGAGACAACACAATCTTCATCCTCTTACTTGACATCAACCGGGACTCGACCGAGCAGTAAAACATAATAATGATAATCGAACCGACAAACTGGCTTATTTCCAATAGCTTGTAAGTTGATTCAAAAGGGAAATGGGGTAGTAACTGTTGAAATATCTTCTCTCCATATAGAGAATTGTTCAAAGAAAGAATAAGCAAATATAAACCGCTGAGCAAATAGGCCTTTTCTCTACGCCCAACGAAATAGAAGCTGAGATGATATGCTCCAAACATCCCCAGGATCAATATAATTCCAATGTCAGTACCCGTCTGAATACTGTTCAGTTTTGTAATATCCGTGTGCACGCCCAGTGGGATTGAATTCACGATCCCCCCAGTAATAAAGTTGAAGTTAGACACTTGAATTACAATTTCTATCTCTTGGGTATTAGATTGAAAAAATACAGTATACGGAGTATTCCCTGGTCTAAATGACTCACTTTCCGTCGAAGGAACCCCGTCCTCTCCTTCTTGCTTCCCATTGATAAACAACTTTTGAGACATACGGATACTTCTTATTTTCAAACCAAGAATCTCATCCGAATCTTTGACCAACACTTTAAGTCGATAGGTGCCAGCCCCTTTACGGTCCATTCCATCTTCTATGATCTTGCCTTTCCATGTGCCTGGGACAGATAGATATGTAGATTTCTTATCTATACTTTGCTGAATCTCAGATGGACTCAGTAATTTATTTTCATAAAACTCCCATTCTCCGTCTAGATCAACTAATCCCTGTTTCTCAAAGTCCCAGCTCGACAAATCCAGTACGCCCTGCTTGGCCACCGGGGTATCTTGGTCCTGAATCGTTGGGGAAATAATACTTACTAATAGGGAAAAGGCAAGGATAAAAAACAACCCCATCCCAACTATTCCACGATATTTCATCGTCCTCAACCTTCAGGCTCCTCTCACCAGCGAGTAATTCTACCATTCTACCCCGCTGCTCTCACAAAAATCTCTCAAATTCCCGCCTGTAAGTTACTTCCAGACACTCTAATTGTTTGCTGACGTTACTCAGTATAATCGGCACTTAGGTAGGCGTCTATCTACATTTCAAGCCTTTAATCGACGTTCAAACGCCTTTGGAAGGAGTAGCGTAGCAATCACACCTATAACTATCACCGAAACGATGGAGACGGTCAGATGCAATATCGGTATACCAAAAATATTATAAGATACATATTTTTCGATTAAGGATGTGCTCATGATTACGCCTGATGGCAAAAAATCTATCCAATCACCAACAACACCTGGCAGTGAGAAATAAGGCAACATGACTAAACATGCCGCTAGTCCAAGAGTACTTAGACTGCTCCGAAACAAAGCGGAGATCAGCGCAGTCAATAATAAAAGGCCACATGCTGCTAGCAAGGTTACGGCATATTTTAAGAGCATGCCCTGAAGCTGGGTTAAGTTATATGGGCTTTCTACAAAGTAACTATTCAAGGGCGCATTCCAACCCACGAAACCAAATGGCAAACAAGAAAATAATACACATACACCGTAAAAAAGTGTCACAAAGCCACCGGTTACTATAAATCCCGCTAACAATTTTGCAGTAACAATCTTCAATCTTCCATATTTACTGGATAGAATAAGTGAATCCATTCTATAATTTGCCTCACCGGAATATAGTGGTGCCAAAGCGAAGACTAGAATCAGACCTATCAGAATATTGCCTACACCCGGGATTGAAAAAAATCTGTACAGAGATCCCCAGTCATTTGTCACATAAAATCCGGGCGGCCGAATTTCTTCCAGCATTGAAAGTCTTTTCGTAACATCTTTTAATACATATGACCCTTGATCCTGCCTCTCCAGCAGAGCTTTCTGCCCTCTTAAATCGTTCAAATTTTTATTGAATAGATCCAGACTATAAGCCGAAGCTGCATAACGCTGCTCCAGAATTCGAGTCATTTTTTGCTCTTTAGATCCCACGCTATCCTCGGCATATTCTTCTTTAAGCCTTGGTGCGTATTTAAGAGCTAACTCTGGTTGAATCGGTCCCGTATGTGCAGCGATAACTTCGGGTTTTTCCTTATTTACAACCAACAGACTATTTGTACCGGATGGATAGAAGCTGATAAAATAGAAAATTGCAATCGCCAAACCTCCTGCTATGGAAATCCAGACTCTAGGAATCATGATTTTACGGAACTCAAATATAATCAGACGTCTCATGCGAATTATCCCCTCCGAAAGTAGTGTATATATACATCCTCTAGTGAAGGATTCACTAACCTTGCGTCCTCACATGGTGGATCTTTACTAACTACCCGAAGCGCTAATCCGTTATCTGTCTGCTGTACGTTAACCACAGTACCCTTTTCTTCGATTTGAGCGAGCATCCGTCCAGGGACATCTGCCTCCCAAACCTCCCCTTCCAAATCAAAGGTCAAGTCCTTAATCGTTCCTTGACGGAGTAGCTCTCCTCGCCCCATCAGAAGCACCTGCTTGGCGATATGATCGACATCGGAAACGATGTGGGTTGACAAAATAACAATACGCTCAGCTGAAATTTCAGAAATCAGATTACGAAATCGCACGCGTTCCATAGGATCTAACCCTACCGTCGGTTCATCCAGAATGAGAATGCTCGGATGATTAAGCAAAGCTTGAGCGATGCCGAGTCTACGCTTCATGCCGCCGGAATACTTTCCGCATTTTTTATCCATCTCTCCAGATAGATTCACCGTTTGAGCCAACACCTCTATACGGTCGCCTGCCTCCTTCTTGGACAGCCCCTTTAGAGCGGCAACATAATACAAGAAATCGCGAGCTGAAAAATGATTGTACATCCCCAGATCTTGTGGCAAATAACCAATCTGAGCCCGGTACAAATCCCCCATCTCATCCTTGTTCTGTTCATTCAGCAGTACCTTTCCACGAGTTGGATATAGAACATCTGCTACAATACGCATCAATGTCGTTTTTCCTGTTCCGTTGGGACCTAGAAGGCCATACACACCAGGAGACATAGTAAGGTTAGTGCTATTCAGAATCCGCTTCTTGCCGAAATTATGTTCGATACCCTGCAGCTTAAGCTCCAATCAGAAAACCTCCTTTTCTCAGCACTCTGGATTGAAAGATCATAGCCACCGTAAAAATAGCTACTGACAGAATAGTGAGTCCCATCAATCCAAGTAATTGGACGGAGGTTGCCCAGTTCGCTACCACTTCTCCTGAAAAGAGAAGCATCCAAAAAAAAGGCAGCATGGAGAGCACAGTCGTCAGATGTCTAAAATTACGGATCTGCCCAGACAATACTAACGCTGCAGCCCCATTGATTAGAATCGGAATAAACCATAACAGTGTTGTACGGAACACCTGTTCATGATCCCTTACTGGGAATGCCATTGCGGTAACACTAAGGTTAAGCAGTATTGAAATCACACCTGCTATAAGGAAGCGTGCTTGTACATACTTATGCAGAGGGATTCGAAAGCTCCGTGCAAGTTCACCCATCCCACAGAGTGTATTACGCGCCGTATGGGAGACGACCACCAGTAAAGGCATGCAACCCACAATAGACAAAATAAACATAGGACTGACCATCTCTGTAACACTTAAAACTAGATATCCAATTACAAACAAGATCACGCCAAGTACAAGCTCTCTCCACCATCCTTGTGAAAAAAGAATCTTTATCTGTTGCCGAGCCGATAGAGGAACTGGCGATTCCTGCCCCGGTAAAGCTCGCTTAGAGCTTCTCCATCGATTCATTGCTTCTTCTGCAAAACCGTCAAGTAGCGGCGGTTCAGGAATATACTTAATATGAGTCACGATCTCATTCAGTTCCTCTAACGTCATCTCGTGCTGTAAATTCAATTTCATGTAATCTTGTTCGTTACGTTGAGTGCTCATTTCTTTACTCCTTTCTTAAAAGGGTGGGATAAATCATTTGGCTTGGTCTGCTTAAGTAGCTCACGTAGTTTCAATAAAGAGCGGCTCACCCTAGATTTCACTGTAGACTCCGGTTCATGGGTTATTGCAGCTATTTCTGTAAACGTAAATTCATATTTATACCTTAAAAAGAGTGCATCTCTTTGATCGTCTGGAAGTGAGCAGATTGCGGCGTATACCGTTTTAACCTCTTCACGAAGTAATATGCCTTCTAAAAAATCTTCGTCAACTGTGATCTCATCAGATATGCTTTGGTTCAACTCTGCTTGCCGAGTACTTTTACTGCGAAAATAGTCAATGCAGACATTTTGTGCGATTGCCATCAGCCAAGCCCGAAAGCTTCCGTGTTCATTTTGATACCTGTCGAGCTTGGCCCATGCTTTTTCATATACGGTCTGTGCAAGATCCCAAGCTAATTCATCATTATGTATTTTCCATCTGATAAATCGATAGACATCACTATAGGTATGCCGAATTAATAACTCCACGGCTGCTTCATTCCCTTGCTGTGCTTCTACGATCCATTTGTCCTCGCTAATTTCATTTCCCCTCCAATCTTTCACTCTACTACATATAACGAAATCACCTATGAACTAGACGCATCCTACTATGTACATTTTTACTAGAATCCATAATTCCACATAAAAAAGCCACCCAGAACATGGTTCTGACTAGCCTAAAATAAGATACAATCCAGATACAACTTACCTATCCACCCCAAGCATCTCCAGCCCAAGCCGTACACGAATATCTTCTGCATTCTCAGTTAAATAAAGAGCGTAAACCTTTATAATCGGTGTGTCTAACTCACATTGAAGTTGAAATAGCTTCTGTTGCTCGAGATAAGGTTGTGCTATAGATCGTGGTAGAAATCCAAAGCCTGCCCCTAGTAGCAGCATGTCCAGCATAATCATCGAGTGATCGGTCTGAAGTGTCGGCACATAGCCCGCTCCAACGATACTAGTAAACCATTCCGGAAACGGACCTCCCCACTCTAAATGACAATACTCCCGCTGAAAAAAATCCTCCCTGCTTACAGGTGTTTCTCTTAATTGTGTGGAGACCAGAATAATCTCATCTTCAAACAGGAGATGTCTGGTCACCTTAGGATGTTCCGGCGGGTCATATTTAATCGCAACCTGGACTATTCCATCCAGTAAAAGATCACGTATCATATAGCTAGAATCAATATAACTTAGGAATTTGATAGCTACCTTGGGATGATCACGTCTAAATGAAAGAATATGCTGCAGGTAATAATAATGCCATACGGACCCGGGTCCACTCAAAATGATATAGTTCTCCAGTTCTTCGGATAGAGTCACCTTACTCTCTTCAAACAAACGAAGCATCCGCTCAGCATATGGAACAAAAGATATCCCTGCCTGCGTTAAGCTAACATTCCGGTTATCACGTGTAAGGAGCACCTTGCCCACGGAGTTTTCTAAAGCTTTTATTCTTGCGGTAACGGCGGACTGGGAGATATGTAGATGTTCTGAGGCCTTGGTGAAATTTCGAATTCTGCATACCGCCAAAAAAGCTTCTAATTGAGATAAGTCCATGGATAACACCCTCTATGATTCAAAATATTAATGATTATGATCTATAAAATTCGTTATACAAATTATATGTATTCAGTTATGATTTCGCTATATTTTTAAATTTATAAGTGCTGGAGGAATTTATATGGTTAACAATGTCAGAATCGAACAATTATTTACGATTAAGGAATCTATTAATGAGCTTTCAAAGCTTCTAATACAGGTGGTGGAGGATGGAGCCTCCATTGGTTTTTTACCACCCTTAGATCCGTCAGACTCTACATCATATTGGCACAATGTTTTGGCGCCCGATGTGATTCTTTTTGTCGCAACAATGAATGATATTATCGTGGGAAGTGTACAACTACATTTATGTACAAAAGCAAACGGAAGACACCGAGCCGAAATCGCAAAGCTAATGACACACCCTAATTATCGTCGTAATGGTATTGCTCGTTCTCTTATGCAAAAGGCTGAAGACAGAGCTAAGCAGGAAGACCGGTCTTTAATAGTGCTTGATACAAGAGAAGGTGACCCTTCCAACCTCCTCTATACTTCAATGGGCTACATACAAGCTGGACGTATACCGAGCTATGCGATATCAGCAAATGGTGAATTACATGCAACGATTTTTTATTATAAGGTTATTGGCTAGACATTTTGAACTTAAAAACATTCTAAAAGGAAGAGTAGTTGCGGAGGGGAGGCTTGGAACTGTAGGAGCGATAGCGCCCGCCTTTGCCTCCGGATTTCAACCGTGAAACACGGTATATAATCAAGAAATCTGGGGACAACAGCGGCCGGAAGTCCAAGCATTCACCGCAGTCACACAATTACCTTAATAGAAAAATCTTAAGTTCAACTAATATAGACATTTATAAAACACCAAGTTATAGTATTAACAGCACTTTTAATAACCATTTTCAAAAGTCTAGAGGTGATTAAAATAAACCAAATCGCAAACAATTCTATTCGTGTTAAAAAGATAAATCAGGAGCTTATCAAGCAAGCCTTGAAATCGATGAAAGAAGGAACCAAATCAACGATTGCAACCGCCACCGGGTTAAGTATTGCCACTTGCGGAAATATTCTGAATGAGCTTATGGAGACAGGTGAAGTCATTGAGACGGAGCTGGAGGCTTCGAATGGAGGCCGGCCGGCCCGAAGATTCATCTATAATGTCGATTTCTCCTACATCGCATGCATCTATGCCAAAATTGAAGATGGCCAACAATCCTTAACCTATGCAGTAACAAATTCCGTTGGCGAACGTGTAGATGATGGATATATCAAGGCTGAGAGTATAGACGCTACAACCATTGATCATTTAGTAGGCACACTAATTCAAGCCTATAACAACATCAAAGCCGTTGGCATTGGAATCCCGGGACTGGTTCACCGAGGCGTCATCAATATTTGTGATATCAACACATTAATTCACGCTCCCTTAGAGTCACTCCTCAGAGAGAAATACGAGGTTGAAGTCACAGTTGAAAATGACATGAATCTAACCGTTTACGGATTCTATAAACAGCAGGATTACGAAGAGGATAAGACCATCGTCGTGTTGACCTTTATCAAAGGTGCCTTTCCAGGTGCAGGGATGATGATCGACGGGCATATCCACAAAGGCAATACTAGATTCGCGGGCGAAGTCTCATTTTTACCGTTTGGAATCTCGCGTGACGAGCAATTCATTCGTTTGGGGCAGACAGAAACGTTTATCCCATTGGCAGCTCATACCATCGCTTCATTGACGGCAGTTATTAACCCTGAGACGATTGCGCTCACAGGTGAACAAGTTAGACAAGAGGATGTGCCACATATCTATCAAAGTTGTCTGGCGTTCATTCCAGAAGAGCATATGCCTCATCTAATTGTGCTGGATCACCCTGATGATTATTACATGAACGGATTAATTGCGATCACGCTGGAAAGCTTGACCTATTCGTTGCAGCTGGTTGAGAAGCGGCGGTAAGTATTTTTTATGACCCTAACATTTGCATCATGGATTGGATCTAAAACCAACAAGAACTTCAGGAGGAATTACGAATGGCAACAAACAAAGAGAATATGATTGCAGGAAAGCTTTACATGGCTGGTGGAGAAGAATTAGCTAGAGATAGTAAAAGATCCAGAATGCTCACTCGTTTATTTAACAATACGACGGAAGAACAAGGCGAATATAGAGTAGAATTACTTAAGCAATTATTCGAGTCTACGGGTGAATCGTTGCATATTGAGCCACCTTTCCGCTGCGATTATGGCAGCAATATTACTGTCGGAAATAACTTTTACGCCAATTTCGACTGCATTATCCTGGACGTAGCAAAAGTAACGATAGGTGAGAATGTCCTCTTTGGACCTAGAGTAAGCGTATATACCGCTGGCCACCCTATAGATGCGGACGTTCGTATTAGTCTGCTCGAATTCGGTACACCGATTACCATTGGAAACAATGTCTGGGTTGGCGGAAATGCCGTTATCAATCCCGGGGTAAATATCGGCAACAATGTAATCATCGGCGCAGGCTCTGTCGTGACTAAAGATATACCTGACAATGTAATCGCAGTGGGGAATCCTTGCAGAGTGCTAAGAGAAATTACAGAGGACGATAAACAACACTGGGAGAAGCTTAAAGAAGAGTACTACAGAGACATCGAGCAATAAAGATACCCGATTCTGGAGGTTCTCACGTTGAAAAAGCGTTTTGGCGGATTTAATAAGGTTTATGCCATGCAATTGGCTACGATCTTTTTGGGGTTTATTGTGTTTGGGATATCGGAAAATATTAAAGGGCCAGCCATTCCAAGAATTCAGTTTGACTTCAGTCTGGACGAAAAGCAGCTGGGTACCCTTCTATCCCTAAACGCACTAGGTTATTTGATCGCCTGTTCCTTCACAGCTGTATTGGTTCGTAAGTGGGGGATCAAGGCTGTCAGTATTATCGCTTTCGCATCCATGATATTCTCTGGCGTTCTAATTTACATCTCCCATAGCTATCCCCTCTTCTCGGCTTCATACTTCCTGATGTATATTGGAAACGGAATGCTTGAGATTGGACTTGCCATTCTGGGAGCACGTATCTTCGTTAAAAATACCGGGACGATGATGAACTTATCCCATTTCTTTTACGGGTTTAGTTCCACGTTAGCTCCACTAATGGCAACAGGGCTGATGACAGTAAGTATATTCGGTCATACTCTGGATTGGCGCGGAATGTATCTAATAATGCTTAGCTTATCTTTACTGCCTATACTATTTGCCTTACGGAGTACTTTTCCAGGTGACGATCTTCCACATGAAGACCGTATTCCCTTAAAAACACTTGTCCGTGACCCTGCTTTATGGCTAATGGTTCTTATCCTTTCCTTCGGAGTAGTGTCGGAGCTTGCTGTAGGCGGATGGCTCGTAAATTTCCTTGAAAAAGCATACCTGTGGGATACGGTTACTGCATCTGGGATGCTGTCTACCTTCTTTCTCTGCTTCTCGTTAGCAAGGCTCCTGCTGGGGCCGGTTACTGATAAGATTGGATTTAACCTATCGCTTATCATCTTTTCAGCCTTCTCTGCCCTGTGTACGTTTGCCGCAATTTTGGGTGGAGAAAAGCTCGCATTTCTATTTGCCGCTGCAGGAATCGGGATTGCGATGATTTATCCTACGGTTATGGCTTTTATCGCCAAAAGATATCCACATGGTAGCGACACCGCCATCACATTTACAGTCACGTTAATGGGAGTAGGTAGCGTGATTGGTAACTATGCTATAGGTGCTGTGATCGAAGGCGTGAAGCGGCTTTACGGTGCAGAGACGCAAATAGGCTTATTACGCGGACTTCAAGCCGGTTATGGTTTTATCGGATTATGTGCAGCGATATGCGCGATATCCGGTTGTATTCTATATCGTTATTTACATCGCCGCCAAGAACTTATCTAACCTCATCTATAATACTTAAAAAACCTGTCGTTTTAATCGGCAGGTTTTTTGGATTTCAATTATAGCTTCCCTGTATGTGCTGCACCGAACGGCGAGCTAAGATCATCAGTTGATGGACTAAGCGATCTGCAGCCCACTCATCAGCTCCAGTATTTTTCTAACAATTTGTTCCTCTTCGTTGCTCACCTTTTCCGTTGCCAATTCACCAAGCTCTGTGTGTTCTCCAACACAAACTGAATGAGCGGAATGTCTAAACATTTCTATGTCGTTAGCATCGTTACCAAAAGCAATAAATTGCTGCATTTCTACGCCTAATTGTTGTAATCCTGTCCATTTATTTATGCCTTTAGGGCTAATATCTATAATGTCCTCTTGACCATGTCTATAAATCACAACAGGTAGTTTATGTAGCTGATCTAATAACTGTTCTCCGTTTAGGCTATTCAAAATAACTATTTTCACAAGCTCATCCAGCTCAGATGCACTTACATTTTTGGCGCGTTGTTCTGGATCTACATTTCTCCGAATGGGATGATCATCAGAACCCGAATATGAATAATCCCAGTGACTGTCAATCAAATAAGCCGCATTAAACTCTTCTATTAATTTCAAGAGGATGTCCGAAGTTTGCGCGTCAAAATGTATCGTCGAAATAACCTCTCCACCTTTTGCAATAAATGCACCATTCCCGCCAACCATAGAAAAATGGTGCATATGTGCAGGCAACACAGGCAACAAATCACGAATAGGCCGGGCTGACGCAAAAATAACCTCATGTCCTTTTTCAATTAGAGTATCCAAGGCTTGTACGATTCGTTCACTCAAAGGTTTGCCGCTAAAACATATGGTTCCATCTAAATCAAAAATAAATTTCATCTTCTATATCCTCCCCTTTTTCTCTATAATAACGAGTTCGTATATAATAGAAAGGACCGATGTCCAAAAAGGAGTACGCAATGAAAACTATTCAGGATCCAAATCTTATAGCACATTACATTACCCAATTTAATCTAAATCAAGTATTCACGACATCAAAACATGCTTTAATTCAGTTACGTGTCTATGAGCAGAATGAAATTATTTTGCATGAGGGCGATGAGCTGGACGGAATTTATTTTCAAGTGGAGGGGCGTACTAAGGTCTCTTCTAGTGTGGGAACGGGAAAATCCTTGTTATTACGGTTCTGCTCACCCTTGTCATTATTCGGGGACATTGAATACGTGCAGGAGGTTGTGGTCCAATCCCAAGTGGAAGCGGTACAACAAACCTCTCTCTTATTTATCCCGAAACAAAAGGTTGAGTCTGACCTAATGGATAACCATAGCTTTAAAGATTTATTGCTGAAACATCTTTCTTACAAGCTTCTAACCTGCACATCCGCATCACGAACGAACTTACTAGGCGCTGTCGAGGAAAGGTTTGCAAGTTATCTATTAACGATACAGCTCCAACGGGAGTTTGGAAAAGAAATTCAGACACCCTATATCCCAGATATAGCTTCGTTAATTGGGACTACTCCCCGCCATTTAAACCGTGTCATTCAGCGGCTCACCGACATGGAAATTTTATATAAAGTTAAGCAAGAAATTGTAGTACTCGACTGGGAGCGTTTGGATGAATTATCTAACGGAATAAGATTTGAATAACCTAAAAGCCCATCATTTAATTGAGGATAAAATGATCGATGTCATCATAACGGATATTGATCTTTTCTCCGTTTCTTTTGACAAGATTTATATACAGAGGAGCTGCATCAACACTTCCGCCACCAACTAATACATGGTAGTCATCATTGATTTCATATTTGCGGATGTACAAACCTGAACCGACGTCTTCAAAGGGATAACCTTCAAAATCCTTCCACGACAACGCCTCGCCTTGCTGAGCTAGATCCCGTATTTCATCCATTGACAATATCGCAGCTTTTTTATCATTACAGGCTGAAAGTATAATCGTCAAAGCAAACAATACCAGCATTATCAAGTTACGCTTACTTCTCATTCATAAACCTCCCAACTCTATATTTTGTTATTTATAGGAAAATATAAGGTAATAATAACATAGCTTAGACTAGATGTTAAAAAGGAGTAAAGTCCTTTTGGGGGTGCTTTACTCCTTTTGAAATCTTTAATTGGGAGGGATATTGAAAGCAGGATCGGCCCTATCACTTCCTATTATTAATGTGTAACCAATGCCAACTTTTCGTTTATCTTCACAGAAGTACCCGCCTGATTTATGACTTCTGTTGTTTCAGTTGTATTCGTAATGATGATCGGTGTAATAATGCTAAAGCCTTCACGGCGGATGCTTTCCAGATCAACTTCCATCAAGATGTCGCCTGCCTTCACCGTGTCACCCGGCTGAACCAAAGTATTGAAGTATTTACCTTTCAGCTTAACCGTATCTATACCCACATGAATTAGTACTTCTGTACCATCATGGCCAACAATGGCGATAGCATGCTTCGATTTAGCCAGGGTAGCAACTGTACCGCCAATAGGCGAAGCTACCTGCCCTAAGGAAGGCTCAAGCGCCAGTCCTTTGCCCATCGCCCCACTCGCAAACGCCTCATCCGGTACGGCTGAGAGCGGCAATACGCTACCTGTCATTGGACTGGACAACAATGTAGCATTAACCTTTTCTGTTTCGTCAGCACTGAGGGTTGCTTCATTGTTTACCCAATCCTGCACGGGCTTGTCAACGGACTCCGAAGCTGAAGCTGATACCAGCTTATCGTCCTCAACATCTTTGAAACCGAGTATGAGGCACAATAGAAATGCGGCGGCAAAGGAAATAACCATCATAATCACACCGTATATAATGTTTGAAGTTCCCCTCTCACCGGAAAAAGCAAGCAGAGCCATAAGGTTGTTCTGAGGTACATACAAGGTAACATGTACAATCCCAGCGAAGCAGCCCGCGATACCCGCTGAGATGGCGGCGGCAATCATCGGTTTCTTCAACTTCAAGGTTACACCATACAAGGCTGGTTCTGTGATGCCCATCATGGAAGAAATCCATGATGCCGAGGCCAGCTGCTTCATTGATTTGCTCTTAGAGCGAATGGCAACCGCCAGTGTAGCTCCACCCTGAGCAAGGTTCGCGCAGACCTGAGCCACCAGAATTAGGGCTTCCTGCCCCGTGGCTGCGAAGGCAGAGATAAAAATCGGTGTGAGCGCATGGTGCATCCCGGTCATAACAATGAACGGGAATGCTGCGGCGAGAAGAGCCACCATGACAAAACCGAGCGTACCTTGCATCAATTCAATCACATAAGCCAGTCCTTGTCCGGCATAATTCCCCAGCGGTCCGACAACAATTAGGGCCAAAGGTGCGCTGATCAGCAGCAGCAGCGTTGGATTCAACAGAATTTTCAGCATATTAGGAACGATTCGGTCTATATATTTCTCAATATAGGACATCATCCATACTGTCAGCAGGACAGGAATGACTGAGGCTGCATAAATGACAGATGGAACCGTCATTCCTAGGAAGGATATCGGATCCTTGGAAGCCACCCAGGAAGAGAAGTTAGGATGGAGTAGAACACCAGCGACGATAACTGCAACTGAAGTATTCACTCTGAATTTCCGGGAAGCACTAACCGCTAGCAGAATCGGCATGAAATAGAATGCAGCATCCCCGATAATATCCAAGATTCGATAGGTGTCTGCTTCTGGAGACATCAGATCGAAGGTAGTCAACAGTGACAGAATGACTTTGATCATCCCTGCAGCCGTTAAAGCCGGAATCATTGGTGTCATACAACCGGTAATCGTATCAATGATCCGGCCAAAGACTCCCTTGGTCTTGCCGTCCCCCGAAGGCTTGCCGGAACCGCTGTCATCAGCACTCTGCACATTAAGATCAATAATTTCTTTATAAACAGCATTTACTTCATTACCGATAATAACCTGATATTGGTCGGACGTTACGTTCACTCCCGCTACCGCTTCCATCCGGTTCAACTGTTCCTTGTCGGCTTTATCATTGTCTTTTAAACGGAACCGCAAGCGAGTCATGCAATGTTCCAGATCAATAATATTTCCCTTCCCACCGACCAGATGTATGATTTGTTCAGCAATTTGTTTGTAGTCTTTTTTCATATGCTCTTCCCCTTTAACCGTTTCCATTCGAACGTTTTGAAAATAACGGAGCCGCAAGTCCTCTTCCAGAGGACCGCCGCTTCCGTATACAGACAACTCTTTAGAGGCACTCGCCGCCTGATTCAATCACCTTTTTATACCAGTGGTAACTGGCTTTTTTATACCGTTTAAAAGTACCTTTGCCGTAGTCATCAGCGTCCACATAAATATATCCGTAACGTTTGGACATTTTGCCCTCACTTACACTGACCAAGTCGATGCAACCCCATGACATATAGCCAATTAGCTCTACTCCGTCCTGTTCCACGGCATCCTTCATGTTGCGTAAATGATCGGACAGGTATTCAATCCGGTAATCATCTTGAATATGAAAATCCTCATCCGGTTCATCAGCGATTCCAAGTCCATTCTCGACGATAAACAAAGGAATTCGGTAACGATCATACAATTGATTCATTGTTATACGAAGTCCAATCGGATCTATTTGCCAGACACTTCCACTAGGTGGTAGATATGGATTTTTTACCGTCTCAAAACCATTCGTACGACGAGTCTCCAGTCCTTCCGTGGATGCTGCCGTACAAGCGCTTGAGTAATAGCTGAAAGAGACAAAGTCTACGGTATTGTTCTTCAGGATTTCAAAATCCTCTGGTTCCGTGTGAATGTTGATCTTGTGCTTAGCAAAATACGGTGCGATATAATTTGGATATTTGCCGTATACCTGCACATCGGAGAAGAATAGTGTATGTTTGTCACTTTCCAGAGAAGCGAATACATCCTCCGGCTTGCATGTATAAGGATACGTTTTGCCAGCCGCTAACATACAACCGAACTGGATGCCCGGAACCATTTGCTTGCCTGCTTCCACTGTCAGAGCGTTAGCCAGAAGCTGATGATGCGCAGCCTGATATTTTTTCTCCAGCTTGTTATCAGCCGCTGTAAAGGTTAAGCCCCCTCCTATAAAAGGGATATGAAGGACCATATTCATCTCATTAAATGGAATCCAATATTTCACTCTGTGTCCAAATCGGCTGAGCAGTGTCTTGGCATAATTAACGTAAAAACCAACCACTAGGCGGTTTGCCCAGCCCCCATAATGCTCAACTAAATGCATCGGCAAGTCAAAGTGACTGATGGTAATCACTGGCTCAATGTTGTGTTTCTCTAGCTCGTCCAATATGCTCTCATAAAATGCGAGGCCTGACTCCAGCGCAATAGCTTCATCCCCATTCGGGAATAGTCGCGGCCAAGAGATGGAGAATCGGAATGCATTGATGCCCATTTCCGCCAGCATTGCGATATCATCTTTGTAATGTTCTCGGAAATGAATCCCCGTATGGCTCGGATAATGTTGGCCCTCTTCTGTAAAAATATTATCTTCGTCCATCATTACGTCTTTCAAACGACGGTCATTCATGGGCAGAACATCGAAATTGGATAGACCTTTGCCATCCTCCAAATGCGCACCCTCGGTCTGGATAGCCGAAATAGCGCCACCCCACAGGAAATCTCGGGATAATTTCATAATAAACCTCCAAGTTGCTAACAGTTTGTAAATGCTCTCATTTATAAGCACCAACCTGTTTTCTTTTGTTGCATATGCCTATAATAAGGCTTGCTAGAAGAGAATGAATCCCTTGATTTCATCAAATTGTTCTCATATTTGGTCCTGTCCAAAGGCAACTTTGATGGTTGAGCTTTTATATTGCAGAGGAGCGATACCAATACTTTCCTTGAACAAACGATAGAAAGTCTTCGTGCTTCCGAAGCCTACCTTACCGGCAATCTCCGTCACAGGATCATCTTCATTGAGGAGAATCCACTTCGCCTTATCAATTCGGTATTCATTCAAAAAGGTAACAAAGGTTTTGCCGGTATGCTTCTTAAAGAATTTTGTGAAATACGATGGGGTGAAGCCTAGAATCTTGGCAGCATCCGCAAGTTTTATAGGATGGGTATAGTTTTTCTCCACATACTGAAAGACCATGGACAACTGCTCGAGAATTTCACGGGAATAAGGCTTATTACTGACCATACGCGGTTTAAAATGATCCAGTTCGCGATACATTACAGTGATCAGCTCACACAAAAGGCTTTTGATAGCATATGCGTAACCGATCTGTTGTTCCTTGCCTTCCTGGTATAGCTTATTTAATAACTGAACAATTTTCTTCTGAATATCCGGTCTCCAGAACGTGGAATACGGTTCAATTGAGGCAAACAGCTCCTCTAGTGTAAAAGGTGTGTTTTTCAGAACCATCACGTCCTGAAAAAAACTAAGGTCAAATTGGAAGACCAGCCGCTCACTTTTAGGTGAAGCCATCACATAATGAATATCTCCACCTTTGATGAAGACGAACTCATTTTCTTTTAGCTGCATCGGCTGGTCATTTACTCCAAGGTTCACTTTCCCTTTAACAATCCAGATAATTTCCATTTCCTTATGCCAATGTGGTGTAGTTAATATACTGCCATCGTTCTCAATACAGCGGTACGGAAAGGCTTTATCCAGTCGTGGGAATTCCAAATAAATGGCCATCTGATCATCTCTCTTACTTATTTAGTGGATTTATAATCTCATTTATAGCGGACAAAGGCGAGTTTGGCTATTGAAGCTGAAACGTAAAAAGAGCTATCCATTACCCAACCAGGGAAGCATGGACAGCAAATTTTAGGGATCGTTAATGATTCAATTTCTCACATTTCGTAATTGCTCCACCGTCCCGACGAAACTGCTTGGGGGTCAAGCCAGTGTATTTTTTAAATAACTGTGTATAGTAACTTTGGCTGCAAAATTTAAACATCAAAGCGATTTCGGAAATAGACTGATTTGTGTGAATGAGGATCGACTGCGATTCCTCAATTCTACGCCGGTTGATAAATTCCGTGAGCGGCATACCCGTTTCACGCTTGAAGCGGTCGGACAAATAACTGGGATGCACACCAACATGCCGGGAGATCAGGCTAAGGTTCAAATCTTGAAACAAATGCTCGCGTATAAAATATACGGATAGATTGACAATATGTGAATAATGAAGGTTCTCCTTCTGCTGGCGCATCACTGTAATGAATTGCAGGACCATTTCATATTCGTATCGATGAAGTGCCTCAAGCTCTGTCGTAGCTTCAACCGAACGGATGAACGTATCACTCAGCTGAAAAGCTGTCTCAGGGTCAACACCACCCCGGATAATCGCACGTGTAAACAAGGTGCAGGATGCAATCATAGCGTTTTTCTTGGAGCGCAGCGGATATCGGGCTAGCGTAGCAGCTTCCATTGCGTTAATTCTATGCAGTGCTTCCAGTGCCCGGTTCTCGTCACCAAGTCGGATAGCTTCCAAAAGCTCTTGTTCATAATCCAGCGGAGGATGGACAAATCCCTCTGACAGATCCACAGAACGTGTGGACCAATATTCCGGTAGTTTATGTTGTCCTTTAAGTTGATCCATACTTGTTACCTCACCTAAAAATTTTGATAATATCCTAAATAATTTAGTATAATTCTAGCCCTTTCGGACTTAAAATTCAATTCATAACCATCAAGGGAGGAAACATAAGCATGAGCTGGAGCATTGCCAATCAGGGATTGTCGGCAGATACCCTACTGAATTTGGAAAGTATTTTTGCGCTGGGGAATGGATATTTGGGCGTGCGTGGCAATTTTGAAGAAGGGTATTCCGATAAAGAAATCCGCAGTATCCGCGGAACGTATTTAAACGCCTTTCACGATGTAATTGACATTCCCTATGGGGAGAAGCTATTCGCCTTCCCTGGTACACAGCAAAAATTGGTTAATATTATAGATTCCCAAGGGATAAATATTTATATAGGCGAAGATATGGAGCCATTTGCACTTACAGCAGAGAATGTCCTCGCCTATGAGCGTAACCTCCATCTGGACAAGGGGTACTCGGAGCGTAAAATCCACTGGAAATCCCCCTCCGGTAAAGAACTCAAGCTGCATTTCCGTAGACTCGTTTCTTTCACTACCCGTGAACTTTTTGCCATTCATCTGACTGTTGAGCCTGTCAATTTCACCGGTCCAATCCGGGTTGTCTCTCGTGTAAATGGCGATGTTAGTAACTATACTAACCCGAATGACCCGCGTGTAGCTGCAGGACATTCCAAACGCCTGAGCGTAGTATCTTGCGAAGCTCGGGGTGAATATGTATGCCTGGAGAACGAGACAATGGCTTCGGCCCTGCGGACCTCCTGTGTTACCCGGCATGAATGGGAAGGTGACTGGCAGGTTGAAACTCAGGCTGGAGAAACCGACGCTACAGTGACGGCAACCGCCTCCTTGTCTGGGCCACTATCGCTGACCAAATGGAATGTCTATACCGATACACTACGACATGAACAAATGCTTGTAGATACCGGTATTCAGGTACAGGAATCATTGAAACACCTCTCCTTTGAAGATATGCTGGAACAGCAGGAGCATTATTTGGCTGACTTCTGGAAGCGTTCCGATGTAGTCATTGAGAACGACTTGTCGCTTCAGGAGGGTATACGTTTCAACCTTTATCAGCTGCTGCAATCAGCCGGACGAGACGCGCATAGCAACATCTCCGCTAAAGGCTTATCCGGTGAAGGGTACGAAGGCCATTATTTCTGGGACACGGAGATTTATATGTTCCCTGTGTTCCTGATGACTTCGCCTGACTTGGCCCGGCAGCTCCTATTGTACCGGTATTCCAAGCTGGAGGAGGCAAGGGAACGTGCTAAAGAGATGGGCCACGCCCAAGGTGCATTGTTCCCATGGCGAACGATTTCAGGTACGGAATGTTCCTCCTTCTTCCCATCCGGCACAGCTCAATATCATATCAGCGCCGATGTAGCCTACAGCTATATCCAATACCATCTAGCGGAAGAAGATGACACCTTCTTGCTCCAATACGGCGCCGAGGTGCTATTTGAGACAGCACGGCTTTGGATGGAGATCGGTCATTACTACGAAGGTAAGTTTCACATCGATGAAGTGACTGGACCGGACGAATACACATGTCTTGTGAACAACAACTATTACACCAATGTAATGGCCAAACATAATTTAAAATGGGCGGCACGCAGTTTTGCGCGGCTTCAAGAATATGACGAGGCTGCATTCCAAGCTTTGTGTGTGCGCCTGCATGTAACTGGACCAGAAGCAGACAGCTGGCTGAAGGCGGCGAATGCCATGCTGCTTCCTTACGACGAGAAGCTAGGCATTAACCCGCAGGATGATACTTTTTTACGCAAAGCAGTCTGGGATTTCGAGAATACACCACCGGAGAAACATCCGCTGCTGCTGCATTACCACCCGCTTACCCTGTACCGTTATCAAGTCTGCAAGCAAGCGGATACCGTACTGGCTCATTACTTGCTGGAAGACGAGCAGTCGCAAGAAACGATTCGCAAATCGTATGATTATTATGAGCAAATCACTACCCATGACTCTTCTCTGTCCTCTTGCATATTTAGCATCATGGCCTCGAAAATCGGATACAAGGACAAGGCGTATAACTACTTTATCGAGACTGCACGACTGGATCTCGATAATACACACGGCAACACCAAAGACGGATTACATCTCGCTAATATGGGTGGAACGTGGATGGCCATTGTGTACGGTTTTGCCGGAACACGTCTTAAGGAAAACGGCCTATCGCTCGCTCCGTCCCTACCTGCGGGCTGGCAGAAATATAACTTCCGCCTCACCTTCCGCGGACGTCTCATTGCTGTAACCATTCGCGAGGAAGGCGTGGAGCTGGAATTGTTAGAGGGTGAAGCACTTGATCTAATTCTCTACGGCCAATCAGTGACTCTGGGCAACGATAGACCGTTAACTCAGGCACTACAAGCCTAATTCATAAGGAGCACAATACAATGAATGCAGCCTCTCAAATTCAAGCCGTAATCTTTGATCTAGACGGCGTTATTACGGATACCGCAGAATATCACTATCAGGCTTGGGGCATGATTGCGAAAGAGCTGAGCCTCCCGTTCACCCGAGAGTTCAATGAGAACCTCAAAGGTGTATCGCGAATAGCCTCACTGGAGTTGCTGCTTGGACAAGCGGCAACTCCGCACACCTACTCTCCCGAAGAGATGGAGGAGATGGCGAACCGCAAAAATGAGTTTTATCAGCAGCTCATTCAGCAGGTAACCCCGGCCGATGTGTTGCCTGGCATTTCTGAATTGCTCGCCGAGCTGAAGGACCACGGAGTGAAGACTGGCATTGCCTCCGCTAGTAAAAATGCCTTTACAGTTATCCGCCTTCTAGGTATGGAGAAAGAATTCGGAGTTATTGTAGATGCAGCCAAGCTTGCCCGCAACAAACCAGACCCGGAAGTGTTCCTGACCGCCGCCGATGCGCTTGGTGTAGATCCGCAATTTTGTGTCGGGGTCGAAGACGCAGTCGCCGGGGTAGAAGCGATCAAAGCGGCCGGTATGTTCGCTGTATATATCTCCTTACAGGAGAGCTTGTCCAACGCTGATATGAACTTGAACAACACTGCTGAACTTAACTACTCCGAGCTAAACCAACAATTCGCTAATAAGAATAGAGTAACTAAATAATCGGGTATCCCAGTCTCAATATATGTAAGTCACGAACTAAGCCGGCAAGCTCCTAAGGGAAGCTTGCCGGCTTTTGTTTGAAATATACTTTTCAGAAAATCCGCTTCTGATTTCGATCATCAATAATAATCTGCACCACTTCCTTAAACCTCAGTATAGGCACACTCTCCCGTTCCCTCAGGAACTTAAGACTATCCTGTAGATCCACATCATCCGTCATTACAATCAGCCACTGGTATGTAGCCCGTAGACGCATTCTCGTAATATCTCTGATCGGCAGGCTTTCAAAAAAAACGACTGTAATCTCGGCTAAATTGAGAGTTGATCACATCCCCTACTAGCTGACATGCAGTGGTCGCATCCATCAAGCTGGATAGCATCAGACTTCTCGCTTCACGGAGACACAGCGCTTTTTGGTATTGCAACAGGCTCATCGAAGTAAATGCCAATGCTTGTGAAACGAGGTCCCATTCATAGTACCAGCTCGTCCAAGTCTGCAACTTTCCTTTGCTGGAGAAGTTGTCGTGGAGCCAGGAAATCGCCTTCATAATCCGCTGCACGTCCGAATCCTCAAACCCCATTTCAGCAATGTGAACGCCGATGGGGCTGTACAGGAATTGTAACAAAACCTCATCCTCCACGAGTGGCTATCTTTTCAGCATCGTCGAAACTTTGCTGACTTCCTCCAGCATCCTTACCACGTCTAGAGTGCTTAAGTCGGCACCCGTCACGTAACCCGCGTTCCACTGACGAACTGGAGCCAATCATTAGAGACCAACTTCCTGGTAGAGCATCACAAAACATTACTCCCTAGCTGGAACCCTCAGACTGCAACTATATTGCTCATATCTTTTGTTTAATGGCCTATGTTTAATTTTATATGATTTAAAATACTATTTGATAATTTCGAAAGGATAATACATTCTAATTCTTCAGCTCTCTTCAAATTAACATTAGCTCTCTCAATTATCTTCTTATCTTGTTTTCGAAAAAACTTTGAGTATAATGCAACTCCAGTTTCTAATAAACTATAGAGATCTCTTAAATCCTTTACAAGCGTCTCATCGCATTCTATACGCAATGATTCTACTAAGTAATTGGCTCGGTATATAAGACCTCGCTTGTTTTCTAATAATCTTCTCATACCCTTTTCAATATTATGTATTCTAAACGGCTTAAAGTATTCGTGAAGGTCATTGTTCAATAGAATTTCAGTAAGATTTTGATAAAAAGCTTTATAAATAGCTATTCCATTCCAGCGATAGAATCTTGAATCACGAGATATATTTTCAACACCGTTCAAATAATGAATCAAAGTATCATAAATAATATTTAACCTTACCTGTCTATTAAAATTATTTTTAACTTCAAAAGTAGATGCAGGTTCGCCTACCCTCGATAGAAAAAGTAACCATGAGTCCACATAATCATCTTTTAATATAATTTCTAAAGAAGAGTGAAACGATTGTTCAAGATCAGAAAAATTTAAACTTTCCAAACTCCACTTATTATCAACGTTCTCCAAAAAATACAATAATTCAGTTTCCTCGTCATAACCGACGAACATAGTTCCATGCACAGAATCTAAATTTCTTACTTTGTGGTATTCTCTGAAGTACTTTTGATTAAGTGTTAATAGTACATATTTTTTTTCTTTAAGTGCTTTTAGTGTAGCGTCCAAAATTGTATCTTTCCCAAGGATAATTCTTGTTGTTGATAAAACTTCATCAAATACAAATTCGTACTCAGTCGGGCTGGATGAACCTAATTCATAGTAACTACATTCAAAATATTGATCTACTTGTAATCCAATAAAACGTTCAATATACCAAGGTATTAATTCTTTGTTAGATAAAATCATACTCAATTTATAATAATCAAAACAATTGATATTCATGTCTACATCGAGATTTACAGGCAAGATATATCTAGTCATTTTTGTACCTCCCTACTTTATCTTGGATTGTCATACATAAACCTATTGATAGTATTGCGCTTGAGCTTTCCACATCGAGCTGTACTCCTGCTGATCCAACAGCAACTGATGATGAGAACCATACTCCACTAATTCTCCATTGTTAAACACAGCGATCTTATCACAAAATTTACAAGCAGATAAACGATGTGAAATATAAATAACGGTGCGATTTTCCGTAAGAAGATTAAAGTTGTTGTACATCTCAAATTCCGCATAAGGGTCCAATGCAGCTGTAGGCTCGTCCAGAATAAGAATAGGTGACTTTTTGAGTAAAGCCCTAGCAATTACTACTTTCTGACTCTCACCGCCCGAAAAGTCTGTCCCTTTTTCATCAAAGATTTTATGTACCTGGGTATCTATACCTTTGTTCAAGCGCTTCATTTTGTCTTCCAGTCCTACTTGATTAAGAACTTCTTCTATTTCTTTTTCTGATATTCCGCTATCCTTCAAGCATAAGTTTTCTTTAATCGAAAATGAAAATAACTTATAATCTTGGAAAACAACGCCTAAAATTTTCATATATTCATCATATCGATATTCTTGAATGGATCTTCCATTCAGAAGAATCTCACCTTGATCGGGTTCATACAATCGACAGAGTAGCTTAATAAAGGTCGATTTACCCGCACCATTTTGACCTACTACGGCCAATCTTTCACCGTTCTTTATGGTCAGTGACACATTTTTTAATGAATAATTCTCATTCCCTGCATATTTAAAAGATACATTGCAAAATTCAATCTCAACATCCATGAATTTCTCAATTCTACCTTGTCCGGTTCTCATTGCTGGTCTTAAGCTCTCAAATTCTCTAAACACCTCAATGTACTTACACATTTGTCGAAACTCAACATAAGCATTCATTGCCAGCGACACTTGAGCAGAAAAGCTATTGGCGGCGGAAATATACATAACAAAACCACCAATTTGTATTTTACCTGTAACTACTTTCACAACCATGTAGGCGTATATAATGACCATTTGTAATTGAAGATTAACGCTAGTCAGTCCCTTATATCTCCCTACCTTTTCATATAGCCCGCCAAAACCACGAACACTTTCATTATGGTATGTATTCACTTTATTCAGTAAATAAGGAGCCATCCCAAACAAACGGACATCTTTAGCCATGGAAAAGTCAACGGCCAACTTGGAATAATAACCAAACTTACGGTTTAGAGGAGCCAATAATTTATGGAAATTGAATTGAGCTTGTTGCGACTTTTTAAAAATAAACGTATTGAGTAGAATCATTCCCATAATCACCACGATAATTCCAATGTTTAACGTTGAGATTAAGGCCGCTAGTCCCAAAAGAGACAGTATTGTTTGCAGCAAATTCTTCATACTATCCAACATTTTACGTATAACATCCTGCTGTCGAATGGGAGCAAGCGCCTGTTCTTTAAGATCCAGTACTTTAGTATTCTCTAATCTCTCGTAATCCAGATTCATAATATGCTGCCCAATATGTAGCTCTAACCTATCCATAACCAACAAATTAGCTAATTCAATGTGTTGGTTAAGATAATTCTGAAGTAACCCAAAGACAGCGTTGCCTGCCACCAAAACTCCTATCCAGAGGATAATATTCATTTCTCGGCCAGCTCCCATCAATTCATCAATCAAATATTTGGGAAGGATTATGTTTATAAACGGGAAGATTGCGCTGCATAATGAAGCAAACACCATCAGAGGGATGTACGATTTTGACATGGAATGTACCAGCTTCCAAAAGTAAAGGGTCACATTCCAGTCCTTTTTCAGAGCAGGGAATGGATTCATAGACTATGCTTCACTCCCCTTATAATATTGTGCTTGAATCTGATACATTTGATTGTACTTTCCGCTTCGTTCCAGTAATTCATTGTGAGTACCCGCTTCGGAAATTTCGCCTTGCTCCATATACAGTATTTGGTCACAGAACCTTGTGCTGGACAACCGGTGGGAAATATATAATGCTGTTCTCTCTCCAATCATTCCATTAAATTTTGTATACAGATTGAATTCTGCTATTGCATCAACTGCTGCAGTAGGCTCATCCAAAATAATCAATTCTCCATTCTTATAGAGTGCTCTTGCCAACATCATTCTTTGATTTTCCCCACCAGAGAACTCAACACCTTCATCATCCAATAACTTTTGCATTGGGGTGAGTATGCCTAATTTCAATGAGGCGACTTTTTCGCTAAGTCCCGCTTTTTCAAGACTGTCATAAATTCTCAAAGAATCAGACTCACTTTGTTCTTTTAGAGAGACATTCTCCGCTAACGAGAACGCGAGTACGTGAATTTCTTGAAATACCGTGGAAAATAACTTCCAGAAATCCGTTTTGGCAAAACGTTTGATATTGATTCCATTTAGCATAATTTCTCCACTTTCAGGTTCATACAACCTGCTTAATAATTTGATAAGCGTTGTCTTGCCAGCACCATTATGACCCACGATAGCAAGCCGCTGATGGGGCGGTATGATGAAGGATATTTTATTAAACACTGGCTGATTACTTCCTGGGTAGGTAAAGGAGACTTTTCTAAATTCTATGGTATAGGGGCCTTTTGGAAGCGGTAGCGAGGTTCCTTCATCCTGCTCACCCTGCTCTATTTCTAAAAAGTTACGGAGTCCCTCTATGTATAAATTCTGTGTACGCAGATGAGCCAAATCTTTCATGATTCCCTGAAGAACGCCAGAGAATCCAGCGACAGCAGTTGTGTACATAACAAAGTCACCTATAGTGATCCTCTGGTGAAGGTAAAGATAAGCTAAATAACCATATACAATCCCCTCACGGAACAAACGGATCACAATATCCAATGAGTCACTCTTAAAATAAAAGTTGCTGATAGCAGACTGAATTTTCTGTCTATTTTGAACACTTAAATTGTATAGGAACACCAAGGTACTATTAAAAGAATTAATCCGAATTTCCTTACCAAAAGTAAAGTCTTGCATAATATCTGAATAATACTTTTTCTTCCTCTCCAACTCCGAAAGCTGTTGTTCATGTTTATACTCATAGCGTTTAGCACGAAGAGATAACCCATAAGAACACCCGATACTTACAATTAAAAAAACAATCACACCTAAATTCAATCTTCCAATTACTGTTAGATAGCCGATGAAAGCGAGAAATCCAGCCAGACATGCAAAAAAAGTATGAAATAATCCCTGAAAACCGTTCTGCACACTTTGCAAGGAACGCTTAGCCTGCTCCATCTGATTAAGATAAACGGGATCTTCCGTGTTTTTGAAATCAACGTTCATATTTTGTGCTGTGTGAGCATGGATCTGTTTGAAAACGACTTTCATTAATTGGGTTAAACCCAGGTTTTGCAAATATCCAGTAAAATATCCAGCGAAAGTCAGTATTATAAACATCAGTGAAATTAAGAGGATAAACTGCTGAGGTCTTTGCTGTCCCGTCAGCTCATCTATAATAAATTTCGGAAATAGAATCAAAAGGAAGGGCTGCATAGCAGTAAGAAGCGTAACTGTAGAATAATAAATAATGGAACGTTTACTGTAATTCCAAGATGTGGAGAGAACATAGCGAATACTGGGCCAAGTGGAGGTTACAGATTTTGTTCTCATTTCGGAAACTTCCCCTTATCTGAACGCATTTTTCTATAATTGAAGAATATTTATGATTAATCAGATTCATCTTTAAATTCTACAAATCTAACTTTAATCTTAGATAACGTATTTTTATTCATAATTTTTATATTGTGATTGTAAGGTAATAATAAACTTAAATAATCATTTTCCACTGTTATTGAAGCAGGAGGACATACTGGCATGTTATAAGTGTAGTACAAAAACTCCTTCTTTTTTAACTTAGTATATTTATCAAAGTAATTAATAAAAGAGTCGATTGAGCTTGTTTTTAAGCACCCACCCGTAATATATGAAGTTTTAACAAAATCTCTTTTCTCACCTGTCTCGACGGGAATAAATGGAGCATAGCAGCCTAATTGCGCATACAAATCTATAAAATAATAATATCCATTTGTGTATATATAATTAATGACGTGACCTCCACCAGAATTAGACATAACACACAGATTACCTATGTTAGAATAATACTTTGAAAGAATGTTATAAAAGATCGAAGCTAAAGATGCACAAGACCCATTGTTATCTTTAAGCGCCTTGTATCCATTTTTATGAATTTCCCATTCATTGTTATCAACTATTTTGTATTCATGTTCCTGAAGGTTTTCTGTAAAGCAATTTATCTGGATATACTGAATAAGTTCATAAGGATTACAAATCATATTACTAATTTCTTCAGGATCTATATTACTAAATTTAATTTTTATATCCTGTTTAGTATATCGAGTCTTTCCAAGCGCACTAATCGGTACCCAATAAATCGCTGGAAAGATAAGAGTTTCAAAGAAAACATCGTCTCGTAAATTCAAAGTACTAGAAACCACTCAAGAACCTCCCACCCATCTAAGAAAAATAATCGATAATTAATTCATAAATACTCGTAACTTCATTAATCTCCTTCGATGAAAAGACAGGAATTTCTAAATTTTCACAATAGTATTTCTTAACTTTCAGTAGATCTTCTAATTCCAACTCATTTGGCGTTCCTTTGAAGTGATTCCATCCGTTTTTATAATAAAATGGGTACACCACTATACAAATTACTTTTGTCGGAACCACGTTTTCTATCGTCTGAATCGTTCGCTTGATATAGTCTAGTTCATCGTTTGGATTGATACATAAAATAACTCCATCTGGAAGTAGACCCATTAAAAAATCTAATTGTTTTACCGCGAGATTACCCAAATGATTAAAAGATTGAGCTACTGTAGCAGATTGAGAACCTGCAATAATCAGATCTGGATTTTTCTGATCCATCTTACTCAATGATTCATTGACTAAATTTATAAATTCATATTGATTGAGCTGATTATCACTATTAAAACCAAAGGGAATAGTCTCATTCATACCATATAATATCCCTGTCGGTTCAGTTGACAGCTGGGAAACTTTATAACCATTCTTCAAAAATAAACTTCTAAGAAATAATTGTAATGTGAATTTCCCCTGCTTACTTGAGGTTCCAAAAACACCTATAACCGGTGCATTAATTTTATGTAATTTACCGTGTTTCTTTTTCAAAATAATTTTATTTTTCATACTCATCACAGTCGTTGGGGTAACTAGAGAAATTCCTTCTCTCTCAAAATTTTCATAAAAATTATTAAGACCCATTGAATCTAATGAAAATACATTTACTCTATGTAGCAAACAGTCGTTCAGCAATTTTTCTTTTATTTTTTTACCAGATATATTCTCCAATTCAGTTAAATGCCCAATGATTAGCGTATCTATATTTTCAAAACAAATATTATCAATATTTTCTATGATATATTTATAATCTCCATCAAAACTTTTTATTTCCTTACCTAAATTCCCTATATATTTACTACTACAAACTTGCTCTATTCGAAATGGCAAAAGATCAGAAAAGTGAATTAAATTTGAAATTTCTTTGTTATAGGGAAACACTGCAGCTTTTTTAATAGTTTGATATTCATTCGACTCAATTACTCTGCTTTGTGGTTGTGGTTCTTCATCATATCCTTCAAATGAAGTAAGTGTCGTCTCTTGTTGCAGATACGTAAGAGCTTTGCTCTTGCTTATTTCAGAATGCTCCCTCAGACATAAAGAGAGATAACCTGTGACATACGCTGCCGATATACTGTTACCTTGTCTAATCGATGACTTATTATCTATCCAAGCTACTCTGTGTACTCCTCCCTTAGAGTAGACATCAACCACTTCATCCTCAGGCAGAAAAAAATCACTCGCTCTTACACAATATTGGGCCGCTTCTACTCCTATTACAAAATCAAAAGCGGCGGGATAAGATATACCCCCAGAGTTATCAAAAGCCGATATGATAAGATTTCCTTTTTGATGTAATTTATAGCAGATATCAAACAATTCTTCATTAAGATAACTAACACCCAAGCTCATATGTATAATTGAATCCTTATAATCTTTATTTAAAATATACCTCAGTGCTTCTAACAAAACTCCTTCATATGCTACTAGTTCGTAGTCGAAAATTTTTAATATGTGTAGATCAGCTTCTCGGTTAATTGAATGTATGATACTAGTTATTGCTGTACCATGGCCTAATATATCATCAATTATTTCCCTCTCTGATCCATTACAGAAATTCAATCCGGATTCAATATTCAGAGCTCGAAAATTAGGATGGGTAATATCAACTCCACTATCGATAATAATTACTTTATTCTTCATTCTAATACTCCTTTAGAATTTGATCCTATAATACACCGAAATATTCCATGAACTATTTTGTTTTATTACTCCATAATAAATAATTAGAAGTTAAAGCCACTAATGCCTTTATCGCTAATACCTTCGTCAAACGCAAATACTTGATTTATAGAACAAACATTTTTCATTCCAGGTTTTTTCAGCTTTTTCTTCAAACTACTCCCTCCTTTCATAAAAAAATGATTTTAATAGATTCATGAGTTTATGTACAAAATCCCTATGATTATTTCGGTGTATTATACGATCAATAATTAGAATCTACTCGTTCAATAAGTTGGCTTAGCATTTCTATCACATCATTACACTTTTCAAATCTCCCAGAGGTTAAAAGCTCATCTGGTATTTCAATATCAAAATTAACCTCTAGTTCAACTATGAAAGATATCAGCATTATTGAATCTTCAATTTCGATAGTGAAATTTTCTTCATCTTCATTAATAATGCACCCTATATTGCTTAAGCAACATATTATCTTCTCTCTAATATTAGCCACCCCCTAAATCCTTTCCTTTCAGTAAGATACATTATTGGTAATAAAAACATTTGTTGTTTATATTCTAACAATACAATTATTTGGAAACTATATGAATAAATTAGTATAAACATGATTATTTTAGGCATATTGGTTAATCCTTGATTCTCATTAGAAATGAAAATAGAGTTCCTTGCTATCTTGAATTTTTATCGAAGCAAATATCACTCGATAAATAGTCTTCACTTCACCTTGTACGTGTTAATACCAGAATCCAAAAAAACATATCAATAAAAAGGTTCTTGTTAGCCAAGCTAACAAGAACCTTTTTTAATATAACTCATTCTTTTAGTTCCACTCTCAGAACAGCCGCTTCTAAATTCCCAACAACAATAATAATGCGTACAGATCAGCCGTAATGTACTTATAAAGGTCCGTTAGTGAATCACCCGTACCTTGAAATTCGAAGATACCTTCACAGCATTCCAGCTTTATCAGACCTATCTTTAAAAAGCTTCTTTATAGTGAGTCCAAATAAAACACAGCAAGTCAGTGCCGCACAAAAATCAGCAATAGGCTCAGCAATAATCACTGCATCTGTTTTCGGGCTAATAAATGTCGGGAGCAAAAGTACTAATGGAATAAGCAAGATAATCTTACGCAAGATCGCGATAAAAATAGAAACTCGTGCTTGTCCCAAAGCAATAAATACTTGTTGAAACGCTAATTGAATACCAAAAATACAAGTGCCAAGGAAAAATATCTTCATTAATCTAGCTGTCAGAGCCACAAGCTCAGGATTATTGGTAAAAATGATAATGGGCAGCTTCGGAACAAAAATGGCCACGCCCCACATCGACAATCCAAAAGCTGCGCAAAAAACACTGCAATATAAAATGGTGGATTTTACACGTGCGAAATCGCGAGCTCCATAATTATAGCTAATAATAGGCTGTGCCCCTTGCGCAAAACCAGATAACAACGTCCCAAAGATTTGCATCAGCGTGCCCATAATCCCCATGGCAGCAACGTACATATCGCCTCCAAATTTAGCTAAGGACGTGTTAAATACAATTTGAATTAAACTTTCGGTCGACATCATAATAAACGGAGAAAGCCCCAATGCAAGTACACTTGCAGCTTCTTTAGGTTTAATGCGCATATTCGATAGACGCAAGCGCAGATGAGCTCGTTTAGAGATTAAGAACCCTAATACCCAAATAGCCGAAATAAATTGGGCAATTACAGTTGCCAACGCTGCACCCTTAATGCCCATATTCATCTCAAAAATAAAAATGGCGTCAAGGACGATATTCACAACCGCTCCAATACATACCGTGAGCATGGCTGTTTTGGCGTATCCTTGTGCTGCAATGAACGGATTTAATCCTAAAGAAATGAGCACCGCCACAGTTCCTAGAAGGTAAATGCTTAAAAAATCGTTGGCTAGCGGCAATGTATCGTGGCTCGCCCCGAATAACGTTAAGAATGGCGACTTAAAGATAAGAAACAAAGCGGTTAGGATTATGGATGCCATCAGCAGCATAGTAAAACAACTTCCCAGTAATTCTTCTGCTTTTTTATGTTCTCCTTCGCCCATCTTTATGGAAGCTAGGGGTGCCCCACCAGCTCCGATTAGAGCTGCAAATGCTGAAATCAACATAATGATCGGAAAAGATATCCCTATAGCGGATAAGGCTAGCGTTCCCCCCTCCTCCATTCTTCCAAGAAACATCCGGTCAACTACACTGTACATGGCATTGATTAGCTGAGCTATAACGGCAGGAATAGCCAATAAGAAAATAAGCTTGGGTATACTTTGGTTGGCAAAACGATCCTTCATTTGATTATTCATTTATTCATTTCCAATATAGCTTCCCGGAGGCTTTTAGGAAGCTTTTTGACAACCATATCGTAGGAATGGTCTATCATGTCAAAGACATCCGACGCTGACAAGGAACCATCGATCATGATTGAATTCCAGTGCTTTTTATTCATATGAAAGCCTGGTCGAACGCAATCATGTTGCTCTCTTAAGTTCTCCGCAATGATCGGGTCACATTTTAGATTTAAGCGAACAACCTTCCCTGTTTCCTCAAAAATAAGTGCGAACATTTTATCAGCCACTTTGATGACCAATGGAGTAGGCCCAAACGGATGCTCCTGAGTCGCCCCTTTCTTTTTCAAACAATATTCGATGATGTTATTCTTCAACTCTCTCTCTCCTTTGCTGATCAACAATCTGATCATTTCTGCCATTAACCATGTTTCTTAATTATATCATTTTGTTCTGCTGAGCAGTTTCTGCATAATTTCTCAGGGAGGAAATCATGAACTTATCTAGGATTGTTAATTAAGAGCTAACCAAAGGAGCTATTTCATAGTTTTGGGTAGCTCTTATTTTTTGAAGCAGACGAAAACTGCAACATCTGAACATTTATGGGCATACTACATACGTTTAAATTTAAATATAAAGGAGCTTTTTTATGACAGGAATTTTAGGTGGCAACCCCAAGGATGAACCGATGCATTATGGAGAGATCTTTAGTGTATGGCAAGCTTCGATGGTAGCAAAGGGGGCCCTTTCGTGTTACCGAGCTTACTTGTATCATGCCGGTGATAATGATCTCAAAAAAGTATTAGGCGCATTAATTGATCAAGCCGAGCTTGAGGTTAGTGAGTGTGATACGCTGCTGGCAGATAACGGGATTGCTTCAGTACCAGCGATGCCGGATAGACCCGAAGCCAAGCTTGAAGATATTCCTGTAGGTGCACGATTCACGGATCCCGAGATTGCTGCTATAATTGCTGCTGACACTGCTACAGGATTGGTAGCTTGTAGTCAGGTTATGGGTCTTTCTATCAGAGAAGATATCGGTGCATTATTTGCAAAATATCACCTAACTAAAGCAGCGATAGGCGTTAAAATCCTCAATTTGAGCAAGAAAAAAGGTTGGTTAATTCCTCCCCCACTTCAGGTAAAAAGACCAGAGTCTGAATAAGATTGTACCCTGAAAAGGCCTTCGATAAATCGGAGGCCTTTTTGGGTTGTCCTACAAAATGTTTCTTTTGAATAGGCTAGTACTACACACAAACATTAGAGAGGAGGGAATGCTATCAATACTTTCATAGGATATATTTTTCTTGGTCTTTCGCTATCCGCACCTATTGGTCCTATTAATGCCGCTCAACTGGACAATGGAATTCGTAAGGGCTTCTGGCATGCTTGGGTAGTGGGGCTTGGAGCCATAAGTGCTGATATCATATTCATGTTACTAGTTTACTTTGGGGTGATCCATCTGCTCGAATCCCCTTTTATTAAAGCATTCTTGTGGTTATTTGGTTTCTTTGTGCTGGTGTATACGGGCATAGAGAGCATTAAAAATGCTGGTGTGATTTCTGAACCCGGTATGAGAAGCAGTGATTCATCTTTAACTAAGTCTTATTGGTCCGGTTTACTGATGTCTTTATTCAATCCGCTTTCCATATTATTTTGGCTAGGGATATACGGGTCCATTTTGGCCAAAGCGGCCATGGAGTATCCGATGCAACAGCTGTTGATTTATAGCGGAGCTATTGTACTCGGAATTTTGATCTGGGATGTATCTATGGCGATCGCCACAAGCATGTTTCGTAAAGTCCTGACAACCCGTGTTTTAAAATCGATCTCCGTGCTGTCAGGTCTTTCGCTTGTTGGTTTTGGGCTTTATTTTGGTATACAAGCTGCTCAGCTATTGTTTTTTCATTAAGTTTTGTTTTTTTGGGGGTCTAATGATTTTTGTCGGACCCTTTGAGTAATCTATTATTCCCTAAATTTCTAACAATAAATTTCCTTTACTCGCTTCCTTATCCATATCAACGGTATATTTCTTACGAACACGTGTCACGATCCAATCACACACGGCGATCAGTGTGACAAGCAACAGACTAAAATATAACCCTGGGCGGCTGAGTGAATGAAAAAGAGTACCTTTGACCGCGAGACCAATGAGCAGCAATCCTAGCCAACGTTTAATCGTGCTAAACCGACTTCCTTTTAACAGTTTTCCAGAAGACAGCAGGATAAACGACCAATTGTACAGCAGCATTAACCCAACCGCAGTAGTGATATACTCATACACTTTTCCTGGTAACAATAGTGACATCACCACTGCCGCCGTAATCCCAACGGTGATCAAAGTAAGGGCATAAAAAGGATATTTATCCTTCCACTTCCGAGAAAATAACTTCGGCGCATCTCCTTCTTGAGACAGGGTAATCATCATTGAAGTTACAGCGTAGAGTGACGCAGTCATTGTAGAGAAGCCAGCGGCAATCAACACTCCGTTAAATAAATGAGGCACGAAAGCCAAATGATCACTACTTAGCGCTAGAACAAACGGACTTTCTTTCGAGTTAAACGCACTAAACGGCACCATGATTACAGCTAGACCAATAGACAAGATGTATACAATAACCAAGGCGATCAGTATAACCTTTCCTGCCTTTGGTGCATCCTCCGGCTTTAGGTACCGCTGGGAACCAAAAGCGCGAAAAAATAGATAAAGCAGTTAGTTGACTACCCATGATTAACAACTCCGAGAACCAATAAACCCAGCCACTGCAGAAACCCGCCCAGCTACCAAACGCTTTTTTTTGCATATGAACGAAAAGATCCTTGCTCTGGTTGTTCTGCTGTCATACGTGAAAGAGCATCAAATACTATATACGTTCCAATAGCAGCCAAGATGTAAGCGATCAGTACTGCAGGCCCGCCTATAGAAATCGCTAAGCCTGAACCTAAGAAATACCCGGTTCCAATTGTACCTGCAACGCCTAATAAGTTTAACTGCCACCACTTCAATTTCTTTTCATTTTTTGAATTACGAGAAGCTTGGTTCAAAGAATTCAGTCCTTTTGTAAAGAAGATATAAGCTTACCTTTGGATTTTACTCACACTCCAATAGGCTGTCCTTATACTCTTAACTACATGCAGACTCTTTTCATTCTATATAATGCAAAGGGATTGTGACCTGTATACATTTAAAAAGAGTAAAGCGACCTATTGGTCGCTTTACTCTTTTTTAGTATCACTCAGAATACCCGCTTCTGATTCCGGTCATCAATAATAATCTGCACAGCTTCTTTAAACCGAATCGCATGAATAATTTCCCGCTCCCTCAGGAACTTAAGGCTATCCTGCAGATCCACATCATCCGTCATATCAATCAGCCACTGGTATGTAGCCCGAGCCTTTTCTTCAGCCGCAATGTCCTCATAAAGATCAGCCAGTGGGTCACCCTTAGCTTGAATATAAGCCGTTGTAAAAGGTACGCCTGAGGCATTATTGTAGAACAAGGCATGATCATGTGCTGCAAAATGCGGTCCTAATCCAGCTTCCTCTAATTCGCAAACCGACGCATCCTTTGTCAGCTTGTAGATCATCGTGGCAATCATTTCGAGGTGGGCGAATTCTTCTGTAGAAATATCGTTCAAAACGCCAATAACTTTATCCGGAATCGTGTATCTTTGATTCATATAGCGCAGGGCTGCGGCGAGCTCACCGTCGGCTCCTCCGTATTGCTCACTTAAATAACGCGCCATCCGGATATCACATTTACCGACCCGTACCGGATATTGCAGCTTCTTCTCATATATCCACATTCGGGAACTTCCCCTCCTCTAGAAACTTAGTTCCTTACAGTACACACTTCTTACACCTGCCAAGGCCAAGGAGCCTGATTCCATTCCCACGGACATTTCGAATAAGCGCGACCAAAATTCTGCAGCGGACCATATAATTCCTGAAATTGATTCGCTAGCTTGGTACGTTCCTGAGTCAGCTGATTAAATTGTTCAATACTTCTTAAATCATCTGGATGAGTATTCAGATATAAGTTTAACTCCACCAAGGCAAAATCAAGAGTCTGCAGCTGTTCAAGCATTTCATAATATCGTTGATCGCAAGGGTTTGCCTCCATAGTCTACTTCCCTCCTCCTTTGCACTTAGATTCATACGGGCTGAACAGTGCTGGCCAGAGCGTGCCATACTTCAAAGCTTCCTGTAAACTAAACTGCGGAAGATCGGGTGGCTGAAAGTTAATGAACTGATTCGGTGGAACTACATATGTCTTGAATGGCACCGGTGGGCAAGGATCAAACGGGCCCCTAAACGGGGTATACCTCCGTAGCTGTGATTCCATTTTTCTTACCTCCTTTGTTCCTGTTCCTTGTTTATTACTCCCTTAGCTAACTTATGACAGCAGGACACATTATAAAACGTTATTTATAAAAAAAGCACTGGAGCAAGATTTGTCATGCAATTGCACAACAAATAAGCTGCCTTCGGAAAAGTACCGAAAACAGCTTATAACTTGGATCTTATTGAATATTAAGATCTAGACTTCATTTTTTTGACGAATCTTCGTGGGTAATCTCAAGGATATCCAACATAAAAACAAAGATGGGAATGCCAAGAAGAAGTCCCCAGACACCTATATAATGCTCAGAAAACAACAACACGATAAAGGTGTAGAACATCGGCAAATTCATTTTTGTGGACATCAACTTGGGATTCAAGAAATAGCCTTCGATAAAATGTAATACCGCAATAATCGCCAGCACATAAGTGACTGTTGTCAGACCGCCGATGTTGTAGCCGATGATTAAGAGCGGAATGAGCGAAATCAAAAAACCAACCACCGGAATGAGACTAAGCAGAAAAATCAAGATCGATAAGGCAAATAAATATGGGAAGTTAAGCAGCCACAAGCCAATAATAGTAAGACAGGTGTTGAATAAGGCAATGAGAATTTGCGCTTCAATTACTTTCCCAAAGGAAACGATGAATTTTCGGCTGAAATACTCCAGATCTATATAAAACCAGGCAATTCGGCTCTCTCTCATTCTAGAAGTGAAACTGACGACCCGGTTCTTCTCCAGAATAAACACAAAACTTAGAATGGTCGATATAACGAAAGTCGCACCCCAGTTGCTAACCTTCAGCACATAATCGATACCTCTTTTGATATAGGACTGATAGTTAAGGTCCCTGAGCATATCATACAAATACAATGTAATCTTGTTCTGCGGGAGATCTTCTGGTTTGAGATTGGTAAGGAAGATGGTTAATTGCTTAATCTGTTCCAATACTTTAGGGAGATATTTAGCAAGGGCCAGTACAATCACTGCGATTAAAGCGAGGTATAAAATGACAATAATCACCTTACTGTTAACCTTCATAAATTTACCAATTCGTTTACTAAGCAATGTCTGAAAGCTGTTCATGACAAAAGCAATCAAAAACGTCAGTAACACCAGATTAAGCATCCCTCGAATACTGAACAACAGCAACCCGATAAGTGCGAGAATAAAAAAACGCCTGGTGGTTATATTCGCGTAGAATCGCTTCAATACATTCATAGATCTTGCTCCATTCGATTGCGATTAATATTGCTGATCTTCCATTGGCTATAAAAAGGAAAACTTAGCCCCCACAAAAAAGCCGATGGAAACAAAAAGGAGTGACCAGGTTAGCGCTCCTGCAGTCGTTATGAGTATATATTTTTTGAAAGACATAGCACTGATTCCAGAGATATAGCTTGATACATGCCTCAGACCGGGAATGAAATAGGCAATGAAAATCGCCCAGTTGCCGAACCGCAAAAACCATCTTTTCATACTGGCAAAACGCTTGGGTGTAAGGCCAACCCACTTGCCGAATTTTTCTACCACAGGTTGCCCTAGTCTTAAACCAATGGTATAGCTGATAAGCATTCCGGTGATAGATCCCATGAAACAAACCAATACCGAAAGTGAAAAGTCCAAAACCATAACGGAGGATAAATAGCCTACAAACAGCATTAACACCTCATCCGGTACAGGAAGTCCGATAATCCCAAGTGCCATAAGGGCAAATATGGCTAAATATCCGTACTGCGAAATGATCTCAATAATCCAAGGCATGGGTGTATCACTTCCTGTTGAAGGATTTTTTAAGTGACGGAAATGGGATACGACTGACCATCATTACGGACAGTATTGCCATTAATACGATGACTAGTCCTGGTTTCATGCGTTCATCTAGTAAAGAAATCATCGACAGAATGACTCCAGCAGCAGTAATGGGCATCCCCACGAACCCTTTGGAAGGTGCCGATAGATTAAACCTGGCCAAACGAAGTGCACCACAGATCAAAAAGAAAACTGAAGCTGCAGGTCCAATCCAGTGAGCATCTTCTAACCTGTACAATAAGATAAGGAAGGTTGGCGCTAAACCAAATGATATAATATCCGCCAATGAGTCCAATTGTTTACCGAATTCACTGGTACATTGCAGTATTCTTGCAAGTAATCCATCGAGTACATCGCATATTGCCGCAAGCAATATCATAAATAAAGCCAGGCTGTATCGTTCTTGAATCGTGAAATACAAAGATAGTGACCCGAGTCCCAAGTTTGCAAGTGTGCACATTGAAGGCAACCAATTCAATTTCATACGATTTCACCCCTTTCATTGTAGTATTTTTGTTGATCCGTTTAACCTTCAAAGGTCACAGTAAAGCTGACGCCGTTCTCCGTATTTTTCACAGTATAAAGACAAGCGTGCATATCTAATATTCGCTTCGCAATGGAAAGCCCCAGACCTGTACCGCCCGTCATTCGACTGCGAGATGGCTCAGACCGATAGAACCGTTCCCAGATTTGCTCTAGCTGATCTTCGGGGATGGATTCTCCTATATTTTGAACAGTGAATACAATAGTCTGGGCATGACTCTCAATATTGACGGTGATAGAACTTCTTTCTTCCGCATGTCTGATAGCATTGGTCATAAAATTCAGCAGAACTTGTTCGATCCAGTTCACATCAGCATATATCGGTAATTCGTTTGCAGGAATAATGATGACCTCCAAATGTTTTTCACTCAGCAAGTGAACCAGCTTGTCCGTCACCTTTTCCGTCAGTTCACTTAACATAAAGGAAGTTTTCCGAAGTTTAATCGTGCCCGACTCCAACCGCGCTAGATCTAGCATATTTTTAACAAGAAACTCCATTTTATCTGCTTCCTCAATAATCACCTTAATGTAGTGATCCTGCTTGCCGGCGCTAACGCCGTCTTCTAATCCCTCGGCAAAACCTTTGATAATACTGAGGGGTGTCTTCAATTCATGGGAGGCATTGGCAAAAAAGTCCTGCTGCATGATCTCCATTCTTTGTTTCTGCTCCATATCCTCAACTAGCTGCTGATTGGCCTCTCTTAACTCTCGTAAAGCAGAATCCAGACTTAGTGATAAGGTGAACATGCTATTAGAAAGACTGCCTAGCTCATCCTTCTGCCGAATCGATGTGTCCCCTGTAAAGTCCAGAGAAACCATCCGTTTGGCTATGTTGTTTAACTTAATTAGCGGACGCGTTACCATTTTCGAAAAAAAGAGAGAAAGAACCAAAATCAGAACAATGCCGCCTATTCCCAGATATAAAAAGAACCAACGCAACGCCTCGTTCGAATCCTTGACTTCCTGTAATGAGGTGACTGTGAATAGTAGTTCAATTTCTCCGGTACTTTGTTTAAGGGGTAAAATAATCACCGAATTGCGACTCCCACTCCAGGGAGCAATCCAGTCTTGCTTCTGTATTTTCAAATTCTTGAAGTCGTTTATCTGCGCCGGTGTCAAAGGAAACCATTCCTCTAGAGCTTCAAACAGTATTCCCTGGCGTGGATTCCATATTTTCAAATCAGGCAATACAATTTCTGTAACAGTACCTGAAGCGTGAATCATCCCAGTCTCTTCCGTATCCCCTATTGTTCCGGTCTCTTTTTTTGTAATACTTATAGGGTAGATTATAGCGGGTGAAGAACTGTCTTCATCCAGTAGTTCGCCTTCGATGCTGAGCTGATCATCTACTTTAATGTTCGCTGCTCTAAGCGCATCTCCGTACTGATTCATGAATAGGGATAAAGAAACAACCATACTCTTTCCGTCATCATCAATTAACTTTATATGAAATGGATCTTCCGAATTCATTTTTCCATCCAGCTTCAAAATAACCATTTGTGTTTTATTCCGCAGCATAAACCGAACGAGCTCCTGGGAGGTTCGAGTGCTTCCCCACGGCTCGCTTATATATCTTGCAGCAAAGCTCTTAAGATGTTTCTCCACGCGGTTCTCTTTTTGCTTCTGATAGAAATTGTCAAACAACAGCAATTGGCTTAGAATGACCATGCCATAAAAGCAGAGGAAAAAGATAACGGTCATCACAAACAGTTTAAAAGTAATTCCCCGTCTTCTCATGCCTCTTCCTCGAACATGTAACCTGTGCCAATCACCGTACGAATAAACCGAGATTCATAACCCAATTTACTTCGCAGCTTCTTAATATGACTGTCCACAACTCTAGAATCTCCTTCAAATTCAATTCCCCAGATCCGACTAAGGATCGTATCTCTTGAAATGACAATCCCTTTATTTCGTATTAAAAGCCATAAAAGATCATATTCCTTAGGGGTAAGCTCCACTTCCGCATCTTCTACCTCTAAGCGATGAGCTAAGGTGTTAAACATCGCGGAACCAAATTTTATTATGCTGGATTCAGGCTGATGGGAGCCTTCAACACGCTTCATAAGTGCATTTGCCCGGGCTACCAGCACCTTTGGACTAAATGGCTTTGTAACATAATCATCCGCTCCTAATTCAAAGCCGTAGATTTTGTCGTCATCTGTAGACTTGGCGGTTAACAAAATGATAGGTACCGCTGATTTTTCACGCACTTCACGGCAGACTTCATAGCCATTCATAGCAGGCATCATGATATCCAAAATCAGCAGATCCGGCAGCAGTGAGTCAAACCAAACCAATGCATCTATTCCATTATCGGCTTCGAGTACTTCCCAATCATTCTGTATGAAGTAATCAGACACCAGTTCACGAATACGAATTTCATCCTCAACGAGAAGAAGCTTCTTTTTCAATCTAGACCCCGCTTTCAAACCATTTATAAATATTAGCATAGTCGAGTGTTATGTCCTTTATGTGTCCACAAAAAAACTCCCCCTGTCATGAGCCATGCAGCTCTAGCAGGAGGAGTTCATTTTATCCCTGATCACTCGGAACAATACGCACAATTTTCAATAGGTTATTCTTTATTTCCGTCCGGCTCTGATGGATTTTCTTCGTTCTCAATGGGGGGTTCCCGATGGATATTAATTCGAGTGATCCGCAATCTTGTCGATTCCTCGACTTCAAATATCACATCTTCTACTTTAACCCGTTTTCCTTTGGTTGGATTCCCCTCCAGCTCCTTAAACAACCAGCCACCAATGGAATCCACTTCATCATCCTCGATCACAACACCTGTAAGATCGTTGACATCTTCAATCAGCATCCGGCCTTCAACGGAAATATAATCACCATTACGCTCCACACTCGGACGCTCATCTTCGAATTCGTCATGCAGATCGCCTACGATTTCTTCCAGAATTTCTTCTGCTGTCAGTAGCCCGGCTGTACCACCGTATTCATCGACAACTAGCGTTAGCTGAGCTTTATTCTTCTGCATAAAACGAAGCGTATGGCTAATCTCCATCGATTCCGGCACGTTAAGGATTGGTCGAACCAGCGTCGTAAGATCATTCTGCTGCTCAGGTGGAGCAAACAGCAGGTCGGTAATATGAATAAAACCAATAATACGGTCCTTGTCTTCAAAAGCAACCGGATAACGTGAATGTCTTGTTTCTGTAATAATCTTCATATTTTCTTCGAGCGAAAGATTGCTGTACAGCACATCCATATCCGTACGAGGCAACATGACTTCACGAGCGAGAAGATCAGAGAATTCAAAGATGTTATCCATCAGCTTCATCTCATCTTTATCAATGACACCACTCTTAGCACTCTGATTCATAAGAATACGAATTTCCTCTTCCGAGTGGGCTGCCTCACTCTCATTCGCGGGCTCAACACCCACTAAACGAAGCAATGCGTTCGCCGATGCATTCAGTATCCAGATAAAAGGCATAAAGAGATTATAGAAGAACATCAGCGGTGCCGAGAGTAGTAGCGCAGATCCTTCTGTTCTTTGAATCGCAAGCGATTTCGGTGCAAGCTCACCAAGTACAATATGTAAAAATGTAATAATCGAAAATCCGATAACAACAGAAACAGTAGAAATCAGAGTACCGTCGGTAATCCCCATTTTATACATTAACGGTTCAACGAGCAGCTCTGAAATGGCCGGCTCACCGACCCAGCCTAACCCCAGTGACGCGAGTGTAATCCCAAACTGGGTGGCAGATAAGTAAGAATCCAGTCTCTTATTTACCTTGAGTGCATATCCAGCCATTTTATTACCTTCACTGACAAGTTGGGTCAGACGAGACTGCCTGACCTTAACTAATGAGAACTCCGCTGCTACAAAAATACCGTTCAATAATACGAGCACCAGAACAAGCAAAAGATTAAGCATTAATCTCCCTACTTCAAATTCCGTATGCGCCACTTTAACAACGCCTCATTTCTACAGATTGATCGCTTTTCTAGTTTTGAAATCAACTTCCGGATAATACATATCCGCTACTAACAGGTTAGGTCCGCAACAACCTGCTGCATCGCAGTAACAATTCACCTTCTGGTTCAGCGGATGCTTCGTCTGCCAATCGATAAATATATCATCCAGTTTTTGGTTGTCTATGTTCCCAAAGGCTGCGATATCAGCGAAATCTGTAACGAAAACATCTCCAGTAAACATATTTACGTTCACACGATTCCGACCATCCGGATCGTTACGAAGCGTAACATTCTTCTCTGCACGCATTCTACTTAGCAATTTCTGATCTTCTTCAAGGAAGCTGCAAGCAAAAAATGGAAGCGTGCCGAACAACATCCATACCTCTGGATCACGCTGGTCCAGTAACGAATGGATCGCTGTCCGCATTTCATTTAAAGATAACACTGGCAAAGCGGAAGCAAAGCTCGAATTGTACATCGGATGAACTTCATGGCGTTTTGCTCCCATGTCAAGAATCAGCTTATGAATTTCAGGCAGCTTAGTGTGGGTACGGTAATTAATCATAGTTTCCGCAGAAATTAACATACCATCCTCACTTAGTTGGCGAGAGTTCTCAATCATTGTATTATATAGCCGGTAAGCGGCTTCCTTGGTAACCGCATGACCACTGTTCGCAAAACCGACTTCATGAAAATCGTCACCGTTCACATAATTAAATGAAATATGCATAACGTCCAGATATGGAAGCAGCTTCTCATAACGGGAATATGGCATCGTCAGATTAGAATTAATTTGTGATCTGATTCCCCGCTCTTTGGCATATTTCAACAATGGCACAATGATATTATCCACCGTTCCGGCGCGGAACATGGGCTCTCCACCCGTAATACTAATAGTTTCTAGATGCTCAACTTCCTCTAAACGGTCTAGCATATTCTTAAGCGGTAGCATATCTCCTTCTTTGGAGGTTAGACTATCACCAACAGCACAGTGCTCACACCGCATATTGCATAAATTGGTTACAGTGAATTCCACACTCGTTAGCACATGGCGGCCATGCTTACGTAGAGAAGTGATTGGATCCCATGGATCGTAACTTGGCGACAGCTCCCTCGGTGAAGATGTTAATGGTCTTAAAACATTCATTTGCACTAGCTCCTTTAAATCTTATTCCTATTATTAACCCAAAATCATGAAGAAAGAACGATGACTTACCCTATATCATACCACGTTAGTCAAAAAAACTGCACTTATGATGTCTTTCTGGCCTTCTATACTTGCGCTACATTTCAAAAAAATAAAAGCAGCGAGACGAAAAATAGGCTTCCGACATATCTTCGGACAAGCCTAATCTTCTCTCCACGCTGCTATAAATAATCAATTTGGCGTTTCCAGAGAACCGCCTTGTTCTGCGACGTCAATAATAACAACGGAGAGGGCTTTACTAAGATCTCGTTCAAACGGTACGACTTTCTCTCCTTCAGGACCCGTAAGCACACGTACGGTGGGTCTATGAGGCGTACTTGGATCTATTTTGACCACAACCCCGCTCTCCCCCGTACTGAGCTTCACCGTAAGTCCCAGCGGATAGATAGCTACGCGATCTCTAAACAACTCTAAATGCTTCTGCTCATATAAAGTACCGGAACCAACATAGAGGGCCTCAACGGCTTGATGTGGCAGCATAGCCTTTTTGTAGACTCTATTGGAGGTCATGGCATCGTAGGAGTCCGCTACACCCAGCCACTTGGCATATTCATGTATTTGGGGTCCTGTTAATCCGCGAGGATATCCGGAACCGTCAATGCGTTCATGATGTTGCAAGGCACAATGTGCTGCGAGCAGCGGAATATTCGGCTCCTCCTTTAGAATCTGAAACCCAATCTCGGTATGAGCCTGCATGTGGCGGAATTCTTCATCACTGAGCCTGCCGGGTTTCTGTACGATTTTTATCGGGATTTGTGTTTTCCCAATATCATGCAGCAGCGCGCCTAGCCCAATCACTCGAAGTTCCTCTTTACTATACCCGTGAGCAATACCAAGCACTAAAGTGTACAAGCAGACATTCAGGGAATGGACATATAAATAGTTATCAGCAGTGTGCATATCCATCAGCATGATCATCGGATCTTCTTGTAAAGACATATCGTCTAAAATGTTATCCATGATCTTAGAAAATTTTTTGTCCAGATGATACAGACCCTTGGTAATTCCTGAAGCCCCAGACATTTGCTGAAATTGATTACGAATCACCTTTAGGGCCTGATTGCGCGTCTCATCCTGTAGAATACCAGTAATCACAATATCGTCCGTGACAGAATCCTCTATGTAGATATAGCCGATATCAATTCTTGCAAGACGCTTGATCAATGCATCCGTAAGCTCCACCCCGTCTGCGAGTAGAGTTAGACCTTCATCATTATATATTTTTTTACCTAATTTCATGCCTGCTTGAAGCTGATTCACGGATACTAAACGCACTAAACTCACTCCTGCCTTTAACGGTAAAATACTATTCTGTATTGAAATCCTTGGGTCACACGCTTTGTCTATACCGTTTCTATGGAAATTCAGACAGGTGTACCTTAAAGAAAATCAGATGTGTCTAGGTCTATGCCAACGGGCATTAACGCATAATAAACAACCAGAATACAGCAGCAAGAATAAATCGATAGATCGCGAAATGCGTTAATCGAATCTTTTGAATCCATTTCATAAACAAAATGACCACTAAATATGCCACTACAAAAGAAATCAGAAAACCAATTACAAAATAACCAATCGTCTCACTTGTGAAGTTTTTATACGAATCCAGCAGTTCATATCCGGAAGCCGCACACATAATAGGAATGGCTATGAGGAAGGAAAAATCCGCAGAAGCCTTGTAGCTGACCCCGCTTAACATCCCCCCGGAAATAGTAGACCCGGAACGGGAGAAGCCCGGCCAAAGTACCGAAATAATCTGATACAATCCAATCGCGAGCGCCTGTCCGTAAGACAAATCATCCAATTCGTGAGCAGTAATTCGTATTTTGCGTCTGTTCACCCATTCTGCAACAATCATTAGAATCCCTCCGGCCACAAGTGCCCAGAGTACAGTCGAAGCTCCAAAAAGACTTTTGATAAAATCGCGGGCAAAAAATGCCACAGCAAGTGCTGGGGCAATCCCGAGAATCACATGAATTAAGTTCAGACGGGATGCCGGCATAACGCCTCCTCTACCTGAACTACTACGTCCAATCCCTAGCAAATTGAGTACTCGCTTGCGGTAAACAAGTGCAATCGCCAAAATCGCCCCTAGTTGAATTACAATTTCATAAGTCTTCATAATCGAATCTTGCTCAGCGAAGCCTAATAGCTTCGTGGTCAAGATCATGTGTCCGGTCGAAGATACAGGAATAAATTCAGTGATCCCTTCGACAATTGCTAAAATAATAGCTGTAATCGTGTCCATAATGTCCTCCTATTTTTGGGAATCTAGCACTGTTAAATGGAGTCTATAAGTGTAGATTATGAGCTGTCGGCCTTATTCAGACTTAGCCTCCCAGCGAGTGAGCATGCATTCATCGAGGCTGTTTGGACGCTGTAACTCCATCCGCAAGAGATCACGCAAAAAATGAGGTAATAGAAACAAAGCATCCTTCCCATTCGCGATCGTCTCATAGCCGGCCCTGAAAGTAAACATGTCCAGCGTACCAACATTATACTCTCTTTCATCCTCCAGTGGGTTTCCTTCGACAAAAACTGCAACACTCTTATCATACGGTATCATTAGTGGGTCGTACAAGATTTTTAATCCATCTACTGCCAAGCTGCCCAGATGATTCCCGCGGAAACCGTACCCGTAAATGACCTTACTATAAAACTCCTCTGTAAGGCTCTGTTCCAAAGCTGTGCGAATATCTATACCCTTCAGCTTAATGATGCAAGTATTGATGGGAGAAGGACAAAGTGCGTGCAGCATCCCTGTCGTAACCTCGCCTTCCGGCAATGGTCCTAGCAGCTGACCCGTATTAACTAATGACATACTAGTTCCTGTAAATCCACGTACTGCTTGTGCCAAAAGATTGCCAAAGGGGGACTCTCCCCGCAAGTTCAAAGGAAGCTCACGGTCAGTAATCGCAGCGATCGTCTGAAGAGATTCTTGGCCATGCTTCAAATGAATAGCGACTGCAGGACCTATAACCTCCTCCTTTAGAAGGGGGTCAATAGGAATACATTCACCCGTCACTAAGCTGAAATCAGACTGAGGATCTAGTCGCTCAAATTGTAGGCGCCCGAGATACCGACCGAATTTCCCAGCACCGCATACGGCAGTACCATTAATCATAATAGGCTCTTCTAACAGATGGTGCGTATGTCCACCAAGAATGGCATGTACGCCCTCTAACCGTTCTGCCAGAATTTTATCCGTAGGAAGTCCGAGATGAGATAGAACGATTAAAATATCCACCTGTGGCGCTAAAAGTAGGCATTGTTCCCGGAGCGCAGTCTCAGGATCTAAAGCATCCCAGCCCAAAAGGGAATAGAACGAAGTAAATGCCGCTGTTGCTCCGGTCACTCCAATTTTAATTCCATCCTTCTCCAAGACCGCATGACGCTTCATCCAGCTTGGCGGCTCTCCTGTCGAAGACTCTACAAAATTACAGCATACTACCGGGCACTGTAACCCGGAAAAAATAGATGACAACATCTCCTGAGAGAACGTGAGCCCCTCATTATTGCCAATGGTTACAGCATCATATCCTGTTAAATTTAATACATCGATGTTAGCCTGACCCATAGTGCCTTCTGTCTCAACAGCTGCACGATCCATATGATCACCAATATCCAGCAGCAGTACAGGCTCTTCTCCCGCTGCAGCCCTTTGTGCGGCGATTTCCGCTGCCACCGGACTTACCATTTCAAAATGGCTATGTATATCATTGGTATGAAGTATGGTCAGTCTTTGTGGCACATGCCCCATAAGCAACATTCCTCCTACCCTTGAGCTGCTCTTTAATGAAGCAGTCGGTGCGTGATCTTATAGAGCCTAGCATAACATTTTCAGACACATTATGGTATATTGAAGACATCAGATCATACATCAGAGGAGAATAAAAATGCATATTACTATCCGACTATTCGCGGGTCTGGCTGAGACAATCGGCTCTTCTTCTCTGTCCTTCCAAGCGACTGAGATTCCCTTAACAGCTGGCAAGCTGAAGGAGCTTCTATCTGCCTCTTATCCGAATGCAGCATCCCAAATTGGGGCTTCTTTAATTGCCATTGACCGGGAATATGCTCCTGATGATTCTATCATCACAGCGTCTTCCGAAGTCGCACTTATTCCTCCAGTTTCCGGGGGAGAGAATGGCACTATATATGAAACTACTACTGATGGTCTCTATAGCATAACGGACCAGCCTTTAAATGCAGAGAAGCTTCTAGATGCCGTTCTTGACGTCAATCACGGAGCATCCTTATTATTTATCGGCACTACACGTGAAATGACCGGAGAACAACGTACAACCGCACTTCATTATGATGCCTATATTCCTATGGCCTTAAGTAAACTAGAGGAGATTGGTAAAGAAGTGAAGAACCGCTGGAACGCAAACTGCGCCATATCTCACCGCATTGGGCTTGTAGGTTTAAAGGAAGCAAGTGTTATCATTGCCGTCTCCACACCCCATCGCGATACCTGCTACGAAGCCAGTCGCTTTGCCATTGAACGATTGAAACAGACGGTTCCCGTTTGGAAAAAAGACATTAATGAATCGGGCCAACATTGGGTGAACTCTGATCAAAAAGCTAGCGATACAATCCACAAATAATCTTTCCTCCTTTTTGATTGAAAAATCTGAACTTTGTTGATATTCTGGATAAAATCGGATAAAAGGTGGCATAGGCATTGAGAGTACACGTCTCGGATCTAAAACCTGGTAATCACCTTAACGCGGACGCGTATAGTTCTAGGGGTTTACATGTATTACCAAAAGGATCACTGCTCCAAATAAATGATATCGCCAAGCTGATGCAGCTTGGAGTTGATTATGTTGATATCGAGACGTTAGAGGAAGAGGTATCCCCCCTCAGCAGACCTTCAATTATTCAGACGGTGACCACTAGTTTTGATACCATGATTGATGGCTTCGAGTCTCTTTATATGGAAGCGTTATTAAAAGGAAGCTTCAACCAATCCGTGGTAAACGACATTCTTCAGCCTTCGCTTCAAACTTTGGACAAGCATAAAGATGTAGTGTCCCTCCTGCTTTTGCTAGATCGGGAAGATAACTATACCTACAATCATTCCCTTCAGGTGGGCATGCTCTCTTATTATATTGCGATATGGCTTGGTTATTCCAAACAAGAATGCTATGAAATTGGTCGTGCAGGCTATTTGATTGATATTGGAAAATGCCGAATTTCACCCTCTCTCTTGAATAAACCAGGGAAGCTAACGCCAGATGAGTTCGAGGAAATTAAACTACATACTAAGTACGGCTACGAAATTATACGTAATTCCATGGACGATTCTTACACAGCTTTGGCTGCTCTCCAACATCATGAGCGTGAGGACGGCTCTGGCTATCCGAGCGGTCTAACCAAAACTGATATTCATCCTTATGCACAAATTGCAGCTGTAGCTGACATTTATAGTGCGATGACTTCTAAACGAGTCTATCAGTCGAAGCAAGAGCTTATTTCCGTCCTGCGTGAAATAAACAATCTAAGTTTCGGCAAACTGAACGCTAAAACCGTTCAAGCCTTTATCCAGCATTTAATGCCCAACTTCATCGGCAAGCGTGTGTTGCTGAACACAGGTGATAATGGCGTAATTATTATGAACAATCTGGTCGATATTTTCCGACCACTGGTAAAGGTGGACGGAATGTTCGTGGATCTTTCCCGCGAACGGAACGTTGCCATTGTAGAAATTTACATGGACTAAGGCATTTCGATCCCTCCCAAACCCTCCCTTCCAAGGGAGGGCCCCAAGGGCTCCGCCCTCTGGACATCCGGAAGTTTGATGTAAACTTGTGGCGGTGGTGGATAGAAGGAACGCCTTGTGTAACCTCGCTTTGAGGCTCCTGCATTGCTGGCGCAAAGATCGGGGCGTCAAAGCTATCTTTCGAAATCCATGATCCCCCGTCTTCTTTTGGGGGATTTTTTCTGTTGTATTATGTACAACAGAATTCTTGTACGTAGAGCTGGATTGTAATTCTGTTGTATTTTATGCAATCAAAAATAAAGAAAACGTAATTTCTTGATGATTGAATTACAATTTTCTTGGCGAGACTAATATGTGGCTTAAATATTTCTAGGAGGTAAAAAGTATGCTTCCAGTCCATGAACGTCTTGCCGAGCTGTTCACTCTAAGTCGTCTACGCCAGCTTACAGCCTCCGAAGAAACGGAACAACAGCAATGCCTACAGGTGAATGCCACTTACTGTTGGGAAATGGCACGACTACAAAATGAAATACTGTTAGCGGAACAAACAACGGATACACAGTGGCATCAGGATATTTGTGCCCAAATGTTTGAGCTACGTATAACGGGTAGATTGCCTAAACGTCCGAAATAATTGGACGTACGATATAAAACAGCCCACTCCTCATTTGCTTTCGCAAGGGGAATGGGCTGTTGTTCTTTGCTATAGAAAGCGGAACTGCGCTTCTATTAATCCGTTATACACACCATCACGTGATGTCAGTTCTCGGTGGGTTCCTTCTTCTTTAATCTCACCATGGTCCAGAACAACTATTTTATCCGCATGGCGGATGGTAGATAGTCTATGAGCGACGATAAAGGAGGTCCGGCCCTGAAGTAAGATTTTGAGTGCCTCTTGAATCTTCAGCTCCGTCTCTGTATCAATACTTGCCGTAGCTTCATCAAGGATCAGAATCCGTGGATTCGCCAATAGTGCACGGGCAAAGGAGAGCAGCTGACGCTGTCCCATGGACAAGGCACTACCACGCTCTTCTACCTCTGTCTCATACCCTCCAGGAAGCTTCATAATAAAGTCATGGGCATCTACTGCTTTCGCGGCATTTTCCACTTCTTCATCGGTAGCATCCAGTCGACCAAACCGGATATTATCGCGAATCGTTCCTGAGAAAATGAAGGTGTCCTGCAGCACGATTCCGATCTGCCTTCTCAGACTATCTAGAGTAACTTCACGGATATCTTCACCGTCAATCGTAATTCTTCCGCTCTTAATATCATAGAACCGGCCAATCAGGTTAATAATCGTGCTTTTCCCCGAGCCAGTATGACCCACCAGCGCGATCGATTGCCCAGCTTTTACATCCAGATCGATGCCTTTTAAAGCCGCCCGACCTTTTTCATATTCAAAAACGACCTTATTGAAGTTAATATCTCCACGAATCGTTCCTAGTGGTTTAGCCCCTGGATTATCTTGAACCGAAGGCTGCTCATCCAAATATTCAAAGATCCGTTCTGAGGAGGCCATCGCTACCAGCAGCTGGTTATACATCTGCCCCAGACGGTTGATCGGGTCCCAGAAGTTGCTGACATAAGAACTGAACGCTACCAGTAAACCGACAGTAAGCTCGCCAGATTGGATGAGATACGCTCCTAGCCAAAAGAGGATCATCGTTCCAAAACCACCAGTGATCTCGATCATCGGCCCGAAAGCTTGGTTCATCGCAGATGCTTTATTCCAGGACTTTTTACTATCTGTATTCATAAAATCGAAATAATTCATGTTTTCACGTTCTTGTGTATATGCTTGTGTGACTCTGATCCCCTGAATCGATTCATTCAAGTGAGAATTAATTCTAGAGTTCTTCATCCGCACATCCTGCCAAGCGATCCGAATCTTCTGACGCAGCTTAGTAGAAATAAAGAACATGATCGGAACCGTAACCATTACTGCAAGACCAAGTTTCCAGTTGATCAATAACAGAATAATGGTAATCCCTAAAAGCTGTACACAGTCAATCATCAGATTGACTACCCCGTTCGTGAACAAATCCTGCAGTGAGTTGATATCATTCGTCACACGTACTAATACCGAACCTGCTGGGCGTTTATCGAAGAAGTTAAAAGAGAGCTTCTGAATATGCTTGAACAAGTCAGAACGCAAGTCATAAATGACTCTTTGTCCAATGATGTTCGTGTACTTAATCCGGTACACACCTGCAATCCATTGAATGAGATATAAGACAATGACACCTGCCGTAAGCGAATAAAGAAGTGTTAAGCTTGGATTCCCAACCTTAGGCGCTATAGCACGGTCGATAGCTAAACTTGTCAAGAAAGGAACGGTAAGCTTCGTAATGGTTCCCAGAATCATCATGATAGAAACCAGTGGAAGCATCTGTTTGGCGTAAGGCTTCATATAGCTGAATAATCTGGTGAACTGCTTCCAGTCAAACGCTTTGTCGATCACATCATCATCTTTGTACACGAAACGTTCATCAAGTGTCTTCTGCTCGGCTGCTTTACGCTTTGCTCCCGAAGCGGTGTTCTGTTTGGCTTCAAGTTTCATATGCCTCACTCCTCCCCTCTTCCGGTAGCTCTGGCCAGATAGTCAGCATATTGTATCCGGTATACATCTTGATATGGACCCGGAACTTCAATTAGCTCCTGATGAGTACCACGTTGCTGAACATGACCTTCGTTCATGACAATGATCTGATCCGCATGTCGCAAGGAGGATATCCGATGGGCAATTATAAGTGTTGTACGCCCATTCATGACCTCCTGGAATCCCGCTTGAATCTCATGTTCCGTTTCCATATCGACCGCACTGGTCGCATCGTCGAGGATGAGGATACGCGGATTCTTAAGCAGGGCTCTTGCGATCGCAATCCGCTGCTTTTGTCCGCCAGAGAGACCCATCCCGCGTTCACCCACTACAGTGTCATAGCCGTCTGCCATCTCCATAATGAAATCATGCGCCTTTGCCAGCTGTGCAGCACGGATAATCTCCTCCATGCTTACATTTTTCAAGCCATATGAAATATTGTTGCGGATGGATGAGGAGAACAGGAATGTTTCCTGGAATACGGTGGCAATCTGTGACCGCAGGCTGCGCACACTGTACTCTCTAATATCAATGCCATCCAGCGTAATACTCCCTTCATTGACATCATAAGCACGCATCATCAGTTGAGTAATAGTGGATTTACCTGAACCTGTGCCTCCAAGAAATCCGATAATTTCACCTGATTTAGCTTCAAAATGGATGTCAGTAACAGCAGGCATTTTGTTCCCGTACGCAAAGGTGACATGATTAAAGGCAACATCCCCCTTAACCTCGGAAGGCACCAGTTCACGGGCATCCTCTTTATCCTTAACATCAATTTTTTGATTAAGTACTTCAAGTACACGTTCTCCCGAAGCTTTGGACTGTGTATAGTTATTAATATGAAAGCCTAGACCCCATACCGGTCCAATGATGTACCAAATCAAACTGAAGAAGGCAACCAATTCACCTAGTGACATTTTCCCGTTAATGACGAGTGTACCACCTACGCCTAACAGGATAGCTATACTGACCGATGCTAAAAGCTCCATGACCGGAAAAAACTTACTCCAGAGCTCAGCGGCAAAAATCTGATTATTCTTATAACGTTCATTACGGTGTGAGAATTTTTCAACTTCGTGAGCCTCTCTAGCAAACGATTTGACAGTTCGCACACCCGTGATATTCTCCTGTACAGCCGTTGTCAGAGAACTCAGCGCAAGGCGCATCTCTTGGAAGGCCGGATGAATCTTGGACTCAAATCTTAAAGCTACTGCTGCCAGAAATGGCATAGTAATCAAAGTAACCAATGTTAGCTGCCAATTAATGGTGAACATCATGATAGAACCAAAGAGCACCATAAAAAACACATTTAGCAACTGAGCAAAACCAAAACCGATAAAGTTCCGAATCGCTTCCAAATCCCCGGTCAGCCGGGACATCAGATCTCCTGTTTTCGCGGTATCATAATAACGGAAAGATAGAAATTGTAATTTCTCATAACAAGCGTTACGTAGCCGATATGCTAGAAAATTACCTAACCGCCCTCCAAAAAAACCATGTGCAAATTGCAGGCATGCTTTTACGATTACTACAGCTAACACACTGAGAGCCAACACGGGCACCTCTTTAAACTTGAGTGGAACAATTACTTCATCGATCAGCTTCCTTAACAAATTGGGGGTAATTAGCCCCACTGCAGTTGCGGCGGCCAAGCATACAATCGAAAGAATCAAATAATGTAGCTTCTCTCGGTAATAGCCTCGCAGTTGCCTGAGAACATCCATATCTCTCCTCCTTAAAGCTTTACGAAGTAAAGCTGCTTCGTAAGCATAGACTTAGCTTTACAAAATAAAGCTATTTTTTAGCGCTTTCAATTTTAGTGACTTTAAGCAGTGTATCATCCCTAATTTAAAGCGGCAAAGGGTAGAATTGAGCGTTTATCCTGTTATTTCGGAAAAAAGACCCATATATAGGTGATAAACGACCATCATTGTCTTAAAATACTCGAGTTTCCTCCTTAATGCTGTTGAATTAAGAAACATCATGATCCTTGATGTGACCGCCCCCTCCAAAATAAACTTTTATCAAGCTTTTTTGCATAAAATTTGGATTTAACCCTCTAGAATGAAAACCCCACTTCAATTTCCAATAAAAAATACGTATTCGAGTGACTTGAGCATAAAAGCATCAAGATCACTGCGAATACGTATTTTGTATTACTTATTAGAATGAAGCCGGAACCTTGAAGATCAAGGTTAACCGATACTTCCTTCCATTTCGAATTTTATCAAACGGTTCATTTCGACCGCATATTCCATCGGCAGTTCTTTGGTGAACGGCTCGATGAAGCCCATAACGATCATTTGAGTTGCCTCAGCTTCTGTTAGGCCGCGGCTCATTAGATAGAACAGCTGCTCCTCAGAAACTTTGGATACCGTTGCTTCGTGCTCAAGCACGATGTTATCGTTCATGATTTCATTGTAAGGAATCGTATCCGAAGTGGATTCGTTATCCAAAATGAGTGTATCACATTTGATGTTCGATTTCGCACCTTCTGCTTGACGGCCAAAGGAAGCAAGACCACGATAAGTTACTTTACCGCCGTGCTTACTGATCGATTTCGATACAATAGTGGATGTTGTGTCTGGAGCCAAATGGATCATCTTGGCACCAGCATCCTGATGCTGGCCTTTACCCGCTACCGCGATGGACAGTACTGAACCTTTAGCTCCACGGCCTTTAAGAACAACCGCAGGGTATTTCATAGTCAGCTTGGAACCGATGTTGCCATCGACCCATTCCATCGTAGCATTCTCTTCTGCAACCGCACGTTTAGTAACGAGGTTGTAGATGTTTGGAGCCCAGTTCTGAATCGTAGTATAACGAACGCGTGAGTTCTTCATACACAAGATTTCAACAACCGCACTGTGCAGAGAATTCGTGCTGTAGATTGGCGCTGTACAGCCTTCTACATAATGCACGAAGCTATCTTCGTCAGCGAGGATCAAGGTACGCTCAAATTGTCCCATGTTCTCGGAGTTAATACGGAAGTAAGCCTGCAAAGGAACTTCACATTTCACACCTTTAGGAACGTAGATGAAGCTTCCGCCTGACCAAACTGCACTGTTAAGTGCTGCAAATTTATTATCGGTTGGAGGGATGATCGTCCCGAAAAACTTCTTAAGAAGTTCTGGATGTTCACGCAGTGCAGTATCGGTATCTGTAAAAATAACCCCTTGATCTTCAAGGCTCTTCTGCATGCTGTGGTATACAACCTCAGATTCATATTGTGCCGATACGCCGGCGAGGAACTTCTGTTCCGCTTCAGGAATACCCAGCTTATCAAAGGTTTCCTTGATTTCGGAAGGAACTTCTTCCCAAGTCTTCCCTTGTTTCTCGGAAGGTCTTACATAATATTGAATATCCTCAAAATCTAAATCATCCATATTGCCGCCCCATGTAGGCATCGGCATTTTACGGAACTGTTCAAGGGATTTTAAGCGGAAATCAAGCATCCACTGTGGTTCATTTTTGATTGCTGAAATTTCTTTAACAATTTCGGCCGTCAAACCTTTACCAGACTGGAATATCGACTTATGCTCATCACGGAACCCGTATTGGTACTCTTCCATATCAGGCGCTTTCTTAGCCATGGTGTCAGCCTCCTTGTTCTACTGTTATTTATGTTGCTCTTCTTCGTCAATTCCTTTACGAAGCGCGTTCCAAGCCAGTGTTGCACATTTGATCCGCGCAGGGAATTTATTCACACCCGATAGGGCTTCAATGTCTTCATAATCTCCAAAATCCACATCTTCACCCTTCATCAGTAAGGAGAAGTTATCGGCTAGTTCGAGTGCTCGTTCAACCGTTTGTCCTTTGATCGCCTCAGTCATCATCGAAGCCGATGACATACTGATCGAGCAACCTTCACCGTTATAACGGGCATCCTTGACGATTCCATCCTCTACCTTAAGCTGAAGTGTAATACGGTCACCACAAGTTGGGTTATTCAGTTCAATTTTCAGAGCATCATCTTCAAATGAACCACGATTCCTAGGACTTTTATAATGATCCATAATAACGCGTCTGTACAAGTCATCCAAGTTCATAGCCGAAGTACTCCTTTGTCTTGATTAAAGCGTCCACCAGTCGATCTACATCCTGCTCGGTGTTATACAGGTAAAAGCTCGCACGTGCTGTTGAGCTGGCTTCCAGCCAGCGCATCAGCGGCTGACAGCAGTGATGACCAGCACGGATAGCAATTCCCTCCGCATCTAGTACTGTAGCGACATCATGCGGGTGAACGTCACCCAGATTAAAAGTCACAACGCCAACTTCACGATTGCGCGGACCATAAATGGTCAAGCCATCAATTTCAGATAAACGCTGTTCTGCGTATGCGGCAAGCTGCTTCTCATGGCTGTGAATCTCATCCATGCCGATTTCTTGTAAGAAATCTACGGCTGCACCTAATCCAACAGCTCCTGCAATGATCGGTGTACCGCCCTCAAACTTCCAAGGAAGTTCTTTCCATGTCGATTCATAGAGACCCACATCATCAATCATTTCGCCACCGAACTCAATAGGTTCCATGGCTTCAAGGAGTGCTCTTTTGCCGTACAAAGCCCCAATTCCAGTAGGTGCTAGCATTTTATGTCCGGAAAGTGCATAGAAATCACAATCCAGATCCTGCATATCGACCTTCATATGAGGTGTGCTCTGTGCGCCGTCTACGACAATTACCGCACCGTTTCGATGAGCAATCGCCGCAAGCTCTTTAATCGGATGAGTTACTCCCATAACATTAGACACATAAGCGATAGCAACGATCTTGGTTTTATCCGTAATCGTCTTCTCAGCATCTTCAAGCGTAATCGTTCCGTCAGGTTGCAACGGTATATATTTTAAAGTAGCACCTGTCTTCTTAGCTAGCTGCTGCCAGGGGATCAAATTACTATGATGCTCCATCAGGGTGATGACAATTTCATCGCCTTCACCCACTGCAGATGGCCCGTAAGAAGAGGCAACAAGATTTAGGGCAGTGGTTGTGCCGCGCGTAAAGATGATTTCTTTAGTGCTGCGGGCGTTAATAAACTTAGCTAGCTTCTCCCGGGCTCCCTCGTAGGCATCTGTTGCACGGCTGCCTAGAGTATGGACGCCACGGTGTACGTTGGCGTTATCCCACTCATAATACGACTTGACCGCCTCAATCACTTGACGAGGCTTCTGTGAAGTAGCAGCACTGTCAAGATAGACCAGTGGATGGCCGTTCACATTCTGGTTCAGTATGGGAAATTGCTCCCGGATGGCGTTGCTAATCATTGACCTAACTTCCTTTCCACAAGAGATTGGAGCTGATTGCGCAGTCCCTCTAGTGGAATTTGCGACACAACAGGAGCCAAGAAGCCATAGATGATCAGAGTTTCTGCATCATGCCGTGTAATTCCGCGGGACATCAGGTAAAAGACTTGCTCGTGATTGACCTGACCTACGGAAGCGGCATGGCCTGCTGTAACATCATCTTCATCAATCAGTAGGATCGGATTGGCGTCACCACGGGCTTTTGGACTCAGCATCAATACTTTCTCCGTTTGCTGACCGTCGGCTCTTGTAGCACCTTTCTCGATCTTGGTAATTCCGTTGATGATAGAAGTAGCATTATCACGCATAACCGCACGAGTGATCATGTCACTTGGGGTATTTTTGCCGAAATGCTGAGCTTGAGTTGTGTAATTCAGTTTCTGTGATCCCGTACCTACAGCAATTACTTTAGCATCCGAGCTAGAGCCATTACCTTTGAGTACAGATTTGGTATCACTTGCTGTATCACCATAGTTCATCTCTCCAACAATCCATTCGATCGTTCCGTCATTCTCAACAACAGCGCGGCGGTAAGTCACATCTGTTGTATCCACGCCCAGCTGATGCACTGTAGCATAACGTACTTTAGCACCTGCACCCACGAATACTTCTACAGCACCATTGTGCAAGCCAGCTTCCTCTTTATCCGACACGTAGTTGTCTACGTATGTCAGGGAGCTGTTAGTATCCGCTACAATCAGAATGTGAGGAACAAATGAAGCTTCCGCATCATCTGTTAACAGCACCGCCTGAAGTGGAGTTTCAACCACTACATTCTTAGGAACATAGAGGAATACTCCCCCGTTCCATAGTGCTGCATGAAGCGCAGCGATAGAATGCTCGTCAGGCTGAATCGCCTTATGAAGGTAACGTTGTACCAAATCTCCGTGCTCTTTAACAGCCGTTTGCAGATCGGTAAAAATAACACCTTGTGCTGCAAGTTCAGGAGCTAGTCGTGTATATACTGCACCAGAGTTACGTTGAATAATCAGACTGCCTTCTTCCTGATCCTTGATCAAGGAGGAAATGGAAGCAGGTGCATCCTTCAGTGAAGCAATGGTTTCGCTTGCTTTGTAGCTACCATAATTATTCACATTCCAACGATCAATCCGTGTCTTCTCTAATTTAGGCAGTGTCAGAGTAGCTGCCAGTTCAAGTGCTTTCAAGCGGCTTTCTTTCAGCCAACCCGGTTCGCCGCTACTATGCGATAATTCGCTCAAGCGCTCGGCATCCACCGGAAGAATGGTCTGTGTCGTCATAAGTGTTCTCCTCCTTCCTGGCGTTTCTTACGCGTCTTGCCCTACTGTTTCGTCTTCAATTCCAAGTTCTTCTTTAATCCATTCGTAGCCTTCTGCTTCCAGACGTTGTGCAAGCTCAGGACCACCGGATTTTACAATTCTGCCTTGCATCATAACATGTACAAAATCAGGCTTGATGTAGTTCAAGAGACGTTGATAGTGGGTAATAACCAGGAAACCGCGATCTTCACTCCGCATGGAGTTTACGCCTTCGGCAACAATTTTCAAAGCATCAATATCAAGACCAGAGTCAATTTCGTCAAGAATCACGATTTTTGGATCTAGCATCATCATTTGTAGAATTTCGTTACGTTTCTTCTCACCACCGGAGAAGCCTTCGTTCAGGTAACGGTGTAGGAACTCAGGATTCATGTCCAGTTCTTTCATCTTCGCTTCCATAAGACGGATAAAACGAATCAAAGAAATTTCGCTTCCCTCTTCACGACGGGCATTAATGGCTGAGCGCAAGAAATCGGAGTTTGTTACTCCGGAAATTTCACTTGGGTACTGCATAGCAAGGAAAAGACCTGCACGTGCGCGTTCATCAACCGCCATCTCCAGAAGATCTTCACCTTCAAGTGTTGCTGTTCCTTCAGTTACTTCATATTTAGGGTGACCCATAAGAGCTGACGCCAAGGTACTTTTACCTGTACCGTTTGGTCCCATGATGGCGTGAATTTCGCCACCTTTCATTTGAAGGTTAATCCCCTTCAAAATCTCTTTTCCCTCAATCGTCGCTTTAAGTCCCTCAATGACAAAATCTGCTGCCATAATATTATTCCCTCCATTGATCGATTTGCGAAATCAAAAGTTGTATTGAAACAGGATGATCCTGATTCCCAGCACAATTAGATTCTATATCACATTATAATTATTATAAATTGAATCACAATGATTATCAATGATTCTCAACAATTTTATAACAAACCCTGTCTTTTTACAAATATCTCTTTTTATTTATCCTTTAATGCACCGCATGTTTCGCTATTTTCCGTAACCACCTAACGCAAAAAATAAGACCTCCCGCAGGAAGCCTTATTTCATATACTTTATCGTTTAGCTAAGGTAGGAACGCAGCATCCATTGATGTTTCTCAAGATCACCACGAATTTTAATAAACATGTCAGAGGTAGGCTGGTCCTTAATTTCCTCAGCAAGCTCAATGCCTTCTGTCAACTCTTCAGAAATAGTAGCAAAGTCTTCAATCAGAGACTGGACCATACCACGAGTATCCTCTTTACCAGTAGCTTCTTGAATCGTTGCCAATTCCAGATATTCTTTCATCGTTGCAGCGGGACTTCCTTTGATGCTTAGCAGACGCTCTGCAACTTCATCCATTTGCAGCGTCACTTCATTATATAGATCCTCAAATTTCACGTGAAGAGAGAAGAATTGTTCACCTTTTACGTACCAATGAAAATTATGGATTTTAACGTACAATACATTCAAGTTAGCGACCTGACGATTCAAAATTTGTTCCAGTGAAGTTGTATTTACTTTATTAGATGCTTTAGCCATGAGATGATCCCATCCTTATCCTTTATATTTACCGGGCTACTTAATCCTTCATCCGGCAGCAACTTGTCTATTCTTAATTTACCCCTTAGCATGTAAGACGAAACAAGGAGAACCCTTCCATAAAATCTCTGTTTAAATTACTTACACTAAAGACGCTCTCTATAATGTTCAAATTCTGATTCTTGCAAAAAAACACAAGAGGCCAATGGCCTCTTGTGTTTTGGATTTTGTAAGATTGTTCAGTCAGACCATGAGAAGTAATGCATCCGCACCCGTCATGCCGGGTACGATACCTAGACGCTCCGCTTCTATGGTTACAGACTCCAATGGGGCAGCTAACAGCTGTGACAGCGTACGTACACCAACCGCCCGGGCTGCGATAATATGCCGATCACTGAGCTTCTCATTGAGCAAACCAACATCCAGCGCACCACACATAATATACCCTCGGCTTGTGCTGATTGAGAGCAGCGTTGTTTTCGGAAGCTTAACTTCTACCCCGATCAGCGTATGTTCACCTACGGTAATGGGCTCCATAGTAACCAATAGCAGCACCTCCTTTATTCACCAACCACGATGTATATGTATGCTTCACCCCCTGCTGATGTGCAGTTGGTAGTCCTAGGCTTTTCGTAAAAAACACAGTACCTTGGTCCCATTTTCTCTAGTGTCAGGTATATGATTATTACTTGTTTAATGTTATAGTTTATTTACATTCTTATAATTGTAAAGAAATGTTCAAACGAAAAGCTGGGGGATCTATGGACGAGAAACTACAACACACAGACGGCAACTATTTATTTAATGTCGACATCCTGATTAATGCCCGTACCAACCCGCTTGCATTGCAATATCTGCTTGAAATGTTGAACAATAATGACAAAATCACAGATTTCAACATTAACTCCGGTCTTGAATTGGGGAGAACCATTGACAGCTTGCTTCGTTCTGCCAAACTAGCCTTGAATCAAAGCTCTGCTCCTCCAACTTCATTTAAGCTGCCACCAAAGACCACTAAAAAGCAGCTCGATAAACCGATTGATAAACAGGCAATATTGCCTGCACAACAGTCAGCTATTGAGACGCCAGCTGATGCATACGGGAAAATTCGACAGTATATTCAGAACAACCAATTAGTACGTTTACGAGCGAATCGGTACGGAAAACAAGTGTCCATGCCCTGTCGTATTTTAAATTTTGATGAAGCAGCCAACTCTATTAGTGTCTATCACGTGGATGAGAAACAGGTATACAGCTTTAATTTAAATGAGATCGACGAATTTCTGTAAACGTATACGTTACAGATAAATAAGCATCCGCCCCTTTATGGAACGGATGCTTATTTATCAACTTCTGTAACTTGATTGCTTAGGATGTCTCTTTGCTGCGTGAGAATGCTTCCACAGCCAGACATAACCAGCCTGCTATGAAGCATACACCACCAATAGGTGTTATCGCTCCAAGCACCTTAATCCCGGAAATGCTCAGTACATATAAGCTACCAGAGAACAAAATCGTCCCTGCTATTAATAGCCTTCCTGCCCAGCGTAACCGGGTACTTTCTCCCCATTGACCTACAGCCAGTGCTATCAGAATTACACCCAGCGCATGTACCAAATGATACTGTACACCCGTCTCATATACCTTCATATATTCTTCGCTAATAACAGGTTTTAATAAATGAGCGCCAAAAGCGCCTACTCCTACTGCCAGCATTGCTAGCACAGCCCCCCAGGCCATAAGTTTCCGTTGCATGCGATTACAACTCCTTAATATTAGACTTCTTCTATCATAAACGATTACCGATTGCTTTTTCCAGCAGCCATTTACGAATTAGCCACAATCAGGGGTTGCTTTTTTAGCATCAATATGAAAAAGTGGATATTAACAACATTTCATTCTTATCTCTCAAGGAGTGCAACCTATGGACCTTAATTCTCTCTCAAAATCTGACGCGCCTACAGCAGAGGTAGGAAATACCCAACCTGATCTGAGTCAGCCAAGTGCTGGTTCGTCGTATTCGTACCAGAAAGTAGATCATGACCTTCAACACTCTGGACCTGGTATTGCTTCTTTCATCATCAGCCTCGTGACCATAATGGGTTATGCTGCTCTCTTCGTTTTCATTATTATGAAGGCTTCTTCCATGGTTAACGAGAACTCGAATCTATTAGCCGAATCATCGCAGTCCATCATGCTTCTTGGAATGACTGTTATTATTCTTTCAGCTCTTAATGTAATTGGTGTTGTCATCGGCATTATTGGGCTTTCCATCCGGAAGAGACGTAAGGTTTTCGGCGTTATAGGCACTATCATCAACGGTGTGATTATCTTACTCTTTATGCTGCTTATTACTATTTTCTTAGTCAATGCCGGGACGCTATAACGTTCATTTCTAATTCCAAGACAAAAGGGCTGTTCCTGAAATCAATCAGGAGCAGCCCTTTTGTTATTCATAAATGATAGCGTTTCTTTATTTTGCAAGTGACAGCTTCGAAAGTACACGCTGTTTAACTGTAGCATCGCCTTCCACTGCTTTTTCAACATATTCAAAAGCTACAGGATCATCCGTATTTAACTTCTCAATAACGCTCTCCATACCAGCTGTGATCTCAAAAGCCGTAGGACCTTCTTTGGTCTCAATCTCAACAGAATGACTATCTATTTGGCCGACGTAAACGCCTGTTCCTTTAAGAATTTTAGCTTCTGGATTTGCAGTAGGTTTGGGTGCGGGAGTACTTGGATTCTCTGTTGGTGCAGTGGTACTTGTACCTTCTGTAGGTACGGGTGTGCTTGTGGTCTCCTCTGTTGGCACTGGAGAAGCTGTTGCACTTGGTTCTGCAGATGGCTGTGCTGAATTATTAGTAGCACCGCAAGCGGTTAGGGCTAGCGTTAATGCTGCGATTGTAGCTATAGCGGGTAAGGAACGTTGTTTTTTCATGTTGACTGCCTCCTCTATGTTTAGCGGTTGTTTGCAAAGTCATTTTCTATAAGCCTACTCCTATAAACGTATCAACTCTGCTAAGGTTTCATAATACGTTATTTTTAGTAACTTCCAATCTTTAATAGGCATCCGTCGGATGCAGGCTTAAGCGAGATTAATACAATAGTGTTGAGCCTGATTTATCCCTAAGGAGTGGTCCCCTTGAGAATCGATATCGGCTGCGGATCCAGTAAAGAAGCAGGTTATCTCGGGATCGATCGTATCGCGGGTCCCAACGTAGATATTGTCTGTGACATTAGCCAAGGCATCCCTTTGCCGGACAATACCGCCGAGTTTGTAATGGCTAGTCGTGTATTACCTTATATCGACGATTTATCCGCGGTTATGTCGGAAATTCACAGAATTAGCACCCACAAAGCCATTGTTTGTATACTGGCCCCGTATGCCCACAGTTTTGTTCATATGTCCAATCCTTCCTTTAAGCAGAAGTTTGATGAATATACTCCGAGGTATTTCACAGGATCCTTTTTCCAGCCCCCGTCCGGTCCAGTATGCCCATCGATTCCTGACTATCCCATCCCGGTACCGCCATTCGATTATCGATTGCTTAGGATGGAGCTTTTCTATCAATACCCTTATGAAGATCCTCTTTATGAAACAGAAGAACTAGAAATACTAAAGACGCTTCAAGCCAATGTTGTGCATGAAATCATGTACCATTTCACCGTAATCAAAGAAGATATTTCTATTCATGAGCTGGAATTGATGAGTAGAGGGCATTACGCTGAACCGCGTGTTCTTATGAAACGCAGGCTAAAATCACACGATAGACAAAATTTTCTATAATTTATTGATGGGACATACAATTATACCCGAATTACATCATAGGCTAACATACAGGTATTAACTGTGCCGTCCTGATTATGGGACGGTTCACTTTTTTAAAAGCAAATTGACCTCGAAGGAGGTGAGAATCATTCCACTAGTCGTACGGGCAACGATCAATGCGACCGGTGCTATCACATTTACAGGCAACACACTTGGACTTAGTCGCTCCGATACGGTCGGAGTGCCAGGGACACTAGACAGCATCGGCGGTTTCACCACTGTTAACACTACATCTATTTTTGGCACCTATCCTAATGGAACAACAAGTCTTTATACGAGCAACAGTTCATCCGCTATACTGGTCTTGCCATCAGGCAGCACTGTGCTATATGCAGAGCTGATATGGGGCGGTACTTATATTAACGGAACTGTGAATCTCAGTGCGGCCATAAACAACCCAGTCTCTTTAATTACGCCTACCGGAAGTACGTTCAGCATAACTCCCGATGCAGCTACTAGTAATACTGTTGATTTGGGAGGTGGTGCTTCCGCATATGTCCGTTCTGCCAATGTCACCAGCATTATTTCACAAGGCGGCGCTGGGACCTACACCACTGGCGGTGTAGTTGGTACGATCGTTATTCCTAGTGATTCCACAGCTAATCATGCGGGCTGGACACTTGGTGTAATCTATCAAAATACATCCTTGCCCTTCCGTAATATGTCCTTACGGGCAGGCGCAATACTTGTACAGGCAACTTCTGCACCAGTCTCTACTACAATAACAGGCTTTGCAACTCCAATTACAGGTGCACTTGGAGGCAGGGCACTATTTAGCGCACAGGAGGGTGATGCGAATCGTTCGGGAGACCAGGCATTGTTCGGGCCTACATCAGCTACGCTTGTAGCTTTATCAGGACCCAATAACTTTGCCAACAACTTCTTCGCTTCACAGATTAACAACGATCTAGGTGTACTGGATACCACTGGAACATTCGGAAATCGCAATCAAACAAACGGAAATCCAGGCACCAACATTATCGGTGGCCGACAAGGCTGGGACATTACTAATGTTGACGTGTCAGCCAGACTTGTAAATAATCAGTCTTCAGCGATTTTACAATTAACTACCTCTGGTGACGCTTATGTGCTTAATGGAAATGCCATACAAGTAGATATAAATGCACCCAAAATAAACCTTACTAAAAGTGCCAATGTGTCCGGGCCAATAGTCGGGGATACGGTAACTTACACTGTAATTATCAATAATACTGGTACAGCGAGTGCAGCTAGCGTCGTTTTATCAGATGCGCTGCCAGCAGGATCAACCTTTGTTACCGGAAGCGTTGTAGTGGCCGGCGTCGCAAGACCAACCTTTGATATTACAGCAGGAATCTCTCTAGGTTCATTAGCTTTGGGTACTTCAATAACGGTTACATATCAAGCCAAAGTTACTTCATTACCACCAAGTCCGCAAAATATCGCGAATACCGCAAATGCTGCCTTTACGTTTCAAAGTGTAGCAGGAGGCCCTATCATGACCGGGGTCATTCCATCCAACACTGTAACTTTACCCGTATATTCACCCGTTCTTAACATTGTAAAATCAGCCAACACTGCAAATGCGACCGTCGGAAATCAAATCACATATACGCTTCAAATCACCAACACCGGAAACATCGGTGCGCTAACGACACTTACGGATAACATTCCTGCAGGGAGCTCTTATGTTGCAGGAAGTTTCACCGTCAATGGAACACCATTCGCTGGAAATCCTGCTACAGGTATTGCTATTGGAACGATAGCTGCTGGAGGTAGTTCTACCGTTCAATTCCGTGTATTAGTGAACAGTCTTCCGTCCCCTCCACAACTGGTCGATCAAGCAAGCGCCGCTTATACCTTTCAGGTTCCAGATGGACGAATCATTTCTGGATCAGCCTCGTCCAATACATTGTCTATTCCCGTTAGACTCCCAAATGTTGTCGTGGTTAAAAGTGCAGGTTTTGCCGATGTCGCCGTCGGCGATACACTCCTATATACTTCTGTAATCACCAACAACGGAATCGAAGCAGTTACTAACGTCACCCTTACAGACACCATTCCCGCAGGGACTTCGCTGGTTACGGGAAGTGTTACCGTTGCGGGGACGTCACAACCCTCTGCAAATCCAGGAACAGGGATTACTGTGGGTGCAATCGCTGCGGGAAGTTCAGTTGCCGTCACCTTTCAAGTCAGTGTTACCTCTTTACCTAGTCCAGCACAGCTATTAAACAAGTCTACGGCATCCTACAGTTCAGGGGTCTTTACTGGCATTTCGCTTTCCAACACGACTACGACCCCGGTATACCAACCCATCATTCAAATTGTCAAAAGCTCGAACACCGCTAGTGCAACCGTAGGCGGTAATATTCTTTATACATTAAATGTTCAGAACTCTGGAAACATTGGGGCAAGCGTAACCTTAACCGACAATATTCCCTCAGGCGCATCCTTTGTATCGGGTAGCGTAACCGTCAATGGAGTCACACGACCCACAGACTCTCCACTTACGGGTATTAATCTAGGTACAGTAGCCATAGGAACGGTTGTGCCCGTAACATTTCTTGTCTCTGTGCAATCTTTGCCTTCACCACCTGTTCTGAACAATCAAGGCAGCAGCAGCTACACCTACCAACTACCAAGCGGTAGATCCTTATCCGGAACTAGCCAATCAAACACCGTTAGCATCCCAGTCTCCGCTCCAAATATTACGCTAACCAAATCCGCAAGCCTTGCTGATGTCACAGTCGGCGAGAATCTGACTTACACAGTCCAAGTGTCCAACACAAGCAGCGTAGCTGTGAATAACGTTGTCGTCTCTGACCCTATTCCTACGGGAGGCACTTTTGTAGCAGGCAGCGTTATTGTTGGCGGTTCATCGGTACCAGCCGCAAATCCAGGTACAGGAATATCTATCGGTAGTATTGCGGCTGGCAGCTCTATTACAGTCTCTTTTAGAGTGAATGTTTCTTCTTTACCAAATCCATCACAATTTACAAACAGAGCTAGTGCGTCTTTCTCATCCGGTGCCTTCACTGGTTCTTCACTTTCGAACACGGTAGTAACCCCTGTGTATCAACCTATTATTAGTATGGTCAAAAGCGCGAATACCGCTCAGGCATCCGTAGGAGGATCTTTGTCTTTCTCGATTCTCATCAGCAATACCGGGAATATTGCAACCACTCTACTATTAACTGATAATCTTCCACCCCAAGCTTTATTTAACGCGAACAGCGTAATCATCGGGGGAACACCTTTACCCGGATATAATCCAGTAACCGGAATCCCTGTAGGCCCATTGGCACCAGGTGACAGCGTATCTGTGAGCTTTCTGGTCACGATAACAGCGTTACCTCCTTCACAGATGTTACTGAACTCCGCTTCGGCAACATATAGCTTCACCCTCCCGGACGGGCGTCAACTCGGAGGAAATGTAGTATCAAATACGCTCTCTGTCCCTGTATCCGCACCTAATGTCAGTGTCGTAAAAAGTGTGAATGCAGCTACTGCCGTTACGGGTGATATCCTTACATTCACCTCAGTATTGACGAACAACAGCATAGCTACTGTAAGCAACATCATTCTCAGCGATCCTCTGCCTGAGAATGTAGCTTTTATTCCCGGAACCGTAATTGTAGGCGGCATTACTCAGCCGCTAGCAGTTCCGTCCGCCGGCATTCCAATCGGTAGTCTGGGTCCAGGCGCCACAGCTACCGTAACATTCGAGGTGAGGATAACGATGCCGATACCATCACAAATTAATAATCAGTCATCCGTCAGTTTTACATCCGGTGTATTCTCCGGTTCTTCTTCATCCAACATTACTAGCACACCAGTCATTCAGCCACAGATCTCCTTATTAAAAAGTGCTGTCGATGGAGATGGTGACGCCGATGCTCTTGTTGTAGGTGATACCGTCATCTACACAGTGGTTGTAAGTAATGCAGGTAATCTTGCTGCAAATGTAACCTTAACCGACAACATTCCTACTGGAACTGTCTTCAATCCTAACAGTGTTATTGTAGGAGGCATGCCGCAACCAGGTGCAGCACCCAATACCGGCATAGCTGTAGGAAATGTCGCGCCGGGAACCAGTGTCCCTGTTAGCTTCTCTGTTAATATCGTTTCCTTGCCATCACCACAACAAATCAGCAATCAGGCTTCTGCAAGCTTCACCTTTACTCCGCCTGACGGTAGACCCTTAAGCGGAACTGCTGTATCTAATACCGTCACACTACAGGTCTCAGCTCCTAATATCGTGGTAGTCAAAAGCTCCACCTCAACTTCCGTAGCGATCGGAGATACGGTCACTTATAACGTAAATATTTCAAATAACGGTATAGAAGCTGTCAATAGCATAATCCTTAATGATCCAACACCAGCAGGTGCTGCTTTTGTAACGGGTAGCGTATCCGTGAACGGAGTACCTTTCCCAAACCTGAATCCTTCTTCGGGGATATCAATTGGTACCTTAGCGCCTGGAGCTTCAGCTCTGGTTGCTTACAGTGTTACCGTGACCTCTGTTCCTCCTACTGCTACACTTATCAATAAGGCATCCGTAACCTTTACATCAGGTGTTTTTTCCGGTTCGACTTTCTCCAATACCGTTACCATCCCTGTTTACCAGCCGAACATCTCGGTCGTCAAAACAGCAAGTACGAATAACGCTACAACAGGTGACGCTGTCAGCTATACCCTGACCGTGAGTAACACAGGAAACTATCCGGCAAGCTTAATCATTACGGACAATATTCCTGCGGGTACCACCTTCGTTCCGAATAGTGTGCTCATTAATGGACTGCCCTTAGCGCAAGCAGATCCATCTACGGGGATTCCAGCTGGAGTTATTGCACCCGGTGCTACTACTGCAGTAATATTCACTGTTGATATCACCTCACTGCCCAATCCTCAGCAGTTGGTCAATCAGGGTACCGTAGCGTATAGCTTCACTTTGCCTGACGGCCGCACACTTGGCGGTTCCGTCCTATCCAATACAATTACTATCCCTGTCTCTTCACCAAATCTGGCTGTAGTAAAATCTACGCCTACCACATCAACTACAGTTGGAGACACGATCACCTATTCAGTTACAATTACCAATAACGGAATCGAAACGGTAAATAACGCAGTCTTCACAGACGCACTTCCTGCGGGTACCACATTTGTATCTGGGAGTGTATTAGTAGATGGTGTGCCTCGTCCAGGGGGTAGCCCTTCCACCGGGGTAACCTTGGGCAGTATTGCACCAGGTGTAACTGTAACTGTGGCATTCACAGTGAATACAGTCTCATTGCCACCTTCAGGCCTCCTAAATAACCAGTCAACGGTGAGCTTCACCTCTGGAGTTCTCTCGAATGTTGCCTTCTCTAATATTGTATCAACGCCTATTTACTTACCGATTCTAGCCGCAGCAAAAAGCTCGAATTCAATTCAAGCGACCGTCGGAGATACGATTACCTACACGATTAATGTAACCAATTCAGGGAATTACGGGGCTTTGGCTACTCTGAGTGATACTATCCCATCTGGAACAACATTTGTGCCAAACAGTGTGCTCATTCAAGGTGCCCCAGCTCCGGGAGCAGATCCAGCGGCTGGCATTCCACTCGGTGTTATATCCGCAGGTGCAACACTATCTGTTATGTTCTCAGTACTCATTTCAACACTGCCAGCAAGCCAGCAACTAATTAACCAAGCATCGGTAGCATTTGCTTACACCTTGCCTGATGGGCGGACGTTTAACAGTTCGATCAATTCCAATTCGACAACGATTTCGGTATCCTCACCGAATGTGATCGTAACTAAGTCATCACCAGCAACAGATGCCGTTGTTGGCGATACAATTACCTACAACCTTACAGTTACCAATAGCGGAATCGCCAATATCAGCAACGTAAACATCAGTGATCCAATACCAGTAGGTTCTTCGTTTGTTGCTGGCAGTGTGATCGTTGATGGCACTCCACGTCCTAATGCCAATCCAGCGAATGGCATCTCGCTCGGCACAATTGCACCGGGCGTTTCGGTCAATATTTCATTCAACACTATCGTCAATGTACTGCCTAATCCTGCCACGCTCACCGATCAAGCTTCCGTCAGCTTCACATCTGGAGCATTCTCGGGATCCTCATTCTCTAATACACTTGTTATTCCGGTGTATCAGCCTATCATCGTTGTAGTCAAAAGCGCAGACAGAACCGCGGCAACTGTCGGAGATACGATTACTTACTTCCTGAATGTTACGAATACCGGTAATCTCATAGCAAATGTAGTCGTAACCGACACAATTCCTAGCGGAGCCATCTTTGTTCCAAACAGCGTGCTCGTAAATGGAGTGCCACAACCGGGCTCTGATCCGTCCGCTGGATTAAATATTGGAGCAGTTGCTCCGGGAAGCACGATAACAGTGACCATAACCCTGCAAGTTACTGTAGCCTCCCTCCCTTCACCGCAGCAGTTAGTCAATCAAGCTTCGGCAACTTTCTCATTCACACCACCAGATGGTCGTCTGCTCACCGGAACTTCACTTTCAAACGTCCTAATCATCCCTGTCTCTTCTCCGGATGTGAGTGTCGTTAAGAGCACTACCTCTATAGATGCAGTTGTCGGCGATATCATCACCTATACCATTGTTGTTACCAACTTGGGGATTTCAGCAGTCAATAACGTTATCATGGTTGACCCTATCCCAGCAGGCAGTCAGTTTGTAACAGGCAGCATCACTGTAGACGGAACCCCACGACCTAATGGCAGCCCGGCTTCCGGCATTGCCATCGGAACGATTGCTGCTGGCGCTTCCTCAACCATCACCTTCCAGGTTCAGGTAGTAGCGTTATGATTCCCGGCTCACGTACCCAACCTGTCGTAACCAATCAATCTATGGTACTCTTCAACTCGGCAGCGGGTGTTGACGGCATTGTCTATTCCAATACCGTTAACACCCCGGTCGTGGGCCCCGTGCTTTCATTGCTGAAGAGTACAGACAAACTCCATGCCTCTTTAGGTGACACTCTGGTGTATACCATTAAAGCTTCTAATAATGGAAACACAGATGCTTTGCTAACGGTGTATGACATTCTTCCAGAGGGTGTATCCTTTATTTCCAACAGCGTGCTTAGAGACGGTGTGCCTCTCCCAGGGGCTACACCGTCTTCGGGCATACCGCTAGGTTCTATTGCTCCGCAGAGTCAAGTGAGCATCGCCTTTCAAGTGGTTATCATTTCACTTCCCTCTTCACTAGTGCTGCAAAATAAAGCACTGGGCCGTTTTTCTTTTGCCACACCCGAGGGAAGAATCGTTAACGGAGATTTATATTCTAATTCCGTACTAGTTTCTTTACGCTCCTACCAGCTCTCTACCTTGTTGTCTGCAAGCACTCCGACCTCTTTTATAGGTGATGTAATTACCTATACATTACGGCTTACGAACGAAGGTAACAGCCTATTAAACCAAATCATCGCAACGATTTCTATTCCTAACGGATCTGTGTTCATTCCAGGGAGTGTCATTGCAGGTGGCGTCTATTATCCAGAATCAGAGCCTACGCAAGGAATATTAATTGGTCAACTTGATAAAGACCTAAGCATTGATATTACCTTTCGCGTTCGAGTTACAGAGATCCCCTCATCCTTGGACCTGACTAACCGTGCTGCTGTCACTTATACCGTCGACGACGATCCCAATACAACCGAGAGTAACACCGTCGTTGTCTCACTTGTTTTGGCAGGCGTCACCATCAGCAAGAGAGTAGATCATGTTACAGCAGCTCCGGGTGACAACCTAAGATATGAACTAACGGTAACCAACAGCGGGAACTTGGCCGTAAATGCGGTTCTGACCGATGCTATCCCTTCGGGCACTCTTTTCGTATGGGATAGTGTTCTCTTAAACGGAGTGATGCAAAAAGGCGCCCGTCCTGCTGATGGCATTCAGCTAGGCACATTAAGAGGCGGAACTTCAGCGGTCGTGGTCTTTCAAGTGAGCATTCCTGCAGCCATAAACATTCATGCCCACGCAGCTGTCCAAAATCATGGCAGTGTTCAGTATACTTTTGTGCTCCCGGACGGACGGACAGTAAGACAAACCTCTCGTTCCAATATCGTTACTACCTTAATAGTCCTGCCTATCATTTCTCTCGAAACTCATGCAAAGCCTACCCTTGTAGAAGAAGGAGAACATGTCCAATGCTGGATCTCCCTAACGAATAGTGGGAATTGGCCAGCAGAAGTATCCCTTGATCGGCTCACACCGGAGGAATGTCTTATTGATCCTAGCAGCATTGTGATTGATGGGATTCCAAATCCACAATCTTCATTTAACGGTATCTTGTCGCTAGGGACAGTCAAAGCTGCTGCCACTGTAAACATCCATTATTTTGTCAGGGTTAGTGAACATGTACTGGGTCGTTTTCTTAAAGGCTTAGTAACCGCTCCATACTTCTTCAATCTGGATGGACGTGAATACACTGGCGAGAGCCAGTCGAACAGTTATATATTGACCGTGGAAGAGATCAGTGAATAAGAAATCACATATCCCCCATCCCCATGAATATACTTTAGTTACAACCCCAAAACATAAATATTTATATCCCATGGGAGGTGGTCATCCTGTCGCAATCATCTGGTCCCTTTTCCTTTGTAGTCTCAAAAGAAGACTGGTCCCTTCATCGCAAAGGCCATCAGGATCAGGAACGTCATCAGCAAAAGGTCAGAGAAGCTATCAAGGATAATTTGCCGGATCTCGTGACCGAAGAAAATATTATTTTGTCAGGCGGTAAGCAGATTGTAAAGGTTCCGATTCGCAGTCTGGATGAATATCGAATTATCTATAACTTTCGTAAGCAAAAGCATGTAGGACAGGGCGACGGGGAAAGTCAGGTCGGTGATGTACTTGGGCGGGATTCACAGTCGGCACAGCCCGGCAAAGGGGAAAAAGCAGGCGATCAACCCGGTCAGGACACCGTGGAAGCAGAGGTCAATCTGGAGGATCTGGAGGACATCTTGTTTCAGGATATGGAGTTGCCACATCTGAAGCCAAAGAATAAGGAAGAGATCGAGGTTAAATCCATCATCTTCAACGATATTCGTAAAAAAGGCATGATGTCCAACATCGATAAGAAACGTACCCTGCTGGAGAACCTTCGGCGTAATGCAAGCAGAGGTAATCCCGGCATTCACAGCATAAGTCCTGATGATCTGCGCTACAAAACATGGGATGACATTCGAACGCCTCACTCCAATGCGGTCATTATTGCGATGATGGATACGTCAGGTTCGATGGGTTCTTTTGAAAAATACTGCGCTCGCAGTTTCTTCTTCTGGATGACCCGCTTTTTACGCCGCCAGTATGAGAAGGTGGAGATTGTCTTTCTCGCCCACCATACGGAGGCTAAAGAGGTCAGCGAGCATGATTTCTTCACTCGCGGAGAGAGTGGAGGAACCATCTGTTCCTCAGCCTATCAAAAAGCGATTGAGATTATCGACAGCCGATACCCGCCAGCGCAGTACAACATTTATCCGTTTCACTTCTCTGATGGCGATAACCTCACCTCCGACAACGAACGTTGTGTGAAGCTAATTGGAGAACTGTTAAAACGAAGCAATATGTTTGGTTACGGGGAAGTGAATCAGTACAACCGCAGCAGCACACTAATGTCCGCTTATCGTCATCTGAAGCACGAGCAATTCATGCATTATGTGATTAAAGACAAAAAAGAAGTGTACCAGGCGCTAAAGACCTTCTTCAGTCAAAAGGGCACTGTTAATTCATAATTCCTACGTTTGATTATAGCCCACAGCTAGACTACCTTTTTTATTGTCCTACCCATATAAAAAAACCTCCATTCCAGAGCTTGGTAGGGGAGGTTTTTTTATTGAAATCTATTCAACTGTCCTAAACCGTTCCACAATACTTTAATTACCTCTTAGAAAATAGATGGCAAGAGTCATATTCCAAGTGAGCTTTAAACTCTACTGCCTATTGTACCTTCTCTCTATCCTTGCCTTTATCAGATTCACCCGCATTTCTATTCGCTGCTTCCCGGTCCTCCATCATCTCGTCCACCGTCTTTACCTTCAGGCGGGCTGCGCCTTCATTGTTGGCATTCGTTGGAATAAGATCTCCTGAAGCTAAGCGTTCCTTCGCTTTTGCAATGGCCTCGCTATATTGTGGCAGCCACTGCGCCCCAGCTACGAGCATCTCATCGACCATCTGCCAGATTTCTTTCGGGTTACATACGGCGCCTACCAACGGATCCATCATAAATGCTTGACGTAGCAGCTTGTCATCGCCGTGCACAGCAGCTTCGACGGCTAAACGTTGCACCGAGATACTAACGTTGCACACTGCGGCTGCTCCTAAAGGCAATTCACCCACAAGCGGCATCGATATACCGTTCCGATCCACATACCCTGGTGCTTCGATGATCGCATCATCTGGCAAATTAGAGATCACGCCATTGTTCACAGTGTTAAAGTGACCTCTATACACTCTGCCCGTTTCCAAGCCTTCAATAATAAACGAACCATGTTCTTCTCCGCGATTCTCCACTGTATACTCCAATGCCGAGTCCTTCATCCAATTTGGAAAATCCGTTTCGAACCAATTCCGCCCTTCGGTGCAGACACGTAGATATCCACCAGTCTCACCGTTAATCCAGCTTCCCAGGTCGATCCAATCCATAATTTCATCGCTGCGTTTACGATACCATGGCACATATTCACTTAGGTGACCATTGGATTCTGTACTGTAATATCCAAAGCGTCGCAGCATGTCGATCCGAACTTTTTCTGTGCGGCTGAATTCTGGATGACTCTCAAAAGCTTCTAAAAGACCTTCGGTCAAATCTTTGCCCTTATGACTCGCCGAAATATACCAAGTCTGGTGATTGATACCCGCACAAATAATATCGACTTCCGACTTCTTCAGCCCATACACATCTGCAATTTGTCCATGCCCATGCTGCACCCCATGACACAGACCAATCGTCCGTACACCACCGTATTTGTTGCATGCCCAAGTCAGCATAGCCATAGGGTTCGAATAGTTAAGTAGGAGTACATCCGGCGCAGCCATTTCCCTAATATCACGGCAAATATTCAGCATTTCCGCAATCCCGCGCTGACCATACATGATGCCTCCTGCACAAAGGGTATCCCCTACGCACTGATCGACTCCGTATTTCAATGGAATATCCACATCTGTAGCAAATGCTTCCAGTCCACCCATACGAATAGTACAAAATACGTACTTCGCATCCTTCAAGGCTTCTCTTCGATCCGTCGTTGCCTGGATTTGAATATTTAATCCATTCTCTTTAATATCACGTTGGCACAGCTCGGTAACCATCTCCAAGTTGTGGCTATTAATATCCATAAATGAGACTTCAATATTATTAAATTCCGGCACGGTTAGTAAGTCCCGCAACAATCCACGGGTAAATCCAATGCTGCCTGCCCCTATAAAAGACACTTTAAATGACATCCTTATCATCCTCCGGTAATGAATTGATTGTTCCTGTCCATTGTAGCAAGGGCGCTAGGGAAAGCGTAACCAATATCATGACCTCTTTTGAAGGAAGGTGTCAAAAATCCTAACTTATCTATTGAACATCCATCTCTTCATAACTCCAAGAATGACGCTCAATGGAATTGCGATATTCTACGGGCGTGTTGTCAGTATATTTTTTGAAGAGGAGATGAAAATATTGTCTGCTACTAACCCCTACATAATCGGCAATTTCAGCAATCGGAATATCACTCTGCCCCAGCAGCATCTTCGCTTTCTCCATTCGCAGCATATTCAAATAATCACTGAGTGTCCTACCTGTCTGTGACTTAAAAATACGGTGCAGATATCCGGGATGCAGATTGACCGCGGCAGCGATATCCTTAACCTGAATACTCTGGTCGTAATTCTGATGCAGGAATTCGATACTGCGCCGCACATAGAGCTGTGACGGCTGTTGACTGGCATGAAGCTGATCCTGTCGCAAGCTAGATAATCGAAGCAGAAGCTCGCAGAACAATAAGTCGACCATACTTCCGCCTTTCCCGCCACTTTGATCAAGCTCTAGTACAAGTCCTTTTAGAACATGATAAATTTCCTCCGGATCAGGCATGACTAGACTGGAAAAGGGAACCTGTAACCATTCAGCAAGCGCCGCTTCTTTCCGAGCGAGCTTGCCGATAGATGGAGCAACCCCTGTATAGTCCATAAATCCAAACTCCACATTCAGCATTCGGCAGGGCGTCCCATCCTCGACAATCAGTCTGTGCGGTACATTTGCATCGAGGATGATCAGTTCTCCCCGCTTTAACCTAAATCTCTCTTCTTCACCTGTTTTTGAACGGACATCCACAACACAGCTTCCTGAGATCAAATACATGATTTCGGTTGAATTATGCTGATGGTAAGACATACTGTAGTTGTTCCACTGTTTATAATAGTAAGCAAAAAAATGAGGACTATAATCTCTTTCAATTAATGCCTGCTGAAAAAGACTCCCACTAAGATTTAGAGGAAAATTCGTCAATCGATCACTCCTTTCTTCTATTAAAATGTTAACCCAAGTGTATCTCTCAAACTACTTCTAAGACAAGAAGAGCTACTTGAAGTCATTAAATTAGAAAAAAACGAGCAAAACTCCAATACAGAGGAGAGTTGCTCGTTTTATTGTTTTTACTAATAAGATTTAATTCTCATACTTGAAAAGAAACCATAGATTCCTTAAGATCTGCTGCTAAGCTCTCCAGCTTTTGAGATAAGGAAACTAGCTCCTCACTTACAGTAAATTGCTGTGAAGACATAGAAGCTACCTCCTGCGTCGAAGCCGTCGTCTGCTGCACAATAGAACTGACACTCGCCATGGATTCACCTAATTGACGCTGAAACTCTATCAGTTCATGAATAGAAGCAGAGGATTCACTAAGATGCCCCATGAAGTGCTCCATTTCCTCTTTGACACTTGCAAAGATCGTTGACGACTCTCGTACAGAAGAAATCTGTTCACGGAACTTCGGAGCGGTCTCATTGATATCTTTAACCGTATTCTCAATGTGTAGACCAATCTCTTCCGTAATCTTGGAGACCGATTGGATCGAATCATTCGATTGGTTAGCAAGCTGTCTGATTTCATCAGCAATCACTATAAAGCCTCTGCCTGCTGCACCGGCTCTTACCGCCTCTATAGTGGCATTTAGCGCCAAAATATTGGTCTGCTTATTTACGGCAATCATAGGACTAAGAATACTACGAATTAAATGAGTACTCTCTCTTAGCTTATTGGAGTTCTCTTGTATTCGATTGAACATCTCCACAGTAGATTCACTCTGCTCTACTAGCAGCTTCATCAACTCTGTCCCCTGATCACTAACCTCAATCACTCGCTCCGCCGAAGCGTCCATTACTGTATTTAGTTCAGTTACTTCACTCATCTTACTGCCAATGATTTCGACATTAGCATGGCTTTTTTCTGCTTCGACAGCAAGGCTTGCTGCTCCAAGTGCAATCTCACCCGTAGCAGATGCAACCTCTCTGGCATGAAGTGATGTTGTACCTGACGCTTTGACTAATTGTTCTGAAGTACCAAGCACTTCATCTGCTGACATTTCACTCTGGCTTGCAAGCAGAGAAATTTGCTCCATCATTTTGTTAAAGCTATGCCCGAGCCGACCAATCTCATCCTTACCCTTAAAATTCGTTCGTACACGAAGGTTTCCTCGCTCACCTTCTTCCATTAAGGTTGCCAGTTTACCTAGTGGACGCCCAACCAAACGAACAAGGACATAGCCAATTAACAGGGCTATCACGGCAGCTGCAAGCACAACAGAGAACGTAATATAAAGGAGCTTGTCCGCTGACTTCGTAAAATCACTAACTGGCGCATACCCCATGAGCGTCCACTTTGCAGTCGTTAAAGGTTGATAAACGACAAGCTGAGGACTTCCGTTCTCATCGGCTGCTGTAAAGGAATGTTTCTTTTCCACATCTTGCTCTTCTGATACTTTTATGTAAGAGAGTTGACCCAGTTTAGCATTATCCGCACCATAAACAATGTTACCATCTGTGTTCAAAATTCGAATCTCACCGGTCATTCCAATCTGAAGATTAGACAGCATTTCGGTCAAGGCCTTCCCTTTAACTTCGATCAGCATGTAGTACTCCGCTTCAGGATGTAATAGATTCCGAAGCAATCTCCCCATAGTTAAAGATGGCTCTGTATAAGCATCAAAGAAGCCCTTCTCACGAACTGGAAACCATACTGGCTCTCCTTTAGCATCTGCAATTTGTTTCAATCTTTCAGCAATACCTTCATCACTACGAAGGCCACTAACACCGGCAGATTTATACGATTCTGTTTCTTCCAAGCTCTTAGATACCAGTCTGACGCCATACATCCGCTCATCTGATCCTTTAACTAAGTCTAGCTTTCTACGAATCCGATCTTCTGCAGCGACTTTGGCTACCGTTGTAAGTTCTCCACTATTTATTTTTTCCAAGTCACCTTTTAATGCGGAGTCGAGTGCAAATTGCCTTGAGAGCGCTTCATATTCGGTTAGAACAAAATCCAGCTTGTCCGCTGCTTGAACTATAGACTGTGAGGAGGCCGCGGCAACCTCATCTGTAATGATATCTTTGGCAGCAAAATATGAAGTCAATCCTAGAACAGAGGATAAGAGCACTATGGAGCTGAAAAGAATAACGAACAATTTTATCCCAACTGATCTAAACTGTAGGGTCCATAGCTTTTTCATTAAGTTCACTCCCTATGATGGAAAAAGGGTACAGCCTTGCATTTCTGTACAAAGGCTGTACCCAGTTCATTCTGTAGTATGAAGCGAAATTGTTACCCCTTACTAGCTCCTGCAGTCAATCCATCAACAAGCAGACGTTGCAAGAATACAAACAAAATCATAATTGGAATAGAGATCAGAACAGCACCGGCAGAGAACAAAGTAAAGTTAGTGTTTTGGTTCGAGTTAACCATATCCCACATTCCGACTGCTACGGTCCAGTTCTCCTTCGTCCGCAAAATAAGTCTGGCAAAAATGAAATCCACCCAAGGTCCGACAAATTGAGTCAGTGCCATGTAAGTGATCATAGGACGTGACAAGGGAAGAATAACTCGCATAAATATCCCGAAATTACTCGCCCCGTCTATTCGAGCCGCCTCATCCAAAGAACGAGGAATCGTGTCGAGGAAGCCTTTGGCGATAAATGTTCCCCCGAGCGGCGCCCCAGCCGCATAAACAATAATCAAGGCAATATGTGTATCCAGCAAATTAAACTCCTTAAGGAGCATATAAATGGCAATCATACTCATAAAACCAGGGAACATACCAAGAATCAGAACGGTCGATAACGCTGTTTTACGCGCTTTAAACCGGAATCTGGATACAGCGTAACTGGTTAACAAGGTAAGAACTACACCGATAAGCATGGAGAATACGGCTATCTTCAATGTATTCGCATACCAAGTTCCAAACATATAGCTCGGTGATGTGAACAATTCTCTGTAGTGATCGAAGGTGAATTGCTCAGGGATAAACGTTTTACTGTACAGTGATTTACCAGGTCGGAAGGAAGCAAATAGAATCCAGAGGGCCGGATAGAGTGCCGCAATCGACAAAGCAATCAAGATGATGTAACTACCACTTAAGCGAATAAAGTTCGCGATCTTTCTGCTCATTGGATCATATCCTCCTCTTTGAATGATTTCGTCCGGCGGTAATTGTACAGGGAGAATGATGCAACAATGATAAAGATAATAATCCCTATTGCCGAAGCCATGTTGTTTTTATTCTGATCAAGTGTTAATTTGTATAGCCAGGTTACTAGCAAGTCAGTGGAACCGGCATATTGATAATCACCATTTACAGGACTACCACCTGTTAATAGGAAGATCGCATTAAAGTTGTTAATGTTACCTGCGAATTGCGTAATTAAAGTAGGCGCTGTGGAGAACAATACCATCGGTAGCGTAACAATACGGAACTTCTGATAACCTGATGCTCCATCTACCTCAGCGGCTTCATACATATCCCGAGGGATTGTAGTCAGTACGCCCATGATAAGTAACATCGAGACTGGAATACCAACCCACATGTTAACAATAATTACGGTAACCTTAGCCCAGAATGGATCTGTCAGCCATGGTAATCCGCCCATTCCAAAATACCCAAGGTATTGGTTGATCGGACCGAATTGACCGTTAAATAAATTGCGCATGAGCAGCAAAGAGATTAACTGAGGTACTGCGTAAGGCACAATCAGAATAACTCTCCACATTCCTTTGAAACGAATACCTTTTTGGCTCACCAATAAGGCTACCAATAGTCCTCCGAAATATGTAGTAATCGTTGAAAGAACTGCCCATATAATCGTCCATGTTAATACACCATAAAAGGTGTGGCTCCATGTTTTGAGAACTAATAAATTTCGGAAGGTCTGAAATCCAACCCAGTCAACCAATTTAGCGGGTGGAAGATGATCAGGTGCGGAATAGTTCGTAAACGCTAGCAGGATCATGAAGATGATTGGCATGATCGTAAAGAATAGAACACCAATACCCGGCAAGACCAAGAACGTCTGAGCGAACTTATAATCCAGTATATAGCGAACACTTTGTTTAAAGGTGTTTGCCTGAAGACCGTTTTCGCGTTTCTCTCCAGTCTTATAAGCATCTTTAATGTTCAAATACCAAGCGAGGATTATGATGATAAGCATTAGAATGGTGATCAAGCTTTGAATCAAAATATAAATCGAGTGATCCCCAGCTACCATCTTAGCGATGCCTTTTACTTTTACCAAACGGCTAGGGTTCTCTCCTAGTGTGACAAAACCCCATAAAGCAGTAGCAAGATTCTGAATAAAATAATAAACAGCGGCGGCTTCTACAACTAAAAACATGATTCCTTTGATGAATTGGCGGTTATATATTTGTCCCAATCCCATGAAAATCGTCGACAGTACTGCGGCCCTCGTGCGATGTCGCTGCATTTCGCTTCCGTTCTCCTCTCCGAGTGAAAATAAGAAGCTGCCCTCCGCTAAACATGCGACGGGCAGCTTGATTCACTGTATGCTGTTAAGACTGTGATTTATGATCCTTATTGCGATGAACTATTGTTCAAATCTTTGATTTGTTGAACGGCTTTGTCCATAGCTGCTTTTGGATCCACATTTTTATCCCAAATTTCTGGAAGTGCTGCATTTACTGGGCTCCAAACGTTACCCATTTCAGGGATAGAAGGCATAGGCTGGGAGCTCTTAGCTTGTGCTGCAAAAGCGGATACAAATGGATCATTAACGATTTGTGGATCAAGAAGCGCTTCGTTGTTTGTAGGAACAGAACCGATCGTTTTGTTCAATAGCAATTGAGCATCTTTGCTTGATGCAAAATGCGCGTACAATTTAGCAGCATTCGGATATTGAGTAAACGAGTTAACTGCGAAAATTTTGATACCAGAGAATGTAATGGCTGTTTTGCCATTCACTGTAGGGATCGGTGCGATACCAAGGTTGTCGCCAAGCGCTGCTTTGTATCCTCCAAGCTCCCAAGGACCTGTGATATCCATTGCTACATCACCTGAGTTGAACAAGCTGCGTTTGATATCAGCGTTGATATCCCCGCTCTTAATTGGCAATGCTTCTTTCATTTTCACAAATTCTTTAAGTCCTGCAACAGCTCCATCATTAGCAAGTCCGATATCGTCTTTATCTGTACCGTCTTTACCGAACAGATATCCGCCATCGGAAGCGATAAACATGTAGTTGAAGTACAAGTTTCCTACTTCCCACATAATTCCGTATCTGTTCTTGGATTTATCTGTGAATGTTTTGCTGAAAGCAAGAACATCGTCGAAAGACTTAGGTGCTTCTTTAACAAGTGATTTATTGTAGAACAATGCATAAGTTTCTGCTGCTCTTGGGTAGCCATACAATTCGCCTTCATACGAAGATCCGATAATCGAAGCTTCAGTATTGCTAGCTTTTGTTTCTTCACCGAAGACATCGTTAGGAAGAACCAAGCTCGCACTTGCCGCTTTACCTAAGTTGTCGTGAGGAATAAGGATAACGTCTGCTGCTAATCCTGAAGGACCATCTTGAGTAAGTTTAGTTACTTGATCTGGTGGTGCCAACTCTTCAATCTTGACTGGAACGTTATATTTTGCTGTGAACTGCTTAGCAATTTCGTCTGCGAATGGTCTTTCTTCCTTACTTTCCCATACAACTAGAGTCGCTCCATCTTCAGGTACAATCTCATCTGTCGCTGCTGCATCTGTGCCCTCTGGCGCTGCAGTCTCTGTAGTGTTATTAGCAGCATTAGTAGCTTTTGCTGCGTTGTTACCCCCGGCATTCCCATTGTTACTCGAACCACACGCTGTAACGGACAGTGCCATAGAGACAGCAGCGGTGATAACCATCACTTTTTTTAACTTCATTACTTTAACCCCTCCCAATTTTAAAAAAGCATAAGATGATAAAATAGTAGAGCAGAAACTTGCGCAAACGATTTCAGAAAAGCTAAAAAAAAAGTTATTCTTTTAGCTCACTCCTTCTAAAGCTGCATTTAGCAGATCAAGAAAGCGCTTCATTCATGAATACATCATACAACAGTATCGTTTGTTTTTAAAAACGTTTGCACATACCATATTTGACCATTTTCCATTAATTGATAAACAATATAGGCATTTATCTCCATTTTTCACATGATATCTTTTAATTAATCGATATTTCATGTGTTTAAAAATGGAATTGCTATTTTATTTGCCCCTGATATACCACAAATTCACTTTTCCAGTAGATTTACAATTATCGGGCAGTAGAAACGCTCATATACTCAAGTGAAAATTTGTGCAATGGTTTGAACAAGAGTATTGAAAGCCCTTTTATTCCATGCTATAATCCAAATCGTTAAGAGGCAATCCAACATGAGTCATTGCATCTATTGTCTGCCTCCTGTTCTATATAACTAAAAGGCAATGTTACTTATGAAAGGTACAACCTCGGACAAGCTACTTCGCGGCGGTTGTGCCTCTTTGTTATGTGCAAGTTTGCCTCATCATTTGCGCATGTTGCATAAAAAACTGTGCAACCATTAACAATAGCGACATTCTAAACCCCACGCGCTGTGGTGAATGGTTCGGGAAAGTATCGCTCACAAAACTTAAGCGTATACTTTCGAGTTAGTTTTGCCGAAGCTGGTCAGGGAAGTATCGCTTACAAAACTAAGCGTATGCTTTCGAAGTAGTTTTGCCGAAGCTGGTCAGGGAAGTATCGCTTACAAAACTTTAGGAGGACTTATTCATGTTACTGGAAGCTGTGTACCATCGCCCGCGGTTAAATTGGTCTTATGCCTATAATGAGAGTACGATTCACTTGCGCCTCCGCGCTAAAAAAGGGGATTTAACAGAAGTATTTGCTTTTGCAGGGGATAAGTACACTTGGGATACCACGAAAGAGCTAATTCCCATGACCCTCTTCACCTCTGATGCGATGTTCGATTATTGGGAATGTGCTTCAGTTCCCATCTATCGCCGATTGAAATACGGATTCTTACTGCAAAAGGATAACGAGAAGGTTTGGATGACCGAAAATGATTTTCAAACGAACCGGCCAGAAAATCCAAACAAGCTTTTCGAGTTCCCATTTATTAACCCCGTTGATGTGTTCACTCCACCTGCCTGGGTAAAGGATGCTGTTTTCTATCAGATCTTCCCTGAACGCTTTGCAAATGGCGACCCTAGCCTTGATCCAAAAGATGTTCAGCCATGGGGAGCAGAGCCAACACCAACCAATTTTTTTGGCGGGGACCTGCAAGGGGTTATTGATCATCTGGATCATCTTAACGAGCTTGGCATCAATGCTATTTATTTCACACCACTCTTCACTGCAACTACTAATCATAAATACGATACAGAAGATTACATGAAAGTTGATCCGCATTTCGGGGATATTGCAACGTTAAAAAAACTCGTCGACCTCTGCCATAAACGTGGTATTCGTGTGCTGTTAGACGCTGTATTCAACCACTCCGGTGGAACCTTCGCTCCATTTTTAGATGTTCAGGAAAAGGGAGAAGACTCCATTTACAAAGACTGGTTCCATATTCGTGAGTTTCCGCTTCAAGTTGTAAACGGGATTCCTACTTATGATACTTTTGCCTTTGAACCACATATGCCAAAGCTTAATACCGAACATCCTGAAGTTAAAGAGTACTTACTGAAGGTCGCTGAATTCTGGATTACAGAAGTTGGAATCGATGGTTGGCGCCTCGACGTAGCCAATGAAGTAGATCATGATTTCTGGCGTGAATTCCGCAAGGTGGTAAAGCGCGCTAATCCGGAGGCCTACATCCTTGGAGAAATCTGGCATGAGTCTGCTCCGTGGCTGGAGGGTGATAAATTCGATGCCGTCATGAACTATCCCTTCACTGATGCTGTCTTAGACTTTTTTGTTCATGGTAACCTTGATGCAGAGGGGTTTGCCAACTCTATTGGTAGACAGTTATCGCGCTACCCACTGCAAGCAAGTGAAGTTGCCTTCAATCTGTTAGATAGTCATGACACTCCACGCTTACTTACGCTGGCTGCTGGGGACAAAAATAAAATGCGATTAGCTGCACTATTCCAGTTCACCTTTATGGGTACTCCTTGTATCTATTATGGCGACGAGTTCGGAATGGACGGTGAAGGTGATCCAGGTTGTCGTAAATGCATGGAGTGGAACCCTGAGAAGCAGGATCGTGATCTGTTCGAATTCTACCGTCAGCTCATTCAAATCCGCAATGAGCAACCTGCACTTCGTACGGGGACATTTACTTTCTTAGAGGCAGGTCGACAAGGCAGTAAGATAGCCTATGAGCGCCGATTGGATCTTGAGACTATAGTTGTACTGATCAATAGCGAAGAGACCGCTCAAACGTTCCGTATTGACGTAGACGAGCGAAATTGGGAGAACTTGTTCACGGCCGATACAGTGCGTGCTGAGCGTGGCAAGCTGAACGTGAAGATGCCTGCTTATGGTTTCGCTATACTTAAAGCAATCAACTAGATTTAAATGCCTTTGGCCGTATAAAACATAACAAAACAGGGTATCTCACTAGCTATGATAGCTGTGGGATACCCTGTTTTCTATTAGAGATGACTAAGAATGACTTTCACATTACTAGCCAACTACTAATACTTCGGTGCACTAACAATCAGCACACCGAAGTCCAGTTTTACTTGCTCAGTAGCGTATAAATAATCTGTGCGCTTTCGGCGCGGGTCATCCATCCTTTTGGAGCAAATTGATTGTTCTCTCTGCCTTGGAGAAGCCCTAGACCTGCTGCTGTCTTCACGTAGCTATCTGCCCACTTGCTAATGCTAGATGCATCTGCAAATGTCGTGACACCCACTGCTGGTTCGATCTTCTTACCAGACTTCACTTCAAGCGCACGGATCACCATGATAGCCATTTCCTCACGGGTAATGGAAGCATTCGGCGCAAAAGTATCCTTGCTTCGACCACTAACAATGCCCAGCTTAGACGCTGTTGCTACGTATGATGAATACCATGCATCTGACTTGATATCAGTAAATTGAACCGGCCCTTCCGCATTTAAACCAAGTGCACGAACTAGTAATGCGGTAAATTCCGCACGACTAACATTGCTCTTCGGATTAAATTCGGTTGTCGTAACCCCTGAAACAATTTGTTTTGCAGCAAGAGACTGAATGGCATGGAATGCCCAATAAGTAGTTGGAACATCCTCAAACGACTTCACAATCTCTAATACGGCATATTTACTAAAGTGCGTGACTTGTGTAGATATCACGTCTCCATTCAGCTGTCCACCTACGTACTCAAGCTCGCCATTATCGCCTAAATAGTAGATGCCCAATAAATCTTTATTCGATTGGCCTTTAATCTTAAACGATATCGTAATTGGCTCATCGAACTTCTTAACTACAATCCGGGTACCATCTTTCTTCAGAATGCTAAGTCTCAGTTCAAACACATCAGAAAGCGAAGTTACGGTCCCCACCTCTTTGTTTAAACCGTCGATTAATTCTTTTGTAGCAGACTGGACCAATGGTTTCAGCTCCAACAGGATTTGAGCACCTTCCGCATCCACACCTGAAGCTAAACTTGGTATTGTGCTTAACAGTTTGTTAGGGATAGTAAGTAATAGATCCCCCACTTTAAATACTAGATCATTAGATCCCAATGTTTTTGCTGCTTGCAACGGTAACAATACCGCTGTCTTACCTGCAGCAATATCGATTTGTACCTTTCCATCTTTACCATTCTTCAAACTGTCCTCACTGACAACTTGCATATCAGCAGGAGTTGTTGGGCTAACTTCAGCACCACCTGAGGTTGGTGTTGGTGTCACTTTAGATACAGCAGCTAGAATAACCGTACCCCCATCATCTCTACCTGGTAGATCAATGATTACTTTTTGATCTTCGGATACCGTGTATGTTTTACCGCTGTACTCATCCTTTACAGATGAATTGGCAGCAAACGGTACTGGAATCGTTGCGGATTCCTCACTTGTTTTAGTGTTAATAACCGTCACGACGTTCTCATTATCGTAAGACTTATTGAAGGCTAAATAACCTAAATCATCTGAACCTGCCAACTTCGTGCGCGTACCTTTAGAATACACTTTGGAGTATTTTGCACGGATATTCAACAGCTTCTGATAATGATCATGAAGTGGCTTTTCTGCAGTCAACTGATCCCAAGGCATATCTTTACGGTTCTCACTGAACTCACCTTTAGACATGTCTCCTGCATTTTTACCCGATTTCCCCAGTTCTTCTCCGTAGTAAATGACTGGCTGTCCCTTGGCTGTGATTTGCAGAGCGGCTGCGATTTTCAGCTTGCCTTTATCTCCATCCACATAATTAGACAAGAAGCCATCCTCATCATGACTACTCAGGAATTGAGCCATCATCTTCGTGTTATCAATCTTTAACTCTCGTTCCTGCAAATAGGAATCAACACTGTTAACTTTACCATCAGTAAAGTCTTTCGCAGCATCATTAAATCCAAAATCAAGCAGTCCGTCCATCTGGCCTGTTTCGAGCATTCCACCATTGCTATCAATGGTTCCGCCGAAGTATTCACCGGTCATTTTGAAGTTTGGATCAATTGAAGTCAGTGCATTTTTAAATGCTTTCCAAGTTGTATCTTCTACATGTTTGACTGTATCCACACGGAAATAGTCAATCGTATCTCCACGTTCCGTCCGAGCGTTATCTAACCACCCTGTTTGCCAAGCGATAATTTTTTCACGAACGGCTGGATCTTCCGTTTTGAAATCCGGCAATCCTGCAAGCTCGCCTTTGATTGGATCTGTATCCGCGGATACACCATCCGTACGAAGCATTCCTTCAAAACGTGCTTTATCCTCAGCTGTAATCGTCGGCTCTTTATCCTCAGCCTTTAAACCGTAGCCCGTATGATTGAGTACAACGTCGACCATGATCTTGATGCCCTTGTCATGTGCCTTTTCGATCAATTCCTTGAAGGTCTCCATATCACCAAGATGCTCGTCGAGCTTTGTAAAATCCTTGGCCCAATAGCCATGATATCCGTATTGTTTGAAGCCATGACCTTTATTAAAATCAATATTATCTACAATTGGCGTAATCCAAAGCGTGTTAATACCAAGTTCTTGCAAATAATCGAGATTGTCGATCATTCCTCGGAAATCACCACCGTGGTATGCTTCCAGTTGATCTTTATCTACATTCTCATTATTTGTTGGATCTCCGTCTTTGAAGCGGTCTGTAAGCGCGAAGTATATACGAGCCTCATCCCAATCAAAATCCAGCTTATCACCTGTGTAGGTTCTCGCTTTTACCTCGAGTTTAGCATTTTCTTTATGTGAATTTCCGTACTGGTCCACGAGCGTAATCGGAATATTTTTGATCCCCGCTGACACCGTGTCCTTCACAGCAACTGTCTGCTTCATCAGCTCCGTATCCAGCTTAACTTTGCTTGGTCCTCCAAGATTGGTTAAATCCATGTATCCCTCTGAATATGTTACCTCTTCTGAAGTCACTACATTGATGGTTACAACCGCATTCTGATTAGATGCAACTGCTTCCGGATTCACGGATGTCGTAATCTTAACGTCAGGAATATGATACACAACAATAGATTCATCATTCACTGTATTCTTAGGATCTGTAAATTCAGTAGTGATTCCGTTTTTCGTGATCAAGAACGTGTACTTATACGTACCTTCTACTAAATCAGTCAACGTGTAAGTGAACCACTCGTTAGCGGAATCATAAACCATTGGATATGTTTTTCCATTCACTTTTACTTTAGCAGCTGTGATCGCTTCCATATTCCCACTGCGGAACAATGCATCATCGCGATATCTAAAAGTAATCGTTCCATCCTTAAGGATAGGACCGCTAATACTTGGTTTGATATCAAACTCCTTCACCCCACTAGTTACATTCACTTTAGTGAATAATTCACCAGGCGTCAGCGGAATGATACGGTCATCCCCGTAAGGGTCCTTAATCGACCAATCGGTACCTTTACGAAGGACGAACCCTACACTTGTCGCATTCTCAGCAACCTCAATCAAAACACTCGCTGTGCCATTCTTAAAGGTTGTAAAATCAATCTGATCATTTTTAACTCCTGTATTCCAGACCCAGATGTTCCAATCCTTATAATCCTTATCACTACGATTATAGGTAAATTGGACATATCTCTTATCAGTAACCTTTACGGTAACAGTTGTAGAAATACCGCCATAAGTGATGGTAATTACAGCTGTTCCATTACCAATTGCCTTCACTTGACCTTTACTGGTTACTGTAGCCACTTCAGGCTTATTGGAAGTGTAAGTAGCCAATTGCGTAACATTTCTTCTGCTGTTGTCGTCGTACTTCGCAAAAACAGCTGTTTGATGCGTATTGCCTGCTGCCAGCGTGTAGCTTGCACTATCGGTCTCTATAGAAGTAAGCGTAGCGGCTTCAGCTTCCATTTTGATAATCACTGCAGTCAAAGGATCTAGCTTGATTGAATTAGCAGTTAAAATGAAACCACTCTGTTGACTAACTGCAGTAACACCAGCTTCATCATTGTCAACAAGCACCTGACCACTCGTCAAATCCTCTGATAAAGTAAGAGTTCTTTCTGTGCTATCGCCATTCATGAAAACATAATAGATACCTGTGCCATCAGTAGCTTTGTTTGAATAGCCAATGACAAGATCATCAGTCTTCATTTCTGGTGCAGGAATTAGTTTAACATTGGAATCAACCAGATCCTTGTCGCCCAATCGGAATGCATCGGTAGACTTTCTCAATTCCATCAGACCTGACGTGTATTTTCTTGTTGTATTCTGTACTGGGAATTGTGATTCATCCGTTGCTTTGGTCCAATCAAACATGTTGACAGCATCCGAAGAATCATACGAATCATGAATAAAATAACCAAAGGATTTGCCTTCACTATCAAACATTTCAGTGTACTTATCCTGAGGAACCGAAGTGCTATTCCATTGCTTGGTACGCCCATATTCCTGGCCTGCATGAATGAAGGCAGTGCCTTGGGAGGTTAGAACAAGCATGTTTCCGAGTCTAATCCGTTTCTGGATTTCAAGCTCATTCTTCTCAATGGCAGGATCTTTCTTGATCGTTTGTGCAATAACATCGTGCAGCGTCAGGTTATCATGCGCTTCGATGTACGGAACGATATCACCTGGATCATCAGCAGGCGTATTTGAGGGCTCCGCCTTAATATTGTTAAAGATTGTCGCTATTGGACGCGCACCGCCCGTAATAAATCTAGGTTGACCTTCGGAACCATAACCAGACTTCAATTCATTACGGAATTCATCAGAGAAAACACCGACATTATCCGTTTTATCCATCCAATCCTGATCTGCCCCTTTTCCAGCAAGGGAAGGATCGGCTGCGGCACCACCGAATGTTCTCCAGCCTTCACCGATAAAAAGTGCCTTCGGATTAATTTCTGCCGCGGCATCATAAGCATTCTGAACAGCCTCCGCTGTCGCATCGCCCATCATATCCCAGCGCATTCCATCAATCTTGTACTCTTCAAACCAGTATTTCACGGAATCAACCATCAACTTCTCAGCCATTTTATGGTTAGTGGCCAGATTGTTTCCGAAACCTCCGATAAAGTTGCCATTTGCATCTTGGAACGCGTAATAATTAGGAACGATGTCGTTTAAGAATTCTTTTTTAGCCATATGTGTGTACACTACATCCAGAATGACACCCATTCCAGCTTCATGTATGGCGTCAATCAATCCTTTTAATTCTTTAATCCGCTCCTCAGGATCAGCAGGTTTCTGCGAATAAGCACCATCTGGAGAGAAGTAGTTGTGAGGATCATATCCCCAGTTGTATTCATTGTTTTTAGCGGAATATTCTGTTTCTCTAGTCCCCATCTTCGTCTCATCCCCGTAATACCAAGCCATCACAGGAAGTAATTGAATATGAGTTACACCGAGAGATTTAATATAATCGAGCTTCTTTTCAAAAGCGCTATAAGAGCCCCATCTTTCGCCACTCAGACTATCTTCAATCGATACATCGGATGTAAAGTCTCTGACGTGAACTTCATAAATGATTGCGTCTTCGCGTTTTTCGTAGCCTTTAATATCAGCATAACCAAAGGTATCTGGGTTCGTCTGGCTTAAATCAACGATAGCCGCTTTACCGACTGTATCCCCGCCAGCACCAGCAGCACCTGTGGTATCCACAGTAAATACCGCCATTGATTTAGCATAAGGATCAAGGACCTTATTGGTTACACCGTCATTCGTCACTTCATATTGATAAAAGAATCCTCTTACATCGTTTGTAGTCGTGCCTGTCAAATCAGTCGGCTTTAAGTCCACCGACCAGACTCCTTGCTCACCGCTCGTTAAGTCCACACTACCCACGAACACGTTGGAGTCATTCTTATCGTACACATTTACGACAACCGAGCTAGCTTTAGGAGCCCACAATTTTAACGTGGCTGTTTTGTCAGCGTTGTACGTAGCCCCTAGATCATCTCCTGTATAATTGTACATTTCATCAAGCATTCTCCAACCACTAGCCGCAGAGACCGTTTTGCCTGAATAAGTAACGCTAAGCGGAACTTTATCCAGATCAAAGGCTTTTGTATCAACTTCAATTGAAGTTTTGCTAGTAATGGTTACAGCCGATACAGGAATAGCAACACCGTCTTTATCTTTAACGGTAATCTCATTCTTCAATGCTGCTGCATCCAAGCCGTCAGTTAACGTGAAACCAAGAAGGATTTTGCTCGTCGACAACACTTCAGCAGATACTAAACCGATAGGTGTTTCACCAAATGGTGAAACATATACATTGTTGTCTCCTTCTTTTATCCACAGCTGGTTGTAACGATCCAGTAGAGTAAATCCTTTGTCACCGCCGTCTTTATTATCGCCATTCAACGGGTTCACTACGAGAAACCCAATTTTTTTTGCAGCTTCTTTCAATGGAATATCAATATAAGCACCAAAGCGACCTACTTGATCGGCTTGGAATGGAACTGCATCTTTAGGCCATTCCTTAAGTGAAACTGCAACATCATCCCACAACCATAATCCATATTGACTTTGATTGGAATCTGATCTCATATAATGGATCCGAACGGTATTTGCCGGAAGCTTAACCGGTTCATAAGGCGTAACTACATCAGAGCCTTCTGTGATCCATACTTCATTAGTTTGTGGAGTATTAATCGAGAAGTTCTTATCTCCTCCATCTTTAGCACCACTTGCACGCTGAAGCGCGATGAATGAGATTTTCTTAGCCCCATCCTTAATCGGCACATCAACATATGCACCATAGGAATCCATTTGTCCATCAGGAAAAGGGGTCGCACCCATAGCCCAATCAACAGAAGGGCTTACAACATCACCCCATAACCACAATCCCTTATCGGTGTAATCACTAGCTTTGTAGTGAACACGAATGTGCCCTGCTGGAACAGGTGTAACCTCTACAGGTTCAGTAGGGATTTTATATTCTGCGGTCACACTGTGATCTGCAGTATTGTACTTGAAGGTTACCTTAAGATCTAACGGTAGGCTCAACGCTAGATCGCTTTCTGGATAAGACATATCCTCTGCTTCTGTGGCTCCTGGAACAGAAACCTTATATGTGTAATCTCCCTGCGGCACAGTAACAACTGTACTGTACACACCATCAAAATCCGGATCTGTTAATGTGGATAACGCCTCTGCTGGCAGGTTTCCTGTCAATTTAGGCGTAATTGGCGTGTAATACGTAGAATCAGCTATTTTATGAGTGATGTCATTATAATAAAAGGTTACAATCGTTTCTGTTTCTAGCTTGATGTGGATATTCTCTCCATCATTTTTCCCTTGAGGGTTTGTATACTTTGCAAATCCATAGTTCTCATCCCAACTATCGTTCAGAGCAACCTTATAATTATATTCTCCTGCTGGCAGAGTCCCAGTAAAAGAATACAACCCATTGTCTGAGTAAGTCATTTGGGTGACTACTGATGCCTCATCCCAATCTTTGCCGGGATTTTCCGCCCCAGTAGAAATAAACTGTGATTGCAAATCACCGACCAAAACTACCTTTGTCGTTTCTGCTGAAACCTTAACTGGGTGTAAGCCGAGACTGGAGAACACAAGAGCAACGATCATGAAGATCGCGAACGTCCTCTTGCCCCATAAAGTTATTTTCATTTTTGTAAAACCTCCCATAATTATGAATTCCCTTTGTGCAAGCGGATACATAATTTCTCGAACCCCGCCAATTATTCTGGGGTTATGAAATCATGCGTCTTCCTTCTGTGGTTGGAGAAGGTCTATGTGTGCGGCTCGTCAAACCGGATTAACAGCATCATCCTCCCATCAAAGTTAAAGATCAACACCAAAACCATGAATTTAGTGCAAACGTTTGCAAATAGTCGTGCACAAACCTAAGTACATAAAATTCATTCCTTAACACAACTGATATCGATCCAAAATCACCCAATGTAAACGCTTGCTATATTTTGATTTACATACTAATGCTGTATTTATGGTATTGTCAACCAGTATTTTTATGTGTTTAACGAACTCAAATTATCATAAAAGTAAAAATAAAGAAAAGTGAACCTGATAATCCCATTTAGGATTTATCCGTTTTTTTTGACTGTCACTCTAATTCCATTCCTCGAATCAAATTGTTCCAAAAAATTTAAGCCACACGTTTGCATTTACGAAATGCTCCTCTCGAAGAAATTGGATATCTTTTATACATATTAAGGTCAATCTTGCTAAATCATTCATACTTTTTTGGTGAAAACAAACAATTTTACACATAAATTTCTAATACTCTTTCCAAAAGTAGCAATATTGCCCTTCCAAATGACTTTATCTATTTACAATTTAGAACTCTTAGATTAATATTACTGTGTAAAGCAAACGGTTCCATAAGGAGGTTTCTATGACAGTTACCATTAAGGATGTGGCCAAGAAAGCGGGAGTATCTCCCTCCACGGTATCCCGGGTATTGTCCAATCACCCCAGAATCAGCCTGGAAACTTCCCGCAAGGTCAAAGCTATTATGGAAGATATGGGCTATACACCTAACATGATGGCTAAGAGTCTAGTGTCGAAAACTACAAACAGCATATGCTTCAGTCTTCCTAAACCAGCTGAAGAGCTGTTCTCAAATCTATTTTTTATGGAATTAATCCGAGGGATCGTTACACAAGCTAGCCGTTCCGGCTACGACGTGTTAATTAGCTCCGGAGCAAACGAGAAGGAAGAATTGGAAGCCGTTTCAAGACTTCTAAAGGGTCGTCGAGTAGATGGTGTTATTCTGCTTTACTCTCGTACAGATGATGCTGTTATTGATTTTCTAGAGAGTAACGATTATCCATTCGTACTGGTAGGCCGAAGTGATCGATATGAGAATATTTTATCTGTCGATAACGATAATGTGATGGCAGCATATGATGCTACAAACCACCTCATTTCAATGGGTCATGAACGTATTGGCTTCGTAAGTGGACCGCCTAATCTAATTGTTTCTCGCGATCGTCTCGCAGGATACCGTAAAGCACTGCTGAATAGCGGTCTTGAAATGCGTGATGAATGGATTGTAGAAGGTGAATTTCTACAGGATAGCGGATATAGAGCGATGTCTTTTTTCATGAATTTGCCTAATCGGCCTACTGCTCTAGTTGCAGTGGATGATATGGTATCGTTCGGAATTTTACGTGGATTGAATGAGCTGAAATACAAAGTGCCTGACGATCTCGCTATTGTGAGCTTTAACAATATTCCATTATCTGAATTATCCAGCCCTCCGATCAGTAGTATTGATATTGGAATTTATCATCTTGGCTACACTGCATCTCAGGTACTTATTCAGAATATCAAGAGTCCGAATCACGATGCTGGTTATACAAACCGATTTGTTATTCCACATCGCTTGATCGTGAGAGAGTCATCCATGTACTCACATGCTAAGAACAAAACCGAATGAATAAGTGAAGCGATCAACGCTTCATTTATTTTTTGAAAATCTGTACAAACGTTTGCGCTAAATTACTAAAACTTCTTGATCCAGTTCTTTTCAGGGTGAATATTCGAATCTGAGGTTAAGATAAACTTAACATCTTTAGCAAAGCTTATACGAATTGAAAGCAAATTCAGATACGATAACCCAATGGATCACGATACTGTCACAAATTTTAGGAGGTACTACAATGACGGAAATTAAAGCCTGCTTGTTCGATTTGGATGGTGTTATCGTTGATACTGCCAAATACCATTATATCGCATGGAAAGAGCTTGCAGATGGATTAGGGTTTCTCTTCACAGAACAAGATAACGAACGCCTTAAAGGAGTTAGCAGAACTGCCTCGCTAAATATTTTGCTGGAAATCGGCGGACTAACTATCGATGAAGAAGAGAAAGCTAAGCTTGCGGAACAGAAGAATAATCGATATGTCGAATATATTGCGAAAATGGACAGCTCAGAGATTTTGCCAGGTGCGCTTGATTTTCTGAAAGAGTGCCGTGAGAATGGCATCAAAGTTGCCCTCGGGTCTGCTAGTAAGAACGCAATGACGATATTAAATAATACCGGATTGACCCCTTACTTTGATGCAATCATCGATGGCACACACACAAGTGCTGCTAAACCTGATCCGGAAGTTTTTCTTTTAGGAGCTAAAGCACTTGGCGCTGATCCTAAACACTGTGTTGTCTTCGAAGATGCAGAAGCAGGAATTGAAGCTGCGTCGCGTGCTGGAATGTTCAGCGTTGGTATTGGTTCACCGGAAACGCTCAATGCGGCGAATATCGTTGTTCCATCGCTCGCTCATATGAGTGTGTCACAACTCAAAAAATCTTTTGCTTAAAGTCTAACGAACATTAATCAACTGAAAGTGTTAATGTGATTCGCCCTGCTGCATTCCACTTATAAATGAAATATGTATATCTAGAGGTACGCTTGAAGTGGAGATGGCGAAAGGATTGTGTAGAAGCGCTAGCGATCGGAACAACCTTTCGCCAGCGGAGCGACTCACAAGCACCAAAGTAGAGATATAGTTCATTATATATCCCCACAACATATTTAAAGGAGCCGGTTATCGTGAAACAATATTTAACAATTGATGAATGGTCCATTATTGAAGAATCCTTTGATCCACAGACACAAGAAATCTCTGAAAGTGTATTTAGCCTTGGCAACGGATTTATGGGTGGTCGAGCTAATTTTGAAGAGAAATATAGTGGAAGTAGCCTACAAGGCAGCTACATGGCTGGCGTGTACTATCCTGACAAAACACGGGTCGGCTGGTGGAAGAACGGCTATCCTGAATATTTTGCTAAAGTACTGAACAGCACAAACTGGATCGGTATTAACATCGACATTGAAGGAACTCCTTTAGACCTGGCAAAATGTACGGTTTCCGATTTCCGTCGTGTTCTTAACATGAAGGAAGGTACGCTTTCCCGTTGTTTCACTGCCACACTCGAAGATGGTAAGGAAGTTAAAGTTGAGAGTATCCGATTCGTCAGCATGACTCGTCAAGAAATCGGTGCTATTCGTTACTCCATCATTCCTGTGAATTTCTCAGGCAAGATTACGATCACTCCTTATCTCGACGGTGACGTGAAGAACAAGGATTCCAACTACGACGAGAAATTCTGGAATGAAGTTGAGAAGCAAGCAGGCACTGAAGGTGGACACCTCACCCTTAAGACTAAAAAACTCGATTTCCATGTAACCTCTGCTATGGCTTTTGATATCCTTGTCAATGGTGAGAAAGTCAACGCTGATGCTGGAGCTATTGAACAAGAGAAATATGTAGCCAGCAAAATGAATGTATCCGTACAATCTGGCGATCAAGTCGTCATTTATAAATATGTTGCTAACGTAACCTCACGTAATCACGGTCTTGGACAATTGGTCGATGCTGCTCAAACTGCTTTACAAGCTGCTAAGGAAGCTGGTTTTGTAACCCTTCTGACAGAACAAATAGAAGCTTGGAGAGAGAAATGGAAAGAAAGCGACATCATTATTGAAGGTGACGTTTCGGCACAGCAAGCGATTCGTTTCAATATTTTCCAGTTAAACCAAACCTACAATGGTGAAGATGACCGTCTGAACATCGGCCCTAAAGGCTTTACAGGTGAAAAATACGGCGGCAGCACTTACTGGGATACAGAGGCGTATTGCGTTCCCTTCTATCTCAGTACAGCAGACTCCTCTATTGCTCGCAACCTGTTGATCTACCGTTACAAGCATTTGGAAAAGGCTAAGGAAAATGCTCGTAAGCTTGGTTTCGCAAAAGGCGCATTGTACCCAATGGTTACAATGAATGGCGAAGAGTGCCACAATGAGTGGGAAATTACATTTGAAGAAATTCACCGTAACGGTGCTATTGCTTATGCGATTTACAACTATGTAAACTACACAGGAGACAAAGCTTATCTTGGTCAATATGGCCTTGAAGTTCTGGTGGAAATCTCCCGCTTCTGGGAAGAACGTGTTCACTATGCAAATCGTAAAGACAAATACGTGATGCTTGGCGTAACGGGACCTAATGAATATGAAAATAACGTAAATAATAACTGGTACACCAACCGGATGGCTTCCTGGACTATGGAATATACCTTAGAAGCTCTGGATTATCTGAAAAAGAACGAATCCACACGCTATGCAGAACTAGTTGATAAACTAGGACTCCAAGAGAGCGAAACTGCAAAATGGAATGATATCATTGCCAAAATGTATTATCCTGCAGATGAAGAACTGGGTATTTTCTTGCAACAAGATGGCTTCCTAGATAAAGAGATTATTCAAGTCAAGGATCTGGCAGCTGAGAACCTGCCGCTAAATCAAAAATGGTCTTGGGATCGTATCCTTCGTTCTTGCTTCATTAAACAAGCAGACGTTCTGCAGGGATTATATTTCCTAGGGGACCGCTACGATCTGGATACCAAAAAACGGAATTTCGACTTTTACGAGCCGATCACTGTTCATGAGTCCTCCCTATCCCCTTGTATCCACTCTATTCTAGCCAGCGAACTAGGATATAAGGATAAGGCTTATGAAATGTACTTGCGTACTTCAAGACTGGATCTTGATAACTATAACAATGATACCGAAGACGGCTTACACAGCACTAGTATGGCCGGTACTTGGATGTCAATCGTACATGGCTTCGGCGGATTACGTGTTCATGATGGCAGACTGACTCTAAGCCCATCGAACCCAGGTCACTGGACAGCGTACTCTTTCAAAATCATGTTCCGCGGCTCCCGTCTAAAAGTAAGCGTTTCGGACGCACAGGTTACGGTTACGAATGAAACTGATATTCCAGCTTCTATTACTATCTATGACAAAGAATATACCGTGAACGGACTAAGCAGCATCACTGCTGACAGCAATTCCGTCACAGTATAAACCGACACCACAAGAGACCCTTTGAAGCCAATAGCTTTTTAGGGTCTCTTTATTTTTTTCCTAAATGGATAACTTATATAAGGAGTGATTATTAATGAAAAGAACCTTTTGGAAGGAAGCTGTCGTTTATCAAATTTATCCACGCAGCTTTCAAGATAGTAATGGTGACGGTATTGGAGATCTGCAAGGCATCATTTCACGTCTGGATTATTTGCAGAAGCTCGGTGTCGATGTAGTGTGGTTGTCACCAGTGTATAAATCGCCAAATGATGATAATGGTTATGACATCAGCGATTACGAAGATATTATGGATGAGTTCGGCACGCTAAAAGACTGGGAGGAACTACTGACTGGACTGCATGATCGTGGCATTAAGCTAATGATGGATCTTGTAATCAACCACTCTTCTGATGAACATCAATGGTTCGTAGAGTCCCGTTCGTCAAAAGATAATCCATACCGTGATTACTACATATGGCGTCCAGGTGGACCGAATGGCGAACGTCCAAACAATTGGAGTTCCATATTCAGCGGTCCGGCTTGGGAACTAGATGAGACTACCGGTGAATACTATCTACATCTGTTCTCACGCAAGCAACCGGATCTCAACTGGGACAATCCAAAGCTGCGCGAGGAATTATACAAGATGATTACCTTCTGGCTCGACAAGGGTGTGGATGGATTGCGGATGGACGTCATTAATTTGATTTCTAAAGCAGAAGGGCTACCTTCCTTCCAAATCGAGGGCGAGGCGCCAGAGGAACTTGCTTGGGGTGGCGATTACTTTATGAATGGCCCCCGAGTCCATGAGTTTTTACATGAAATGAACCAAAAAGTTCTTTCAAGCTATGACATTATGACCGTCGGGGAAACGCCAGGGGCTTCAGTAGAGGATGCCGTTCTTTACACAGACGAAGATCGTGAAGAACTTCAAATGGTATTCCAATTCGAGCATATGGACGTAGATTCCGGCCCAGGAGGCAAATGGGATGTAGCCCCATGGACATTAACTAAACTGCGCGGCATACTTCATAAATGGCAGATCGGTTTGGCTGAAAAGGGTTGGAATAGTCTGTACTTAAACAATCATGACCAGCCGCGTATGGTTTCACGATTTGGTGATGATGGGAAGTATCGCGTAATATCTGCCAAAATGCTCGCTACCTTACTACATACACTTAAAGGCACCCCTTATATTTACCAAGGTGAAGAAATTGGGATGACGAATGTAAAATTCACAACGCTGGAAGATTATAAAGACATCGAAATTCTGAATATGTACCGTGAAAAAGTAACTGAGGGTGGCGCAGATCATGAAACGATTCTGAACGCTATCCATGTCAAAGGCCGAGACAATGCCCGTACCCCAATGCAATGGGATGCATCTGCTAATGCCGGATTTTCAGAAGGAGAACCATGGCTCAAAGTAAATCCGATTTACAAGGAAATTAATGTGGAGCAAGCATTGGCGGATTCTGATTCAATCTTCTACTACTACCAGGAATTAATTGCTTTACGCAAAAAAAATCCGATTATGGTATATGGAGAATATAAGCTGCTACTGCCTGATCATGAGAACCTTTATGTTTATACAAGAACTTTAGAGGATGAACAATGGCTGATCCTGCTGAACTTCAACGAGGCCCCTCAAACCGTTGATCTCTCCGCTGAGCTGAGCACCGTTACTGATTTAATCATTGGAAATTACCTGGATGAATCACCAACACGAGAAATTCTGCGTCCTTACGAAGCAAGAGTGTACAGATTACAAAGCTGACTCTCTCCACCTTCCTGAGTTATACTATATAGGATGATTTTGTTAAGATTATTCTTCCATCAGCAACCTGTCATTAGAGAGCAAGGAATAACAGGATTTGCAAATGGTGGCATGTTAGTATGAACTCAAAGGGAGATGGCAGGCTTGGAATGGCTTATCCGCATGAAAGAAGCTTTAGATTATATGGAGAGCAAAATGGAGGAAACCTTTAATATAGAAGATATAGCAAAGGTTGCTTATTCCTCCCCTTTTCACTTCCAGCGTATGTTCTACATGCTCACCGGAGTATCAGTCAAAGACTATATCCGTAAACGCAAACTAACTCTGGCGGCACAGGAACTCGCTATTTCTAAAGTTAAGGTGCTAGATGTCTCATTAAAATACGGATATGACTCTCCCGAGTCGTTTGCCAAAGCATTCCGCAAAGCACATGGAATTACTCCTTCTGCTGCGCGGGAGTCAGGGGTACAGCTCAAAGCCTTCCCTAGACTCTCCTTCCATCTATCACTGAAGGGAGATAAAGAAATGGACTACAGAATTGAGACAAGAGACGCTTTTAATGTTATCGGACTAGTAGAGGAAATGACAACGAAAGATGGGGAGAATTTACGCCGTATCCCCCAGCTGTGGATTGAAGCTAATGAAAATGGTACGTCGGATAAGCTGATTGAGATCGGTGTTGATAAGGACATCCTTGGTATTTGTAAAGATTTCAATCACGAAAAAGAAACCTTCTCCTATTGGATTGCTGTCGAAGCCTCTCCAGAGACGGACGCTCAGGGCTTTGCTTCTACGACGATACCAGCTGCGAGTTGGGCTGTGTTCACCTCAGTAGGGCCAATGCCGAATGCTATTCAGCAAGCATGGTCACGGATCTTTCAGGAGTGGTTCCCTGCAACAGGCTATGAGCATACAGGAGGACCCGAGTTTGAGTTATACCTTCCGGGAAGACCTGATGCAGAGGATTATCGCTGCGAGATCTGGATACCGGTTATGAAAAAAAATTAATACTTACTTAGACTATTCGGAATTCCGGATAGTCTTTCTTTCTTTCAGAATTTCTACGATTTCATTTTGAGAATCGGCTTAATCTTGGTATAATAAATAGATTATGTGATTCAATAATGACTATTGTCGTCCGATTATCGGTGAAGGAGAAATTCATGTCTACTGTAAAAATATTTTCAGACAGCACTTCCGATTTGCCTCAAGGCTGGAAGGATACTTTTAATATCGGCATCGTTCCCCTTTACGTAGTGTTTGAAGAAGGAACCTACAAAGATGGTGAAGATATCACACCAGAAGAAGTGTATCGCCGTGTCGCAGCAAGCGGAGTATTGCCAAAGACGGCCGCGCCTTCGCCAGCTGACTTTATCGCCGCTTTTCATCCGGTAATTAGCCGTGGAGATGATATTGTATATATCAGTCTCTCCTCATCATTATCCTCTACATATCAGAATGCACTTTTGGCTGCTGGGGAATTCCCAGAGGGGCGTGTACAGGTTATTGATTCACAGACCTTATGTGGAGGCATCGCTCTTCTCGTTATGAAAGCTGTCAGAGCCGCTGAAAAAGGTTACAGTGCCATTGAGATTGCAGCTATGCTGAAGCAGAGTCGTAATCTTGTAGAAACAGAATTCGTGGTAGATACGCTAGATTACTTATATATGGGTGGACGCTGTTCAGGTATGCAGAATTTCATCGGTAGTCTGCTAAAAATTCGTCCTGTTCTTAGACTTGTAGACGGCAGCATCGTACCTACTAGTAAAATTCGTGGCAAAAAAGAAAAAGCCGTGGAACAAATGCTCCAGAACGCCTTGGTTAACGTCGAGCGGATGGATAAAGAGCTGCTCATCGTTGTTCATACCTTAGCGGAAGAAGATGCTCGCTATCTAGAGACAGCGATACGAGAGAAAACTCAAGTGAATGAGATCGCTATCCTCAACGCAGGTTGTGTTATTGGTAGCCATTGTGGCCCACATACTGTAGGTCTCATGTATATGCTTCAAGATTAATATTCTAACGCAAATCTCCGGTCATTGCTTCGTAAGTCAATGAACCGGGGATTTGTGCGTTTACCCCTCCTGATTTGAAGTTGAATTTAACTCGACCTCTTTTTTTATGAATGGTAACATAAACCGGAACGTTGAACCTTTATTCTCTTCACTTTCTACAAAGATTGTCCCACCCATCAGCTCAACCAGCTGCTTACAAATAGCGAGTCCCAACCCTGTACCGCCATATTTACGGTTGATGATCGGGTGCAGCTGTGAGAAGGATTGAAATAATAAATTGAGTTTATTATCGGCAATCCCAACACCTGTATCACGGACAGAGAATTCCAATAAATATTCTTTTGAATCCGAAAGTGGAATGTTCTTAACCGATAGTGTAACGCTCCCATGTTCTGTGAATTTCAGAGCATTTCCAACCAGATTGACAATAATCTGTCGCAAACGGATCGGATCAGCCAGTAACGTTGTTGGAACACTCGTATCCGCCCACCACCGCAAGGCCAGCTTCTTCTCTTCGGCTTTAGGCGTAAATAAATCAATAATGTCCGATATCATCTCTCGAAGTTCAAACGATTCGGTTTGCAGTGGCATTTTACCCGCTTCCATCTTGCTGAAATCAAGAATGTCATTCAAGATCTGTAAAAGCGTGTAACTACAGCTTCGTAAAATCTCAACATACCCCCGCTGTTCTTCTCCAAGATCAGTTTCAAGTAAAAGATCTGACATCCCTATCATTCCATTCATCGGTGTCCGAATTTCATGACTCATCATCGCTAAGAAGTCAGATTTGGCTTGCGCCGCCTGTTCTGCAGATTCTTTAGCGCGAATGATTTCTTTCGCATTCGTGATATCACTAAAAGCAATAACTGCTCCTGAGATCATCCCCCCATCCATAAGAGGCGACACCCGATAATTGACAAAAAAGCTGGTTCCATCCTTACGCCAGAAGATCTCATCGTCTTTCCTGCGGATAATTCCATCTGCAATTGTAAGACTAATCTGACAATCAGGGGTTGAATAACGTGAGCCATCGCCTTGGATTTGATGAATATATTCCATCAGCTTCAGGCCAACCAATTCTGTAGGCTGGTAACCTAACATATCTGCTCCCTCACGGTTAATAAAGAGCGTTCGCCCTATATTATCTAGTACGAATATTCCAGCTGAGACGGAGTTCAGAATAAGATTCGCTCGTTTATCTTCGACTTCAGCAGCAAAAGTAGATTTGAAGTTTGACTCTAGTTCTACCTTATCCGATAATTTAGCATGAAAAGAATCTGCTAATGCGTTTAGCCAGTCATGTAACCCTTCCGAATAATGATGATAGTTGCTGTTATCCACTTGTATGATCGCGAATACCCCGACAATTCCCTCGTCTATCGTTATAGGAATAAAGTTTCCCTTCACAACGTCCGCTTTGGGATTGTTCAGATCTTGCAATTCAAAGCTAGAGGGATTCCCTTGCAGGGCAGCCTCAAAACTAGCTACATCAACAAGGTATATTCTTTTAAGTGCTGTCAGACCTATATCTTGGAACGATGCTTCTGCACTGGATTCTAGATAGAACGTACGATTCGTTCCTACGCAGCGACCTTGCCGATCCAACACAAATATCAAATTAGGATGATGGTCATATAACGATTTATAAGCGCTCTCTTCCGAAAGCAATCGTGTTAGAATGGACGTCCAGTCTTTATCCACAATTCATTTCACCTCAGGCTCTCTCATCCATTATCATTACCCTAAAATGAGCGGAAATCATCTCAAATTTTAAATTCTTCTATTTTGACCATTATAGCAAATATACTTTAACCGGTCGCAGATAAACACTAAATCCCCCTTTAGAACCCAACCACGATGACTTACACATCGTACTGAGATTCTTAAGAGGGATTTCTATAAATATTTTAGGCTATATCTTTATGGTCAATATTGCGAATCGCCATATAGGCAATACCTGCTCCTATCAAGCCAAGTGAGATCGACACCGCCGCTAAATTACCTAAGCGTGCTTGATCAAATCCACCAGAAATTAGGGACGTAACTAACACCGCAGAGACGATGGTGGCAGGGACTGATTTTTTCTTCATTCCAAAGTACAAAGGAATCAAAGCAATACCCGCTGCGTAAAATGCGTTTGCACCTAACTTGATCAGCTCTGAAGTGATCATGGGAAGGTTTAACTCACCCGGAATAAGCCCTACAAAAGAATTGAATCCTATTAGGATAGCGCCAACCACAATGTCTGACACGATGATGGCAACAAATGTGAAGGCGAACACTATCAATATTTTCGCAGTCATTAGCTTTTTACGTGAGATAGGGTACATGAAGAGAAGAGTAATTGTGTTGTTCTTATACTCATCAATCACCAGCTTGCTAATAATAACGGAAGCGAAAATAATATAAGCAGCCTTAACAAAAACGAACACACCCTCAAACATATCTGCGTAAGAAGCGAACGACGGTTCATTCTCATTTCGATCAACGAATAAAACCATAATCATAAACCCAAGAATAGCGAGATTGACGATTGCTGCCCCTGTAAGAAGAGTCTTTAGCTTATTCTTCCGAATCTCCAAAGATATTAATTTAAGCAACGCCTTCACCCCCAATCAATTGTAAAAAATAATCTTCCAGCGTATGTTGTTTCTTGCTGATGCTCTCAATCTCCACGTCTGCTAGCACTAACGCCTTATTCAGATCACGTTGTGAGATTCCGCCGTCATAGATTCTTACTGTAATATGATCAAGTACTTTGAAGTTATTGAGGCCAAGCTTGTGCTCCAACACGTACACTGCTTTGTTAATCTCATTCGTAACCACTTCGATATATTCTGTATTTTGACCGCGAATGGAATCCATCGCCACCTCTTCTACCAGAGCACCCTGCCGGATCACACCGATAGTATCAGCAATCTGCTCGATTTCCCCCAGAATATGACTAGATACAAGTAACGTCATTCCATATTCACGGCTAAGCATCCGGAACACTTCACGCATCTCTTTGATTCCCACAGGGTCTAGTCCATTAATCGGCTCATCCAGAATGAGTAGCTCCGGTTTCGTCATAAAGGCTCTGGCAATACCAAGGCGCTGCTTCATCCCAAGCGAAAATTGCTTCACCGGCTTTTTATCAATACCCGTAAGCTTTACCAGCTCCAGCGCTTCACCAATCGCTTGCGGATCATAATAGCCCATGTATTCTCCATGCAGGATCAGGTTTTCCTTGGCTGTGAGTTTATCATAGAACACTGGATATTCAATGATGCAGCCCATCCGTTTGAGCATTTCATACGAATGATTTGTCATTTTTTCATTAAAAAATTCAATCTCGCCACTCGTCGGCTTAACGAGGTTTGTGATCATTTTCATGACCGTTGTTTTGCCGGCACCGTTCGGTCCAAGAAAGCCATAAATTTCACCTTGTTTAATATTCATATTCACATTGCTAACGGCTTCTTTGCCTTGATAGGTTTTCGTTAAATTTCTTGTTCGAAGTATTGTAGTCATTTCCGCGCTCCCCTTTGTTTTCGTCTCGTCTTCCTTAGTTCTTATTGTACACAGCAGAATTTTCTTTTTTATTACTCGATTCTTACAAAAATCTTAAGCTGTACACAATTTCATTCTTTAGAAGCTTAATCTACGAAAAGAAAGGGTAAATACTGTTCTCACAAACGGTTGACTAACCAGTGTAATGGTTCCATTCATCTGCTCCGTTAATCTTTTGGTGATCGTCAGACCTAGACCACTCCCTTGATATGATCGATTTCTCGAATCCTCCAGTGTATAGAGCCGTTCGAATACTTTATCCTGGTGAACTTCACTAATGCCTTTTCCCCTGTCCCAAACATCTATGTATACTTTGTTCTTATCACTATAGAGTTTCAAGCCTAATACGCCTCCGGCATCCCCGTAAGCAATCGCATTCGATAACAAATTGGTCAATATCCGGTCAAGCGCCTCTTCGTTTCCCATGAAATAAAGCGAGTCATCAGGGATTTCTATCTCCACCTCACTGCCCTTGGCGCTAAGGATATCATAGAAAGAGAGAATATTACGTCTGCACACCTCGCCTGCCTCAACACGTGAAAGATTGATTTCCCGATCCCCTGATTCCAGCTTAGCCAAGTCAAAGAACTTGTTCATCAGATGGATCACTTCATTTGCTTTTTGGTGAATCGTATTCATTATACGTTCCCGTTCCTCGGCTGGCATATGTTCATCCTGAAGAATCGTTTCAATATAACCGAGTACTACCGTTAGCGGAGTCTTAAGATCGTGGGAAATGTTCGACAGCATATTACGCATGGACTTTTCCAGCTTCACGCGCTCAATGCTTCCTTTATGATTAATGTCGAGCAGCCGATTTAGATCAATCAGCACACTTTGCAGCTCCACATTACTACTGAATAACAGCAGTCTTTCGTGTGAACCTTCAGCCATGATGCTACTTAGCTTGTCATGAATATATTTCAGGTCTCTGGAAGCTTTACGCGAATGCTGATATTGCCATACAATGACGACGAGCAGGAGTACAATGACCACACTAAGCGCCATGCTCATTATAGCTGCTCTCCCAACTTATACCCGATCCCCCACAACGTCTTGATGAACTCTGGATGGGAGGGATCATCTTCTATTTTTTCGCGTAATCTTCTCATATGTACATTAATAACGTTCTCATCTCCGAAATAATCATCTGCCCATACGCTAGCATAAATCTGCGCTTTGGTGAAGACCCTGCCCGGATGTGTAACGAACAGCTTAAGAATATGAAATTCCTTAGACGTTAACTTCACTTCTTCCCCGTTCTTTAGCGCAGAGAAATTATCCAAATCCACAGTCAGGCCACCAATGGAAATCTTTTGCTTCGCAGGAATTGGAGCTTCCGGTTGGATGGTGGGGGTAGCATAACCCGCTCTTCGAATCGCAGCCTTCACTCTTGCAGCTAATTCGATCATTGAAAATGGCTTGGTAATATAATCATCCGCCCCAAAGCCAAGTCCAAGCGCTTTATCCACATCGCTGTCCTTGGCTGACATGATCAACACCGGAACTAGACTTGTCGCACGGATCGTCTGGAGAATATCAGTACCGCTGCGCTTGGGCAGCATGAGATCTAATAATACAAGATCAAAAGGATTACTAGTACGGAATGTCCTTTCCGCTACTTCACCATCAAACGCCGTTTCCACTTCATAGCCCTCTTTTACTAAATAGGACCTAACCATTTCACTAATTGCTTCGTCATCTTCAATTAACAATATTCGGTGCATGAGTGCTGCCTCCAATGATCTGAGAATAAATATGAATGCTAGATATAGTTAAAGATCAGTCGCAACTGCGGTGAATGTTTGGACTTCCGGTCGCTGTTGTCCCCAGATTTCTTGATTATATACCGTGTTTCACGGTTGAAATCCGGTGAGCCTATGCTTCCGGAGCGAGCTTTCCTACGGAAAGCTTTCAGGCGGACGCTATCACTCCTACAGTTCCAAAATCCCCCTCCGTCACTCCGTTCCCTTTTCCAAAGTTTCAAAATTCAATTTATATAGTGTAATTATTCGTAATACCCCTTAACCTCAGGCAGTTGCTTATAAATGCTTCCGTCCTGCACGATCTTAATGATCGCTTGAGCTAGTTCAGTCATCTGACCATCATCCACAGTATTCTGGCATTCTGTCCACTGATAATGACGCTCTCCACTATTAATCTGAATCGATAAATCGTAACTTACAGCAGGTTTTCGATTACACTCGGTAGATAACTCTTTTTCACCTAAGTAATTCGCTAGTACCATTTCTTTATAGATTTGTCCACGTTCCTGTTCAGAAAACTCAAAATCACTAACCTCGACTACTTCCCCATTCTGGAGATCTTTGACCAACTTCTTCTCTATCGTATTAATTTCGTTCTTTTGGTTCACACCATACTTTAAAACAAACTCAAACTTATCTTGTTTCGTTACGTCAAAAGGAATCTGTAGCAGCTCGATCTTTGCTTGTTCGCCCTCGCAGCCCGTTAAGGTATACGACAGAAGTTTATCCGTTTCGTTTCTAACAAGGTTCTGACAAGTGTATGTGGTTACTTGGGGACTACCAAACGTATCTTCGGAATTATCATGCCGCATTTCAATCCCTTGGTCAGTATATTTCAAGTCATTAAAGATCGGATCACCCTCAATTGTGTAATGAACCACACGCTGCTTACCCGCTTTATTTTTGATAAAAGCATCCAGCTTCTTAAGATTCTTAACAATCATTCCATGGCTGTTTATCACATCTTCTTGTTCATTAATGGTAGTTGTGAATTTGTCTTCTCCATTGGATGGCTGGTTAAAGCAACCGGTTACTATAAGCGCTATAAAAATCAGAAGAATACCGCTCGATCTCATCGATCATAACCTCCTTAAACACTCCATAAGTAGAATCATTTGTTAAAGTATACCAATAATAACGGGGGCTGGGTATCCCTCCAGAGGGATATCTGATGATAGAGAGATTGATAGGAATTTAAACTAGATAGCAAAAAAAGCCGATTGGATATCCAATCAGCTGTGCTTCTGTACCTCAGAAATCTCCTCAATATCTATCGCACTATATGCTTAACCTCTTTGTGAGTCTACGGAAATTTCCGGCTCTTAATGCAAGAAATGCATCAGGAACGGTGCTGCTACTGCGCCACCTAACATACTAGTCCCAAATATTGCCCAGTCATTTAAAATATGTGCAATGATCGACGTCCAGATATTCTTTGTTTTCATGTAAGCAAGCGTTAGAATAATTCGAGCGATTCCGATTCCCAGAATGGCCTGAGCAAAATTAAAATTGTACGTTTTTAAGTGTAGTGCACCAAAAATGAGCGCTGTTACGATTAATGCAATAAACACGGACGCCTTGCGTGACATTTTAAAGCCAATAAAGCAAAGCTGCATAATCGCCAGGAATGGCAAGATCGTTAACAATTCCTCGCCAATTAATTGAAATCCTGAGAAGAACAATGTCCAGAGCTTCTCACCTGTTGAAAGGGTATCCCCATGACCTAGCACCGCATTTACTGTTACAGCTCCCATCGATGAAAGCAGCGCAGCTACCCCCAACGTTACGATGAAATTAATAATAAAGAATAAAATCCCGTATAATACATGACTTACTTCAGGCTTTTTGAAGAGAATTCCCAACTTCCCTTTGGTTGCCCACACTAATGCGATTAACGGAAACAGCGTGAATAGAAAAGGAGCAATCTTGCTCTGCACTTCATTAGGCAGAAAAGGAATCTCTACTGTCATTGTTAAATAGCCTACAACGATACTTGCAAGGATCACTACCCATTTGCCAATAGGCATGAAATACGGCTGTCCATTATACAAAGGATAATCTACGGTTTGTTTTACTTTTGTCATGTTGCACGACCTTCCAACGCTTATTATTATACTGTGAATCCTATCACTGGAATATGAACTATAAATGAACCGACAAGTTCATTTATAATCCCTAATGAAATGCTCAATTTCTGGCCGAAGATGGAGCATAAAAATAACCAGTCACCGACATCGATCGGTAACTGGTTATCTTTGAATTATCAATTGAATCCTAAGGAATCGTCAAATAATCTCGATATTCCGATAAGCGTGTGTTCGAACACATTTTCTGAAGTAAATATACCAATAGATGAATCAGCCAATCCCTTCTGGAGGGCGGGGCTAAATAAATCGATGCTCTTGGCAATCTGTCCGCCAATAACGATGCGGTTTGGCTGATAGTCTATAACATAGGACTTTAGCATCCTAGCCAATCGTGCACCGAATTCTTCAAACACCTTGCAGCACAAGCTATTCCCGTTTCTTGCTTGTTCTGCGAGTTCCTTCACGTCCATTCCTTTTTCTAGAGCTCCCATCTGCTCAGCCAGGCGAAGAATTCCGCGACGTGAGAAGGCGTTATCTATGGTGCTCTCCAGGAAAGGTTTATCAAAAAGCCAACCGTCCTCGGGAACACCTGGTCCTTCGTTCAGAATCGATGCACGATCAATAAATGCGGAGCCTAACCCTGTCCCTAAAGTTAACGAAATATATCGTTCATTTGGAAATAACCTGCTTACGCCTAAGGCAAACAGCTTCGCATCATTCTCAAAGCGAATATCTGCCTGCAGCAGGTGCTTCGCCCATTCCTTATGTTGTAAGGTATTAAACCGGGTATATAATACTTCTCGTACATTCTTACCATACAATGCTTCATATTTACTAAGCCCCTGAATATAACAGATACCTTGCTGATAATCAAAGGGCCCAGGAAAGGCGAGACCGATATTCCAAGTACAGTTTGCCGATTTCCCTAGTGTAACGGTATAAAACTGATATTGATCTTCGAATATAGAAATAAATTGCTCTATAATCACTTCGGCATCTTGATCAGCAAGTGCAGGATGCTGCTTGCAGCTAGCCTGTTGCAATTCTCCATCCACGACTAAACCAGATTTAATAAAGGTTCCTCCCACGTCTAAAGCGATCACGACTTTAGGCTTCAAAGGAGACTCACATCCCATGCCTTGGATACGCCTGCTTTCACAAGCTTACATGGCTTGTTTCCGATATTTATAATTTTATAGGCACTGAACACGGCTGGAAGGATATATGATTCCGCGTATTGTAACTCCACATATATAGATTCATCTGCACAGGATACTATACGAACCTTTTCTCCCTCAACCAAGTTATACATTACCATTTCGTTATTTGTATGGTCCACCCATGTATCATGTAAGTGCACACGATGAACATAAAACAGTAGATCTTCACGCTGTCCAAGAACATACTCCTCGTTAATCCCCTGCTTTTGCAGCAAGCTTGGCTTAGGAATCAAATTGTCCTCTACCCATGCCGTTCTTTTATCGAAATCAATATTGTCAAAGGCATGATCAATATTAATAGGACGTGGCTTGCCATCCATTCCTTTACGAAGGAAATCGTAGATTTTGAACGTAAACCACCATGTCGTAGAGGATATTTCGAGTACTAAGTTGTTCTTTCCAGAGGCATGAACAGTCCCTGTAGGAATTAGGAATAAATCCCCCTTATTCGCTTCATATTGATTAACGAAGTCAGTGATTTGAATGGGTTCACCAGTTTCTTGTGCATGGTGTACCGCGTTAAAGAATTCCTCCTTCGTACATTGTTCAGTCAGTCCCAAGAACACAGATGTATTCTCTAAATTCTCCATGATATAGTACGATTCTTGCTGTGCCATAAATTCATTAAATGTCTCACGAATATACTCCTGCTTCGGATGTACCTGGCACGACAAGCTATCTCCGTCGATGGTATCAAGGTAGTCGAAGCGAATCGGAAAATAATCACCAAACAGCCCGACAATACGATTCCCAAGAATGGCCGGATGCTCATAATGCATGACTATGAGGAAGGGGACCTCGATTATTTCGTCGTTGTATTTCAGCAAAATGGAGTTCTCCGGTGCAATCGGTTCAAAGCTCCATGCGCAGTTGGCCCACTCCTTCGGAAGCTCCGCGAATTTCTTCAAATATTGACCGCCCCATATCCCTGGCGCGAAGAACGGCTTCACACGCATAGGGGACTTGGCGATATCTGCAATCATCTGGCGTAGGGTGAAGACCGTCGTTAGCTTGGGACACTCGGGCTCATTCATATCCACGTAATAGTGGATCGAATCCAATACTTCTTTTCGGTAAGTTTCCAGTACTGGCCATTCCACAAATAGACAGATTTTATACTTCTCCACCACATCTCGGTTCCAGCTAAAGCCGAAATTCAATAAATGTGCTTTATGTTCCAATTGCTGATACTCACGAGATACATCCAAGAAGTAGGTTATATCGTAGTTGCCGTTCCCGAGCCAATAGGCCCCTGGTCCAAACGTGATGATGAAGGTTGTTTGGTGGGCAGGTAATTGAATCTTTTTTTTGTAGTTGTCTATCTTGTCTTGTGCTTCTAGGACGAAATAATCTGCAATCGTAGCATCCGAAAAATAACCAAATGCACGATTATCTGTAATATTCGCTTCAAAGAACGTACGAAGTTCTTCGCTTGTCTTCACAAAACTATTGGTACCGATGAGAACCGTCTTATGCCCTTCTTGCTCCAATACATCTATGATCCTTGCCAGGACGTGCTGATATTGGGCACCATGCGTTCCGTCAATAGCTACATTAATAATACTAGTGGAATTCATTGCAGCTTGTTGTAGCGGGGACAGTATTGCTTCAAAACCTCGCTGGACTCCGGCTTTTGCATTTGGCGTAACTGTATCTGGCTTCATTTGTTGAGTGTACCGAATAGGGTTAATAGGTCTTTTCTCGAACATAGTTGTCACTCCTATACAGTTAGTGAGCTCTATCCCGCTCATAGTGATATATTTTAGGGCAATATGCCTGATTCCAATGCCTTCCACACAAGCTGCGCAAACTGGCTATTCGACCAAGCGAACCACTCACGTGTAAATTGGGTTGAATCATTGACATTAAATCCCTCATGCATAAATCCAGTACCAGCATCTGTCGACTCACAGATTTCAATCATCTCGAGCATCTCTTGAGGATCAACTGCGGTTAAGCCCTGCATCGTATAAGCAAGATGCCATACGAATCCCATGCTAGTATGCGGACTGCCAATGCCGCTGAGCTTCTCGCCTTTGAAGAAATAGGGATTATCCTCACTCAGAGCAAATTTGCGGGTATTCAAATATATTGGATCGTCTGGCGCACAGTAACCTAGATAGGGTGCTGACATTAAGCTCGGAGTACCTGCATCGTCCATCAATAAATGGTTACCGAAACCATCCGTTTCGAACGCATACATCTTGCCGTATTTGGAATGGTCAATGATTCCATAAAGCTCAATTGCATGCCGGATTTCTTCTTCCATTGCCGACATTCGGGCTACGAGATTTGAATCTCTATATACATATTGAGCAATTTCCTGCAATTGGTGAAGCGTTACAGCGGCGAACATATTCGATGGAATATTGAAGTGAAAGTCACACGCATCGTCGCTGGGGCGGAAGCCTGACCAGATCAGTCCAACATTATTTACCGGCATCCCCAAACCGTTCTTACGTAATGTATCTATCATGATGCCGTTGTGACGTTGAAAGCGGTAGGTTGACTGCTCCTTGTGCTCCTGCTCAATCTGCCATACGTTCAACATCTTCAGTAGTGAAGTTCGGAAAACTTCATCAAAGATCCCGGTGCGTCCGGTTTCTTTCCAATATAGATATGCCAAGCGGAATGAGAAGCACATGGAATCCAGCTCAAATTTACGCTCCCATACCCAAGGCGAGCTGTCTGTCTCATCCGTTGCATTCCAATGCCAATCATTTGCAGACTCGTTAAAGGCATTCGCATAAGGATCGATTTGAATATAAAACATATGACGGCGTATTAAGCCTTCTAGAATCCGCCCAAGTTCAGCATCTTCCTTGGCAAAAGGAACATAATGAATAACCTGCTCAACAGAGTCACGCAGCCACATCGCCGGAATATCGCCAGTTAACACAAATGTTGTTCCGTCATCCAACAGCTTAGTAGTTGTTTCTAATGTATTTGGAAAACAATTCTGGAATAATTGACGCAGCTTCGGACGATGAGCCAGACGTTCACTAGCGTCCTTCATAACTTGCTGAACCGCCTGAGGCAGAGGGAACTTATTAATTTCAATAGTAGGTAAACGATGCTCTTTCATAATTTGGTAACCCTCCCGTGATTACGATCTCAAGTTACGTTGAACAACCTCTAAGCTTGTTGAAATGGTATTGCCTACGTTCGATCCAATCATGATCTCAAATTTGCCGGGCTCAACCGTCCACTGCAAATCAGAACCGACAAACTGCAGCTCCCGCGGAGTAATATGAAATTGAACGGTACGCATCTCACCAGGCTCAATATAAATCTTCTGAAATCCTTTTAATTCTTGTTCCGGGCGTGTGATTGTGCTAGTGCAATCTTTTATATATAGCTGAACAACCTCATGTCCAGCTACATCGCCAATATTCTTGACCTCCACGGATACAGTACAAGAATCATCCAACTCTATTTGTATCTGATCCAAGCGAATATGCTCGTATTGATAGCTTGTATAGCTTAGGCCATAACCAAACACATATTGCGGATGAAAGTCCACCTCGAGATAGCGATGACCTCTGGAGCGTTTCTTATTGTAATAAATCGGTAATTGCCCTGGATGCTTTGGAATGGATAGTGTAAGCCGGCCGGATGGATTATAGTCTCCGAACAAAATATCAGCAATCGCATGCCCGCCCTGCTGTCCCGGGTACCAAGCCTCCAGAATGGCATCCGCATGCTCATCTACCCAAGGCTCGACAATGGGACGACCATTGATATAGACAACAATCAGTTTTTTGTTCAATCTGTGCAGCTCCTGCAGCAGATCAAGTTGCACACCGCATAAGTTCAGCTCTGCACGATCGAAGCCTTCTCCACATTCCATATCACTAAGACTAAATTGATCCGTAATGACGGCAGCCCCTGTCTTCAAATCAATCGTACCTTCACCGAAATCACGTGCACTTGATCCCCCGACAACTGCAATAATGGTATCCGCTGCTGACGCCACCTCCATTGCCTTCTCAAAGCCTGCTTTCGATGGATCTTTCACGCGGCAGCCCGGAGCATACAGCACTTCGCTGAGTCCTGCACATTTAGCGCGAATCCCGTCCAAAACGGTAATGATGTGATGACGCTCCTGTGGTGAAGTATAGTCACCCAATTGATTATAAATATTGTTGGCATTCGGCCCAATAACGGCAATCTTACCAAGTGACGGAGAAAGCGGCAGAGCCTCATCATGATTCTTCAAAAGAATGATGCCTTCACGTGCAGCTTGTCGCGCCATCTCTAAATGCAACTGTTGTCCAACGACACGCTGTGCTGTAGTCGGATCAACAAAGGGACGTTCAAACAATCCCAATTCAAACTTCGCACGCAGAATTCGTTCGACTGCGAGATCAATATCGGAAATGTCAATCAACTGCAGCTGTAATGCGTTTATTAGATATCTGCCAAATGTTTCACCAGACATCTCCATATCCACACCAGCTTTAAGTGCAAGAGTCGCCGCCTCTTCTTCGGTCTCACAAATCTGGTGACCGTGTTTAAGCTGGCTGATCGCACCACAATCCGTAATGACGAAGCCATCAAAGCCCCATTGCTCACGAAGTACCTCTGTTAATAACTCCTTACTCGAAGTACACGGAACACCGTCAATTTCATTGTAAGCGGTCATAACAGATTTAGCCCCAGCTTCAATTGCCTTCTGGAATGGCAGCAAATCCTTCTCCATTAACTCGCGTTTTCCCATCCGTACGGTGTCCGCATTACGACCACCATCCGAGCTGCCATACGCGACGAAATGCTTTAATGTTGCCAGGATCGTATGGTCTGTATTTAATGAATCACCTTGTAAGCCCATTACCGCAGCTACTGCCATTTCACTATTTAAATATGGATCTTCCCCAAAGCATTCTTCTGTTCGCCCCCAGCGCGGATCACGTACAATATCTAGTACTGGGGAGTAGGTTGCTGCCCCTCCTTGAGCGCGAGTCTCTGCAGCCACTGCTTGACAGATCTGCCGGAATAATTCCCTATTCCATGTGCTTCCGATAGCAAGCGGTACGGGAAAGACGGTGTTGCCAATCGCCATATGACCATGAGAGCATTCCTCGCCCAGCAGAATCGGAATACCCAGACGTGTATGCTCAATCGCATATTGCTGGATCAGATTCGTTACTTCTGCGCCTTCCAAAGGTGACAACCCAGTTTCCAATGATACCTCTGTCCAAGGATCTGCACGCAGCACACCATACAAAGAGCCCACGCCACCGCTTGCAATTGCTTCCTTAAATACTTCTGTCAATTGAATCTTGCCTTCTGATTTCTCATACGCCTTCCAGCCGAAGGGCTGGAGGAGCTGCCCGATCTTCTCCTCCAGCGTCATTTGAGCCAATAAATCTATAGCACGCTCATGAATCGGCAAAGATGAATCTTTATATCTCATAGCTTACAATTCCTCCCGTTCACATGAACTAGAATTGTCTCCACGCCAGGATTCCTGCATTCATCCCCCGACACATGTCGAACGATACTTCAGGGTTGTTAAACTTCTCACCCCATGTAATGTAATAGCGGAATTCATAGAAGCCGCCAAGCGTAGCTGCAAAGTTGGTTTCCCAATAGTTATTCATCACCCAGGCGTACAAGTGCGCAGGGTCCTGTTCTAGTCTTGCATCGCCATTAAGTAGACGATATTTATGCTCTAAAGCACCCACTTGAATCAACGGAGTGTCTGGCATCGCAATCACAATACCTTGTTCCTTTGAAATGTATGCAGCACCTTCGCCAACAGCCGTATAATCGGCCAAGCTGCCTGGTAATTGATCCTTGCGCAGACGAGTTAGTGCATCCATCTTATCTACCCACAGCTCCTGCGTAGAGGTTGTCAATGCGCCGCCAAACGGAAGTGAAATATACAAATTCTCAGGCTTCCATACACTTTCCTTATGCATCCGTACCGACACATCGACACGAGGACGATCCGCATACACGGTTAAGAATAAGGAATAATGCTCACAACCGGAGACTTCATAGGTCAATTGAATCATGCTATAAAGCTCTCCCTGTCCAACAATTTCTGCACTTGTCAACACACCTGTAGATACAATCGCATTCGGACCTTTCCGATTACGGCCCATAAGACGACGAACCTCCGTCATTTCGACCACCTTTGTGGCTGGCGTAACATCATATACCGGTGTGAATGCATGATGATTCCGGTCTGCACGTAGCAGCTCCTGTCCAGTCTCCTTATCCTTCCAAGAGGTGATTCCTTCACCCTTCTTCCATTCAATACGTACAAATGGTGTTTCAGCGTATGTGGATGTCACATGGAAGTCCTTTACTTCATGGGTAACATCCAAATCCAATACACGATCCGATGCCACATAATCGTTCATATATGCGGTTTTAATTGTTGGCTTAACCGCTACGATATGAAGCACTTTTTCTTCCTGAGGCTCCAGCATGACCGGAATGGTTACAATAACCCCGCGATGCGCAAGACGCAGTTGAGATGGGAGCACCTCACCTGTATTGAAATCACGCACCTCAAACCCTTCTTTAATCTGCTCGTAATACCAACCCTCAAGAATAAGATGAGCATGATCCTCCTGAACATAGCTGTAAGGATTGCAAATTTTGAACTTCATCGGCCGACCCGGTGCAAGCAGTGCATCTCCCTTGGCTTCAAGGATTTCGTACAATGCGCGATGTGCAGCGGTGCTCGCATTTGCTGCAAATGCCTCCTTACGCAAGCCCAACTCCTGAACAAACGGGTTCCAAGGCTCCGAAATGGAAGAATGATAGCCCCATGTGTGCTCAGCGAACATCGTTAATTGATATTCCATGTCCTTAATAGCTTCCGGGGAAATGATGTCATAATTAGGATCTAGTCTTCTTACCTTCTGGTACACCCGCTGCGCCTCACGGAATACTTGTACATGCTTTGGTGTCGAGCCAACCCCATCCGTCCACCAATCTGGCCAATCTCCTCGATAAACAGGAATATCTTCCGGATGCTGTGCTGCATGGGCACGGACTTCTGCAAAGAAGTCATCTAGCGTTGCCATTTGAATTAAAATCCGGTCCCCATGCTTGGTGTTCCATTGTTGGATAAACTCTATTGCCGCCGCATTTGGCGGGTTATTATCCGTAGGCAAGCCTGAGAACATCGCCGGAAAGAAATCAAATGCATAGCCATCCTCTGTCAGACGATCGATATAACGCCCGATCCGTTGTTCAGCTATTTCAAAATCCGCGCCCTTACTCATATCGAATTCATCTTTAATCGTATATTTTCCACCCATGCCAGGTACAAGCCCCAGATCATTTCCGAACACATAATGCTCTCCGCTCCACGTCAACAGGCGATCCCCTGAAGGCATCTCCCACCAGAACGGCTGCTGCTTCTTCCAGCAAGGAAACATTCCATGATGCGTATGAATACAGGTGGACAGATTCTGGATCCCAGCATCCAGCAATACCTGACCATACCCCCAGCTGAAACCGTTAATATCTGCTGTCATTGCCGATGTTACAGGAATTTCAATGGACTGTCCGTAATCACACACCCGCGCAATCATCGATTGGAATAGCTCTTTACCAATTAATTCTGTCATATTTAGATAAGTCCCCGACAACCCGATAGCTCCCTGTCTCACGCCCTCAGCGAACTCTATCTTCTCTTGCTCTGTCGCCTGCTTCAGAAAGGTTTCAATCGGCCAAAATGTCTCACAGACCCACTTAAAGCCTTGCCATTCCGGACGACGTCCCGATTTGCTTTCACGTAAAATATGCAAGACCTGGCGAATGAAATTAACATGATACTGCTGAATTTTCTCTTGACGCTCTGTATATCCGATATCTGTATGAGAATGATGGATTGCGTATATTTTCCAAGGTCGTTTGCTGGACATCTCAATCTCTCCCTATAGTTATTTTAACTTGCTATGACACTTCGCTTACTCTACTAATTCTCGAGCGGATACTTATCCATATAGTCGAACAACTCATCCACAGTTGTGAAGGCAACGCCTGTTACGGTATCAGCACAGCCATAGTAAATTGCAATTCGGCCTGTATCGCCATCCGAAAGTGCTGCGCAAGGGAAGGTGACATTTGGCACATCTCCTACACACTCATACAATGTCTCTGGTCCGAGAATATAATTTCGTGAACGTGCTAACACCTTCCATGGCTCATTCAAATCTAATAAAGCAACACCCATCCGATATACGAACCCGTTACACGTATTTATTACGCCATGATAGATCAACAACCATCCGCGATCTGTTTCAATTGGAATCGGCCCTGGACCAATTTTCTTCGATTGCCATGCAGAAGCGTCCGAATTGATCGTACCCATCACGTAACGATGCTTTCCCCAATACGTCAGGTCAGGGCTCTCACTAAAAAAGATATCTCCAAATGGTGTATGCCCCGTATCACTTGGACGGCTTAACATCGCATATTTGCCATTTATTTTGCGCGGGAATAATACACCATTCCGGTTGTATGGCAGGAAAGCGTTTTCTAATTGGTGAAAGGTTTTGAAATCATACGTATATGCGAGACCAATTGTAGGACCATGGTATCCATTACACCAAGAAACATAATATTTATCCTCGATTTTGCAGACGCGTGGATCGTAACGATACTCCCGCTTTGTTACATATTCGTCGCCTTCAAATTGGATCGGATTCTCATTAATCTCCCATTGAAGCCCGTCCTGACTGAAGCCAGCGAATATGTCCATACTTACAGATCTGGAGTCACAACGGAATACCCCTGCATATCCCTCTTCAAAAGGAATAACCGCGGAATTAAAAATACTGTTCGAGTTTAACTGTGCATCTCGCTGAATAATCGGATTATGGGTATATCGCCACACTGGAGCGTTATAGCCACTCGGCTTATCCTGCCAAGGAATATTTGATAGTGCTTCACCAATAATTTTGCTCATTTCATAAACTCCTTCCATGTATACAATTGTGATCTGCAACTACGTTTTCAGTATGTCTAACCCTACTTGCACCCCTACTTTAAATCATAATAAAGCGCATTAAAAGGGAATTTATCCTGAATCTAACGTTTGTTGACTGAAGTATCATGTTTCTTAACTAATTGAACAGGTAGCTCACTTCACGCTCTCATATAAGCCTGCATACAGTGCATCAAGCAACGTGTGTGTCCTATCACAGCTATATTCCCAGAACATGGCACCCGCAAGTTTTTCACGTTTGACATACTCACATTTATGTGCGATCGAATCTACGTCATCATAGGAAATAAACGTGTCTCCATTAAATAAATATGGTGCTTTGGCCTCATCGTCCCAATGCCGTGTGTAGCCATTCTGATTGATGTAATTAGCAAACAGCTCTGTATATTCTGGACCATAGCCACCCGTTGTGCCCGCCATTTGTAGAAATCCATGGGTCTTATTCGGCACCTGCTTCCACATTCGGGAATAGAACGCCACGCCAATGACGATTTTCTCTCGGGGAACGCCTGCCTGAATGAACATATTCACCGATGCCTCTGTACTGATACGATACAAATCTCCTGTCGTATGAAATAAATTCGTATGATGTCCCGTTAGAATCTGGAAACCGCCACGCATATCGTAGGTCATCAGCTGTATAAAATCCAAATATTGCTGTACTTGATCCATCTCGGTGCCATCAATGTAATACTGATCAGCACCTGCCGCAATTGTAAGCAGGTAATGCCTGCTATCCGCTGTACCTTTCACATCCAGTGCATCTCGAATCGCCTTTAATAGCAGTGTGAAATTGCATTTATCATCCGGCGACGATTTAATATCCGCTTCACTGTAACAAGGATATTCCCAATCCAAATCGATTCCATCGAACGGGAAATCTGTTACCACTTGCACAGCCGACGCTGCAAATTTCTGACGTCCTTCTTCGGTAGAGGCAGCCTCAGAGAAGCCCCCATTCCCCCATCCGCCTACGGAGAGTAGCAGTGTCAGATTCGGATACATCGCTTTCATCTCTTGTAGCTGGTTCGTGCATTTCAAATGTGCTGTTGTAATCTGATCTTCTTTCACATAACCAAATGCAACGTTGAGATGCGTTAACTTCATCAAGTGGTCACCCGATAACTCAGATAGTTTGGAATCACTCACGTAGCCTGCTACAATCATCTGTTGATCCATCCTTTCACAACCTTCTTAAGATTTGAATCGCTTCCTTGCTCGCTGCAATCTTATATCCTGATGACATGTAACGAATCTGATCTTCACGGTCCACAATGATAAGATGCGGGAAGCCCGCTTCACTCGCTTGGGACGATGCAAATAATTCGGGCAATAGATTATTCGTTGAATCACGTACAAACACTGCATTTGCAGGAAGATCTGGATAGTCCTCGGGATGAAACGAAGCTGCACATTGCTTGTCACCAATAATAAGAATGATGGGAGCACCTAGCGCATTGAACTCATGCTTCAACTCAGCGAGTTCACGAAGTAAATGCTTTGAAGGCTCTCGTTCCGGCTCCAGCCAAGCGACATAGGCGCCCTTTCCACCAATAAGATCTGCGAAAGTCTGTTCTACTCCTGCCCATGAGGTCAGCTGCTTGAGTCGTTCCACCTTGCCGTACACTGGAATTTCCAATGTAGATTGACGATATTTCATGACCAACTTCGTCTCTTCCCCTTCTGCAATATGGAAATAAGTGAACTTTATAAGCACGGTGCCATCTTTTAATCTTACGCCTGTCGTCAGACGGTATGCTCCCTGCTCAACCTCAAGTGGTGTATCATATAGGTCATTTGCGCCATTCGGATAACATAAGGTTTTATAAAAACCGTTCTCCAGCCGAGCTAATGTGAAATTCTCATAGTATGAAGCCGTTGGTTGGACTGTCCCTACACCCTGATCACGATGAAGTATGAGCGTGCCGTTCGCTAATTCTATCCCGCCTCCAACAACGCCTTTGGTAAATTGAGCATCCACGAAAATATTATCCACTATAAATTGCGGCTTGGATTCAATGGGATGAATTCGCGCTGGGATTCCTAAACTACGACAAATGGATACGAACATGATATCCAGGGAACTGCGATCGCCTACGCGCAATTCAAAGGTACCCACTGCCGTTCCCTTCCCTTTCAGATTCGGAAGGTCTGTCCATATATCCCACGTTTCTTCTATGAATTGAACCAGCTTCGTTGGGTCCTTGCGGAACAATGCCACTTCATCCGAAGTGAAAGCTTGTTGGAAAAATGTACGATACGGTGTAATCATCTCGTAGTGAACACGAGGACGCAAAATGTAGGGCACGAACACTTCCTCTGTGAGCTCACCACGTACAGCAAGCGCACCAGCTACATGATCTGTAAGGGTAGGAATAAATGTGTCAATTAAATCCTTTTCATTAATACATTCCAATAACCGTAAAGCCCATTCTCCATACGCGGATGTGGCTGCCTCCAGAAATGCGGCTATCTCTACACTGTTACCACGTGCCTTCTGAAGCACTGTCCATACACGATCTTCCGGGAGACCCAGTGTTTCCCCGAGCTTCCTCGCTGCTTCTTCTGTCACAAATGTCGCTTCATATTTCGAACGGATTGAGATCCCTTCCTCCAAACGTTCATTATGTCGCTGGATACGAATTTCAGACAGTTCCTCTATTACCTCACCTTCACACGCTGGAGGTGGAACCATATCATAATCGGCCATCGTTCCTGCAGCAGGCTGATTTTCTTGATTCAGTACAAGCTCAACGCATTCACTGTCCGCCACTGAAATTTTCACTTCCCCCCAAGTACCACCCTTTGCCGCACGAATCATGAGGTCACCGAGACCTGTTTTGAAAGTTGCTTCTCCTTGAGCATTGGTAGGAAGGATGGCAATCGGGAAAAATTCCGCCATGTTATACACTTGGAACTGTACTTCTGCATCCTGCACAGACTGTCCGAATTCATCTTTCACATGAATCGTAATTGTCCGCGTGGATGCGTAATTTTCCAACACATTAATTTCAGTGAACCACTCATCTGCAAGCGTAATATCTTCTGGACCTTGATAATTAGCGAGAATACGCGTGTTAATTAACATTGCTCTACGCGCTGGAGGTCCAAACCATCCTTGATTAGGACGGGCTTCCGGCTCACAAGCCCCAATAAAATACCATTCACCGTCTGCCCATGCCTCCACCCATGCGTGGTTATCATCACAATGCGCCCAACGTGGCGTATACACTTGACGTGCAGGTATACCTATACTGCGAAGGGCTGCCACAGCTAGTGTGGATTCTTCACCGCAACGACCACGTGCATTTCGAATCATCGATAATGGTGAAATCGTCCGCAAATCACTCCCAATATACGTTGCCACCTCATGACACCAGTAATTTGTCTCCAGAATGGCTTCCGTCATGGACAACTTGCTAGTTCGCTCTGCTAATTGTTCATGAAGAATTTGGCGGTGTTCTTCAATATTTTCAGTATTAACACGGTAGGGCAGTACGAAATGTAAAAATATATGATCCGGGACTTGCCATGGCATATTTCGGCGAATCTTTAGTGTCGTTCTCACATGATTCAAGAAAAGCTCACCATTGTAATCCGCCAAATCATTCACTGGCATATACGCATAGAGATACTTAAGTGCAATTATTTCTTCTTCTGTCAAGTCCTGTTCAAAGATTTGAAATAACTGCGTTGCACGTGCCTTGGCCAAACTCTTTTTCTCCTGAAACTTACGTTCAATCTGTTCCATATCTGATTACTCCTTCCAGAGAAACCCGTCCTCGCGAATGTAAAGACGGGACGTCTCATCTGATGTTGATGCAGATATAATAAAAGCTTTAGTCGTCGTTTCAATGTTTGGTTCTATGGTCCATGTATCTTCTTCACACAATGCATTAAAATCGGCTGTGAACATGCCATGTGTTTCGTAATAGTTCCGCTCACGATAATAGAGCTTCCGTAATTCCCATTTGATATGTTCATCGCGAGGGATGTCGAAGTGATATGGACCCGCTTCATTCACGAATACAACATAGCCCCACAGTTCTGGATAATGCATATTAATGACTCCTTGTGGTGACCACACCCAATTATCCTCAGGATAAGGTTTCCCTGTGTCGGGGTTGAGAAGCTTACGATACTTGCCATCGACAACCTCGGTCCGCCATTCAACACGTGAAAAATTAACACGCCAAAACTCCCCAGCATAAGGTAATCGTTGATCCGTAGCACATTCTTTTAAACTATTCCAAGGTATTGCAATTTCAACCGTCCATTTCCGATTGTCAGCGTGCGGGTTATTTAACTCACCTTCGATATGAACAGCCGTCTTCAAGCCTTGGATATCCCAACCGTTAATTGGAGGACCTCCGTCACGATAAGGTTTCACAAGGAGTAAGTCCCATACCGTGTTCAAGGCGTTAATCTCAAACTCGTAATATTGATGGGAATCTCCTGTTGGATCTATAAAAATCTCAAAATCATTATCGTAAAAAATAACGGAATCACGTTCTGTCAGCGTTCCCCAGATCTGATCTTCCATCAGCTCTGCACCAAAGTAAAAATACTCATCATCCCATAGCATTTTTACCCTCGTATCCTTTCCTGGCATCGGACGCAAATCCCCTTCAATATCAACAAACTTTTCTGTCCATGCTGCATGCTGCCAAAAGGGCTTATCTAGCTTCCCATCCAAGACAAGCGACTCCGTCGCTCGTCTGCACAGATAATGCTTGGGGGCGTATGAAACAATGTGTGGCTCTGCTACTCCACTTCGATTTACCATGCGAATGCTCCTTTATCCGTTAATGTACTTTAGTTGTGCGTTACAACTGCACCTGAGCCGCCGTACATCTCAATTTCTTCATCGAATTCCAATTTAAGTACTGTCACTTGTTCATGCATATCTTCAGGTGTTATCTGAATCCAAGTTGTACCTGGTATGTGGAACCAGGGCACACCACCGTGAATTTCATGGTTGAGCTCCTTGCCTGAGTGAAGCACCGTAATCTTGGTAATGGGATTACACAGCCCTTTGAGGCAAATGTTCTCCTTCGGCGTATCGTAAACGAAGAGATACAAGTTCTTCTTATCGGGAGACAATGTACTGCCACCCAGATAGTAGCGTGTCATAATACCCTCTTGTGTTCCATAGATGGCTTCTTCATGTGTACGTATCCAATCACCTAATCCGAGCAAGATCGCTTCCTGCCTAGGATCAATCGTTCCATCCTCTATGGGCCCAATATCTAACAGCATATTACCGCCCATGCTGATACAGTCACAGAACATTCGGATCATTTGATTCAATGATTTATAATTGTGGTCTGTATGCACATAACCCCATGACGTATTTATCGTCGTACAGAATTCCCACGGACCTTCCGGACGCGTAATGGGAAGACCTTGCTCAGGAGTCTTATAATCCCCATACCCTTGCAAACGTGAGTTTATAATAAGATCAGGATTAAATGATTTTAAATAATCTTTGAATGCTGGTAATCCCCACTGCTCTGCGCTTCGTTCCCAATCTCCATCGAACCATAACAGATCAACCTGACCATAATCCGTTAACACTTCTCCTAATTGATTACGGTTAAATGCCAGAAATCTTTCCCATCGCTCTGGATCTTGGACACCATCCATCGGACTTGAATAACGATTTATCTGTCTCAAGTCATCTGGTACGACACCATTCTCATAGACTGAAGGATAATCAGGATGAGACCAGTCAATGAGGGAGTAATACATCCCTACGCGAAGACCCTGATCTCGAATCGCCTCAGACCACTCCTTAATAATATCTCTCTTGGCAGGTGTCGCCTTCATAACGCTCAAATCACTGAATTTCGTATCAAATAATGCAACTCCGTCATGATGTTTCGTTGTAAGAACAGAATACTTAGCTCCTGACTTCGCAATCAGATCTGCCCAATACTTCGCATCAAATTTAGAGGCCGTAAAACCATTCAATTGCTTCATATAGTCCTCATAAGACATTCTCCCGTTATAGAAAGACCATGATTCTGCAACTCCTTGTACCGCATAAATTCCATAGTGAATGAAAATTCCTAGCTTTGCATCAGTGAACCATTGTTGCATCTGCTCTTCCTCCCATAGTTCAACTCGTTATTTTATGCGAAATACATGTGCAATTGGGGCAATTCCCGTAAGCTCGCTCTCTGGTAAATGAACGATCAATCCCGTTGTTGTTCGTTCGAATGTTAGATTCTCTTGTCCGCCAACAAGATCTATTTGCGTCACAGCCTGCTCGAGTGAAATACAAATCTCACTAATCACGAGTTCCTGCACTTTTGAGTACAGATGAATAGCGTAGATGACATCGCCTTTTTTCGTGAAATGTGTATTTCCAACGGAGTATGGCGCACATATGCGTGTTCCATAAATCGCCTCACCATGGACTTTGAGCCAACTGCCCATTCCTTTCATCCGATCCATCGCTGTTGGTGACAAGCGGCCATCTGGTTGTGGTGCGACATTAAGTGCCAGGTTACCACCTTTGGCTACAACTTCAACGAGCAAATGAATTAATTGACGTGTCGTCTTGTAATGATCCTCATACCGATAAGAGAACGCAGTCCCCATCGTAATACAGCTTTCCCATGGGATATGCAGGGGACGCGCGGGCAACGTTTGCTCTGGTGTAACGACATTCTCATAAGGTCCGCCAACGGTACGGTCTGCACTTAGTAGCCATGGCTGATGCTGACGTGCCTTCTCCACCACTTCACCCAACCGAATATCCTGTGGATTATTCTTATTCTGTGGACACACCCACCCCGCATCCAACCAGAGCATTTCAATCCGTCCATATTTCGTCATCAATTCCATGATCTGATCATGTGTGTACTGTACGAATTGCTCCCATAGCCAAGGATAATCTTGTGTTGGATACGAAGGACCTCGATTCATGAACGTCCCCGTCTCCATACCTGGAGCCCAGTATGTTGGTGTGTGCCAATCCGCTTTGGAGAAGTAGGCAGAGATCCCAAGTCCCTTGGCCCGAAAAGCATCAAATACGTTCTTACAAATATCCGCGTACTTATGTGCATGGAAAGGACAATCCTTACCCGTGATGCGATAATCTGTTGTCTGCGTATCCCACATACAGAAGCCATCGTGATGCTTCGTTGTGAAATTTAAATATTTGAAGCCACCTTCTGCAGCAACCTCTGCCCACTTCTCAGGCTCAAAACGGAGCGGATTAAAGGTTTTATTCAGCCCGAAGTATTGCCGCTTCAGCTCCGTCGAATCAACCCCCCAATCAATATCGTCCCGTGACCAATCTCCATCTTTATCACTAAGCGCCCACGATTCAACAAGTCCAAGCTGCGAATAAGGTCCCCAGTGCATCATCAAGCCCAGCTTCTGATCCTTGAACCATTCCAGCTGATCTAATAGCTGCGAATCCTCCGGCTTAACGTAATCCTCCTCTGTGCTGTAATTATGAACTCCTTCAACAACAATTTGCTCCTCGACAACATTAGCGTCATTCATTTGCACGACCTCCATGCAGCTCTTCTGAGGCTGCGATTCTATTGATTTAGTATGATATATTTTCAAAAAACATTTGACATAAAAATAAATATCCGCTATAAACATCCTATTATTGAATATAAATAAGTATTCAAGCGCCGATCTATATCATGCTGTATTCATAGCTTGATAGGAACATCTCCATGTATGCTCCACAAAAAGGGGGAAAACAATTTGAACTATAACTATTTCAAATCGAAATTGTTTCTGAAATTCACCGGTTCGTATCTACTTATCCTTCTTATTCCGCTTATATTTGTAATCGTTTTCATTTACCGAAATGCTACCGATAATTTACAAAAGGAGATTGAAAATGCTCACTTTAATCAGCTCACCCAAATTAAAACGGTGGTGGATGGACGCATGAATGATTTAAGAGATATGGCGTCACGGATGTCATACGACGCTCGTCTCGCTCATTATCGCATACTGGATCCTTATGAAAGTCGTGACGCCATAGCGGCACTAGATAGCTACAAATCTTCCAATTCCATTGTGGAGGATATATTTCTGTACTATCATCATGACCCTAATATTTATTCCAACCATGGCATGTATAGCCTGGATGTATTTCGTAGCTCCTATCAGTTTGGAAGCTGGAAGAATGATGAACTTGTGACTGCTTTAAACTCGTCCAAATTTCCATCCATTCGACTTACGAACATGCTGAATCAAAATTCACCACTCGAGCAATCTGTATTAACCTATATCCTGCCGATCATTCCCAACACCTCAGATCCATATGCTTCTGTCATGTACCTCATTAAAGAGAAAGAGTTGGCATATCTGATCGATTCCGTTCTCGGTAACTATCGAGGATTAACGTATATTTTTGATAATCATGGACGTGTTTTATCCTATAGTGGCCATGGAGATACAGCTAGCCAACAGGATATCCAACGGTTATCAGAGCTTCCACCCGGCATACATAATCTATCGATGAACAACGAAGATCATTCGGTTATTTCCGTCACATCGGATGTCAATGGCTGGTCATATGTGACTTTAATGGCGAGTAATCAGTTTTTCAGTAGCGTACTTAATGTTCGGAGCTTCATCATTATTTTATTCATTGTGATCGCCATTGTAGGAACGGCCATCGCTCTATTATTCGCTCGGATGCAATATCTTCCGATTGCTGAGCTCGTTCGCTTCACGAACAAAAAAACAGATACACCGGCCTCTGGAAATGAGCTCGAGTATATACGAACAACATTACAGCAGTATAGCTCCAAGGTTGATCTCCAAGAGCCCTATGCACGCAACCATGTTCTGTCCATGCTATTAAAGCATGGACATGCACAAATGATGACGCATGGAATATTCGATACCTTTCATCTGCACTTCGACCAAAGTCATCATTTTGTCATGATGATGGGCTGGGATGAATTAGAACAGCAGCATCTTCATGCGCGACAAGAAGTACATCGCAAGCTTGCGTTTATTGAATTTCCAGCGCTTGCTACACAAGTATACGGTGTAGAGCTCCCGCAATTGGATCAGCTCGCACTCATTGTGAGCTTACAGCTCGAAGATGATGAGGCACTCGCTGCACAAATCGTTCACATCGTGGATGCGATCCGTGAATATACGTTAGGCATAATGGATATCCACCCGATGATCGGTGTAGGCAAATGTTATGAGAGCCCTCAGCAGCTTAATCAATCCTTTGTTGAGGCTTGCTCCGCCTTCGAATTGCGTAAATCGACCGAGCATGGAACCACCGTGTATTTTGAAAAGCTATCCAGTGCCCATGATCAAACGGTGTTACTCCCTAGTAACGAGCTATTAAAGCTTGCACAAAGCTTGAAGCAGGGCAACTACGAAGTCGCCAAACAAATTATTCACACAGCCATCCATGGCCTTGATAATAAACAACGATCTACCCTGCTGATGCGATGCGTATTGTTCGACCTGCTGAATACCATGCTCAAAACTGCAGTTGAGCTAAAGATGGATAACATGATGCAGTCTGCTTCTCCCCATTTCATGAATGGTCCCGTCCATCTTATAGAGCAGAATTTCTACCGTTTAGCCACTCAGATTTGTACACAGGTAGAGCAGACGCATAAAAAAGAAGAACATTCACTCATGGATCATATCGTTGCTTTTATCGACCAGCACTATGTTGATCATTCACTTAGCCTTGAATCTGTTTCTGCTGCGTTTACGATTTCACCTTCCCATCTCAGTCGTTCATTCAAGGATAAGGTCGGCATCAACTTCGTCCAATATATTTGGCAAAAACGATTAGATAAGGTCAAGGAACAGCTCGTAATAACAAGTGATCCGTTAAAAGATATTATCCAGCGCGTCGGCTACCTCGACACACCAAACTTTATTCGAAAATTCAAAAAGGAAACCGGTTATACCCCGGGCCAGTATCGACAGATGAATAGTAATCATCCCAATACTGAGCCTAACGATACCGTATAATCCTTCCTCGCTTAGGGTTCATCATAACTTCCCGGTCATGCCTAGGATGACCGGGAAGTTTTTCAAAATATGAGAATGTATAAGCTTCACAAATTATTTACTAGCAGCCCATGTATCGTATGCTTGTTGATACGTTGATTCGAGCTTCTCATACCCCATTTTTTTCATTTGAGCGATATATTTGTCCCAATTGGATATTGGCTCTGCGCCTGTAACGAATTTCGCTTCCATTTCCTTCACGTATTTATCCAAATCGGAACGGAGTGTTTTGATTTCCGTCTGTTGGTCTACCGTCAGGAATACCGATGGGAAGGGAGTCTTTGCAATAGGTGTAAGCTTTGTAGCTGTTTCTTTGTCAATCCAGTCATCAAAGCTAGTACGAAGACCTAAAACATAGCTGTTCTCATAGGAACCTGGTGTATTAATCCCGTAGTTTGGCGTGATTGTACCGCGGTATTCTTCACGATCCGTACCATCTGGAACTGGCAGCCATTCTTTCTCGCCTGTTGCTTTATCTTTGTATTTAAATAACGTACCTTCAGGTCCATACGCCCAGAAGGAATACCCTTCTTCGCTAAATTGGTAATCAATCCAGCGCATACTTGCTTCCGGGTTCGGGTTCGTGTTTGAAATCGCGAAACCGCCAATGGTGTTAATACCAGGATGCTTGCCGTATACAGGTGTTCCAGCAATATCACTAGATACAGGCTGCATCATCGGGTTATCTTCACTCGGTTCACCACCAAGCGTGAAGTATGGGAAATAATCGGAGAATAAGGCCACTTGATTGTTTTTCCCTTTTGCTTTCTTCTGCTCATCAGTTTGAGAGAATGTTTCATGATCCAGCAAATTCTCGTTCCATAAGCGATTCAAGAAGGTTAAATATTCTTTGTAGGCTGGTTCAGCTTGTGGAAAGTGTACTTTGTTCTCCTTATCTACGTAGATATCCTCGTTATACATCCCCCAGAATCCGAGGAAGAACATCCGTAAATCATCTAATTTCACAGAGGATAGAGGAACCTCATCGTCTTTACCGTTTCCGTTCGCGTCTTCCTCTTTAACCTTCTTCAAATAGTTGTATAGCTCTTCTGTTGTCTGCGGTAATTTGTTTTCCATGCCGAACTTCTTCAAGAACTTCCCGTTATACCACATCGGTCCACGATACCAAACCGCAGATGGCTGAATATTGCGTAGTGCATAGATATGTCCATCTGGTGTTGTCATTGATTTGCGAATATCCGGATTTTCATCGAGAATTTTTTTTAAATTAGGTGCGTAGCCCTCATCAATGTATTTTTCTAAAGGCAGCAACAATCCTTGACTTCCGTAGGTAACTTGATCCGATCCTTTTAAATCCGCCGCATAGAAAATATCGGGAAGCGTACCGCTTGCAAATACCAAATTCTTTTTCGTCTCAAAGCTGTCTTGTGGGGCGTTTTGAATCTTTAACTTAATATTCGTCATCTTCTCGTATTCCTGAATAACAGGCATCTTGTTCCAATCCTGACGCCCTACATCCGGTGCCATAATAGAAAGCTCAATCGGATTATCCACGATAGGAAAGCCCGTCTTATGAACCTCTGTGGCTGTGTCTGAGCTTTCTGTGCTTGCCGTCCCCTTATCGTTACTCGATCCACATGCAGTAATAATAGAAATTGACATGGAAAGACATAACAACATGAGTCCAGTTTTACGATAATTCGTCATACAAAAACCTCCCCTTTTTTACTTGTATCTTAAGATCAACCCTTAACAGAGCCAATCATGACACCTTGCACGAAATAACGTTGCAAGAATGGATAGACAGCAATAATCGGAAGCGTAGATACGATAATGACTCCATACTTCACAAGTGAAGCAATTTCTGCCTTGTTGTTCTGGGCTGCTGCAGCTGTCGCATCGATAATGCCACCTACTTGAGATTGCATTTCCTGAAGCACGAGAATCTGACGAAGCACAAGCTGCAATGGATACTTCGCATCATCATTCAGGTAGATCATGGCGCCGAAATAGCTGTTCCAATGCCCTACCCCGTAGAATAAGGCCATAACTGCGATAATTGGCATCGATAACGGGAGAACAATCCGCAGGAATAAGCGAATATTCGTCGCGCCATCGATTTGAGCCGCATCTTGAAGCTCAGCTGGAATGGAGTTCGCGAAGAAGGTACGAGAGACAATAATATTCCAGATTGACGCTGCGCCAGGAAGTACTAGTGCCCACATCGTGTTGACCATGCCTAGCCCTTTTACCAACATGTATGTAGGGACGAGACCCCCTCCAATGAACATCGTTACCATGAACATCCCCATGAAAAACCCACGGCCTACAAAGTCCTTACGACTGAGTGCATATGCCGCTGGCATCGTAACGACCAAGTTAATCGTTGTGCCTAGCAATGTATACAAAATCGTATTTCCATACCCCGTCCAAATCTTCGAGTTCTGAAATACAATTTCATACCCCTTAAAGGTAATACCTTTTGGAAGAAGCCACATTTCACCGGAAGCAACCATCTTCGGATCACTGATCGATGCGCTAATAATATATAAGATGGGATATGCGACTAACAACAATGCAATTGTCACATACGTATAGGTGCAAATTAGAAATATTCGATCTCGCTTAGATAGCTTTATACCTGATACCATAAATTCCAACCTCCTTCTACCATAGACTGTTCTCGCTCGTACGGCGGACAATTTGATTCACCGTAATAAGCAGGATGCAATTCACAATGGAGTTAAATAAACCAACAGCTGTTGAGAAGCTATATTGCGCATCGACAAGACCAGATCGATAGACAAAGGTTGAAATCACGTCAGAGCTTGACATATTCAATGAATTTTGCAGAAGTAATATTTTCTCAAAACCTACACTTAACAAGCCACCCATATTTAGAATTAATAGAATGGTCATGGTCGGTATAAGCGTTGGAATATTGATGTGGCGAACACGCTGGAAGCGAGAGGCTCCGTCAATAATTGCCGCTTCATGCAAGCCTGGGTCTACTCCCGAGAGTGCCGCCAAATAAATAATCGTCCCCCACCCCGCACTCTGCCACACGCCTGTGAATACATACATCGTCTTAAACCAACCAGGGCTTGTCAGAAACTGCGGTGCACTAAAGCCTAAGCTTTCAATGGCATGAATAATCATTCCGTTCGATGGAGACAAGAAGGTAATAATCATCCCCGCCATAACAACGACAGAAATGAAATGAGGTGCATACGTAACGGTCTGAACAAGTCGCTTGAAGAAGCCATCCTTCACTTCGTTAAACGCAAGCGCCAGAATAATTGGGATTGGGAATCCAATGGCTAATTCATACAAGCTAATACTGAGCGTGTTCCACAGCAAATCCCAGAAATAGTACGAGTTAAAAAATCGAATGAAATGATCAAAGCCTACCCATTCACTGCCAAAATAGCCTTTTGACGGAATGTAGTTCTTAAAAGCAATCTGAATCCCATACATCGGTCCATAGCTGAAAATGAGGAAGTAAAAGAATGCGGGTGCGATAAAAATGTAAAGCTCCCAATTCTGACAAATCTTCTTCCATGTCTCGTTTCTGCCCTTACGCTTTTCTTTCGGTGCTGAATTCACAGTTCGCATATGTACGCTTCCTGTTTCATGCATCGCGACATCCCCTCCTTATAGGTAATGATGAGAACATTCTGATCATCGAGTGAGCATCATTATCTATCGAATTGTTATCAATCGCATTAATGCTAGCGCTTACATTTACACTATATAGAATCGAGCAAATCGTAAATATGTCATTCTCGCTTATCAAGAATTTCGTGTTGTACTGCGGGATGATATACGTTTCACCGCTATGTTGATGTTCTATAAGTGTGTCATTCTTGCGCTTTTCGCCCATAATTGCGTTGTAATACAATACCAAAGCTCCTCACAGAGGCAATGTGTATAAATCTCCATAGCACATGTTTTTTTTGCGCATTTAAAGGGAATTCATCCTGAATCTAACGTTTGTTGACTGAAGTATCATGTTTCTTAACTGGAAGCATCTCACTGTACTTTATAAAATTAATTCAGGGAAAGCGGTTACAAATAGCAGCATGTATGAAACACATGAAGGAGCGGATGATATGAGCACTAAAATTGAACGTAGCAAAATTAGAAAGCGCATACACTGGCGAAAGCAAGATTCCGAGTTAACCCTGCTCGCCTTGCCGACATTCATCTGGTATATCTTATTTTCTTTCTTACCGATGTTCGGTATGATTATTGCTTTTAAAAATTTCAAAATCAGCGGCAACTTTATTAGCAACGTAATAAATAGTTCTTGGGTCGGCTTCAAAAACTTTGAATTCTTATTCAAATCAAATGATGCCTGGATCATTCTTCGTAACACGATAGGGTATAACATCATTTTCATTATTCTTGGCATCGTGTTGCCGGTAATGTTCGCCATTATGATCAGCCTGCTGCATAGCCGCAAAGCAAGCAAGGTTTATCAGACCATGATGTTTCTGCCCTACTTTCTGTCATGGGTAGTCGTATCTGCTGTAGGCTGGGCCTTCTTCAGCTTTGATAAAGGCATCCTCAATCAATTTCTTGTGGGTATTGGGCATGATGCTGTGAATTGGTATATGGAACCGCAATATTGGCCCTACATTCTTATCTTTTTAAACATCTGGAAGAGCATAGGTTATGGCATGATTATTTATCTGGCAACCATCACGGGAATCGACAGCACCTATTATGAGGCTGCAGTTATTGATGGAGCTTCAATCTGGCAGCAGACACGCTTCATTACCTTACCCATGCTAAAGCTGGTCATTGTCATGATGTTCATCCTGTCAGTAGGTCGTATTTTCTACACGGATTTCGGACTGTTCTATCAGGTCACACGCGACTCCAACTCCCTCTACAATGTGGCCACAACAGTTGATGTCCTAGTTTATAAACAGCTAAAAACCGCCACCGTAGGAATGGCATCCGCTGCCGCTTTCGTCCAATCGATGCTGGGCTGTATTACAATCCTGAGTGCTAACTGGATCGTTAAAAAAATCGATTCCGACAGTGCAATGATCTAGGAGGAGAGACAATGGCAAAGACACCCACCTATCAATCTGGCTTGGAGAAATTCAACCGCACAAGTAACGGCATCAATGCTTTGTTCACCCTAATTTTTATTCTGCTGGCAATTGCCTGCGTCGTGCCTGTGATCGTCGTGTTATCCATATCGCTTACCGATGAATCCTATATTCGTGAAACAGGATACAGCATTTTCCCAACCGTTCTATCCGGAGATGCTTACTCTTATATCGCCAAGCAAGGAACGATGATTCTGCGTGCGTTAGGTGTATCCCTACTTGTAACTATCGTAGGTACTGTACTTGGCGTGCTGCTCACCACAACAATGGGATATGTCATTTCACGTCCGGCTTACAAGCTCAAGAACTTCCTCACCTGGGTTGTATTCATCCCGATGGTATTTAACGGGGGGCTAGTCTCCAGTTACTTTATCAACACAAATTTCTTGGGATTAAAGAACAGCGTTTGGGCACTCATCCTGCCGCTCGCAGTATCCTCCTTTAACGTTATTATTTGTAAAACCTTTTTCAGGAGCACGATCCCTGATGGCTTAATCGAATCTGCTGAAATTGACGGGGCTAGTCAGTTTCGCACCTTCTTCTCAATCATTCTCCCAATCTCCTTGCCTGTACTAGCTACGATTGGACTGTTCCTCTGCTTCGGTTACTGGAACGACTGGTTTCAATCGATGCTGTATATCGATAATCAGAATCTCTATTCGCTACAAGCGTTACTTAACAGCTTAATGTCCAATGCCGATGCGCTCGCCCGAAACTCAATAAGCATGGGTATCAGCTTTGCTGAGCTTGTCGCAACAATGCCTAAAGAATCTGCCCGTATGGCTGTTGCTATTCTCATCGTGTTGCCTGTTGCCTGCGCGTATCCCTTCTTCCAGAGATACTTCATTACCGGCCTTACCATTGGCGCAGTCAAAGGCTAGTCCCGAAATAAGCCAAGCCAAGCTTGGTTTATGATATATAACCGTACTTTTACTACGGTACTATTCATCATTCAACACTAGGAGGAGTTAAAGTGAAGAACACCCTAAAGTTCGCCTCAACATTGTGTATTCTCGCATTAATGCTGTCCCTGCTTGCTGCATGTGGCAGCTCGAAGCCAGCGGCGCCCACAGCAACCAATGAAAACGAGAGTGGCACAACTGCTACTGATGCACCAACCACCAAGGAAATCCCTACATTGGTATGGTGGCTGATCGGCGGACAGGTTCCTGAGAATTTTAGTAAAGCCGTTGAGCAAATGAACGAATACACCGCTGAGAAAATCGGTGTCAAAGTGGACATCAAAGTGGCTAGCTGGGGAGAATGGGACACAAAAATCAACACCATTGTGAATACAGGTGAACCCTTTGATATGATGTTTACCAACAACACAAAGTACAGTAAGCAGGTCGCTATGGGAGCGTTCGCGGACATTACGGATCTGGTACAAAGTGAGGCCCCTGAACTTTACAAGTCTATCCCTACCAAAGTATGGGATGGTGTGAAAATTGGTGGAAAAACTTTCGCTGTACCGACGTATAAGGATTCTTCATTAACTCAATATTGGGTATTCGATGACAAGCTTGTACAAAAATATAATATCGATTACCAAAACATTAAAACGATGCAAGATTTAGACAAACCATTCCATGATATGAAAGCTGGTGAAGGCAAAAGCTTCTACCCGTTGCAGTTGATCCAAGGCGAAGGCTTCCCAGGCATTTTAAACAATTATGATGATATGACTTTAGGTTTCAATCCTATTGGAGTAAACGTTGAGGATGCTTCCCGGAAAGTCGTGTCCGTGTTTGAACAACCGGAAGTTATGACTAACTTAAAGCTGCTACATCAGTGGTATAAAGATGGTATTGTTAACCCGGATGCACCAACTAAAACTGAAGGCGACAAATACAGAGCATTCTTCTCCGCACAAGCCTTCCCTGGTGCAGAAGCTGGCTGGCAAATCACCGCAGGTATTGACAAATACGTCATGACTCAAATTTTTGGGCCTTTGTATACAACTAGTACAATTCAAGGCTCGATGAATGTAATCTCGGCAAATTCCAAATACAAAGTGGAAGCTATGAAATATTTGCAATTAGTGAATACAGATCCAAAATTACGAAATATGCTTGCATTTGGTGAATTAGGCGTCGACTATAAGAGCATTGACGGAGAGAAATCAATCGAGCGGATCAGTGATACATGGCCTTTGGCAGCATACTCCCAAGGTACCTTCTTCAATCTTGCGGTTACGAAGGGAGCTCCTCTAGATCAGTGGGAACAAGTGAAAAAATTGAACGAACAAGCGGCATCATCTAGCGTATTAGGCTTCGCACTTGATATTGGCGAGTTGCAGACTGAAGTTGCTAACTGCCAAGCTGTATATGATAAATATAGATATGAATTGCTTACAGGCGCTTCTGATCCTGAGAAGGTAATCCCTAAATTGCTGTCTGAGCTGAAAAATGCTGGAATGGACAAAATCATGCAAGTTGCTCAAGAACAAATCAACAATTACTTTAAGTAAAGCTTATCGAACTCACATGGTATATCAGCGCTGATATACCATGTGTTTTCCTTTCGTACTTTAAAATTTATTTGAACTAAAGCTACGCTTCATATATATTTACAGTGAATTACATGCTCTCACAACCATAGCAGCGAGAGACTTATTCCTCTATATTATGTGTCTGACCTTAGGGGGCATTACAAATGAGGTTTTGGAGGAGTTCTTTTTTTCATATTAAAATATATCGCAATAAATTTTGGGCTTACCTGATCTTCATTGTAACCATCGGGTTAACACTGGGCACTATGACCAGCGTTATTCTTATTAATCAATGGATCGGGAACACACGGATTGAAGCTGCGAATGCCTTTTCCCGTATTGAGAACAACTTTCAGAATGATGCCGATCGGATTGAAGCTTACATGCAAAGATTGTATTCCAATCAGGATCTGATGAAAGACGTCCGTTATTTTATGAGCCCTTCCGTTGAAGGATATCTGACTAAACGATTGGAGAATAGCCCTTATTCATCACAATCACTGCTCTCTTTTCCTGAGGATACTAAAACATATCTTTACAGCTGGGCCCAGGGAGATATTACTCAAATCAGCGTTCATACCAAGGACTACGGAAATATTATCTATTTTAATAGTTTTGGTATTCCTAGCTTCCAGTTTGGCGTTCCAAATTCTGACGAAATCTTCGATGAAAGTATACAGAAGGGCTTCGTCTCTCGCAAAAAACTAAATCAAAGTGCTACAGAACCAGGGGAAATCCACTTTCAGATCAGTAGCAAGCGAATATTCAGTATCGTAAATAATTATCAACTCGGTAATGCGGCTGTAATCAACCCTTCTACCGGGGAGACATTCATTATTGGTAACAATAAATCCATAATGAAAGAAATCACCCAACAAGCGGTTGCGAATAATAAAAATCATGGCTTTATCGTATATAAAGGATATATTCCCATTTTCTTTGTTACCTTTACATCTACCAAATACAATTATCGATTTATTAGTACAGTAGACTTGGCTGCACTAATAAGTCAGCATAGCACGGTATTGCTCAATATATTTATGATCGTCTTTACCGCTATGATCTGTGTACTCCTGCTCGTAGTCTACAACCTTCGTGATGATTCGCGGTTTCTGCACCGTATTATACAGTCAATCAAACGTGCGAAAACTGCTGACTTCACTCCCAATAAGCCTGCACGTTATCGTATGAATGAATATGGTATGATTGCTCGAGAAGTCGACGATATGATACACCAATTAGACAAATATATTCGAAACGAATACTTGCTTAAATTAAAACAGCAGGAAGCAGAAATGAAAGCGCTTCAACATCAAATCAATCCACATTTTCTTTATAATACCTTGGAGGTTATTCGATCTACTGCATTGGTTCATCAGAATGAGCCTACCGCAGATGCGATTGCAACCTTAGGAGCGTTGTATCGAGAAATTGTTAAGAAAGAAAATATTATTTCAATAGGTAGTGAGCTGGAACTGTTACGAAAATACCTGCAAATTATGGAGTTTAAATATCCTGAGCACTTTTTTTACCAAATTGATGTTGAAGATACTATTCTTGCTCTTTCTACTGTTAAATTCTGGATGCAACCCTTGGCAGAAAATTTCTTCGTCCATGGGTTTAATATAAATAAAGAATTTAATTTATTTATCGTGTCAGGCTGGGAAGATGAAGACTACTATAGACTGGATTTCATTGACAATGGAGTACGAATTGATGAAGAACAGCTAACAGCCATCAGACGGGTCCTTTCAAGTAATAATGACCATGCCACCAATAGCATCGGACTATATAATGTCTATGCCCGGCTACAATTTTTCTATCAAGAGGATTTCTCGATTACCATTGAGAATAATGACGAAGCTGGTGTCAAAATCTCTGTACAGATTTCTAAAAGAGGTGATTAGATATGTACAAACTTTTGATTGTGGATGATGAACCTCAGATTTTGGAAGGTATGAAACGTATTCTGGATTGGGAGCATTACGGATTCAAACAAATAGAAACAAGTGAATCCACTGAAGATGCTGTATTTAAAGCTGTAGATTTAATACCTGACATTGCTATTATCGATGTGTGTATTGGCAAGAATCTAGGGTATGATGCTATCCAAAAGCTAAATGAAGTGAGCCTTCCAACCAAATATATTATTATAAGCGGCTATAGTGACTTTCAATATGCCCAGCAAGCTATTCGTTGCGGAGTAAAGGATTACCTATTAAAGCCTGTGGATCGAATCAAGCTGCAGGAGGTCATTGAAAAAATAATTATCGAAGACTTACATGGCACGATTAGAGATGTGAATGCTGACTCCATGAGTATTGATCCTGTACTTGGAATACATTACGATGCCTTCTCAAAGCTGGTCAATCGTATATTAATTATGATTAAAACAGAATTCGCTCATAATATTTCATTAAAATCCGTTGCTGATCGATTTCAAATGAACAGTACCTATCTTGGACAAATCTTCATTAAAGAAACAAGTATGAAGTTCTCAGAGTATCTAATGAGCTATCGGATGTATCGTGCACAAGAGCTTATCCAAACGACTAATGAGAAAATACACTGGATTGCCCTTTCTGTTGGTTATAACAACCTGAACTATTTTTATACACAATTTCAAAATCATTTTGGTACCTCTCCCTCAAGTTTACGGATGAAAAGTTAAGGCTGGATGTATATTGCAAAGTGATTTAGGGGGCCGTGTCATGAATAGATATAGCTGCTTCATCTGTGGCATTATTCTGCTGTTCATTACATTGTTAACTGGCTGCACCAAGCAGAACTTGAACGCTGCGAACTTTAATGCAGAACCCACGGTAAATCTGATTTATTATACAATCGGTGATCCTGATAAGGATCTGGCCCTTGTTAACAACAAAATTAACGACATATTGATGAAAAAAATTGGAATTACCATAACCTATAATAAAATTGGTTGGCAGGAATATGCTGATCGCATGAATACAATGATCTCCTCTGACAGCCCTTTTGATATTGCTTTTGCTCCGGATTATGCTAAATATGCCAAACGTGGGGTATGGCTGAAGTTAGATGACTATTTGATGAATCTAGCCAAAGAAATGTACCTTGCAATAGACCCCATCTTTTGGAAGGGTGCTGAGATGGATGACGGGTTCATCTACGGCGTCCCCACCAACAAAGAATTGGCTGTACGCGAGAATTGGATGTATCCTGATTCTCTGGTAGAAAAATACAATATTAAAGTTAACCAATATAACACACTGGAATCGCTCGAACCGCTGCTTCGCATGATACAAAAAAATGAACCCGATTATTTGCCCATGGAGCTTGATCGAGACTCACACAATTTTTTTGCTATGTACGGCTACGAATATATTGGGGACAACAGACTCCCATTAATGATCCAATCTCTGGATCCTACTGCTCCTGTGGTCAATATCTTCGAAACCCGTGAAGCCAAACATATATTGGATACGTTAAGACGTTACTATCAATTAGGGTTCATTAATCAAGACGCCGCTTTGCGAGAACCAGGAAGTTTGAAACATGGTGTAAAGGTATTTTGGGAATCTGGTAGTGGCGGTCCACTCTCTGAGAGCGTCTGGAGTAACGATCTGGGGTATAAAATTGTAACCAATCCAGTAACACCCGAGGTGGCAACTACTGAAGCTGTGCGCGGAGGGATGATGGTTGTGAATGCACATACGAAGCATCCTGTGGAGAGCATCAAATTTCTAAACTTATTGAATACCGATCCTGACCTGCGTAACTTATTTCAATACGGCATTGAAGGCGTTCATTATACACTGGATCAGAATGACCAGGTTGTCCTAAGTTCGATAAAAGACAGTCAAGGAAATCCTCTTCCCAAGGCGAACGGTGGCTACACTGGCATACAATACACTCAGGGAAACTGGTTTATCTTAAGTACATTAGGTGGAATCTACCCTGACCCACTAAACAAGTGGGAGCAATTCCGCATCTACAACTCCAAGGTTGTGGAGTCCCAAGTACTGGGCTTTACTCCCGATCTGTCAGAGCTAAATGAGCAAATTGACAACATTGAGATTGTCTGGCGCAAATTTTATCCAAGTCTTATGACAGGCAGTGTCGATGTTGATGCCATTCTCCCCAAATTCAACCATGAACTTCATGAAGCAGGTATTGATAAGGTACGTAAGGAGATCCAGAAGCAATTGGATCTTTGGAGGAAATAGAAAGTCACTGTAAAGAAAAGCCCCCAAGAGAGACACTTTAGATAAAGTGACCTTCTTGGGGGCTTATATAAGACTAGTGACCCATCATCATCGCTGGATCTACCTCTTCACCGATATTTTCAGCTTGTTGCAGCTTCGGCTTGCGAAGGATGAGGGACATAACAATACCAACACATACGATACAAGCGGTCAGGAGAAACGTATCTCCAAAGCCGGCTACTAAGGCAGTCTGCGGGTTTCCTGTCTTTCCGATTGTTGCCATATGAGTATTTGTATGAGAAGTCAGATAAGCTGTAAGACCTGTTACTGCGAAGGATACGACAACCTGTTGAGCCGCTGAAGTCAACGGTGTCACACGGCTAACCAAATGACGTGGTGCTGAATTTAATACATGTGTATTAAGAGGCATCATGGTTGACCCCATACCTAACCCCATCACACAAACCGCAACAATAACCATCCAAATCGGTGTATCCACGGTTACCGTCGAGAGAATAAACATCGCGGTGGCGATAACACTCAACCCACAGAACGCTAATGGACGAGCTCCAATTTTATCAAACAACCTACCACTAATCGGCATCATAAGACCGGCGCATAACGCTTGCGGCATCACGATCCAACCGGTATGAAGTGCGGTATAACCTTTAATATTCTGTAGATACAAAGGAATCATCAGTGTAGCTCCGAATAATGCCATCTGTACGATCCAAGTAAGAATAATACCGCGAGTGAAATCAGATGATTTAAATACCTTCAGTTCAAGCAAAGGATACTTCTGTCTAAGCTCCACCACAATGAACAGTATTAATGCGATACCACCGATTGTTAAGCCTGTAATAGCACCCGTTGAAGACCAATCTGTTCCACCTTCGCTTACACCATAAGCAAGCATAGCGAACGCAATCGGTGCAAGACACATCCCGAGAATATCAAGATGTGTTGACTTCTGCGGTTCAGTCTTCGGTAAGTATTTCTTACCCAAAATGAAGGCCACAACACCAATAGGCAAATTGATAATAAAGATCCAGTGCCAACTCACATAATCGACAAGATAACCGGATATTACAGGACCAAAAGCTGGCGCCATCAACATTGGGATTCCAAGAACACCCATAATTGAGCCTCGACGTTCGGGTGGAGCTAATTTGAATACCATTGCCATCCCGATCGGTGCAACCATACCTCCGCCTAGACCTTGAATAATACGGAATAAAATTAGTTGTTCAGGTGATTGCGCTAAGCCGCATAGAACAGACCCTAATGTAAACAGCACAATCGTTACAAGGAAAATACGCTTTGATCCAAATTTATCGGTCATCCAACCAGCAAGTGGAATTACTGCGGATAGTGCTAATGTGTACCCCGTTATTGCCCATTGAATTGTCTTTAGATCAGTATGGAAATATTCCACTAGTTTAGGAACTGCATTGTTAACAACTGTACTGTCCAGAATAACCATAATCATACCGACGATTATCGCAAGCAAAGGTGGCAGAATAGCTTTCAGGGAGAACGTGTCCCCTTCCTGCGTAAGGGGTTTTGTTGCAGTATTTGAAGTCATTGTGATACCTCTGCTTTCTAAATTTTGACTGAATATTTGTGAAAATAATGCTCGAAAAACAAATCAATACTTTCCTCAATCGATATAGGAATATCGAGTAAAGACGATTGAATGCAGTTGTTCGGCTGACATTTAGTAACAGGATTCACTTTGGTGAACAGTGACATAATGGCAGCAAACATATGCTGTGTCATCAACAATATGGTCTTTCGATCGGTTACACCCGTCACTTCTGTCATGACTGTGCTTAATTTCTCGAACCCTTGTTGCTTCATAAAATGTACATATTCGGCTACCGATTCAAACATTGGATCATGACCAAGAATCCGCTTGAGCAGATCAGGATAATCTTTAAGAAATAAGGCGTACGTTAAAATAAATTGTTTCAGTCGTTCGATTGGCTGATATTCCAGAGCATCGAATATATCAAATGCCGAGCGGAATGTTTCCAGGATCATCTTCATTGCTTCATGCATAAGTTTTTCTTTCGACCCGAAATAATAATTAATTAGCGCTACATTAGTACCAGCTTCACTAGCAATCTTCCGAATGGTAACACTATCAATCCCTTCGGACTTAATTAAATGCAGCGTTGCGTCTAAAATCTTCTCCTTCGTCATAGAACTCTCCTTAACTCGTCATGCAATTAAACACTGTTTAAAACAATGTTTAATATACCTTGAAAACTTAATGTGCGTCAATGGAAATTTCAGAAAGTATATTTACTGTTTTCAATAAAGACGGAAACATGCGATGCAGTGCTTAGTTTTGAAGAACAAAAATAACCGGCCGAGAATATATCTCGCCGGCTGATTGTGTTTGTTTGTTCTCCTAGCCCTTTATCGAACCGATCATAACACCTTTTTCAAAATACTTCTGAATAAACGGATATACGATGAGAATCGGTAAAGTAGATACAATAATAACTCCATACTTAACCTGGTCAGCAAATTGCTGAGCATATCCGCCTGCACTGCCGCCCGAGCCTCCGCCTTGAGAGAAAACCTGGTTGGATAACAGAATATCACGCAAAATGATTTGTAACGGCTGCAAGTCATTCGAATGAATGTAGATAAGCCCAGTAAAAAAATCATTCCAATGTGCTACCAGATAATACAGCGCAATGACCGATATTACGGACTTAGATAAAGGGATCGCAATATAGAAGAAAAATTTAAAATGAGTACATCCATCCAATGCAGCGGATTCATAAATTTCTTTAGGTAGTGAAGCTTCAAAGAACGTACGTGCAATAATGAGATTAAACACATTCACTGCAAAGGGAAGAATGAAGACCCACATCGAATTAGTCAAGGATAGATCCTTCATCAGGATATACGTTGGAATTAGTCCGCCATTAAAAAATAATGTAAAAACGAAGAAAAACATTAGAAACCGGCGTGCACGGAACTCTGGTCTGGATAGTGTATACGCTGCAGGGATCGTAAGAAGCAAATTAAACAATGTTCCTAAAACTGTATAAATAATGGTATTCTTGTAGCCTATCCAAATACGCATATCCTGAAAAATTTGCTCGTAGCCAAAGAAACTGATTCCTCTGGGAAATAGAGTAACCTTGCCTGTGGAGACCAATGTCTGGTCACTGACAGAAGCAATAATAACAAAGTACAAGGGATAAGCGACGATCAGGAAAATTAGAACACATAAGATAATGATCGAAATATCAAATAGAATCTCACCCGTGCTGCGCTTGTGATTAGTTGTTGCCTGCATAAGCATCACCTTTCGATGTTCGTTCCATTTACCAGAGGCTAATATCTGAGTTGCGTTTGGAAATCCAGTTCATGGTAACCAGAAAGAAAAAATTGATGACGGTATTAAATAATCCGATGGCTGACGAATAACTGAATTGATTGGAAAGAATACCGATTTTATAAACATAGGTGGAAATGACCTCTGATACGGGAAGGTTCAATGAATTCTGCATCAAGAATACCTTCTCGAATCCGGTTCCCAGTACATTCCCCATACTCAGAATAAATAATATGATAATTGTCGGAACCAAGGCAGGGATATCGATATGCAGAATCATCTTCCATTTGTTCGCTCCGTCAATTTTGGCAGCATCATAGAGACTTGGACTCACTGTTGATAATGCGGCCAGATAAATAATACTGTTCCATCCAGCATGCTGCCATATATCCGAAATCACAAACACCGGGACGAATGAATTCGTGGAGGCCAGCAAATTAATGTCCGTATCGCCAAGCTTGGAGATCAGTTGACCAAGGATTCCTGTATTCGGTGACAGGAGAACATTCAGCAATCCAACCATAACTACAATTGAGATAAAATGAGGCATATATACGATGGTCTGCAGCAGCTTCTTAGTGCGAAACCATTTCACTTGATTCAGTATGAGCGCTAGTATGATCGGTGCTGGAAATCCAAGAACGATTGTTGTGATGCTAATAATCACAGTATTTCTCATCAAATCCCAAAACTGATAGTTATTGATGAATTGTGAGAAATAATGCAGACCGCGCCAGGCCCCACCTGCCAATCCACGCGAAAAATCATAATCCCTGAAGGCAAGCTGAATTCCATACATTGGAATATAGTTGAAGATGATAACTACAACGATCGCCGGAATTATCATAATCCATAATTGATAGTCGCGTTTAAGCTCCATTAGATTTCTTCTATGTTTATTGGGAGTTATTGAGGACATCATAAGCCTCCTTTATAAGGAGACAGCTTCTCTTCATCCTGTAAAGAAAAGCCGTCTCCGGATGTTCTATAAATCTTTACAGCTTATTTCTTACTTTTGTAATCATCATAGTATTTCTGCATAGTGGACAAGTTGTTATCCAGCCCCATCTGCTTAATGTTACTCACATAGGAGTCCCATTCCTTGGTAACTCCCCCTTTGGTAACCCACTGCGAGAACTTAGACATCGCCAGATTAATCATATTCGTATTCACTAACACCATGGCATTGTTGTCTTCCGGGTTATATTTAATGAACATGCTTGGTAAAATATCGTTATCCTTGTCAATCCCACTGAGGACCGCCTGCAGCGGCTCTGTCTGTTTGCCAACAGATTGCATATCAGTTCCAAGTGTCAGTTTCAATGAATCGGAGATAAAGGTAGGTCCATTATCCGCCCAGGTTGATGTCCACTTCCATGTGCCTGGGTCCATTTGGCTGTCAGTAGGTGGCAGGACCGCGTAGCTTCCATCTCCATTATCTTTAATGTTCGTACCAAGTGATCCGAATAGTACCTGCATACTAACTGTAGGATTATACAGCTCATTAATAAATTTCATTGCCGCTTCTTTATTCTTGGACTTAGCAGACATGACGACCATATTACCGCCGAAATTCAATGAATAACCGTCATAGTCATAGGACTGCTTAATCGTTGAATCCGCCGACACTTTAAGCGGAGCGATCGACTCATATTGTGGAGCCAAGGTGTTGCCAAAGCGGTCCGTTACTTCCCAACCCCATGAAAAGCCGACCTTCGCTTTGTCCCCGCTGCCGCGCGCAACCGATTGGAATTTGGAATAATCCTGCGTGAAGGCTTCCGGGTTAATTAAGCCAGCTTGCCAGCACTTATTCATGAATTCCACGAACTGCTTGTATCGATCATCCACAAAGTAATTTTTAATCTGGCCACCCTCGGTGAAATATCCTTGACCACTACTATCCGTTAATGTAATACCTAAACTGCCAAGCAATATTTGTGGCTGAAAATAACCAAATCCTGTCGTCCCCACCGGAGCGAAATCCATAGGAATTTCATCATTTACATCACCGTCCCCATTGGCATCCTTCTCTTTGAACGCCAGGAGCACATTATATAATTCATCCCAATTAGTCGGTTCCTTGAGACCTAAATTGTCTAACCATTGTTTATTGATATATTGCCGACTTACCGTATCCGGCCAGAATCGTTGATATTTTGGTAAACCGTATATTTTCCCATCCAGCTGTGTAGCGATTAATTTGGTCTCCGGCTTCTCAGTAAACATCTGTTGAATGTTAGGGCCGCCTGTTGAAATGAGCTCGGTTAAATCCTGAAAGAGTCCGGTGAACTGGGCAAAATCAGCATCCGTGATCACATTCGGTCCTATAAGGATATCCGGAATATCTCCTCCGGCTAACAAAGCGCCTTTTTTCTGATCCCAGTCCGCTGAAATTTCTTGCCACTCAATATCTACCCCCACTTGCTCCTCAACCTTGGTCAACCATTCCATTTTGGAGAATTCTTGCGTAAGAGGATGTTTCAGCATGATCCCTTTTAGTTTTACTGTACCGGTTGTAGAATTCGTTGACGAACTTGAATCAGAAGAAGAGGCACCATCATTACTCCCGCCTCCACACCCCGCAAGAATTGTTCCAAATAGGCTAAGTGCTAATACGGGCTTCATTACCTTTAACAAATATTCCCTCATACAACGAACCTCCCTTTTTGGTTTAAAGCGCACGTTCAAGCTGCGAGGCAAGCAATTGGAATACAATTTATTGCTTCTTACTGCTCGCATTTCACATGACGGCTACATCGCAACTTTAACCCGGGGTTGAGGCGGCTGTATACGAACAAGAATTTAAGCATTCGCAATATTTGAAAGCGTTAACAATTCAATGGTTTTGGGCGTTTTTTGAATGCGTTTTCAATTATTGTTGACGTTCAAATTTGGTTGAGCATAATAATCCTCATAACCCTGTTGATATATTCTGTACAGTACTGGCAGTCCCATTTGTTTCAGCTGATTAATATACTGATCCCATTCCTTATCTACCGTTGAATTCATAATCCATTCCGCAAATTTCTCATCGACCAGCTTAAATATATCTGATTTTGCCAAGGCCATTTCATTAAGCTCTTCTGACGAAAATTTAATCATCGGATAAATGTCCACTGATTTAGGCTCATAAGCTTTATAGATGCTGTCCAATTCTCTTCGGATCGTTACCGCGGGAGGAACAATCGTTTTGTTCTCCAATGATTGCGAAAAGTATAGCGGACCATTATCCACGAGAGCATTCGTCCATTGCTGTGTATCTTGATCACCTTCTGGAGCGGGAACTATGGTATATATACCGTCAAGTTCCTTAGTCACATAATCAGGCATGGAGCCGTAATAGCCTTGGATCGAATTTTCCTCGGAGTAGAATTGATCAATCCATTGAATGGTCTCGACAGGATGCGGATTAGCTGTTGTCATGCTAAACAGATTGGTTGTTATTCTTACGCGAGAAGGACTCATTGGCCATAATGGCGCCACATTACTACCGCTACGCAGCGGTGGCAAAGCCACATATTCGTTGGCCCATTTACCAACGCGGTCTGTTAATGACCAACCGAAGGTCACACCAACCGTTGCCACATCATCTTGTTGCGCACTCGCTTTCATCCCGGAATAATCTTGCGTGAACACGTCCGGATTGATCAGCTTTTCCTTCCAGAGCTCTGCCAGGTAAGAGACTAAGCTCTTATATTCATCACTCTCGAACAAAAAGCAGATCTGCCCTTTCGTCACTCCGATCATCTCTTCGGTGAAATTATCTGTCACTCCATAAGCCCCAAGTAAACTGGTCACACTAAATAGACCTCTGCTCCCCAGACTTCCTCCAGCACCTGCCCACCAGTCCATTCCAAGCTCATCCTGCTTCCCGTTGCCATTGGGATCTCCATTGCGAAAGGCGGTTAATACCTCACGCAGTTCATCCAGCGTAGTCGGTTCTGTCAGTCCAAGCTTATCCAGCCATTTCTTATTAATCATCAAGACATTATAGCTATCTGTATTAATTGGTCTTACACCGGGAAGAGAATACATCTTCCCATCGGGAAATGTACTCACACGCTTGGTTTCGGGAACTTCCTCAAACATTCTCTTGATATTCGGGGCATATTTATCGATATATTCACTAAGGTCTACGAATTTATCCTTATTCGCGATAATATCCTGATCGGTCAATCCAGCCAAAAAAGCATCAGGCATTTCTCCGCTTGTCAAAGCAGTGCTTTTCGCTTCTTCCCATCCGTTACGTTTCTGCATCCAGTTCACATGAATTTTTGCGTCAGTAGCGATGCGATTCAAATAAGGAATATCCTGAAGATTCTTGGATAGCTGATGTGTAGGTGTCATCACGCTAATCTGTACCCTGTCTAGCAGCTCTACATTGCGCTCTGTAGTATGGTCAGACTCATTCTTCGCACTGCATCCCTGAAGCAGTATAATCACCGGTAGCATACATACACATATAACCCATCGTCTCATTCCTCGCATATTGAATCCCCCCGTAGCTTATATCTGCAATAGACAAGAAGATATTCACTTGTTAAACAATCTGAATTGCCCAGGTGTGACCCCTACATGTTTTTTGAAGGCGCGAATAAAACTGGAAGGGTTAGTGTAGCCCACCCTGCCTGCAATCCAATCAATAGTTTCATCGGAATGAATAAGCAGCTGCTTCGAATGATTGATTCGGCGCCCATCCATAAAATCTTTAAAGTTCTGTCCGGCGTTCTTCTTGAAATAGTGGCTAAAATTCGACACCGACATTCCAAAGTGATCGGCAATAGCTTGTAGTGAGAAGTTGATATCAAACTGATTCTCTTGAATATATTTAAGCACTTCATCCAATGTAGCTGCCTTAGAGGAAGTATGCGTACTAGCCATCAATTCACATAATATATCCGCACTTTTCTCTAAAATCTCAGTGATCTGGGCTACCGTAATACGATTATGAAACGATGTGATCCCAAGCTGCTCCATATTCTCCTTATGCTTCAAACGGATCAGATTGTTTAATATAATGGTCGAGATATTTACAAATACAGCCCGAATCATATAGGGAGGTGTTCGATCATGTTGGAGAAATTCAATGAGTCTTTGAACTGTTTTCTGCACTTCAGAGACATCACCCGTCATGATAAACAATTCCAGTGATTGAATCGTTTCAGCCGGATAAGGAACAGGCTCATTCCTCTGCTGCATCAGATCATGAAAGGACAGGATGGAATCTTCATTCTTGATGCGCAAATGTTCGACTGTTCTAAGCGCATTAATATAAGAAGCATGAAATTCGCCTGGGCTATCAACGGTATTTCCTATTCCGATCACAAGCTTAGCGCCAGTAACCAATTCAATCTCACCCTGCAGCTTCATGAACATCTCCCGTAATGCTTGCTCCGCTGTATGTGTGGAAATAAATAGAATATCATCATTATGAATACTCCGAATAAAATACCCTTCCATTGCATCCTCGGGCTGTAATTTAACGCTCTTCACAATTTCAAATACTTGCTCGATATCTCCAATCACATTGATGACCACAGTCGTGCATTTCGCATACGTAAAGGTGATGCCATAGGACTTTGCCTCTAGCAGCATGTCTTGAAGTGAAGAGTACTGTCCACTTATGATTTCATATAGAATATTATCACGTAACTTCGGAACGATACTTTGGACATTCCGATCTAATTGCTCTTTCGACTGGAACAGATTCTGGATTGTAGAGCGTATAATATCAAACTCATTGCCACCACTTTCCGTGTTGCCTTTAAATGCATGTCTGGAGAATTGGACAAGAGACTTAATCGGGGCATAATTATTACGGATGGATAAATAGATGATAATAATCTCAGTGAGCAGGATGGATATAACCAGAATAATTGTGTTGCGCTGCGTTTCCTTCGTCTCCAGAAGTACCGATTCCAGCGGATTCATGCTTATGTATTTCCAGCCATTCTGCTTGGATACGGTCTGGGAGGCAATATAAGCTTCTCCGTCATAATCCATTTCACCGCCTGATGGCGATGCTTGCAGCTGCTTAATAAATTGCTTGAAATTTGCCTGACGCAAATCATCACGTTGGTTGAGGGAGAAGATAGGGGTGTTATTTTGATCAAGGATGATGAAATCTCCTGTATAGCTATTAGACACTGACTTCATCATTCGCTCGATCGTATCATGCCTGATCATATAGATGACGCAGCCTTCGGATTGGTCGACACCTAGAGGTAGAGGAATCATCACCGTAATCATCTTAACGCGTCCTTCGCCAAGAATGGCAACATCCTCTGAAGGGCGAACTTGAATAGCGTTGATTACATTGATCTCTTGGCTGAACTGCTCTTGACTCCAAGACGTATAAACATAACCATTCTTGGGGTTCATAAAGCGCTCCAACTCATAGATATACCCTGTACTTGAGAACAGATACCCACTTTGTTTGATATATAAGAAAGTATCATTCAAGAGGGTATCCGTTGTTTTGTATTTCTTCATCTCATTAGCCACGACGTATCGCTGGTATGCATCATTTTTTAATAAGGATAATTTGATCTCAGGATTAGCTACAATCGAAGTTGGGAGAGAATAGATGGGCCGCATAAACAGATCCATACTGCTGGCTACTTGCTCGGTAATATGTGTATTCCAGTCCAATATTTTATTCTTCACAATCGAATTGGAATATGGATAGTAATAAAAGATAATAACAGAAAGCGGCAGCATCAAGACAATGATATATGAAAGTAGAAATTTCCATAAAATATTTATTTTAAATTTACGCATTTTTACCTCCATAATCATAATCACTGAGGAGTAGCACTGGGATGTGCAGCTATACTCAGTTCATCTGCTCATTCCTATAGCTCAACAACGTCAACCGAGTAGGATTTCCATCCTTACCACTCCCACTTGTTAGATTTAGGCTGAATAAGGAATGGTCCAAACAAGATTTACATTTTTATTAATTATTTAATAAATGTATATATGAATACGGTTACATCGCTAAAGTAGCACATGCATAGGCGATTGTAAATACCAAAACGGTGTTCATTTAAACTTATTTATATTTAATTAAATTAAATATGCAATGCTGTAGCTTTCATATTGAGAAATATACAATGGATACTCCCGGCATTCGATAGTTTTGTGCCATAGTGACAGCGAGGAAGAGTTCGTCATATTGCCCTCCCCCTACCCATATACATAATATGAACTACATTGATCGACCCATCTATATGAAGCCAAACCCCATTTCGTGAGGGTTTATTCAGGTTGGATCTACAGAATTATAGGAGGGAGTACAGAATCATGCCAAGCGAAGAAATTAATGCGTTGGAGCGGGCGATTGCAGAAATTACGGAAATAGCTACTGGCTTCGGCTTGGATTTTTATCCCATGCGTTATGAAATATGTCCTGCCGATATTATTTATACATTCGGTGCGTATGGAATGCCGACAAGATTTGGTCATTGGAGCTTCGGAAAAACATTTCACAAAATGAAATCCCAATACGATTTCGGGCTGAGTAAAATATACGAGCTCGTCATTAACTCCAACCCTTGTTATGCCTTCCTGCTCGACGGAAACTCGCTGATTCAGAACAAACTGATCGTAGCTCACGTGCTGGCGCACTGCGATTTTTTCAAAAATAACATGCGTTTCTCCATGTCCAACCGGGATATGGTCGAGAGCATGTCGGCTACTGCGGACCGAATCGCGGGTTATTCAGTAACCTACGGCACCGATGCTGTGGAGAAATTCATTGATTCGGTGCTGGCCATTCAAGAGCATATAGATCCCAGCCTGATTCAGCCGCGCAAGCTAGGTAAGACCCATCTGCTGGAAGCCAAAATGAAAGAACTCAAGGATGCCCCTCCGGGTGGCTCCAAACCAGCTAATCCGTACGACGAGTTATGGAATCTAGACAAGAGAAATTCTGGACCACAGGAAGCATCATCCGGAAATCGTGCGTTCCCACCTGAGCCGGAAAAAGATATTGTCTGGTTCATCCAGCAATATTCCACCGTCTTGGAGGATTGGCAGCGCGATATTATGACGATGCTTCATGATGAAATGCTCTACTTCTGGCCACAAATGGAGACGAAGATCATGAACGAAGGCTGGGCTTCGTACTGGCATCAGCGCATCGTTCGTGAACTGGATCTGACCGAAGAAGAAACCGTAGAATACGCTAAACTAAATTCCTCCGTCGTGCAGCCTTCACGGCAAAGCCTGAATCCATACTATCTTGGTCTAAAAATCTTCGAAGACATCGAACGCCGCTGGGACCGAGAGAAAATATTTGAGGTTCGCGAGTTGGAGTCTGATACTTCTTTTATCCGCAGCTATCTGTCCAAAGAACTGGTGAACGACCTCGATCTTTATGTTTTTGAGAAAAAAGGGCCGGAATGGAAAATCACCGACAAAGCATGGGAAAACGTACGGGATCAACTGGTGCTCGCTCGAGTCAATGGCGGGTCACCTTACTTGGTCATAGAGGATGCCGACTTCGAGAAGAATGGCGAGTTATTTATCACCCACCGCTATGAAAGTATCGAGCTGGATCTGAAGTACCTGGAGCGAACACTCCCGCATATCTACTCATTATGGGGGCGCACCGTTCATCTGCAGACCGTCGTGGAGGACAAAAAGGCGCGGTTCTCGTATGATGGCAAAAAGGTGCAACGGAAGTTTATTTAAAGAGGAATAAGTGAACAGTGCTCTATTGCTTGAATAATAAAGCGGCAGAACTGGACGCGTAGTACGTCCCTGGTCTGCCGCTCTTTATTTGGTCTGTTTATTATTCGGATTCATTTAACATCTTTGAAAAATATTTTGGAGCTTCAGTAAATCCTTGTCGGGCATAAAATCTATGCGCATCAGTTCTTCTGGAGTGGCAATGAACTTGAATTCGGTCACAGTTTCTTTTTCTAGCTAAATCAGTGCAATATTCCTCAAGCATCCGTCCAATTCCCTTACTCCTAATGGCATTACTTACCACAAGATAGCTTATAATTGCAGTATCCCCTGTGAGCCCTAATTGAGGTATGTAATGCATGGAAATGCAAGCGACTACTTTATGATCTTCCTCGAAAACTAATAATTCCTCATCCGGATGCAGGACTAGCTTTTCTATTTTTTCTTGCATGAACGCTTCTGTCTCTGAATAACCCAACTGCTCTAATAATTCGGATATGTCTTTCCAGTCCTCTACTTTTGCTTCTCTAATCATCTGTTTCACTCCCCGAGATTATCAAGTTACACGTCTATTTAATCTATTAGACTACGGGAGGGGATAAGCGTCAATCAACCTACAATAAATGAGAAAGCCCGCAGCGTATAACCCGCTGCGGACCTTCTTACGTCGACACCCCGTATCGACTGAATAATTGAACTTTGCAAATGCTGCAGAGGTGAAAGTAACGTAGGGGAAGTTTGGAACTGTAGGAGCGTAGCGTTCGCCTTTGTTTCTGGATTTAATCCGCTAAGGAATAATCAATAAATCCAGAGACAACAGCGACCGAAAGTCCAAACATTCCCCGAAGTTACGATCATCACGGAGCAGCATTTGCCCTAACACATCATTCGGTCGATTTTTTCACAGGAACATAAATCTCCATCACCGTATCCGGCCGCGAGTGGCAGCGTTCATCATAGAATTCGAAATCCAGCTTACTATCATCATAATCGTAGCCACTATCCTTAAACCATTCTTCGAAGATGTACTTCCATGTGCTTTTTATAACCTGTGCAAACTGTATTTGCTCTGTATCCGTTGATGTATCCACTGGCGGCGTTGTGAACACAGCATACTCGGCTTCTGGCACATCCATCGTCAACATATCATCTTCCACCTTGGAGTAGTCCTCTACAATAACACCTAGAAGATAAGTCGCATTGCCATTATCTGAGGAAGGAATACATAAGCCGACTTCTCCGTGTTTAGGCGGGTTTAGTATTTTATACATTTTGGACTCCAGATTCTCACCCTCATAATGACTCCAAAAAGATGCAATATCCTTGGTGTACATACTTCCAGCAACATTAGTTTGGATCCCATACCCAGCGACCTTAAATGCAGGCTTGCGAACAATAACAGGGTTCATTATAAAACCTCCGATTTCAATTAGTGTTTTTCCTTTAGTAAATCCGTCCATCCGTGCGGCATACTGTGTCGGGCTATAGCCAAAAGCCTTACGAAAGGCCTTAGTGAAACCACTTTGTGTCTCAAAACCATAGTCCAGCGCGATATCAATGATTCTTCTGCCGGCAAACAATTCAATGGACGCTAAAGATAATTTCCGGCTCCGCACATATTCCATCACGGACATTTCCTTGCATAAGCTGAACACTCGGCAAAAATGATACACCGAATATCCAACCTCAGCGGCTATTTCTTCCACTGTTATATTTTCTTTGATATGAGCTTCAATATATTCAACACATTTCTCTATATCTTTACTGTAATTCAAGTGCAGCACCAGCCTTCCCCCGTACGGTGATTTCATTATATCAACTGCAAGCAAGTAGGATTGTTCCTGTTTTGCTGAGCTGTATGATGTTGTATGATCTAACACTTTCTTTAGTTAGCTGTCATAAAAACCTGCAAATGTGCAGTTTTTTACATTGATATCGCCCTCATCTAGCTCAAAAGCTGCAGATTTGCGGAATTACTAACTTAAAGAGCTATGCCATATAAAATAATATACATTTGCAATTTTTTCCTGTATGGGCGTCTGCTCCCCTGCTACTTTTCATTGTTCGTGCATTACTTTTCGGTCGCGCGACCAAAGCCTAATTCCACACAATATCACGTATTGAAACACGTAAAAAATATCTATCACAAAAAAAAGACCACCAAATGGTGGCCGCAAATGTACTTGTATTCTTTTACCGATTAAGCAGACTGCCCACATACTTCAGCAGCTCATTAGCGCAAATTGGGCAATAGTGATGCCCATCAATAAGTCTAGCGCACACCTCATTGATCCGTTTAAGCTGACTTTCATCCGGCGTTTTGGACGAGGTGGTGATTTTGACGATATCTTTGAGATCTGTGAATAGCTTCTTCTCAATCGCTTCCCGTAGGCGGTCGTGGTTGTTGTACTCGAATTTCTTCCCTTTGCGTGAATACGCGGAAATCCGGATCAGGATCTCTTCACGGAACGCTTTTTTCGCATTCTCAGAGATACCGATTTGCTCTTCAATCGAACGCATTAACCGCTCATCCGGCTCCATCTCCTCATCCGTCAGCGGATCACGGATTTTGGACCAATTGCAGAAGGCTTCGATATTATCGAGATAATTCTCAAATAATGTCTTGGCGGACTCCTCAAAGGAGTAGACGAAGGCCTTTTGCACTTCGCTTTTAGCTAAAATATCATATTCTTTGCGGGCAATGGAGATGAAGTTCAAATAACGCTCCCGCTCCTCTTTTGTAATCGATGGATGCTGATCCAGGCCGTCTTTAATTGCACGCAACACATCCAGTGCGTTCATGCACTGCAGATCACCTTTGATCAAAGCGCTGGAAATCCGGTTGATAACATACCGCGGATCTATTCCGGACATGCCTTCATCCAAATACTCCGTTTGCATCTCCTTGAGATCTGCTTCTTTGTAGCCTTCGACCTCTTCACCATCATACATGCGAAGCTTTTTGATCAAATCCATGCCCTGCTTTTTACTTTCTTTCAGACGGGTCAGGATCGAGAAAATAGCAGCGGCACGCAGCGCATGCGGCGCAATATGCACATGGTTCATATCACTCTGGGCGATCAGCTTCGCGTAGATTTTTTCCTCTTCCGATACTCTGAGGTTATACGGAACAGGCATAACAATCATACGGGACTGGAGCGCTTCATTCTTTTTATTAGAAATAAACGACTTATACTCGGTTTCATTGGTGTGAGCTATGATCATTTCATCCGCACTGATCAGCGCGAACCGGCCAGCCTTGAAATTGCCTTCTTGCGTCAGTGACAGCAGATTCCATAGAAACTTTTCATCGCATTTGAGCATTTCTTGAAATTCCATCAGCCCACGGTTAGCTTTGTTCAGCTCTCCATCAAAACGGTAAGCGCGTGGATCGGATTCCGAACCAAATTCAGTAATGGTCGAAAAGTCGATACTTCCTGTCAAATCGGCGATATCTTGCGACTTCGGATCGGATGGACTAAAAGTACCAATCCCTACCCGCTCTTCTTCTGACAAAATGACACGAGCCACTTTAACCTGCTCAATATCTCCGGCATAATCATTTCTCAGCCGCATCTGGCAGGACGGGCACAAGTTGCCCTCAATACGCACACCGAGTTCTTTTTCAATCTCTGGACGAAGCTCCAGGGGGATCAAATGTAGTGGGTCCTCATGCATCGGGCAGCCCTCAACCGCATATACCGCACCCGCATCCGTCCGCGAGTATTGTTCCAACCCTCTTTTTAACAGCGTGACTAGGGTCGATTTCCCCCCACTGACAGGTCCCATCAATAACAGAATCCGTTTACGAACATCTAGCCGGCGTGCTGCAGAATGAAAATATTCCTCCACTAACTTTTCGACTGCACGATCAAGTCCAAAAATCTCCTGTTCAAAAAACTTATAACGTTTGCGTCCGTTTATGTCCTCTACGCCATGCGACTTGATCATGTCATAAACGCGGGAGTGAGCGGTTTTTGCGGGAGAGGGGTCTTTTTTCAAAAGTTCTATATATTGCTTGAAGGTCCCGCTCCACGCCAAACGGTCGTTCTCAGCCCGATACGAAGCTATTCGCTCAAAAATATCCATTGCTCGCTGCCTCCTCTTGCGCTCCTACTTGCTCTCCTATAGCGTTAAAAAGTGTATTACATACCTATGCGGCAAGCGCAGAATAGTTGACCTCTTTTTTGCTGTGCTATAATAGAGAATCATAAAATCGCAGTAAAACCTTAATGAGAACCCGAAAAAAAGAGCTACGGGAGTGACACTATGGCGGTACGACATGAAACGGAGCTGTATGCTCCTTTGAAGGTTTTTTTTGAAAAGCAAGGATACAGCATCAAGGGTGAGGTTCGGACTTGTGATTTGGTGGGTATTCGTGAGGATTTAGAGCACCCTCTAATCGTAGAGATGAAAAAATCGTTCAACCTCGCCTTGCTTCTGCAAGGGGTAGAACGGCTAAAGCTCAGTCCTACGGTCTATCTCGCAGTAGAACGTGTCCGTGATAAAAAAGGGGCGGTAAACCAGCGCTGGGGCGAGCTTAGCGGACTGTGCCGCCGTCTTGGTCTCGGGCTGATCACCGTTGTTTTTTATAAGACCAAGGCCCCGCTGGTCGAGGTGCTCGTCGAGCCGGACGAGACGCCACCTGCGCAGCGCAGCAACAAGCGGCGGCGCGAGCGCCTGCTCTATGAGTTCCGCGAGCGCAGCGGAGACTACAACATCGGCGGCAGCACGCGCGTCAAGCTCGTGACGGCCTACCGAGAGAAAGCGCTGCGTGTCGCGCTTTCTCTGCAGGCAGCGGAGGCGGAAGCCGCCGTCGCTGCCGAGAAGGCCGCTGCGAAGGCTTCGCTCGCAGCGGGCAAACGTGCAGCGGCGAGCACCGCTGCACAGGCTCCGGCGCTGAGCGCAGCGCCGGAGGGGCGTGCTGCCGGGGACACGGCAGCACGGGAGGCAGCGGCGGCTGGCACGCGAAGCGGTGCCCCTAGCGCTGCCTCAAGCGCCCGCTCGGCCGGGATCTCTCCGGCCGAACTGCGGAAGCGTAGCGGCGTACCGAACGCCGCCGCTATGCTGCAGCACAACTACTACGGCTGGTTCCACCGTGTCAGCCGTGGGCGCTATACCCTGACTCCAGCCGGTCAGGCCGCGCTAGTAGAATACGCCGCTATAACTGGCGGCGTACCCCATGACAGCAATCATCACAGTAATTAGCTCGCCTATGCTAAGCAAAAAATTCTTTCAATTTCAATTTTTTGCTGGAGCCTTTATCTTTTTCTCTGCTTTTGATCTTTCACTCTGACTTTTATCATTATCCGATTTTGAACTTTCACTTCGATTTTCGTCTTTTAATCAGGTTCTGATCTTTCACTCGGACTTTAAACTTATTATTCTAATGCACACGTAACAATGTCTAGGTAACGCCAAAAAGCATCCCATCAACGGGATGCTTTTTGTGTTCCAATCCGTTAAGCCATAGAAACAGAACTAACCTTCGAAGTATTAGTCTCAAGCTGATAAGTTAAATTAAAGGGAAATCATCCCTATAATTACTCAATATACGCACTAAAATCCGATATATAGGGAATTCCTCCCTATAAATGCATAGATTACTCCACAAAAAGGGCTTTTTCTGAAATTTATAGGGAGAGATTCCCTATAATCTCCATTCCAGAATATAAATCAGCCAGTTATAGGGAGAAATCCCCTATAATGAACCCCTCGCACTCTACTCCTTGCCTAATGCCTCACTCTGTCTGTTATGATTTTCCGGTGTGTCATAAATTGAGCTGCCAGTTCAACCTGCAACACATCACCTTGCGCATCTGATCGCACATCTGCCTTTGCATTTGACCGCTCATCAACCTGTTCATCACATTTTGATGTCCGATCCATCAGATTCCTTAAACATTCATTAAGCACACTCTTCACGGTACAATGGATCAGCACCCACCTAACTCCGAGCCGTGAACTCCTTAACCGCCTCGCTCATCAGATTCATGCCGAGAAGCAGCTCATCCCGGCCGGGATGGCTGAAGTTAAGACGAATGTGATTTCCGCTTCCATCTACGCTACATAACGGTCCTGGCAAAAATGCCACTCCCTTACCTAGCGCACATTTTAGCAGTGCCATAACATCCATCCCCTCCGGTGGAGATACCCATAGAAACATACCTCCTGACGGCAGGTCGTAGGAGCTTCCTTTCCAAGCTGGACGTTTTAGCAGTTCAACCATTAACTTCAGTCGGGTGTTATATTCTCGGTTCAGCTGCGCAATATGCTCACGAAGATCAAAAGCGGTCACATCCAATAAATGATGCAAGAGCCGCTGATTTAATGCGCTCGATTGCCAGTCTGCCATCTGCTTGGCAGCAGCCATCATCCCGATCACTTCCCGGCTACCTGCAGCCCAGCCCGTCCGCAGCGCGGGCGCAACGGTCTTGCTGAACGAACCGATATATAATACGTGTCCGCCATCACTTATATTTTCCAGCGCATACAAGGATGGATATCTTGTGGCCCAATGTTCACCATACTTCTGGAAATGTAGATCACCATAAGAATCATCTTCTACAATCAGGATGTTATACGCGATGCAAAGATCCAACACCTCACGCCGTCTCTCTAAGCTCCATAGGATGCCACTTGGATTCGTAAAGCTTGGTGTTGCGAACAACATCTTAGGCTTATGCAGTTCAATTTGCCTCCGCAAATGATCTGGATGAAGCCCGTCCAAGTCACCCTCTACAGGAATAATGATGGCACCCTGCATCCGAAGAGTTTGTAAGAATCCTGGAGATGTCGGATTTTCTACTAATACACGATCTCCCGGATCAATATACACCCGCGACAACAAATCAATCGCTTGCTGGCTCCCCGTTGTTAGCAGAACTCCACCCTCAGTAACAGTTACCCCTTTTTCTCTGAGCCAATCCCCGGCAAGCCACTCCCGAAGTGGACCATACCCTGCAGGATCACCATATTGAAGTGCTCCTGCATCTGCAGATATCACCGTAGAGGCTGCTTCGGCAAGCAGCGATAATGGGAACAGTTCTTCCGCTGGTAATTCTTCAGCAAGCGATATCATGGAGCTTCTCCGTGTTTGGGTGCGAATACTTAGAAGCGGTGACGATAGCAGTGTGTGCGCGCGAGCAGAAAATTGGTAAAGCATGCGAAATCCCCCTTCCCTAGTACCAAGTAGAAATGGCTAAGTTATCCTCTTTCGAGAACGATTATCCATTAAACGTGATATGCTTTCTTTCTTCTATTTCAAGAATATTCCGCCTTTCCCGTCATTATGTCGTATAGCTTGGGTTATGCGTAGATTTGCCTGTTTTGTCTTGAAAAGAGAGCAAATTTCTCAATGGCCTGCGCTCGCGTCGAAACATCAAGCTTCACATAAATTTTGCGCAAGTAATTGTCAATCGAACGACGACTTACTGCAATTTCAAGCGCTATTTTATCATAAGTAATCCCCTGAACGATTCGCTCCATAATAAACATCTCTGTCTGTGTCAATTGAAGAACATCATCCAGTCCTTTAGAAGTCGAAATCGGCCAGGATCCTTTTTCTATCCATTCTAGCGGCATTGAAAGAAAACCCACCCGCAAACCCAGGATCAGCTGTAAAAGCTGATGAGGAGAAGCTCCTTTGGAGAAGATCCCGCTGGCTCCCAGCTCTATGAGGGGCTGAAGCAGATCCCTGCCGTCTTCATCCGTCATTACGACAAAATGTGAGTTTGGTGAGCTTTTTTTCATATTTAACAGCACACTCTCAATATTACCTTCAGGCATATGATAATCTGCCAGCACTAGCTCGGGATTCTTTTCCCTTACGATGGAAGCGCCTTCGTCCCAAGTTGAATACATTCCTAGAACTTTAAGCTCTCCTCCCTCTTCCAAAATCAATTTTGTCCCCAGCATACTTGTAGGATGACACCCCACAATAACCACCTGCCAAACCTTCATCATTAATGCCCAGACCCCCTGCTTTATATAATCATCCAGAAAGGAAAGCGCCGCAGCGTTTCCGGTTTAAACGCAAGCAAGGAAGTATGATGACTTGTTCGTTTATTCTCTCGCTGGTTACCTTGAGTACGTCTATCAGAAATTCCAATCTATAGAAATTGTATCGCAGTAGTTTAATAGGATGCAATTACTTTTTCTAGTTTTCACACTCTCTTACATTTTTGCGAAACTAGTCAAAGTCTGATAGAATGGGGACTTGAAAAAAAGACCAACCCGAGGTGATCAAATGCAACCGCTAGCGGAAACGTCCCCGGTACACTCGCGCCGTGCTGCTGTGAGAAGCGGCCCTTCCGTAAAATGGTTTTTACTGTTCTGGATCGTGATGATTGGAATCGGTGTATATGCTGTATACAGCTACACAAACCATTTGAAGCAGCAAGTGCTGAGCGAACTTAGCAATCAGAGCCAGCAGCAGCTTACCGTTCTGAAGACCGACTATGAGTCGAAAATTGCCGTTCTCACTGAAGAAGTGAAGGAATTGCAGAATACAGTACAAAGTTTTAACGAACTATTAACCTTCACTAAAGATAATGCAAGTGCCAAGACAGACAATAGTAATAAGCTATATACGCAATTGAGCGAAGTTAGCAAACAGTTAGAAGCTTTGAAGAAAGAAATGGATCTGATCAAATGATGACGCCAGTCAAGAGAGTGAACCGTTTCTTTATGCTTCTGACCGCACCTTTTTTAGGTTTACTGATATGTATGTGGTGGTATAGACCTCCGCTCGAGCTGGATCTTGATGTAGGACAATTCGCACCTATCTCAGGGCCTTTGAATGAAACAGCTGTCCTAAAAAAGGATTTAACCCTAGCCGAAGGCACTGCATCCTACACCATAGATGCAGTCAGCGCTAGCGCTAAGCTATATAAAGGAACCACTACTGCTATGAATAAGTTAGTCGAGACAGCGAAGACTCAAGCGAGCCGTCCTGAGCTTATCTATAACCGCCGGATATCTGCCAAGCTTGGAATACCTTCTGAGGTCCTTACTAGCGACCGGATTAGAATCGAGCTGTATAAGCTGAATCCAGGTAACTATAAGGCCTATGCTTTGAAGATCAAATTGAAGGATCCAACTGCGATGCAAATGAGTCTTGCGAAGGAAGCTACTGGTGGCGCAGAAACCACTATGCACGCTGTACAAAGTCATGGTGCTATTGCAGGTATTAATGCTGGAGGTTTTGCGGATAAAGCCGGAAAACGCTATCCCTTAAGCACTACTGTGGTTGATGGAAAGTATCTCAATGGTTTCGAGCCGACATTCAAGGATCTCAGCTTCGTAGGTCTGAACAAGTCCGGACAGTTAATCGGCGGGAAATTTTACAGTCGCGCACAGTTAGATCAACTCGAACCCGTATTTGGTGCAACCTTTGTGCCTGTTCTACTTAAGAATAACGTCAAAGTACCGATCCCGGAAAAGTGGAAAACATCCCCCAATCGGGCGCCACGTACAGTAATCGGTAATTATAAGGATGATCAGCTTCTCATCTTTGTAGCGGATGGCTATAATGAGCTTGGCAGCTCTGGTGCCCGACTAGAGGAAATTCAGAACAAGCTATATAACATGGGTGTCATGGATGCTTATAATCTGGATGGTGGAGGATCGTCATCACTCATCTTCAATGGAAGAGTAGTCAACAAGCCATCAGACGGAAATCTTAGAGCTGTACCAACCAATTTCCTGTTTTTTAAATGATTATAGTAAAATGTCTATGCAACATATCACATTTGCGTTTATTTTTATTGATTTGCAGGGTATAATCTTGATAACGAATACATTTGCTAATGGAGGTGCCAGTATGTCGTTCTCATTAACCTTTTGGATCGTAACTATCGTATTTGTGTTATTTATGGTCGGCATCCTTACCTCATCTTACAACGACGACAAAACAAAAGGTCTATAAGCAAGAAATGCCTCAGCAGCCACTTGGCTCTGAGGCATTTTTTATAAGCCTGAAACAAAAAAACTGCCACATAAGTAGAGAAATCTACGAATGGGACAGTTTCTTTTTTTAGAAAACTATTGGCTGTCAGAATTCTAAATGTGTAAATATGTACTTCCTAGGCGTGTCTTGGCAATTGCGTCATTTCTGAGAGGCATGCAGCGCAAATATAACGATCTTTATATTCACTCACACCTTCCATTGATCCGCAGAAAACACATTTTGGACGGTAACGCTCCAAGATGATATGGTCACCCTGTACCAAAATTTCAACCGGGTCGCCTTCATTCATCTGATACCTTTTACGCAGGGACTTAGGCAGAACAATTCTACCCAGCTGATCCACTTTGCGAACTACACCAGCAGGTTTCATATCTAACGTACACCTCTCCTGTTCAACTAATAATTTGTAGCTACTATATATTTCGGCTCATTCATTATATTTCGTTATTAAAATGTCGAATCCTGCTGAAAAAAACAAAAAAAATGTCTTTTTTCTAAACAAGATTAGGAAAATCCAGCTGTCGAAGGGCTTCATATACAATAATAGCTGCAGAATTCGATAAATTAAGCGATCTCACGGCATCACTCATTGGCATGCGCATTTTTGTTTCTTTACCCGCTTCCAGAATTTCAGCAGAAAGCCCCTTCGTTTCTTTACCAAAGACAAAGAAGTCTCCATCTTGAAAATCAAAATCGCTATATCTCTTCTCCGCTTTCGTCGTTGCGTAAAAGAAACGTCCCTCACTGTACTTCTCAAGTACCTCAGCAAAAGAGTCGTGGTATTCAATGTTAACAGCGTGCCAGTAATCCAATCCTGCTCTTTTCAATGTAGCATCGTCTGTACGGAATCCGAGCGGGCGAACCAAATGAAGATGAGTGCCTGTTGCTGCGCAGGTACGCGCAATGTTTCCAGTATTGGCCGGTATTTCCGGCTCAACTAATACGATATGGAGTGCCATTATATGGTTCCTTCCTCTCTAAAGGCTTAATAGCCAGATGTTTTACTCTACTGCATAACCATAGCTTCTCCAAACAAACTGAAAACCTTCCACCCATAGGCGGAAGGTTTACGATAGAGTTCATTAACCTTGAGTTTGCCGGAAATGGTTCATGAAATCAGAAAGTGCTTTAACACTTTCGTAAGGAACTGCATTGTAAATGGAAGCGCGCAAGCCACCCACACTACGATGTCCCTTTAAGCCGACAAAACCTTCCAGTTCAGCAGCTTTAACAAACCGTTTTTCGAGTTCTTCCGATTGCATCCGGAAGGTAACGTTCATAATGGAGCGACTGCTCTTCTCAGCAACACCACTGTAGAAGCCGTCACTTCCATCGATGTGATCATATAATAGACCCGCTTTTTCAAGGTTCTTGGAATGGATACCAGCAAGACCACCTTGCTCCTCAATCCATTTTAATACTTCGTTAACCATATATACAGAGAAAGATGGAGGTGTATTGTAAAGAGAGTTATTTTTGTAATGAGTGCTGTAACGCATGATAGTTGGAATGTTAGAAGGTGATTCTGCGAGCAATTCCTCTTTAGCAATAACTACAGTCACACCGGAAGGACCAAGGTTCTTTTGTGCTCCAGCATAGATCATTCCGAATTGGTTGACATCGATTGGCCGGCAAAGGATATCACTGGACATATCTGCGATGAGCGGAATCGAGCCAGCATCCGGATATTCTGCATATTGCGTTCCTTCAATGGTCTCATTGGAAGTAACGTGAAGGTAGGCAGCATTTTCCGCAGCTTTAATCGAACTCAATTCAGGTATAGCTAAGAATTTCTTGTCTTCGGAAGAAGCAGCAACATGAGCGCCCCCTACCAATTTAGCTTCTTTATAAGCCTTATCTGCCCAGCTACCTGTCATAACATAGCTACCTACTTGGCCTTCGGAAATCAGGTTCATAGGGATCATAGCAAACTGTGTGCTTGCTCCACCTTGTACGAATAATACCTTATAGCCCTTCGGATTGCCGAGGAGCGAAAGCAGACGTTCCTGCGCTTCATTATGCACGGATTCGTAGATTGCTCCACGGTGCGACATCTCCATGATAGACATTCCACTTTCTCGGAAATCAACAAACTCCGCTTGTGCGCGTTCCAGTACCGTAAGCGGCAATGCTGCCGGTCCGGCATTAAAATTGTATGCTCTCTTATTCAAAACTACTCCCCACCCTTTCTCTCCTATCAATATGGATATCGCTTATGATAGCAATAATCTCACACACCAGCAAGTATAATTATTCACATAAAAGCTTTGATTACTGCTTATCATGACGTGAAAAAATGATAAGTTCGGCTCCAGGACTTGCTTTCATGCGGTAAAAGACTAATGTTCACAAAAACTTCAGGTGAGACCACATGGCGTTCTCCCCATAGCGCCATTCGTGCTACTGGGAAATCTCCGCTCTCGCGTACTCCTGTTCCACTAGGCTTATGAACCAACTCCCAATTGAACTCAGCCTCTGGGCCTCCCCAGCCACTCAGCTTGCAGTAAAATGACCGATCTGGCTCTTCTGACCAAGTAAGGGTATTACCAGATACCTCTAGCAAATTATTCGTGTATTGAGATTCTGGTTCTACTACTTTGAGCCCATTCGAGAGGCGCAACTCAAAATCCGAACCTATATTCAAACCATCAATTCCTACGAAATTGTGGATGTACTCCTCGGTTAGGATTGGCTTATCCCCCTTGTTATGCAATTCATATGCAATTTTCAATTGGTCGTCCTTTATAGAGATCGTTTTGGTCAAAAGCATCGCGTATCCATTACTTTCCATCGGCTGGACAGTATATGTAATCGAATCATCCCTAACCTCCATATCAACAGCAAAGGGGGTTAGTGGATATTTATTATGAAAGCTATAGCTCTGCGAATCCAGCTTTTGTAACAATCCGATTCCGGGCTTTGGAAACCAGCCTCCGATCGGCGCTTCATCATACCCAATTGCCCGGGAAATGCCAAACTCGTTGCATAGTCCACTTCCGCCAGTACCCTCGCCTTCCTTCAAGCTCTCTGGCACACAAAACGTATGGTTACCCTTTTCTAACGTAACCTGTGTGATAAACCCCGTCCAGTCAAAACGAGTCCCTTTATAATCTTCTCCAATATCAGCGATATCCACAGATAATACGCCATTTGACAGCCTGTAACCCATCCTACACAAACCCCTTTCAATCATTCAACAAATAAGTAAATTAGCCCCATTATATCATTTATGAAGAACCTTAGTTTTTATAATTTTCAAAAAAACGTCTGCAGCCGCTATTCATAACGGTGCAGACGTTTATAAAAATTCTAGTTAAGATTACGCCAGAGTCACTTCAATCACGTGAAGCTTCTCTGTCTGCAGAGCAAGTAGCTCCTCACGTGGAATAATCGCACTTCCTGAGCCGCGCTGCAGCGTCACCTCGCTGCCGTTCAACGTAACGGAGTGTATTTGGTACTCTCCGTAGTTAAAGCTTCCAGTGGCTTTATAGACCACTTCAAACTCACGATCTGCAAAGATCGTCTTAATTGATGCTTTACCCTCGGAATCAAATTGTTCTTTTACTAATTTAGGTTCTAACAATAGATCTCCCAGCTTGCCCTTCACACCAAATACTTCAGTGACCATGGTTAGCAAGAGCCAGCTTGCGGAGCCTGTTAGATACGTGTACATCCCTCTGCCTTGCTCGTTAATATATTCAGGAATACCTGGGTAGATACGAGCTTTTTCGAAATCCGTACTCAAGCTGTAAAGAGATTCGAGGACCTTATGACCTTCTTTTACATAACCACGTTTGTACAACGCATTTCCGTACATGATGGTCATGTGACTGAACATGGCCCCATTTTCTTTATGGCCAAAAGCAAAACCAAAAGCACGACCCAGATTTTGCTGAATCCCACCGAAACGTGAATTAAGCCTGTATCCAATCTTATCATCAAATAGATTACGATCTACAGCAGCTATAATGTGTGGAATTTGCTCCGGAGCCGCTGCATGACCCATAAGCGGGAACACTTGGCCCGTAAGCGTCATACGAACGCCTTCAGAAAATTCACCCTCTACCTGTTCACCATCGTTATTATAATAACCATTAAACCAGCCATCGCCATTCTCACTCTGTACCCACTCGTTGCTACGCAAATGGTTAAATAACCATTCCGCTTTTTGTTCCAGATCGTCAGCTACTTTATCAATATCGAGAGATACACGAACTCCACTCACCTTATTTGGTGCGGCAGCATAATATCGATCCAATCTCTCATGTTTACCTGATACAGAACCATAATCCACAGACTCGTTAAGGGTATCCAGCAGTAGCTGCATTTCTTCGGCTAATTCAACAGTTTCCTGACCTTTAGAAGTCTTAAGGTTACGTAGGACCCGGGAAATATCCAATAGATTGCTAGCATAGAAAGATGTAAATGCTACACTCTCTCCGCGATCCGCCCCCATATCAAGGCCATCATTCCAGTCCGCGCCTTCGAGCAGGATATTATTATGTTCTCCTACATTAAAGAACGGAACTAGATTTTGCAGTAAAATGTGTTCCAGAATTGTACCTTTGTAGATTTCCCCAGAAACTGTTCTAAGATCACTGCCTACAGAGGTATTCCATGAAGTGTCACGTTCCTTACAACGACTCATAAAAGTATCCCGGAAATAAGTCTGTTCTTGCAACAAGAAATCAAGATCACCACTCTGATCCAGATAGAGCATCGTTGTTAAAAATGGCCATGCCCCATGATCCATCCATACACGAGGGATATTGTTACGGTCAGCGATAAATTCACCTGGCTGTTGACCGATAATGGTTGCGTTACTGCCATCAATTCTCACACCAGCGTAATTGTTGAAGAGTAGGCTACGAACTTCGGCAGGCTCCATAATGAGCAGTGCCAGACAGTCTTGCCAAAGATCTCGCCAGCCACGTCCGCCTCTTCCATAATCATGATACGGTAAGAAGGAGTTACCATACAGTCTTCTAAGGACTGGTTGGATGGTTACCCATTTCATCCATTGATCTGCATCCGAGTCGCCGGTATGAAATTCAACCATATTCACTTTGTCTGCCCAGAACATTTTAGTTTCCTCTAGCAGATGATCAAAAGCTTCAGATGTACCATATTTACTCATCAACGCTTCAACGTTAATTCTATCACTATCAATTGCCATAACTACGACATAAGAATGGCTTGCACCAGAAGACAAGGTAATTGAAGCAAAACGAAGACCACCAACGGCTTCATAACCCTCTCTATCCACTCCTCCACCTTTACCAATCTCTGGCGTAGCATTCAGAATAACAGCTTCTGGCCAGTCAAGACTTCCACCTTCACCGATAAATTCTTCTTGAATCGGGAAGAAACCATCAGGCTGACTGCCATCACCTTCTGCACCAAATACACCGTAAGAAGTGTGATTAATGCGATGACCACGCTCATCGAAAGATAGTGCAGGTTGAACCTCAACACCATAAGCTGAGGTGTAAATCCGGTTCAGCAGTGAAGTTACATGTCTGTGATCGCGCAGATCATCTGCGGAACGGGCATACAAGGGAACTACCGCCGTTGGCGTAAGAGTAAGCTCCTCTGTTCCCGTATTCGTCAACGTAACTTTCATAAGTTCTACCTTGTCGTTACCGCTAGGTACGAAGCTGGTAATCTCAGCTTTGACACCCATCTCAGAGTTGCTGCGAGTCACACGATGCCATAGAAATCCAGCCTCAAGTACTGCATCATCAGCAGATGGGGTGTAGAACGCTGCATTTTGCTTAGCAGAGTTTCCAGCTGCAGACCAAGCACCTTTGCCATCGACGTAAACCCAGAAATTACGCGAGGCGCGTGAATTATGCAAATCTTCAACAGATAATGGCGGTGTTAAAAATGTATTATGACCTGTTGTCGCCTGACCATGAAGCTTCGGGGTTACAGTCGACATCATTCCCCCCTCATTTACTAGAGGGAAGTATAAGAAACTACTATGATCCGGTTGCTGAAGCTTGAACTCCCCGTCCTTTCCGGTGAATTCAAAGCCTTGAATTTTTTTGCGGTCCATTGTCCCCATCCTCTCATTTACACATCTACTTAAGCTTTAACCGCACCTGCCAATGCACCGTCAACGATATACTTTTGAATGAAGGTGTACAGGACGATAAGTGGTGCGGATACGATCATGATACCGCACGCCAACATAGGCCAGTTGTTTCCGTATTGACCGCGGAATTCTTTAAGCCCGAAGGTAATTGGATAATGTTCCGGACTTGGCAAATACATGATTGGACCTACAAAGTCATTCCAAATGGTAATCGCCGTCAGGATAACACCTGTTGCGATAACAGGTTTCATCAGTGGCATAATGATCTGGAATAAATACCGCATATACCCAGCACCATCCATACCTGCAGCTTCATCCATCTCACGGCTGATCCCTTTAATATAACCTACGAACATCATGAAGACGATCCCTGTTCCTCCTGTTTTTAGGAGAATATAACCCAGCTTCGTATCATAGCCCACGAATCCAAGCTCTTGTTTCAAGGTAAGCATCAATTTGAACTGTGCAACCATAGGGTTAGGCAAGAACTGTGACATCAAGAAGAATAAATAAATAAACCCGCTCCACTTCACATAATTTCTCGCCACCGGGAAAGCTCCGAATAACGATACGATTAGTGTTAGCACTGTTGCTACAACTGTGTACAGCAAACTGTTAATGAAATAATTAGAGAAATTACCTTTTAACCAAGCTTCCTTGTAATTATCCCATTGAATACTTTTCACAAGTCCGATCGGGTCTAGCAAATAGTCCGAAAAAGACTTGAATGAAATGTTTATTACAAACAATAGTGGCATGATATACAAAACAAGCAATACTGCAATCAGAATATAGGAGAGAGTTTTGGCGGTTTTGGAATCTTTCATTAATACTCCACCTCTCTCTTACGCATTTGTTTAACTGCAAATACAACGAAGACCAGAATCATAAGGAACTGCACCACAGAAAGCGCGGATGGAAGTCCCATCTGTAGAGAACCACGGAACGTCTCTTTATACACGTCATAAGCCATCGTTCTTGTGTTAAAGCGACCGTCCGTAGTTGCGAGAATAATATCAAAGGTCGACATCGCACCGATAATGGACAAAATAATATTAATGGTGAACGATGGAGCAATAAGTGGGAACGTAATGTTCTTAAAAGATTGCCACTTCGTGGTACCATCAATATATCCAGCTTCATACAGATCTTTCGGAACGGATTGAAGACCTGCAAGGAAAATCAGCATGGAGTAACCCATGTACATCCAAATTTGCGTGAATATTATATAACCAAACGCATGGGTGAAGCTTCCAAAGAACATATCTTTATAACCGAACAACGAATCATACAGTTGATTTACGGGACCACTTAGCGGATCGAACATCAAGCCCCATACCAGTGCAACTACCGATACACCGAGCACAACCGGCAAAAAGAAAACTGCGCGATAAAAATAATCGCCTTTCAGCTTCTGATTAATCACTACGGCCATAAGGAGACCGACACCGTTTTGTACGATTGTAACAATGACCATGAAATAAACTGTTCGTATAATGGAATCCCATCGTTCGCCTGAATTTCCGGAGTTAAAAACACTGTAATAATTGTCAAGGCCTACGAAATTCAATTTGCTTCCTGGAACGTTAGTAATATCTGTAAATGAATAAATGACCGTCATCATAGAGGGTCCAAAATAAAAAATAACGTACAACGATAATGGAATCATAAGCAGCAGAAGCGGTAAATATCTTTTTATACCTTTTCCGAACGGATACATTTCTCTCACCTACCCAATCCTAATTCAATAAAATGATCGGGGTCTGTACGAACAGACCCCGATGTTGTAGTACATGATGGTGCACAGTATGTTGTAGATGTCTGTTTATTAGGATAACAGCTTATTTAGGAGCTGCTGCTTCCCATTCTTTTTGTTGTACATCTGCAAGTTCTTTAGCGGTTTTGAATTCGCCGCCTGGTGCCAAGTATTCAGTGTGAACGCCTTCAGCAGCAATGTGCTCGCCTACATTGTCGCGGTTAATCATAATGATTTCATAAGCAAGTTCAAAGTCTTCTGCCATGTATTGGGCAAGTTCGTTATCAATGAAGTCACTGCCAGTTGCGATGTTATCTTGTGTTGGCACGAATCCGGCAGCCTTAACATATTCCGTGTAATTTTCTGGTTCAGAGAAGAATTCCAACCATTTCAATGCGCCTTCTTTGTTCGGACCTTTTTCTGCTGCATACCAAGTTACATCGTATTTGCCGACAAGAGAAGCGTTCTTAGCAGCATCTTCAGTAGCAGGGATTGGGAAGTATCCGAATTTCACATCAGGATTTGCCGCAGCGATTGTAGGTGCATCCCAAGTTCCGTCAGCAATCATAGCTGCTTTACCTGTTGCGAAGTACGAAGGTGCTGTTGCATAGTCAATACCCAAGAAACCATCGATGATGTAGTTATCTTGAAGGGTCTTCATTTTATCCAAAACTTCTACAGCCTCAGCATCGTTGAACGCCGAAGTGCCTTTCCAAACGCCTTCAATCCATTTTTGTTGGTCGCCGCCGCCTAGAATCTTAGCTTGCAAGCCGAACACTGGCAGTTTCAAAGGCCATACGTCTTTACCAGCCACTACGATTGGCACAATGCTCTTGGATTTCAAAGTATCTAGAACACTGATGAACTCTGTCCATGTTGTTGGAACAGTCAAACCGTTTTGTTCAAAAATTTCTTTATTATAGAAGAAACCTGACATTGCTACTTTACCGGTTGGGATCGCATACACTTTATCGTTGTAAGTACCCGCTTTGGCAATATCATTCGCATTGTAGTTTTTAACGAAAGCTTCGTTGCTCAGATCAGCAATCAAACCGGAATCAATCCATTGTTGCCAGTCTGGCACTTTCGCACCTGGTGTCCAATCTTTCGGAGACAATCTCATACCGGACAAATCAGCAAGGACGTCTACGTCACCAGCTGTAATTCTTGCTCTTTGTGCTTGTTTAAATTCATCGTCCGGACCTGTCGTCGTGTACTCAATCTTGTATTCTGGATATTTCTCTTCAAACTTCTTATTAATGTCTGTAATAACCTTGTTAATGTTTTCTTGTTTCCAGTGCAAGATTTTAATAACCTTTTTCTCACCATTTGCGGGCTTGCTTGTTCCATTGCCCGAAGTAGCCTCACCATTTGTGTTGTTGCCGCTTCCACATGCTGCTAATGAGAGCACTAGCGCTGAGCTCAACAATACCGCAGAAAGCTTCTTTACCATTTTTGTTACCCCCCAGATGATTTGTATGACCTCTTAACGAAACACCATCTTAATTATTGAAATTACGAAACTTTAGCGATTATAATACAGAAAGCGGTTTCGTTGTTTTTATTATTACATCGTTATTTATCTTTGTAAAGTCTTTTTTATTCTTTATCTTTGAACTATTCTTGAACTGAAATTCTCCAAAACCCTTTAAAATAAAGGATATATCTGCTTGAACGCCAAACATCCCATTGACTATCTACCTATATAATTATAAAATCATTTACGAAAACGTTTCGTAATTCATATTTGAAATCCATAAAAAGTTTAACTCAACGATACTTTTATCATAGATTACGGAGTATTTCGCATCATAAGGAGGACTAAAGTTGGCCTATAACATTAAAGACATAGCGAAAATAGCTGGAGTTTCTGTTTCGACAGTATCTAAAATCATAAATAACTACAGCGACATTTCGGAAGACACCAAGACTAGGGTACAACAAATCATAAAGGAAACTGGATATACTCCCTCCAATTCAGCAAAAACATTAGCTACAAAATCATCGAATCTAATTGGAGTTATTTTTGCAGGAATGCTGAACGTTGACTTTACCCACCCTTTTTTCATCGAAGTTCTAAATTCCTTCAAAAAACAAATGGGACTGCTAGGTTACGATCTGATCTTTTTCTCTAACGAAAAATTCCAAAGTGGCGATACCAATGATTATCTTGCCCGTTGTTTGCATTTTAATGTGGATGGCTGCCTACTTATTACCGGACAAGAGCTAGAAACCTCCATCAGCGAATTGGATAATAGTTCTATCCCATGCATCGGCGTAGATTTAAAGCTATCAGGCGACAATTCGGGTTATATCATGTCTGATAATTTTAAGTTGTCTACCAAGGTAGTCGAACACTTTTACTTATTAGGCTATCGAGAACTTGGTTATATCGGCAGCTCCTCTGAGTCAGAAATCTCCAATATACGTGAAAGTGGTTTCCGCAAAGCGCTTGAAGATTTAGGTCTACCGATCAACGAAAACTGGTTCTTAAACGGCAGCAACTTCTTTGAAGCCAGCGGTTATGAAACCATGCGTAGAATGATTTCGAATGGAAACTTGCCCAGAGCGATCTTCGCGGCTTCTGATCAGTTAGCTATTGGGGCTATGCGTGCCCTAAAGGAATCTGCTATTGCTGTTCCTGGAACCGTCGCGATTATTGGCTGTGACGATATCGAAGCCTGCAATTACACAACACCACTCTTGACTACGATTAAACAAAATAAAGATAAGATTGGTCGTCTAGCCGCGTTAATGCTGTATGATCTAATAAACAATCAATCAGGCACGAGCTCTTTCAGCGTCGAGCCAGAGCTCATCATAAGAGAATCCTGCGGAGCTCCTGAGCGGGGTTTAGTATAGATCCCCAAGTGATACCTCTACTTAATTAAAGCGGAACTACAGGGCAGAATATTAAACTATAGAAGCTAAAATGAGGATATCCTTAGCCATATCAATGGCCAAAGATATCCTCATTTTTGTTAGGATCAATACAAAAGGTGTTCCTAAGTCATTTCCATGACTTAGGAACACCTTTATTGGTTAAAGCTTTATATGATTTGAGCAATCTTACAGGTCGAAGTACAGAGAATATTCATGTGGATGAACACGAATCGCAACCTCTTGAGCCTCGGAACGTTTCAGAGCAATATAGTTATCAATGAAGTCCTTAGTAAATACGTCGCCTTCTGTAAGGAACTCGTAATCAGCTTCCAAAGAATCAAGTGCTTCGCTCAGGCTACCTGGAACGCTGCGGATCTTTTCTTTGTCTGCATCGGACAATTCGTAGATGTTCTTATCCAGAGGACCGTAACCCAGTTCTTGTGGGTTGATCTTGTTCTTAATTCCGTCCAGACCTGCCATCAGCATTGCGGAGAATGCCAAGTAAGGGTTAGCGGTGGAGTCCGGTGTACGGAACTCGATACGACAGCCCTTCGGTGTCACAGCCGCTACTGGAATACGAACTGCTGCAGAACGATTTCCTTTGGAGTATACCAAGTTGACCGGTGCTTCGTAACCAGGAACCAAACGTTTAAATGAGTTGGTGCTTGGGTTAGTCAAAGCGATCAAGGCTGGTGCATGGTACAAAATACCGCCGATATAGTGAAGAGCCATTTCGCTCAAGTTAGCATAAGCGCCTTTTTCGTAAAACAAAGGAGTGTCTCCGTCAAAGATCGATTGGTGTACGTGCATTCCGCTACCATTATCGCCAAACAGTGGTTTTGGCATGAAGGTTGCTACTTTGCCGTACTGACGTGCAGTGTTTTGTACAATATATTTATAAGTCATGAGATTATCAGCAGTTTTCTTTAAGGTATCAAAACGGAAGTTAATTTCCGCTTGGCCTGCAGTTGCTACTTCGTGGTGATGACGCTCAATGCGCAGTCCCACTTCAGCAAGCAGACGACACATTTCACTACGGATATCCTGTTGGGAATCCACAGGTGCTACAGGTACATATCCACCTTTAACGCCAACTTTAAATGCAAGATTGCCGCCTTCTTCTTTACGACCCGTATTCCAAGCCGCTTCTTCAGAGTCTACGAAGAATGAGGAGCTGTTCATACCACTCTCGTAACGAACATCATCAAAGATAAAGAATTCAGACTCAGGTGCGAAGAATGCTGATGTTCCAACTCCGCTCTTCTGAAGGAATTCTTCTGCTTTCACAGCAATACCGCGAGGATCGCGCTCATAGCGTTCACCATCAGGAGTGAAAATGTCGCACATAACGTTCAGCGTTGGATGAGCTGTAAACGGATCAATGAACACACTGTTCGGATCAGGCATCATAACCATGTCTGATTCTTCAATACCACGGAATCCTTTGATGGAAGAACCGTCGAATGCTACCCCATTTACAAAAGTTTCATCTTCCACTTCAGAAGCAGGCAGAGAAATGTGGTGAGCACGGCCACCTAAATCTACGAATCGAAAATCTACCCACTCGATATTGTTTTCTTTAATTGTTTGCAACACTTTTTCAACCGACATGAATTTTTCCTCCCCCAAGTTCCGAACATTAAGCCCCTCACAGTATGCAAATGTTCTTGTTTCATTTTTATTTGCTGTCGTCATTATAAATCTCATACCTAACATCGTCAATGCTTATGTCAGGTATTTCTTTCAGCAATGTAAGATATTCTAACGCTTTCGTGAAATCCATTATTTTCGCTAATATTCATAACATTTCTAACTTATCCAATAGCAAAGAAGCCCTACTATCCCGCTGTACCGCGGGTTTAGAGGACTTCCAAGGTTGTTAAATTCTTAAAAATTATAGCGCCGAAACGGTTTCTGGCGAAGTTGAAAACTTACGTCCAACAATCGGAGCAAGCTTTTCTAGATCCTTAAGCAGATTATCGAACTGCTCGGGGAATAACGATTGAACACCGTCACCTGTCATAGAATTGTCCGGATCTGTGTGCATTTCGATGATTAGACCATTTGCACCAGCTGCAACCGAAGCTTTAGCCATAGGTTCAACTAACTCACGACGTCCAGTGCCGTGACTTGGGTCAGAGATTACCGGAAGGTGGCTTAAGCTTTGTAAAACCGGAATAGCCGATAGATCCAGCGTATTGCGTGTGTAAGTCTCAAATGTACGAATACCACGCTCACAGAGCATTACATCCTTATTTCCGCCTGCCAAAATGTACTCCGCTGCATTGAGCAATTCATCATAGGTTGCACTGAAGCCGCGTTTCAGAAGGACAGGTCTTCCACAAGTACCCAGCTTGCGCAACAAATCAAAGTTCTGCATGTTCCGTGTACCCACCTGGAGGATGTCAGCATGCTCTGCACAAATATCCACATACTCTGGTGTCATAACCTCTGTAATGGTTAATAGGCCATGACGCTTTCCTGCTTCAGCCATCATAGTCAAACCTTCTACACCTACACCTTGGAAGCTGTATGGACCTGTACGCGGCTTAAACGCGCCTCCACGCAGTACCTGAGCACCTGAAGCTTTAACCAGACGGGCAATCTCATCAATCTGTTCTGGAGACTCAACGGCGCATGGTCCGCCCATAATCACCAGATTCTCTCCACCAATCTTCACACCCTTGATATCGATAATGGTATCCTCTGGATGGAAATCGCGGCTAGCTAGCTTATAAGACTTGGAGATCTTTACGACGTTCTCTACTCCCTTCATTTGCCGCAAATGCTCTGCAAGCTTAGGAGTTACACTTCCTACTAAACCGATAACAGTGTGATCTGCACCTTTAGAGAGATGTACCTGCAGACCCTCTTTTTCGATAACTGCAATAATATCTTTAACCTGCTCTTCTGGCGTTTGATTGGATGTAATGACGATCATTTTAATAACTTCCTCTCTACACTTAAAATTTATAATAATTTCGCTCAATACACTCGCACTACGACGCGTGTTCGCTTTTAAGCTTTTAAGCTTTTAAGCTTTTATGCTTTTAACCGATAAAGCGATTTTACTTTAAAAATCCTTTACCGTCAATCCTATTTCCTGATTTATAAGATGAAACCGCTTTTTCTAAATAGAAAAGCGCGTAACCTCGATAGATGAGGTTACGCGCTTTTGCCATAACACAAATATATAAGTTCGCTTACAGCGCATTAAGTAGTGCTTGTGCTCTTATTCTTAACCGGAGGAAGTAATTTCGCCATATTCACAGTACGTTTGATCTCCCATGTCTCGGGATTCTCGGAATCGTACTGCTCCAAATAATTAATAACTTCTTTGGTAATTGGTGTAGGTGTAGACGCGCCAGAGGTAACCCCCACAATATTTACACCCTTCAGCCAGTCGGTGTTTAGTTCAGAGATATCAGAAATCCGATGAGCAGGCACACCTGCGATCTCTTCCGACACCTGTGCCAGACGATTAGAGTTGTTGCTTCGTGGATCGCCAACGACAATCACTAGATCGCATTGACCCGCCTGTTCCGCTACAGCCTCTTGACGCACCTGAGTAGCCATACATATCTCATTATGCACTTCAGCACCTGGGAAGGTCTCTAGAAGCTTTTTCATAATATTCTTAATGTCCCACTGGCTCATAGTGGTCTGATTCGTAATTACAATCCGTGAAGAAGGAATGGATAGAGTTGCAATCTCATCTTCTTTTTCAATTAAATGCACATGCTCTGGCGCAATGCCGACAGCACCTTCCGGTTCCGGATGGCCTTTCTTGCCGATATAAATAACCTCATAACCGTCATCGACTTTCTCCTGAATGAGATCATGCGTCTTTGTCACATCAGGACAGGTAGCATCGACCGTAGTCAATCCTTTATCCCTAGCCATCTTGCGTACCTCAGGTGAAACTCCGTGAGCAGTGAATATAACGGTTCCACTGTCTACTTTATCAAGAATATCCAGACGGTTATGACCATCCAAGGTAATGATGCCATCGTCCTCAAACGAATTCGTGACATGACTATTATGAACAATCATGCCCAGTATATAAATCGGCCGGGGAAGATCGAGATTTTGCGCAGCCTGCCGTGCCATTACCATAGCATCGACTACTCCGTAACAATATCCCCGGGGAGAAATTTTAATGACTTCCATGACTTCACCAACTTTCTGCTTTCGTTGACTTCTGTAATAGGACACACTTTAAATTATACCCTATTCCAGCGGTGGAGCAAAGAGAAGCGGCAACCAGATCACAAAAGTAGTTCCTTCGCCTTGGCGTGTAACAACTTCCACAGACCCACCATGCTCGTCAATAATCCATTTAGCAATGGATAAACCAAGCCCAATTCCTTCAGTAATTCCACGTGATTCATCTGCACGATAGAAACGGTCGAAAATATATGGAACCTCATCTTTATCCATACCTATCCCCGTATCGGTGATCCGAATACCGACCTGATTCTGATAGAAAATCGTATCTAAACTTACCTCACCAGAAGGCGTGTATTTAAAAGCATTATCAATAAAAATAAATAACATTTGTTGTAAATAATCTTTATTACCCACAACATATTTTCCATTTAAGACGGACATATCCCCTGTAACCCACTCCGCTTGACGAGGCAGGAAGGATGCCCTACGCGCGATCTCAGTCATCATTGGTTCCAGTGCCACCGGCTCTATCTCGAAGGTTCGCCCTGTATCAGCACGAGCGAGCGAGAGCATATCTGCTACAAGTCGGCTCATTCGCTTAGACTCGTCCGCGATATCCTTCACCGATTCCATCGAGAGCTGGCGAATTTCAGCCTCGCTCATCTTCCCTTCGCCCGGTTCCATCTCCCAAACTTTTTGCAACAGATCGATATTCCCACGAATGGTTGTTAGTGGAGTCCGCAGCTCATGTGATGCATCGGAAACGAATCGACGCTGAGCTGCATAAGAATCCTCTAACTCTGTGTAGAATCCTTCCATCCGCCCAAGCATGTTATTGACAGTCTCAATTAAACGACCTATTTCGTCCGGAGGTCCATCATATTCAATACGGGAGCTTAGGTCTGTCCCAGTCTGGATACCGTTTGCAGCTTCAATCACTTTCCCAATAGGACTCATCGCTTTACGTGCCAGGAATAAACCAAAGGTAAATGCCGCGATCAAGGTAGCAAAAGAACCGACAAGCAATATATTTTTCAAACGCTCCAATAGCTTATTCTGCTCATTCACATAGGCAGCGACTTGTAATACAGCCACTGGATTATTATTATAATGCTCTAGTTCGATAGGCATCTCGTAGATCAAAAACTGATTGCCGTCCACAACAACATTACGAAATCCTTTTGCAATTTTATCTTTAGCAGGATAATCAAACCGTAGGCCAAAGTTAATCATATTTGTCGATTGTGACAAGCTTTTGCTGCCATAAGTATAAATCTGCGTATATAAATTGGAGTTTTCAGGACCGACTCCGCCAAGTTTCAGCTCACCATTGTAGCGATCAACGCTAAATAAAAGTTTCGTTTGCTCAGATTGTACCTTCAGACGATCCTTCAAGTCCCCATACGTATTAAAATAGACAAAACCGTAAATTGCGGCTGATAAGGCCAGCAGCATAACGGCCAAAATCCCTGAATACCAAGCAGTCAGCCGCAATCTTATAGACATGTTAGTTGTCACCTCTTAGAATGTAACCGGCACCCCGGATCGTTTGAATGAGGCGTTTACCGCCATGCTCCTCCGTCTTTTGACGTAGCATAGCTATGTATACCTCAAGTACATTTGATTCACCGCTATAATCATAACCCCATATTTTATCCATGATCAGATCCCGCGAAAGCACCCGTTTCGGATTTTGCATAAAGAGATGCAGCAGCTCAAATTCCTTCGCTGTCAGCTCCAGTCTCTTGCCGGCGCGTGTCACTTCACGTGAATCCACATCCAAGGTAATATCCTCGTAAGTAACCGCTTGCTCACTGCCGCCACTTTGCTCACTCTTGCGCCGAAGCAATGCTCGCACACGCGCAAGTAACTCTTCCAGCGCAAATGGTTTAACTAGATAATCGTCCGCACCCAGATCAAGCCCTTTCACACGATGCTCAATTTCATCCTTGGCCGTAAGCATTAGAACAGGTACATTACTGCCCCCTTCTCGCAAACGACGACAGACTTCAAATCCGTCTACCTGAGGCATCATAACATCCAAAATCACCACATCCGGATCGCTGCTTAGGATTGCTCGTAAACCATCCGCTCCATTCACCGCTGTCTTTACATCGTAGCCTTCAAAAGCTAACCCCCGGCGCAGCATGGAAATAATTTTTTCATCATCATCAATAATAAGAATATTCGGTCGCATCAAGCAGCCCCCATTGTTCATTTCTATTTATTTATATTGTAGCAGTCACACCATGATTAGACAAAAACGGAAGGGTTGCCCCTTCCGCGTTATTCACCGTCCGGTGTTATTACTTCTGACTTTGCCCAGTAGTCGTATCAAAATCATTCTTGTTGCCGATTGTTACGGAAAGATCCATGTTTTTACCATCGCGCACCACATTCAGCGTTACTTTGTCACCGACTTTTAACGTTTGAATGAAAGCGATCAGATCTTGATTTGTTGCATATTTTGTGCCATTTGCACCTGTAATGATATCGTAAGGGCGCAAGTCAGCGGCATACGCTGGCGATTTAAAGATAATGTCTGCAACTACAGAACCTTCTTTAATATCCGTGCCCATTTGCTTAGCTACTTCATCTGTAATCGTCATAAGCGTTGCACCAATGAATGGTACGGGTTCTTTTGGAATCGCTTGGTTCGCTTCGAGTTTATCTACGACTTCTTTAATCGTATTCACAGCGATAGCGAAACCTATACCTTGGGAATCTGTGCTAACAGCTACGTTCATACCAATTACCTGTCCATTCATATTGAGCAACGGACCACCGGAGTTACCAGGGTTGATAGAAGCATCTGTTTGCAGCAGGTTTTTGTAGTTGCGTGTTCCACTACCATCTTCTTCGTTAATATCAATGCTGCGTCCTTTTGCACTAAGAACACCAGAGGTTACTGTATGGTCGAAGCCTTGCGGGTTACCGATAGCAACCACTTCTGAGCCTACTTTCAAGCTATCCGAATCTCCCAGAGCAACTGTAGGAAAATCAGTATCTCCTTCAATCTTCAGTACTGCCAAATCCAGATCTTTGCTAGAACCTAGCAATTTCGCTTCGTATGGTTTGGTCACGCCATCCACTGTAACTTGGATAACATCGGCATTTTCAATGACGTGCTGATTGGTCAAAATATATCCGGATTTCTCATAAATGAAGCCTGTTCCAATTCCATAAGGGATGAGCTGCGATGAAGAATTTGAACCTGACTTCGAGTCCTGCTCATTTTGTGAAGAACCACTTCCACCGTATTGATCCCCGAAGAAAAATTGAGAGAACGGATCACTTAAGTTCGGACTGGATGAACTTCCATTACGCGAACCAGATTTCACTAACGTCTCAATCTTGACGACTGCTGGTCCAACCGCATCAACTACGCCAGTCACATCACGAGATCCTTTCACCAATGATGTAGTGGTAGTATTAGGTGTAGTACTAGCACTCTCATTCGTCGTCTTCGCCGTTCCATTCGATTCTGAGCTCGCAATGGTTGAAGCTGCATCTCCTGTGAACCAGTTGCCTCGATCTGCCATGAACATAGAACCTGAGAGAACGACCATACCCGCTAAGAAGGAAACAAATATTGTTTTCACTGAGCTTTTTGGCTTTTTATTAAATTGCCAGCCACCGCCACCTTCAGAACCGCCTCCGCCGTTTCCTCCACGTCCACCGCCATTACCATCAAAGCCTGTACTGCGATATGAACTGTTATATGGAAGTTGTTTTACAGGCTGTGGAGGTGTAATCTCGACCCGCTCCGGCTCCATCCGGTTGTAATGCTGAGCACTTCCGTCTACGTTACTTTCATCTTTGTTCAATGATTTAAATGGTCCATAAGAATAGTAGTATGATGATCCGGATTCGGATGACTGATTATTATTGCTATTATGGTTATTATTGTCCCAATCCCGATCTGGTGCTGGTCCATTGTCTCGATTAAAGTTGTTTTTGTTATCGTCCATGTTTATTTACCTCCTGCATCCTGTCGCCTGACAAGGATTAATTTGTTTTCTTGTTTCTTATTTTGTACTTTAAACCTTAAGGTCACATTAAAAACAATTTAAGCGGAGATAAAAGATATAGGCGAATAGACGGGATTTGGTTCAAAAGGCGCACGCTGTTGATCGGGAATGGGTTTCAGGCTACACCGCTGTTGAAATCATGTTCCTATGAATTGACACTGCGAGTGGAACATGATTTCAAGGGCGGACGTAAACTTTTCGCTCTGATACCCAATCCCTAGGCAGGGAAGTAAAAAAGAAGCTCGGGCGCGGAAAACAACGCGGCCCGAACTTCCAACATACAACCTAGAACAAAATCCTAGAACGTCGTCCATGAACGAAGTCCAAGAACAAGGAACAAACAACGATCAATAATTATAGGGAAAAACTCCCTATAATTAACCAAAAACCATAAGAAATCAAGATTTAAAGGGAATACCTCCCTATAATTCTCAGCAATATAGCTATTTATGAGAAAAACAAGGAATTTATACGGAGGATTTCCCTATAATCCTGTATACAAGCCTAAAACTCAAGTTTAAAGGGAAGTTTTCCCTATAACTTACTTTTAAGCCCCCATAAACTACCCCAAATCATCTTGAATAACAAACCTAACCCTGAGCCCAACCCTTTCGATGAGCATAAATAGCCAACTGGGTTCGATCATCCAGCTCGCATTTCATCAGCAGGTTACTGACATGCGTCTTCACTGTCTTGATGCTGATATGTAGTTCCTCGCCGATATCCTTATTGGTCTTGCCCTCAGCAATGAGCAGTAGGACCTCCTTCTCACGCTCCGTCAAGCCGGAGGAATCACCTTGCACGGTACGCTGGCGAATGCCACGTGTCAGCGCTTGCGATACATCACCAGTCATAACTGGCATACCTCGAAATGCGCCTTGCAGTGCGTAGATCAGCTCCTCTGCAGACACAGTTTTGAGCACATAGCTGACTGCTCCAGCCTCTATAGCGTCCACGACGAGGTCATCCTCTAAAAAGCTGGTCAAGATAACGATTTTGAGACCAGGAAATTCCGATAGCACTGCACGAGTAGTCTCCACACCATTCATCACAGGCATCATCAGATCCATCAGCACGAGATCGGGTAAGCCTTCATGTCCACCAGCACGCAGCATCTCCAGCGCTTCCTGTCCATTTGCTGCCTCACCTATAACCTCAAACGTCGGCTCCAGCATCAGATATGTTTTAAGACCCATCCGCACCATATCATGATCATCCACGAGCAACACTCTTATGACGCTCATGCTCTATTCCTCCTCGTCCTCTGTATCTGTTCCTAATGCTCTTTTTTCCTCTAACTCAGAGTTCCCTTGCACAAACTTAGGGATATGTACGCGTATGGTCGTTCCCGCACCTTTACGGCTAATAATCTCCACTTGTCCACCCAGTTTCTCCGCACGTTCGCGCATGGTGGTAAGACCGTATGATCCCTGTTTTTGCTGTATATGTTCAAAACCTTGACCGTCGTCGCTAATACTCAGCACAACCTGTCTTGACCCTTCACGCAGTGATAAACTGACCAGTCTAGCTTCAGCATGCTTCACAATATTCGCCATAGCCTCCTGGATAATCAAGAATAACTGATGTTCAATAGCCTCAGATAATTCTCCTTGCAGCTCAAGCTCCTTCATTCCTTTTAAGCCGTTCTGGCGGCAATAATCAGGGAACCATTTTTCCAGTGCTTCGAAAAGATTCCTGCCTTCCAGCTCCACCGGTCGCAACTGTGCAATAAGTGCTCTCATCTGCTTTTGTGCCATCTGTGACATTGCAATTAACTGATCCATTACCAATTGACCTTGAGCTTCATTAACCTTCAGCACTTTAGGCAGCGAAGAAGCCGACATATGGATGGCAAAAAGCTGTTGGCTCACCGTATCATGCAAATCCCGGGCCATACGCCTTCTTTCCTCCAACACCGCACTCTCCGCTGCCTGTTCCTTCTCAATAACCTCTTGTTCACCCAATCGCTGCAGAAGCTGCATCTTGTTCTCAACCGTATCCATCATGACATTAAATTCATGGTACACTCTCGCAAAAGACTGGTCATCACTCTCTGGCATACGAACGGACAGATTCCCTTTTGCCACCTGCAGCATATTTAGATCCAGATGATCAATCCGGCGCTGAATGCGCTGACCTGCCATATAGCCGATTACAACAGTGAACAACACGATCCCCAGACATAAGTACAGCCACATGCGATAATCCATTACTTCGATATACCCAAGGCAAGTGCCTGCATACATCAACCCGGCGCTTACGGCTCCAGTGAGCAAAAAGTAAAACAACAACAACCATTTGGTATTACTAAAGATTGTTCCCATCTAACCCACCGTTTTAACTTTAATGTCACCTATAAAAGCACTTACGTTAATGCGGACCTTTTTGCCCGCTTCTTTATAATAAGGCGTCTTGCATTGAACACTGCTCATAAATCCACTCCGAGACTGATCCAAAACTTCCATATCGCCGATAAATGAACTACTGTTCACTGAGATTCCAAGATCCATATCATTCGGAATGTACACCTTGATGTCACCTATAAAAGCGGAGATATTAATTTTCGTTTCTCCATAAGCAATCTGCGCGTTCGTCAGATCCAGTACAGTATCACCTATAAACTGCGAGACATTTGTATTCTTCAGTTGGAAATGCTCGCGACCCATGTGGACATCCCCAATAAAAGCAGAGCGATTAGTTGACTCCTTGCTGCTACTCTCTGTCTTATGGAACTCCTCATGCCATTCCCCATGTCTTCTAGCATGACGCTCATGACGTTCTTGGCGTCTGCGCTCATGACGCTCCTGTTTCTCCTGCCAACGTGATTCAGCGGTGGACTTAAAAGCTCCAGTTCCGTCCTCATCCTCTTCTTCATCTTTTTGAAGATTAATATTCCAGTCTCGCTCTCCAGAAGGTTTGCCGAATTTCTGCTCGAATTGTTCATCAAGCGTGGAATCCAGCGGCGTTGGCGGCTCCACATCCAGTGAGCTTTTTCCTGGAGGAAAGTAATCAGGTGGTGACGGTGGCGCAGGTGGCACTGGTGGTACTGAACCTCGTGGTTTAAAGATCACATAAAGACCGCCACCAATAAGCATGATTGGAATGAACATTTTGAAAAAATCCCCGGCTGAAATATCGAACCAGTCCAAATTTCGTCCAAGGAAGAACACTCCGATCGCCAGAAAGAAAAAACCGCCGATAGGTGAAGATCCACCTTTTTGATGTTCGTCTCCCGTACCCAGGAGTCGCTTCATCCCCATGAGGATCAAGATAACAGGCCAATAATTTGAGATTAAATAACCTAAGCTGAAATCGGTGTAACCCAATTGTCTAAGTAGAAACATGGCTCCAATCCCTATCAGGATCAAGCCGCCAAAAATCTGACTGGTGAACCTTCTTTTCATATTCCATTTCCCCTTTAAATTAGTGGAACGCTCTCTTCTTCAATCTTATAGCCTTAGTCTACAGGAAGGAAGCGCTCATAAACAGCGGCGAGAGAAGGAACTTCCACTCAGTCTCTAGACGGAGACGAATGGGGTAATATTCCATTTACTTCATTATATATGAAAAATGAAAAAAAGACCGTCCCTCAGTTATAAACTGATTGGGACAGTCTCTTTATTCAGCAGTCTTCTGCTTCAGAAGCGCATTATTGTTGCGGTTTCTGAGCTGGCTTAGAAGTATTTCCACTTTGCTTAGTTGCGCCGTCATTCTCAACAGCAAACTCAGCATTGTATTTTTCATTCGGTGTTTTGTAGTTTTCTTGAACTTTAGATTTTTTATTATTAGCCACGTAATTCACCTCCCTTATCCCTTATGCAGCATAGATAATGCTTACTAAGAGAAAATCTCGGATGAGGCTAATGCTCTGCCCCAGTCCGTATTATGGCAAGGTGATGTCACTATTATGCATGACCAAGTGAAATTAAGTTCAATCCACCAAATTCATTGAAGTATAACCGCTAGATCTTAAATGGATTCTTCCAGCAGGGATTGCGGTACAGCATTATAAGTCTCAATTGCCTGAGTGAGCTTCTTCAGCATCACTTCTGTACATGTACCGTTTCCTCGCTTAATGAGCTGAACTACAACTGATTTTTTGCCCCATTCCTTATACACCTGTTTCGTAGTAGCAAAATACAAATCAATCTTCCGCCCTTTAATGGCAGATCCTGTATCAGCGACGATGCCGTATCCATAACCAGGTATATAAAGTATACTCCCTAACGGGATTACCTTAGGGTCAGCAGCAATAGTCGAGACTGTGTTCTTATCTCTACGTACTTTAACACCTGAATAGGTGATTCCGTATTCGGGATGTTTAGATGTTTTACCTGTAGATTCATAACCCGCAGTATAACCCGTCGCCATCACTTTCATTGAAGTAATAATCTGGTCAGGAGCTGGTGCAGCTACAGGAACAGAATTCGGCGATTTTGAAGAGCCCGTGCCCCCACTCCCTTTGGTAGTTGGAGCTTTAGTGCTCTGTGGTGACTTTGTAGCTACTGGTTTATTTTTTGTTGTCGCAGGAACGATCGGTACGCTGGAATATGGCTCGTTTGATAACAAGGTAGCACGGCCAGTGGTGAGAATAGCTTGTTGATCTTTGATTCTCATTGAACCAGAATTAGCCTGAGTATGTTGCAATTCGTTCGAAAGCGTTTTGCTAATATCTGTGTGCTGTAATGTGTCTCCTGTCCCATTGGCCACAACTGCTTGATGCTTGGATTCAGGAATGATACCTGCAGCAGTCAACAGTAGGACTATTGTGACGAAAAGACACCAAAACCTCTGAAATATGCCCATTTTGTTCATGTGATAAACCTCCCCCTTATTAGCGAAGGTTTCCCGATTCACAAAATTTTATACATAAAGATCAATTTTCAATCCTTATGGGCATATGACAGAGGTCATTATTAGACGTACTTTTGGTGTTGGTTATTACAAGTAATTAGGAGATTACACGGTCAGCAATTTCTTGGGCCAGCAGTTCAATCACTTCTTGAAGTGGCTTAGCTCCCATATCGCCTTCTCCACGCTTACGGATGGAAACTGTCTCGGCATTCATCTCATTCTCTCCAACTACGAACATGTATGGTAGCTTCTCCAGCTGAGCTTCACGGATCTTATAGCCAAGCTTCTCATTACGTAAATCTGCCTCAGCAGAGATACCACGGCGACGCAGCTTGTCTGTAACTTCCTTAGCATAATCGTCGAAGGCAGTCGAAACAGGAATAACTTTAACCTGCTGTGGAGACAGCCAAAGCGGCAGTGATCCTGCAAAGTTCTCTAACAAGAAAGCAACAAAGCGCTCCATTGTACCTAAAATACCGCGGTGTAGAACGACTGGACGGTGTTTCTGACCATCGTCACCGATATATTCCAATTCAAAGCGTTCAGGCAGCAAGAAGTCGATCTGTACAGTGGAGAGAGTTTCTTCTTTGCCTAGTACAGTCTTGATCTGCACATCCAGCTTCGGACCGTAGAAGGCAGCTTCGCCTTCTGCTTCGTAGAATGGCAGACCAGCTTCTTCTACAACTTCACGCAACATACGCTGTGCAGTTTCCCACATTTCGTCATTAGCGTAATATTTCTCTGTATCCTTAGGATCACGATAAGACAACCGGAAACGGTAGTCATTAATACCAAAGTCACTGTATACCTGTTTAATCAACTCGATTACACGAATGAACTCGCCTTTAATTTGATCCAGACGGCAGAAAATATGGGAGTCATTTAGAGTCATCGAACGCACACGGTGCAAGCCAGTCAATGCTCCTGACATTTCATAACGGTGCTGGATACCCAGTTCAGCAATACGGATCGGCAGATCACGATAGCTGTGCATGGAGCTCTTATAAATCATCATGTGATGCGGGCAGTTCATTGGGCGAAGTACAAATTCTTCATTATCAATAGTCATTTTAGGGAACATGTCCTCTTGATAGTGCTCCCAGTGTCCAGAAGTTTTATATAGTTCAACATTACCAAGAACCGGAGTATATACATGCTGGTATCCTAGACTTGCTTCCAGATCCACAATGTATCGTTCCAGAATACTGCGCAGTTTAGCACCCTTAGGCAGCCAGATCGGCAAGCCTTGGCCTACCAATTGATTAAATGTGAAGATTTCAAGCTCTTTACCCAGCTTACGGTGGTCGCGTTTCTTCGCTTCTTCAAGCAGACGAAGATGCTCATCGAGCTGCGCTTTTTTAATCCAAGCTGTACCGTATACGCGTTGAAGCATTTTATTCTTGCTATCGCCGCGCCAGTAAGCACCAGCTACATTCATCAATTTAAAGACTTTGATCTTAGAAGTCGACGGTAAGTGTGGTCCACGGCACAAGTCGAAGAATTCACCTTGTTCATAGATCGAAATCACACTATCTTCAGGCAATGCTTCGATTAGTTCAAGTTTGTAAGGATCGCCTAGCTCACCGAATATTTGGAGCGCTTCCTTACGGCTAACTTCCTTACGTACGATTGGAAGGTTCTCAGAGATAATGCGATCCATTTCCTTTTCAATCTTTAGCAGATCCTCAGGATTAAGCGGATGTTCCAAATCCATATCGTAGTAGAAGCCATCTTCGATAACAGGACCTACACCAAGCTTAACTTCCTTTGTTCCATATAAACGTCTTACAGCTTGCGCCATCAAGTGGGCAGTACTGTGACGCATAACTTCCAAGCCATCAGGTGAATCCAAAGTTACGATTTCTATCAATGCGCCTTCCTCTAGCGGAGTGGACAGATCCACGACAATACCATTCAATTTCCCTGCCACCGCATTCTTGCGAAGTCCACTACTAATAGAAGCCGCTACATCATCAATATTACTACCTTCTGCGTATTCCCGAACGGAGCCGTCCGGAAGTTTAATACTTACCATTTTAATTTCCTCCTTCATTTCCTTAAACCAAACAACAATTTTAAATTTTTCGAAACGGAAATATCCACGCATACAAAAAACGCCCGTCCCGCAAAGGGACGAGCGTTTGCACCCGTGGTTCCACCCAAATTCGATTCTCTCAATCTGCTCTAAAGCAGAGTCGAGTCAGAATCCTTCGTAAGCATGGAATAACGACCATGAACCGGCGGTTCTTACTATCCCATTTCAGGGAATTCATAACCGCAGCTACAAAGGGGTAAATCGATAGTAGGATACCGGAGGAAATTACAGCCTATGTTCCCTCTCTCTGATACGGTCCAGAACAATCCATTCATATCTTTGTCAAAGCTGTTAACGTGAATTATGGAGTAATTATAAATCTGTCCTCTCTGACAGTCAAGTCTGTAGAGGGGGCAAAATTTTGTAAACAGCGGAAACAGTCACCTACACGGACAGTTCTGCAGCCAGGAAATAGCGCTAGAACTGTCCTTAACAGGTTACTCTTCTCGGCGTTTCCCAGGTAAGCGGCCTGCACGTTTCAAAGACTCACGCAGCAAGTATTCGATATGTCCGTTTACACTGCGAAATTCCTCTCCCGCCCAACGTTCCAACGCCTCATGCAGATCCGGATCGATCCGCAATGGAAAGCTTTTCTTGGCCGCCATGATGCACCGCCTTAATACAACGAGCCGGCGTTAATGACCGGACTCGCTCCGCGCTCCGACACGATCGCCACCATCAGATTATTAATCATGGCCGCTTTACGTTCTTCGTCAAGCTCCACTACACCGCTCTCTTTAAGCTGTTTAATCGCCATATCGACCATACCAACTGCACCTTCAACAATGATTTGACGAGCAGACAGAATGGCAGAAGCTTGCTGCCGCTGCAACATGGTGCTGGCAATTTCTGTTGAATAAGCCAAATGTGTAAGCCGGGCTTCAATGACTTCTACACCAGATAAGGACAAACGCTCTTGAAGCTCAGTCGCTAACTCTTTAGCAATTTCATCTGCATTGGCACGCAGAGACATCCCAGATTCATTGAAGTTATCATAAGGGTATTTGCTGGCCACATGACGCAGCGCCGTTTCACTCTGAATCTCTACGAAAGCCATGTATTTATCTACATCAAAGAGGGCTTTAGCGGAGTTAATCACCTTAAAGACGATAACTGCAGCAATTTCAATCGGATTACCTTCAACATCATTGACCTTGAGCTTCACACTGTTAAAGTTACGAACGCGTAGGGAAACCGTCTTACGTACGCTGAACGGAATAACTGCGAACAGTCCACTCGTTGCAATAGTCCCTACATATTTGCCGAAAAAGGTGACTACAACCGACTTATTAGGTTGTACAACCGTAATACTCGTACATAGTATTGCTGATACAACGAACAGAATGACCGGTACTGCAATATACTCCTGAACAGCACCATAGATTCCACCAGCCAAACAAACTGCAATTAATGCGATAACCCAAAATCCGCTGACAGGACGAAGCGTTTTCTCCTTCATAAAAAAGCACCCCCATAAGATATTCTTTTGATATGATTATGATATCATTTTTGGATAATAATGTGTATACAGAAATGTAATAAAATAATGAATTTATGTTCACAGGTAAAATAAACCTTCGAAATCTTAACCATACAAAAAACGCTTGCTGCTCAATCATCCACTAAACGGATTAACGAGCAACAAGCGTTGATTTAATTTATATATTAGTTCTGCATGATGAAATCATTATCAATCTTCGCATTAGCATCATCGAACACGCGCAGAATATCGTAGCGTGTATTCCGCTGTGCCGGGATTTTGCCTGCTTCGCGGATCAGCTGAGTAATCGATTCGATATTGACCTTGTAGGTCGCGCCCGCAGAAGATACTACGTTTTCTTCAATCATCGTACTACCGAAATCGTTGCAGCCATATTGAAGGGAAAGCTTACCGACCTCTGGTCCCATTGTTACCCAAGAGGACTGGAAGTTTTTAATATTGTCTAGAACAAGGCGACTTATGGCTACCGTCTTCAGATATTCTTCAGGCGTTTGTCTATCCAGCTTCAGGTTGGTATTGTCCGGTTGGAAGGTCCAAGAGATAAAGGCCAAGAAACCCTCTGAATCATACTTGTTGGCAATACACTCGTCCTGAGCCTCACGCACACGAAGTAAGTGTAATGCCCGTTCTTCCATACTTTCACCAAGTCCAATGACCATCGTAGCTGTCGTATTCATACCGATCTTATGCGCTGTCTGCATGACATCCATCCACTCGCGCCATGAGCCTTTAAGTCGGCTGATCTTGCGGCGTGTGCGATCATCGAGAATTTCCGCTCCACCACCTGGTAGTGAATCCAGGCCAGCAGCATGGATTTCACGCACAACTTCCTCGAGCGATAATCCAGATACTTCCTTCATCTTCATAATCTCAGCAGGAGAGAAGGAATGCATTGTAATCTCAGGAAAACGTTGCTTAATTCCGCGAAGTATATCGGTATAATAGCTGAAAGGAAGATTTGGGTTCGTACCGCCTTGCATCAGTATTTCTGTACCATTTACAGCGATAGTCTCAGCGATTTTTTGGTAAATCGTCTCATCCGGCAATACATAACCCTCATCAGAGCCCGGTCTGCGATAAAATGCGCAGAAACGGCAGTAGACATCACATACATTCGTATAGTTAATATTACGACCAATTACAAACGTGGCCATCGGGTCTGGATGCCAGCGTTCCATTATGGTGTTTGCAGCTGCACCCATTTTCTCAATTTCGTTGCTCTCGAACAGCCGGATGGTATCTTCCAATTGGAGACGTTCACCCCGTAGGGCTTTGTCCAAAATAAGATCTATCGCACTCATCGTTCGCATCCTCCTTCTAAACCCTTAGGGGTATGGTAGAATCACAAAATTACAGGAAGAAAAAACGTTGTCTCTTTTTTCAAGGTGACAACCCTTTCTCATACAATTGAACAGTTCATTTCCTCATCGTATCACAATCTGAACAGCTTGAAAAATGCTTTTACATTCTTCGCAAATTCCTATCCAGAAGAAAAGCAGCATCGCACTAAGCGATACTGCTAGTTATACTCTATTTCTCCACTAACACTCGATTGAACATTTCTTCCTGTTACTTGGACTCAATTTCTGCCCTAGCGGCTTCTAGTGCTTGGCTAAGATCAGCAATCAAATCCTCTGCATGTTCAATACCGACGGAGAAGCGCAGTAAACGATCATCTACACCCACAGCATTTCGAATCTCCACAGGAATATCAGCATGCGTTTGTACAGCCGGATAAGTCATCAGTGACTCTACACCGCCCAAGCTTTCTGCGAATGCAATAAGACGAATATGACGAAGAAGCGGCTCTACGTATCTGGCATCTTTTAATTTGAAAGAAAAAATACCGGTATTGCCTGAAGATTGGCGATTCTGGATTTCATGTCCTGGATGATCAGGCAATCCTGGATGAAACACTTCCGCAATCGCTGGATGCTCTAATAAGTAGTGAGCGATCGCTAATGCATTGCTTTCGTGACGCTCCATACGCAGCGCCAATGTCTTCAAGCCCCTCATCAACTGATAACTGTCTGTTGGTCCGAGCACGGCGCCAATAGAGTTATGTAGAATAGCTAATTCAGCTGATAATTCTACACCCTTGGATACAATCAGGCCTGCCAGTACATCATTATGACCACCCAAATACTTAGTAGCGCTATGAACTACAATATCCGCACCTAATTCTATAGGCCGTTGGAAGAATGGAGTCAGCAGCGTATTATCTACAATGCTAAGTAACCCATGATGACGTGCCCAAGTGCACACGGCTTCAATATCCGTGATCATCATAAGTGGGTTCGTTGGCGTTTCAATAAATACAGCTTTCGTATTTGGACGACGCGAAGTTTCCAGTGCATCCAAATCATTCGTGTCTACATATGAAGCAGTGATTCCAAACTTGGACATAATCCGTTCCAACAAACGATAGGTACCGCCGTAAAGATCCAGCGAAACGATCAGATGGTCGCCTTGAGCAAACAAGGTAAGCACCGTTTGTATCGCTGCCATCCCTGAGCTACAAGCAAATCCTGCATCTCCGGATTCCAGTTCTGCAGCTGCATTCTCAAGCACTGAACGGGTCGGACTCTTGGTACGGCTATAATCAAACCCTGTGCTCTGACCGAGTTTTGGATGACGAAATGCCGTTGCATTATAAATCGGAAAATTAATTGCTCCTGTGGCTGGATCTTCTTGAGAACCTATTTGAGCCAGTCTACTTTCAATCCTAAGTTTGTCATCCATGATTAATGCCTCCTAATTTATATTGTAGCGCTATTATTAGTAAACAATCGGGTCGATATCATAAGGCGTTTCTTGATATACATAGTAATTGAGCCAGTTAGAGAATAATAAATTAGCATGCGCACGCCACACTGCTGGAGGTGTACGTTCTGGATCATCTTTAGGGAAGTAATGTTTCGGCAAAGCCATCTCCATCCCTCTAGACACATCACGGTCATATTCCCATTTCAAGGATAGAGGATCGTATTCGGAATGTCCGGTCACAAATATTTGTTTACCGTCGTTTGTAGCCACTAGATACATACCAGCTTCTTCGGATTCCGCCAGAATCTGCAGATCTGGATTATTCTCAATATCTTCACGGGAGACATCGGTATGACGAGAGTGTGGTACATGGAATACCTCGTCAAAGCCGCGCAACAGTTTAATGTTATTTTGATTAATCGTATGAGGGAAGACGCCAAAACATTTCTCAGGCAATGCCACTTTACGAACACCAAAATGATGATATAAGCCTGCCTGTGCCGCCCAACAAATATGCATGGTTGAAGTCACATTGTCCTTGCTCCATTCAAAAATCTCTTTCAGTTCTTCCCAATACGATACTTCCTCGAACTCCATTTGTTCTACAGGAGCACCTGTAACGATTAAACCATCCAAACGGCGGTGGCTGATCTCGTCAAAGGTTTTGTAAAAGCTCTTCAAATGTTCAGCAGAAGTATTCTTGGAAATATGGGAACGCGGATGCAATAAAGTAACATCAACTTGTAGTGGCGAATTTCCAATTAAACGCAGCAATTGAGTCTCTGTCGTCTCTTTAGTCGGCATGAGGTTCAGAATAGCAATCCGTAGTGGACGGATATCCTGATGGAAAGCCTGACTTTCGTCCATCACAAAAATATTTTCTCCGGATAGTACTTCTTTCGCCGGTAAACTGTCGGGAATTTTAATTGGCATTGTCTTTCCACTCCTTAGCTGAATTTAGTTATTTTGCCGCACTGCGGCTTGCTGAACATAAAAAGACCTTCCTCGGAAATCGAGAAAGGTCATATCTACAGTCATATGCGCCTCTCTCATCTGCCAGAATGTTCCTGAAAACGATTAGACGTCTGCAGAAATTCCGCAAGAATTAGCACCGTGCGTTTACACGCCGGTTGCCGGGTTTCATAGGGCTAGTCCCTCCACCTGCTCTTGATAAGATTTAGCTGTATTCAATTAAATTACTTTAAAATTCACTTTAAATCATGAACCTCCTTTTCGTCAAGTCCATACAATGCTGAAGAAGCCTCAAAATCACAATAAATTTGCTTGAAAGAGGCATACTCCGTTGTTATACTAGACAAGTATTTCATACCTGAACGAAAAGAAGAGGTGAGAAGAAGGATGGAAGGCGACCCGAGCTCGCAAATATGTGTACAGAATGAGCAACCACACAGGATAATCATCAGCTTGCCGGCGGCGGGAGCAGTTCTTCTTCATGCCCTCGAAACGTCATTTGGCCCTATGTATTGATTGTACCGCCGGCCAAGCTGATTTTTTTCTCTGTGCTTAATTTAGCAGTCCCTAGTGAAGACCTGGGGATAGGAGGAGTGAAATCAGATGAAAATCCGGCTGGTAAATGCAGGGGTTTTTACACCTATTGATGAAATTGATGAAACACTAACACCCCCAACGGAAGGGTTCTATTGGATTGACGCCGATGTTGAGGATTTGGAGCTGCTTCAGCCCTTGTTCAACCTACATGATCTTGCTGTTGAGGATTGCCTTAGCGAAGAGGATCAGCGTCCAAAGATCGAAATATACGAAAGTCACTACTTTATAGTTGTAAATAGCATCCGCTTTGACGATGAAGAAATTTTCCTACGGGCGCTCAATGTATTCCTTGGAAGACATTACATCATCACTGTCACGAAACAAAAGATCAATGAACTACGAATCCTGAAGCCTATGCTCTGGGAGCAAGAAGTAAGTGAACCGGATATGTTCCTTTACTTGCTAATTGACCTTGTCGTTGATAACTATTTCTCCGTCGGCGACCGAATTGAAGCTCGGATTGAGAAGCTGGAAGAAGATATCCTCATGCATACCAAGAAGTCACATCTCAGTGAAATTATCGGTCTGCGAAGTGAAATTCTATGGTTGAAGAAAATGCTGGGGCCACAAAAAGAAGTGATCAATACCCTAAATAAAAAAGACCTCCGTCTGATTGATGATCAGCTGCAGAAATATTTTAGCGACATTTATGAAAATGCGGTTAAAATATCTGAAACCTTTGAGACGTATCGCGATCTCATGGGCAACTTACGAGAGGCATACCAATCCAGTATCGCCAACCGCGCGAATGAAATTATGAGAGTATTTACTGCGATTACAACAATATTCATGCCCCTGACCGTAATTACCGGAATCTACGGTATGAACTTTGATCATATGCCCGAGCTTCATACGAAATATGGCTATTATGGCGTTATAGGCGTTATGTTGACGTTAGGCTGTGGGATGCTGTATGTTTTCCGCAAGAAGGAATGGCTATGAAACGAACCGGACGAATAAGCAAGACGAAGGACCTGTAACCGTAAGGTATAAGGAAGCCTTCGTCTTTTTGGTATGCGCAAATTTAAAAACTGGTCGCTATGCCCACTTTATGCGTTTGCTCTCGACGGAAACGGATGCGGATCAATCGCAGACGCTCATAATAAATATCCAATCCTTCAGCAGCGGAAAAGTCGTCACCATACACCTTATGTAACACCGGTTTTAGGAAGAGATCCCCGAGCTCCACATAGGCATTCCATATCGCATCCTGCTCATTCTGCGGCATATTGCCAAGCTCTACATGGATTAGCTTCTCGACGGAATAACCTTCTCTTTCTAGCTCCTCTACCGCTTCTATAAGTTCACGCCGGTTCACTCCACTATTCACCTTAAGCTGTTCCAAGCCCAACCCATTCTCGATCCCCTGCAGCAAAATCCTCCGCAAGCGCAGTCGTTCTAGCTGCTTCTTATATTTGACTTCTTTCTGTTTATAAAGCCAAGAGACGAAAGACTCCTCTTCAATTACTTCATGCACCCAATTTAGAGGGAAAGCATGTTCCCTTGCCACCGCAGTAGTTATAACCAGCCAATCAGCCCCAAACTGCGCTATCTTGCCTTCTCCAACACCCGGAATTTGCATCAGTTCCTCTGGCGTATGCGGTAGAAATGTACTTAACAAGCGCAACAGACGATTACTGGCGAGAATATAGGGCGCCTTCCGTTCACTCGAAGCCTTACCACGGCGCCAAGCACATAACTCTTCATAAATGGCTTCATTGCCATAATGTTCGCTGTAATATTGAAGCTTCAGCTGTTCCTGATTACGCCCAGTAAGACTATCCTCCTCGTGGAATATCCCATCGATTAAGGGTCGATAGCCATCTCCCATCTTCACTGCTAGCTCATGCCTGTATACACAGAGCATCTCATTCCATGAACCACCTTCATACCACAAATTCTCAATGTAATTCTCCCCACCTGAAAAATCACGCCAGCCCAAACTCCAGATCCCCTCTTCCTCTCCAATCCACAGCTGGGCGTACACCTCTTGATCCACTCCAGATATTCTGGATAAACGGTTCATAAACACAATTTGCATATTCATCCCTACCTTTCTCAACATTACAGCAAGCACAATAACCTTCCGGGAAGAGCCTCCTTCGGAGCGAACAAATCCTTTTTCAATCCGACCCCGAACGCAAAAAAGCACCTCTCTCACGATAAACGCGAAAGAGGTGCTCCCTCATTAAATGCTATACTGTTAGATCCTAGAATACCATATATTACCGAACAGTCAATGTCTTTTTATACTAGCTTCTAGCTAGAGCTAATGTAGCCAATCCAATCGCTCCAGCAAGCCCTGCATTGTCTCCAAGACCTGGTGAGACAACATAATTATCGATGTCAATATTAAGCGATGGATGCTGAACATATCCGCTCAATAACTCTTGCAGCTTAGTGCGAATTAACGGGAACAGGTGGCTTTGCTTCATAACACCACCGCCCATTACGATTTTTTGAGGAGACAGAATCAGCACATAGTTCATGAGTGCATGTGCAAGATAGTGAGCTTCCATTTCCCAAGCCGGATGGTCCACTGGTAGCTCTCCTGCCGGTTGTCCCCAGCGTTTGCCGATCCCCGGACCTGCGGCTAATCCTTCAAGACAATCGCCATGATAAGGACAGTAACCCTCAAACGTATCCTCTGGATGTCTACGAACTAGAATATGTCCCATCTCAGGATGTGACAATCCATGGACCATCTGGCCGCCAACAACCGCTCCTGCTCCAATGCCTGTCCCAACCGTAATATAAAGACAGCTGTCCAAACCTTTAGCCGCTCCCCATTTACTTTCCGCAAGCGCTGCACCATTCACATCCGTGTCAAAGCCGATCGGAACGTTAAATTGCTCAGCCATTGTGCCTACCAGATTATATTGTCCCCAGTGAGGTTTTGGTGTCGTTGTTATGTAACCATAAGTAGGGCTGTCCAGTACGGGATCAATCGGTCCAAAAGATCCGATTCCGAATGCTTCTACATTCTTCTCTTTAAAATAGTCTATTACTAGTCCCATCGTTTCTTCCGGTGTTGTTGTCGGAAAGCTAACTCGGTCAACAATGGTACCGTCCTCATAACCAATCCCACATACAAACTTTGTTCCGCCTGCTTCAATCGCTCCCAATAGCTTCACAGCAATTCTCTCCCTTTCTCTAGTTAGAAGTTGAAACGCTACCCATACACAAATGAATAATATCATTAAAAAAAGCAATCACCAGCCCTAATTATACGTCGAATGAAGCGCTATCACAACAAGTATAAACGCCTTTTGCGTCCTTATAAGGACGCAAAAGGCGTTTAAGAGAGAAAGATAAGGATAATGTATAGCTTGAAACTTATACGTTCTTATAGTTTAACAAAACACCCTCCATGCATCTTTGCATGAAGGGTGTCTTCTTTAACCCAAATCGCCTAACTCAATCTGTACAATTCCTCGTTCGTCCTGCACCTCAGCAATCAAATGCATCAAGCTGCCGAACTCTAGCTCCTGAAATTTGCGTGCAGCTGTTTCCCGTTGTAGTTGCCACAAGGCTTCCGTCAGCTCGCAAACCACCGGCACATCGCATCGAATTTCCGCTAACTCTCGCGATAAATGCAGCATATCCAGATCTGCTTCGATTTTGGTACGCACACCTTTAGGGAGCAAATGCAAATTCTCAATTACACCTTCAACTGTTCCGTATTCGGTCAGCAGTTTCAGCGCAGTCTTCTCACCAATCCCTTTTACGCCGGGATAATTATCACTGGTATCGCCCATAAAGCCTTTCAGGTCAATCACCTGTCTAGGCGTTAGACCCTTTTCCTCCAGCAATTCTGCAAGGTCATACACTTTATAGTTAGAGCGTCCCTTTTTCATAATGACGACCTTAACATTCTCATCAATGAGCTGAAGCATATCATGGTCACCCGTCAAAATATATACCTCAGAGTTTTCACTGTAACAAGAAGCCAGCGTACCAATGCAATCATCCGCTTCATAGCCTGCAAGTCCAATATTCGGCACCCCAAGCTCAGCTACTACATCTTTTACTAGATCGAACTGTGGAATCAGCTCTAACGGGGCTTCAATCCGATTCGATTTGTATCCATCGTATTTCTCGGTGCGGAACGTTCCTTTGCCCATATCCCAGCAGCATACGACGTGAGAAGGCTCAAATGTGCTTACCGCATCGAAAAAATACTGCAAAAAACCATACACCGCATTCGTCGGCAATCCAGCTTTTGTCTTGCGAATATATCCTCCATAAGAGGTCGCATAAAAGGCCCGGAACAGCAGAGCCATTCCATCTACAAGCATTACACGGCCCGTTGTTTCTGCTCTCATGTATAAACCTCTCCCTTAATCGTTCATTGTATTGTTATTAAGCGCTTGTCCATGTTATTGCACAAAGAGTATTCTATCAGAAAATACTTGATCTGATAAGGGATCATATAGTTACACATATGGGAGCTTATTCTTATCCCTTGAAATTAATATAAAAGACCACGCTCTCAAAATGAGAAGCATGGCCTTTTGTTGTTTAGCTAGATACGATTATTGCACAGCGGACACACGGTGTGTCTCACCTTCAGCTACTTCAAGTGTAATAAAGCTAATTAGTCCTCTACCATCAGTTGATTCCTGCTTTGCTGTGATGGCAGTGCCGTTATGGTATAACTTACTAACATTTCCAGGGAAGGCCGCTTTCCAGACAAAAGGCTCTCCAGATTGCAACGTAATTGCACTTTCTGTGTTGCCATTGTGTTTAACCGTGAGAGTACGGTCGAGAATTGGGATCTCCCCCATCTCCGCCCATTCCAGAGAATGTGCAAGGGCAGGCAGTGTGCTGATTAAAGATGCTCCATTCGCCGCAATTCCCATCAATCCGGTAGCTATGGAACCAATCACGCAATAAGACACTTCTGGGTAATCCCGGCGATCTAGAGTAGGGTCAACCAGCTCCTTCAACTCGTTGAAGGCCTCCTCTTTCTCTCCATACCGATAGAAAATATCCGGCAGATAGGTTTTCCCCTCGACATTGGCTACACGATTGACTTTGACATCCTCCAGCGCCATACGCAGTTTTTCCTGATTACTGATCGAACCGTAATAGAGTGGAAGAAAGTTGCCCTCAGCATGGTAGTCCGTTACGAAGGACCGGTCTTGCAGCATCGCACCGTAGAAACGATCTTTTGCTTCATTCCACCAGTCTTTCTCGTAAAGCTGTTCCAGTTCTTTCGCCTTGTCGGCATACTGCTTCGCTTCTCCAGCTTGGCCTCTAAGACTAGCGAGATGGGCAAACGCTCGGTATCCAGAAATCTGTGCGCCGATCATATCACCGCCGAGCAGCGGATGAAGTCCAGCTTCATTGAAAGTCGCCAAACCTCTTCGGCCATACTCCGGATAATACTCCAATAGACCATCGCCATCTTTATCCCAAGTCTTCGTATATTCATTTAATGTTAATTCGAAGAATTCCAGCAGCTTGCTATCGTTTAAATAATAGTTATCGCCCGTCCATTGGTATTGTCGCCAGCTTGTGTCGATAATATCGAAGTTTGCAGGGAGATTGTACCAGAAGTCCTGGTCATTATCATAATCAACTGGGGCAGGCACATTGTCCTTAGTGATCTCCCAGTATGTACACCAGTCCCGCGATTCCGCAATGTTCTCAGCAAAACGCATGATCATATTCTTAGTATGAAGTCGAAGCCCCAGTACAGCAGCTCCATTGCTATGATGCATAACATCACGAATGCAAAAAGCTTCACGTTCAGGCAATGCTGCCTCATACCATAGCCCAACGTCATCTTCACCAAAATGGGCATATGCTAGTGCCTGCTGTTTGGCCCAGACAAAACCTTCGTTCAACTCTTTGTCAGAGGATTGGAAAGTTACTGCACCTGCTTTAGACTTTATTTCATTCAGATGAGTCATCTCAAAGTCACTCCTGTTATTCTGTTTAGCTTTCCTTAGAACCCGAGAAGGTCAGACCCTCCATAAATGCCTTTTGCGATGTAAAGAACAATAGTATACATGGCAGAGTTATTACGACTGCTGCAGCCATCAACAAATTGGTATCTGTGGCATAGGTGCCTTGAAATCCAGCGAGTCCGAGCGTGAGCGTCTTCCATTTATCGCTGTTAATATAAATCAGCGGCCCCATGAAGTTGTTCCAGGATCCCATGAAGACCATGACGCCAACAGCCATCAAAGCCGGTTTGGACAGCGGGAGGAAGATCGTCCGCCAAATTTTAAAGTAACCGCATCCGTCGATGATTGCCGCTTCCTCAAGCCCAACAGGCAACCGGGAATAAAACTGGCGCAATAAGAAAATATAGAATGCTGAGCCAAAGAAAGCCGGAACGATCAATGGATAAAGTGTATCGAGCATGCCCAGCTTTTTGAACAAAATGAACTGTGGGATCATCGTTACTTCACCGGGTAGCAGCATGGTTGAGAGGACGAGTACGAATAGGAATCCGCTTCCTCTAACCTTTAACCGAGCAAACGCGTAGCCGACAAGCGAACAGGACAGCACCGTACCTATAATGGGCAGAACGGTTGTAATCAAGGTATTAAGCAAATATTGCGGGAATGGAAAGGCGGTGAGTGCCTTGGCATAGTTGGCCCAACGCCAGTGCTCCGGCCAAATACTCATCCCCGAAACTGCAAGCTCCTCTAGACTTCGCAATGAGGCAGAGACCATCCAAACAAATGGATACAGGAACGCAACGCTCCCGATCAGCAGCAGAAGATAGGCCAGCCAGTGCCAGTTTTTCTTAGCAGAATTACGCTCTTTTTTGACGGACACGACGCTTCCTCCCTCCGGTTTGCTCTGTTTCGTAGTACACCCATAAAGCACTGCTGCGGAATACAATCGCGGTGAACACTAGGATAATTACAAAGAGTACCCAGGCCAGCGCAGAACCGTAGCCCATTTTGAACCACATAAAGGCATTTTGATATAGGTAATAAGCATAGAACAGCAATGAATTATCTGGCCCTCCGTTGATCATGAAACCTTGGGTAAACGTCTGGAAGGCGCCTATCATACTTGTGACTGTATTGAAGAAAAGGATAGGCGAGATCTGAGGCAGAGTAACATGCCATATTTTTCTCGCGGCAGTGGCACCATCGATTTCGGCCGCTTCATATAAACTTTGCGGAATGTCTGACAAGCCGGCCAGATAAATGATCATATTACCGCCAACGGTCCAAAGGCTCATAATAATTACCGCAGGCATCGACCAATCCGGACTGGAGAACCAACCAGGACCTTCAATGCCAACCAAACGCAGCAGCGAGTTCACGAGACCGACATTCGGATTAAAGATCCAGATGAACAGTACCATTTGTGCAACACCCTGCACCAGTGTAGGGAGATAATAGATCGTACGGAAAATATAAATACCGCGAAGCTTCAGATTCATCAGGATTGCAATAGCAAACGACAAAATG